>NZ_JPMX01000020.1 GCF_000761485.1 Modestobacter caceresii
GGGCGCCGGTGCGGGGGCGGGGGCGGGCGGCGGAGGTGGCGGCGGCGGGGCGACCGCGTGGGTGACGGTCACCGCGGCACCGGGGAGCACCTGACCGACCGGGTCGAGCGCGATCACCGAGCCGTCGGGGACGTCGCCGGTCTGCAGTGGCCGCAGCGTCGGGACCAGACCGCGCTCGACCAGCTCGGCCTGCACCTCGGCCGCCGGCCGGCCCACGTAGTCCGCCGTGGAGAGCGAGACCAGCTGCACCACCGGGGTGCTCGGGGGCGTCGGTTCGGCGGTCGCGGTCGGCTGGGCGGTGGCCGGCGGGTCCTCGCGGTCGGTGGCGAGCTGGAGCAGGCCGAAGGTGCTCCCCATCGCGACGAGGAAGGCGAGCAGGGTGGCGACCAGGAACGGCCAGCGGCGACGGCTCTCCTGCTCGGGCTCGTCGACGTCGTCCTCGTCGGCCGGGGGGAGCGTGTAGGTCTGGGTCGCCGGGAAGGGCGGCAGCGGGGTCGGGGTGCGGACGGCAGGCATCTCCGCCGTCCGGATGGCCGGCATCACCGCCGTCCGTGGCCCGGTGTCCGCCTCGCCGACGGGCCGCCCGGCGAGGACGTCGTCGATGGCGGCGCGGAAGGCGGCGCCGTCGGCGAACCGCTCGGCGGGGTCCTTGGCGATGGCGCGCTCGATCAGCCGGCGCACGGGAGACGGGACGTCATCGGGCAGCGGCGGCGGGACCTCCCGGATCCGCCGGAGCGCGACCTCCACCGCGTCCCCGCCGTCGAAGCCGCGGTGCCCGGCCAGGCACTCGTAGCCGACCAGGCCGAGGGCGTAGACGTCGCTGGCCGGGGTGGCACGGTTGCCGGCGGCCTGCTCGGGGGAGAGGTAGTGGGCGGTGCCGACGACCTCGCCGGTGATGGTCAACGGCACGCTGGTGGCGGAGACCGCGACGCCGAAGTCGGTGAGCTTGACCCCGCCGTCGTCGGCGAGGAGGACGTTGCCCGGCTTCACGTCCCGGTGGACGACGTCCGCGGCGTGCGCGGCCGCCAGCCCGGCGGCGCACTGCCGGAGCACCTGCAGCGTGCGGTCCGGCGACAGCCGCGGCTCACGGCGCAACAGCGTCGCCAGCGACTCGCCGCGGACCAGCTCCATCACCAGGTAGGCGAGGTGCTCGCCGCGGGTGCTGGCGTCCGGCAGCACCTCGCCGTAGTCGAAGAGGGTGGCGATGTGCGGGTGCACCAGGCCGGCGGAGTGCTGCGCCTCGGCCCGGAAGCGGGCGAGGAAGGTCGCGTTGGCGGTGTACTCGCTGCGCAGGATCTTGACCGCGACGTCCCGGCCGAGCACGGTGTCGCGGGCGCGCCACACCTGGCCCATGCCGCCGGAGGCGATCAGCGTCTGCAGCTCGTAGCGCCCCCCGAGGAGCTGACCGTTGGGGTGCACCGGCACATCCTCCACGTTCGGCCGCGCCGGCGTGGGGCTCCTGGGGCGGGAGTCACAGCTGGCAGAGGAGCTCTCCGGAACTCAGGAGTTGGAGCTGGGTCCGGAGGTCGCCGATCCGCGCCTCGGCCTCCGCCACGAGCGCGTCGTGCACCCGGCCCCAGTCGGCGGGGGTCGGGTCCGACGGGAGCTCGGCGAGCACCGCAGCGACCTCCGCGACCGTGAGCCCGATGCGTTGCGACACCCGGGCGACCTTCACCCGGCAGGCGGCGTCGGGGCCGAAGCGCCGTTGGTTCCCGGACGTGCGCACGCTGCTGATCAGGCCGTGCTGCCCGTAGAAGCGGACTGCGGAGGCGGCCACGCCACTGGCCTCGGCGACCTGGCCGACGGTGAGACCGTCTGCGACCTTGACTTCAACCATTGTTGAAGTCCTAGCGTCGCCGGCATGACCAGTCAAGACAGACAGGGGCCGGGGGACCGGCCGATGACGCTGACGATCGTGGTGGCCAGCACCCGTGCGGTCCGTGGTGGGCCGGTGGTCGCGGGGTGGTTCGCCGCGGTCGCCGGACGGCGGGGTGACCTCCGCGTGGAGGTGCTGGACCTCGCCGACGTGCGGCTCCCCGACGTGGGGTCGGCGGCCGGTGCAGGGGCCACGTCGGCCGTCTCCAGCCGGCTGCACCAGGCGGATGCGTTCGTGGTCGTCACCCCGGAGTACAACCACAGCTACCCGGGGCCGCTGAAGAACGCCATCGACACCTTCGACGCCGAGTGGCACGCCAAGCCGGTGGGCTTCGTCAGCTACGGCGGCATCTCCGGTGGGCTCCGGGCGGTCGAGCACCTGCGGCCGGTGTTCGCCGAGGTGCACGCCACGACCATCCGGGAGACGGTCAGCTTCGCCCACTACGGCGAGCTGTTCGACGAGGCCGGCCGGCTCCGGGCCCCGGAGCGGGCGACCGCCGCGGCCGAGCGCCTGCTGGAGCAGCTGGTGTGGTGGGGGCAGGCCCTGCGCACCGCCCGCGACCGTGCGCCCTACGCGGCATGACCGGGGCTCCCGCCGATCGGCCCCGCGCCGCGATCGGCCCCGTCCCCGACGACGTCGCCGAGGCGGTCACCGCCGTCCTCGCCGGCATCCAGTCGGGCTTCAACGCCAAGACCCCCGGCACCTCGATGGCCGCCTTCCTCGCCGACGCCGTCTCCGTGTCCCCGGACGGCCGGCGCACCAGCGGCGCGGATGAGCTCACCGGGTACCACGAGCACCGGCTGACCGGACCGGCACGGCACTGGCGCATCCGGCAGGAGGTCCAGCAGCTGACCCTGGTGGACGAGGACACGGTGATCGCCGACGTCCACCAGCGGATGGAGACCCCGGAGGGCGACTTCACCAACCGGGGGACCGCCGTCCTGGTCCGGCGGGCAGGGGGGTGGTGGATCGCCCGGTTCCACAACACCCGCGTCGCCGGGGGCTGACCACGGCGGCTGGCTCAGCCGTCGCCCCCGTTCCCCTGGTTCCCGTTCCCACCGCCCTCGGTGCCGTTCCCGCCGCCTTCGGTGCCGTTGCCGCCGCCCCGGTCGTCGTCGCCCTCGTCCGGCTCGTCCTCGTCGGCCTCGTCCTCGTCGCCGTCGGTCGGGGTCGGCGTCGGGGTGGGGGTCGGTGCGGGCGGGGCGGTGGCGTAGGTGACGGTGACGACGGTGCCCTCGGCCAGCTCGCCGTCCGGGCTGACGGCGAGGACCGCGCCTTCGGTGGCGTCGGCCGTCTCCCGCGGGACGGTGGTGACCGACAGGCCGAGGCCGGTCAGGTCGGACTCGACGTCGGAGAGCCGCCGGCCGATGTAGTCGGCGGCGTCCACCTCGACCAGCTCCACGCTGGGGGTGGTCGCCTCGGTGGGGGTCGTGGCCGGGGAGGTCTGCTCGGTGCTCGTCGTCGGGGTCGTCGTGGGGTCGGCCGTCCCGTCGTCGCCGAGCACCTGGAACCCGACGACGGCGACGACGGCCGCGATCAGCACGCCGAGCAGCGGGAGCAGCAGGCGGCGGCGCCTGCCCTCCCGCTCCCGCTCGGGACCAGGCCCGGCCGCACCGGCACCGACGGCGCCCACCCCGGCGGCGGCCACGGCCCCGCCGACGGCCGGCATGACCCGCGTGCTCGGCGACTGTGCCGACACCCCGGCTGCGGGGAGCACCGTCGTCCGGTCGGTCTGCGGCAGGGGGCGCCCGGCGCGGACGTCGTCGATCGCGGTGCCGAAGGCGGCGCCGTCCGGGAAGCGCTGGGCCGGGTCCTTGACCATCGCGGCCGCGACGAGCTGGCGCACCGGGGCCGGGACGTCGTCCGGCAGGGGGGCGGCGGTGTCCCGGATCTGCATCAGCGCGACCTGCACCGAGCTCTCCGCGTGGAAGGCGTGGTGGCCGGCCAGGCACTCGTAGCCGACGACGCCGAGGGCGTAGACGTCGCTGGCCGCGGTGGCCCGGTCGCCCTGGGCCTGCTCGGGGGAGAGGTAGTGCGGGGTGCCGATGACCTGGCCGGTCTGGGTGAGCGGCACGCTGGAGCCGGAGACGGCGACACCGAAGTCGGTGATCTTGACGGTGCCGTCGTCGCCGATCAGCACGTTGCCGGGCTTGACGTCGCGGTGGACGACGCCGGTGGCGTGGGCGGCGGCCAGGCCGGCGGCGCTCTGCCGCAGCACGTCGAGGGTGCGCTCGGGGCTCAGCCGGCCCTCGCGGCGCAGCAGTGCCGACAGCGACTCGCCGCGCACCAGCTCCATCACCAGGTAGGCGAGGTGCTCGTCGCGCGGGCCGGCTGGTGGGACCTCGCCGTAGTCGAACAGCGTGGCGATGTTCGGGTGCACCAGGCGGGCGGCGAGCTGGGCCTCGGCCCGGAAGCGGGCCAGGAACGTCGGGTCACCGGTGAACTCGCTGCGCAGCACCTTCACCGCGACGTCCCGCTCGAGCAACGTGTCGCGGGCCTGCCAGACCTGCCCCATGCCGCCGGTGGCGATCAGCGCGGTGAGCTCGTAGCGCCCGCCCAGGAGCTGACCGTCCGGGTGCATGTGGCTCCTCCCTGGTGCGCTGCCCGGGGCGTCCGGACGCCCCATCCCACCAAGTCGAGCCTGCGGTGGCGACCCCGGGCCCCCGATCAGGGGGGCCAAAGTCGCGATTTTGGCCCCTGCGGTTCCTGGGTCAGACGGTGGCGGGCACCGTGTGCACCAGGTCGGCGATCTCGCGCTTGACCGCGTTGAAGGCCGGGCTGGTCACGTCGCGGTCGGTCAGGTCGACCGGGACGATCCGGCGGATGGAGCCGGGCACGCCGTGCGAGGCGCCGCCGGTCATCACCACGACCCGGTCGGCGAGGTAGACCGCCTCCTCGATCGAGTGGGTCACGAAGACCACCGTCGTCCGGGTGTCGACGTGGATCCGCTTGAGCTCGGCCTGCAGGTCCGCCCGGGTCAGCGCGTCCAGCGCGCCGAACGGCTCGTCCATCAGCAGCAGTGACGGGTCGTTGGCCAGCACCCGGGCGATCGCCACCCGCTGCTGCATGCCGCCGGACAGCTGGGCGGGGTACTTCCCGGCGAACCGGGTCAGCCCGACGGCGGCGATGAACCGGTCGGTGACCGCCGCGACCTCGGCCCTGGGCAGCTTCTTGCGGGAAGGGCCGTAGGCGACGTTCTCCCGCACTGACAGCCAGGGGAACAGGCCGTAGTCCTGGAAGACGACGCCGCGGTCGGGGCCGGGGCCGGTGACCGGCGTCCCGCCGACCTCGACGACGCCGCCGCTGGGCCGCTCGAAGCCGGCCAGGATGCGCAGCAGCGTGCTCTTGCCGCAGCCGCTGGCGCCGACCACGGCGACGAACTCACCGGAGGCGATGGTCAGGTCGACGTCGGCCATCGCGGCGACCCCACCGGCGTAGACCTTGCTCAGGCCGGCGATGCGGACGTCGGCGGTGCGGCCGGCGGAGAGGTGTTCGGTGTCCATCGTCGGCTCCTACTTGATCAGCGGGCGGTCGCGGAACAGGACGCGGAAGAAGAGCGTCAGCAACCGGTCGGAGAGGAAGCCGGCGACGGCGATGCAGATCATCCCGACGACGATCTGGTCGGTCTGCACGACGTCGCGGGCCAGGAAGATCGTCGAACCCAGACCGGTCGGGACGCCGGTGGTCTCGCTGAGCACCAGGATCACCCAGGCCAGGCCCAGGCCCACCCGCATGCCGTTGACGATCGCGGGCGCGGCGGCCGGCAGGACCACCCGCAGCAGCGTGCCGACGCCGGAGGTGCCGAGCATCCGGGCGGCCTCCAGCAGCCGTTCGGGCACCTGGCGGGCGCCGCTGATGGTGCCCAGCACGATCGGGAAGAAGGCGGACAGCGTGATCAGGAAGATCGACGCCTGGTCGCCGTAGCCGATGAGCAGCGCGACCAGCGGCACCCAGGCGGTCGCCGGGATCGGCCGGAACAGGTTGATCATCGGGTCGAACAGCGAGTTGGCGGTGCGGAATCGGCCCATCAGCACGCCGAGCGGCACGGCGATCAGGGTGGCCAGGGCGAAGCCGGAGACGACGCGCAGCGCGCTGGCCGGCAGGTCCTCCCACAGCAGGCTGCTGAAGGCGTCGTCCCGGGTGCCGGCGACGTAGTTGACCAGCCCCGCGGCGACGTCGGCGGGGTAGGGCAGGAAGCCCATCCGGATGCCCAGCGGCAGCTCCCACTCCTGCGCCCGGCCGAGGTGCCAGAGCACCAGGAACAGGACCGGGACGGGCAGGCCGAGCAGCACGGTGGGCAGCCGCCCGCGGCCTCGCCGGCGGGGCGTGTCGGGGACCGTGGGGGCGGCGGCCGCGACGGGGACGGTGGCGACGTCGGTGGTGGTCATGGGGGTCCTCTCCTCCCGCAGGGCGGGAGGGGCGCCGGCGCGGGTGCGCCGGCGCCCCGGGGGGCTCAGGCGGACGGGGCGAAGGAGGTGTCGACGAGGTCGGCCGCGGTGGGGGCGGTGTCGATGACCCCGAGGGTGACCATCGCGTCGGCCAGCGCCTCGACCTGGGTCTGGTACTCCTCGCTCAGGTCGGCGCGCAGCCAGAAGTTGTCCAGCGCCGACTCGAAGACGCCCTGGTCGCCACCGAACTCCGCGACCATCTCCGGCAGCCACTCGTCGACGTTGTCGGCCATGTACTCGGTGGTCTCCGCGTGGGTGTCGACGACCTGCTGCACCAGTTCCGGGTCCTCGGCGATCAGCGCACCGGTGGTGGTGAGGCCGAGGTTCACCCGCCCGATCGGGGTGGCGTAGGGGTCGGTGAGCTCGTTCGCGCCGGCGGCGGTGGCGAGCGAGACGGCGATCTCGGTGCCGAAGAAGGCATCGATCGAGCCGCTGCCCAGAGCCGAGGCCATCTCCGGCGGCGGGACGGCGATCAGCTCCAGGCTGCTCGGGTCGATGCCGTTCTCCTCCAGGATCAGCCGCATCGCGATCTCCGGGGCGCTGCCCTGGATGTAGCCGACCGTCTTGCCGGTCAGGTCGGCGACGGTCTCGATGCCCTCGCCCCCGATGAAGCCGAAGCCGCCGTCGGCCGCGGAGGCGACCAGGGTGATGTCGCGGTCCTGCGCGACCGAGGCGACCGTCGCCACAACACCGGTGATCGCGAAGTCGACGGCGCCGGAGATGACGGCGTCGGTCAGCGAGGGCGCGGTGTCCAGGACGACGACCTCGAACTCGACCCCCTCGGGGGCGTACTCGTCGTAGAGGAACGGGGCGTAGAAGTGCGGCTGGCCGCGCAGGGTCCCGATCGTGACGGTCTGGGTGCCCCCGTCGTCGCTGCCGCTGGCCTCGGCGGAGTCGGACGAACAGGCAGCCAGCGCCAGGACGGTGGTGGCTGCGACGGTGCCGGCGATCGCGCGCCGGACGAGCTGGGGGCTCATGGGTCTCCTTCGAGGCCGACGTGGCCGGCCGCCGTACGCGGACGGCGGGCGGACGAAGAGCGCGCTGTGCGTTCTCGAGGGAGACCTCACCCTCCGCGTGTGCGGCAGCCGTGTCCGAGACGTGACGGTGCCGTTACGTGGTGTCCCGGCGGTCGGAGATGTCTCACAGTCGCTGACCGGTACCGGCTCGGTCGTGGGCGACCGATACCTCCCTTGGTCGTTCTGCGAGAGGAATCCACGGATGAGGTCCCGCCCCCGTTCTGTCGGCGATCGGTTGGCCGTGCTGGCCGGCGCCCGGCTCGATCTGCTGCGGGTCGCCCCCGGCGCCCGGTCCAAGTACGTCGCCCTCGGTGGCGTGCTGGTCAGCACCGGTGCGCTGGCCGCGCTGTCGATGGCGTTCGCCGTGCACATGGCGCTGGGCGCCTGGTGGTGGATCGCCGTCCTGATCGGTCTGGGCTGGGGGCTGGTGATCCTCAACCTGGACCGGATGCTGCTGGTCGGGATGGGCCACGACTCGTCCTGGTGGCGCAACGTGGGGCTGGCGGTGCCGCGGCTGGCGCTGGCCGTCGTCCTCGGCACGGTCATCTCCACGCCGCTGACGCTGCAGGTGTTCAGCAAGGAGGTCGACGCCACGATCGTGACGCTGCAGGCGGAGGCGGCCGAGAAGTTCACCGACGAGCTGGACGCCGACGCCCGGTACGCGCAGATCCCGGTGCTCACCCGGTCGATCGCCGACGACCAGGCCGTGGTCGCCAGCGGCGGCGCGACCGACCCGAACACCGACCCGCGGGTGGCGGCGGCGCAGGCCGAGCGGGACAGCAAGAAGGCCGTCTACGACGCGGCGTCGGGCCGGTACGACGAGCTGCAGGCCAAGGCGCAGTGCGAGCTCGACGGCACCTGTGGGTCCGGCGACGAGGGTCAGGGCGCGGCGTACTTCGCCGCGGCGGCGGCGGCTGGTCAGCAGGCGGCGGTGCGGGAGACGGCGAAGGCCGAGCTGGACGCCGCCGAGGCGGCGCTGCTGCAGACGCGCACCACGGCCGAGAAGGACGCCGTCGGTGCCGCGGCCCGCAGCGTGGCGCTGGCCAAGGCCGCGCTGGTGACCGACCAGGCCGAGCTGAGCCGGCTGACCGACGCGCGACTGGCCGAGCAGGCCGCGTTCGACGCGGAGAACAGCCAGAGCGACGGCATCCTGGCCCGGCTCGAGGCGATCGACCGGCTGTCGGAGGAGCGGCCGATGGCGCACGTGGCCCACGTGATGCTCTTCCTGCTCTTCCTCAGCGTGGAGATCCTCCCGGTGCTGATGAAGACGCTGCTGAACTTCGCCCTGCCGACGGCCTACGACCGGCTGGTGAAGGTGCGCGACGACGAGGAGGTCGAGGCCGAGGAGATCCGGCGCGACGGCCGGCAGCGGGCGCAGCAGGCCCGGGCCGACCTGATCGTGGCGGCCGAGACCGACCGGATCGCGCGGGAGATCCTGGACCGCGACCTCGCCGCCCGCGAGGAGGCCGCCCGGGCAGCCGAGCGCAAGGCCCGCCGCAAGGAGGCCCGTTCGCTGCGCGGCCTGCTGCGGCGGATCACACCCGGCCGCGGCGGCGCCGAGCCGGAGGTCTTCGAGCCGACCCTGGAGCCGATCGAGCCGACGCTGGACACCGGCGAGCTCGAGGCGATGATGGCCGCACCATCGGGCGTGAGCCTGTTCGGGACGACGGCGGTGCCCGCGCCCCGGCCGGCCGCCGAGCTGCTGCAGCCGGTGACCGAGGACCGCTGATCCCTCTCCTGCTCCACCTGACCGCCGACCCGGGTCCACCCGGGTCGGCGGTCTGTATTTCCCGGGCGGGTGACCGCGCTCACTCGTCCGGGTGAAGAGCCGTTTGGACGATCGAGTTGTGTGCCATCCATCAGGGGTGACGAACAGCGTCGTTCCCGCGCCCGGCCGCACCGCCCCGGCCTCCATCGCCGACCTGCTGGACCAGCACACCGCCCCGGCGCTGGCGCTGGCCCGGCGCATCCTGGTCGACGACCGGCTCGCCGAGGACGTCGTCCAGGAGGCCTTCGTCGCCTACTGGCGCGACCCGGCCGCCTTCGACGGGGCCCGCGGCTCGTTCCGTTCCTGGTTCCTGGCGCTGGTGCACCACAAGGCGGTGGACGCCGTCCGGCACGAGTCCTCGCAGCAGCGTCGGCTGGACGGGGTGGCGGAGCGGTTCCGGGAGGAGTCCCCGCTCGACGTGGCCGAGCTGGTCGCCGGCCGGATGGCCGACGCGCGGGTGCGCACGGCCCTGGCGGAGCTGCCCGCGGTGCAGCGGGAGGCGCTGGTGCTGGCGTACTGGGGTGGCTACACGCAGCGGGAGATCGCCCAGCGCACCGGCGCTCCGCTGGGCACGGTGAAGACCCGGATGATGGTCGGCATGCGGCGGCTGCAGAACGGGCTCACCGCCGTCGTCCCGGGGCTGGCGGTCCGGCCCGGCATCCCGCCGGTCGCCACCGCACTGCCGGCGACCGATGCCTGAGCCCGGTCTGGTCTGATCGCGCCATGCCGTCGCCCGGGGTGCCGCTGGAGAAGCTGGGTTTCCTGACCATCGGCCTGTTCGACGAGGCCGACCCGCGGGGCGGGCACGAGTCGACGCTGCGGGTGATCGAGCTGGGGGAGCAGCTGGGCTTCGACAGCGCCTGGCTGCGCAACCGGCACCTGCAGTACGGCATCTCCTCCCCGGTCGCGGTGCTGGCGGCGGCCACCCAGCGCACGTCCCGGATCGAGCTGGGGACGGCGGTGATCCCGCTGGCGTGGGAGAACCCGCTGCGCCTGGCCGAGGACCTCGCGACGGTCGACGTGCTGAGCGGCGGCCGGCTCAACCCCGGGTTCTCGGTTGGCCCACCGATGCACTGGGACGACGTCCGGGCCGCGCTGTACCCGGACACCGCCGACGTGGAGGACTTCACCTACGAGCGGGTGGCCCGGCTGCTGCGCTTCGTCGAGGGCGCGCCCGCGTCGTCCTTCGCCGGCCGGGAGGGTGTGGTGGAGGAGTGGTCGGATCGGGTGCAGCCGCACTCGCCCGGGTTGCGGTCGCGGCTCTGGTACGGCGGCGCGTCGCTGAGGTCGGCGGTCTGGGCAGGGGAAAAGGGGTTGCACTTCCTGAGCTCGTCGGTGGTCAAGGCGGAGACCAGCGAGGACTTCGCCACCGAGCAGGCCGCCCAGTTGCAGGCCTTCAAGGCCGCCAACCCGACCGGGCGGGCGTCGCAGGGCCTGGTGGTCATCCCGACCGACTCGGCGTCGGCGGATCAGCGGGCGAAGTACGCCGCCTACGTCGAGGCGCGGCTGCCGCGGACGGCGACCCCGCAGGGGCCGGCCCGGCTGATGTTCGCCCCCGACCTGGTCGGGACGTCGGAGCAGATCGCCGAGCAGCTGTACGCCCACGCCGGTTTCCGCGAGGTGACCGAGGTGGTCTTCGCGCTGCCGTTCAGCTTCGAGCACGACGACTACGTGCAGATCCTCACCGACATGGCCCAGCACCTCGGCCCGGCGCTGGGCTGGTCGCCCACCGCCTGACGGCCGGCCGTCAGGCCGGGTTTACCGTCGACTCAGCGAAGCGGACAACCCGATCCGTTTCCTTGGTCGAGGAGACCCGCATGACCACAGTCCTGCTCGCCGGCGCCAGTGGTGACCTCGGTGCTCGCACGATCCGCGCCTTGGTCGCGAGAGGGGCCGACGTCCGGGCGCTGGTCCGCACCGGCGCCGGCCCGGAGAAGACCGCGCGGCTGGCGGGGCTCGGCGCCACCGTCGTGGAGGCCGACCACGACGACCCCGCCGACCTGCGGCGGGTGAGCGAGGGGGCCGACGTCGTCCTCTCCACCCTCAACGGGCTGCGGGACGTGATGGTCGGCCTGCAGACCCGGCTGCTGGAGGCCGCGGTGGCGGCCGGCGTCCCGCGGTTCATCCCCTCGGACTTCTCCGCCGACTACCGGCGCGTGGCCCCCGGCTCGAACCGGAACTTCGAGCTCCGCCGGGACTTCGCCCGGGTGCTCGACCGTGCTCCGATCCGGGCGACGTCGGTGCTCAACGGCGCCTTCGCCGACCTGCTCACCGGCCAGGCGCCGATCGTGCTGTCCGGCCGGGACCGGGTCCTGTACTGGGGCGACGCCGACCAGCCGCTGGACTTCACCACCAAGGACGACACCGCGGCGTTCACCGCCGACGCCGCTCTGGACGAGGCCGCCCCGCGGTACCTGGAGGTCGCCGGCGACACCGTCACCGCCCGGCAGCTGGCCGCGACGATGACCGAGCTGACCGGGCGGCGGTTCCGGCCGACCTGGGCCGGCACGCCCGGCCTGATCGCCGGGGTGGCCAAGGTGGGTCGTGCGGTGTCCCGGGACGAGGAGTCGCCATTCCCGGTGTGGCAGGGGATGCAGTACCTGCACAGCATGTTCAGTGGGGACGCCGAGCTCGGGCCGCTGGACAACGACCGCTACGGTCCGCGGGACTGGACGACGGCACGGGAGGTGCTCGCCGCGCGATGACCGGGTCGACGCCGCTGCGCCGGGACGCCGCGCGCAACCGGGAGCGGGTGCTCGCGGCGGCACGGCAGCTGTTCGCCGAGACCGGCCGGGCGGTCACGCACAACGAGGTGGCGCGCGCGGCCGACGTCGGCGTCGGCACGGTCTACCGGCGCTTCCCGACCCGCGAGGACCTGATGCTCGCCCTGTTCGAGGACCAGCTCGCCCTCGTCGGCCGGCTCGCCGACGAGGCGCTCGCGGCCGACGACCCGGGCGAGGGCCTGCGCCGGTTCCTGGTGCAGGTGGTGGAGCTGCAGGCCGGCGACCGGGGGCTGCAGGAGTTCATGCTCGGGCCGCAGGCGCGGGCCCGGGCCGGAGCGGCGACGTCCCGGATCGCACCGGTGGTCGGGGCGCTGCTCGACCGGGCGAAGGAGCGCGGGCAGGTGCGGCCGGAGGTGACCGCGCTGGACGTCGCGCTGATCCCGGTGATGGTCGGCGCGGTCACCACCCGGTCGCGGGACGTCGCCCCGGAGATCTGGCGGCGGGTGGTGACGATCGCGCTGGACGGCCTGCGGCCGACCGACGGCGAGCTGCCCGGGCCGCCGCTGACGCCGGCGCAGTTCGAGGAGGTCGTCAGCCGGGGGCGCTGAGCCTGCTCAGGTGACGGGCTCGGCGACCCAGTGGCCGGTGTGCGCGACGTCCGTGGTGGCCGGGTGCTGGCAAGTGGGGCACGGCTCGGTGGTCAGGGTGCCCTCCTCGGTCAGCCGCTTGCGAAGTCGGCGCATCGAGGTCTCGCCGCCGGTCAGGTCGGCGAGCCAGCTGTTGAGCGCGTCGTCGGTTCGGGTGCTCATGCAATCGGTACTCGGCAGTCCGAGGTCCGGTCGTGACCGTGCGACGCGCCACGGGGCCCGCCGCACCGCGACCGGACCCGCATCGATTAGACAGTGACCCATGACCGAGGCGACGACGAAGAACGACGCTGGCTGGCTCTCCGGTGAGGAGATGGACGCCGCGCGCGAGCGGCTGCCCATCCTCTACGTCGACGCGGTGCCGGTGCGGGTCGACGACCAGGGCGTGGTGACCTCGGTCGGTCTGCTGCTGCGGGCCGGCAGCGACGGGCTGGTCAAGCGGGCGCTGGTGTCCGGTCGGGTGCTCTACCACGAGCGGGTGCGGTCGGCGCTGCTCCGGCACCTGGAGAAGGACCTCGGCCCGCTCGCGCTGCCCCGGGTGCCGCCCGCGCCGCAGCCGTTCACCATCGCCGAGTACTTCCCGACGCCGGGGGTGACGCCGTTCCACGACCCGCGGCAGCACGCGGTGTCGCTGGCCTACGTCGTCCCGGTCGAGGGTGACTGCGCACCGCAGCAGGACGCGCTGGAGCTGACCTGGTTCACCCCGCAGGAGGTCCGGGAGCCGACGCTGCTGGCCGAGCTGGCGAACGGGCAGAGCCACCTGCTGCTGCAGGCCCTGGCGCACCTCGGGGTCTAGTTCCTCGTTCTCAGCCGGCAGCTCGGCGGCGTCCGGCGCGGGCGGCGAAGGCGTCCACCGCGGTGAGCACCTCGGCTGCCTGCCAGAGCCGGTTGCGGGCCCGGCCGGTGAACTCGGTGACCACGCCGGCGGCCACGAGCGGCTCGAGGGCACGCAGGGCGTTGCCGGGGGAGACGCCGAGCTCGCGGGCGATGGTGGCGGCGTCGAGCACGGGCTGGCGCACGAGCAGGTCCGCCACTCGCCAGGCGGTTGCGTCGCGGCGGGCGAGGACGACGTCGTCCCAGCGGGCGCGCACCTGGTGCAGGTCGGCGACCAGGTGTCGGGCGTTCACCACTGCCGACAGTGCGCCGGTGGACAGGGCCGACACGATCGGGTCGATGTCGCCCTCGCGGTAGGCGGTGAGCGCAGCGAAGTAGCCGTCGACCTCACTGAGCAGCCCGGCGGACACCGGGACGGTGACGGCGCGGGTGAGTTCGTACCGGCGCAGCAGCGCGTGGATCAGCGCGCGGCCCGTGCGGCCGTTGCCGTCGGGGAAGGGGTGGATGGTCTCGAACTGGGCGTGGCTGACCGCGGCGAGCACCAGCACCGGGACGTCCTCCCGGTGCGCGAAGGCGACCAGGTCGTCGATCAGCGCCGGTACGTCGTCGGCGACCGGCGGGATGAAGGCCGCCCCGTGCGGCCCGTAGGAGTCCCCGCCGATCCAGACCTGGTCGGTGCGCCACCGTCCGGCGATGGTGGGTTCGACCTCGTCGAGCAGGGCGGCGTGCATCGCCAGGATCGTGCTCGGGCTCAGGTCGCCGGCCAGGTCGAGTGCCGCCCGCATGGCCCGGACGTTGCCGAGGATGGACGCCGCATTACGGCTGGCGCCGTCCCCGAGTTCGGCGACGGCGATGGCCCGGGCGCCGGCGGTGAGCTGCTCGATCTGCGACGAGGACGCCGACTCACTGCGGAGCAGGACGGTGGCGAACGGGGCGATCTCGCCGCCGAGCTCCGCGTCGAACCGGGCGATCTCCCGAGAGGCCTCGTCGGCCAGCGCCGAGGTCGCGGCGTCGAGGGTGGGCCTCGCGGTGGCGATCAGCGGGACCACGGCTGCCCGGTAGGGACCCGAGTGGCGCAGTCGAACCGACCGGGGGACGACGTCGGACGGCAGTCGCGGGTACCAGGGCACCTCCTGGTCGGACAACGTCGGCCACGGCGATCCGGCTGAGAACACAGGGTCACCTTATTCTCAGATCCGCACTTAAGTGAGAATAACGGCCCGGGTGTCACTCAGATCGGTGTGCCGGGGCGGCGGTATCTGCGCTGCTATGTCCCCGGTCAGCGTTCGCGGACGAGCAGCGGCTGGGAGACCTGGCCGATCTCGCCGGCGGCGTCGGACAGCGTGCCCAGGCACAGCCCGATGCCGTCGGCGGCGATCGAGCTGCGGGCGGACAGGTGCACCCACTCGCCGTCCGGCTCGCGGGTCAGGTGGGTGGTCATGCCCGGCGGGATGGACAGCCAGCTGCTGATCGGCAGCTCGGCGGAGAGGCCGTTGGCGGCGTCGGCGGCGACCAGCGTGCGGTCCAGCGGGGTGAGCTCCTGGCCGGCGATCAGCGGGACCAGGACCCGGGTCCAGACGTCGGCCGGGCCGGTCTCGTCCGGTGAGCCGGCGGTGCAGCGCCAGTCGAGGGCCTGGCCGAAGCCCCAGTCGGGGAGGTGCGGGAGGAACGAGCTGGACACCTCCGGGACGGCGGGCGGCGGGGTCAGCTCGGTGACCACCGGCGGCGTCGGGCCGGTGGCGATCGACCAGACCCGGGCGACGGCGACCGTGCGGCCCTCGACGGTCATCGCGGCCTCGGTGAGGTCGATCCGCCGGCCGGGGCGGACGGGGGAGACCTCGATGGTCAGCTCGCGGCGGGGGATGGCGCCGAAGAAGTCGACGCTGACCCGGGCCGCCCGCAGGTGCTCACCCGCGGCGGCGGTCGCCAGGTGCGCCAGCAGCGCGGACGGCGGCCCGCCGTGCTGGGCACTGGTCTCCCAGGGGCTCTCGGTGGCCCGGGTGGGGGAGAAGCGGTTGTCACCGAGCGGTAGGTAGAAGGCCTCGAGGTCCATGGCCCGGAGTCTGGCCGAGGGTGTCGCACGGAGCGCGGGACGATCCTGCTGGACCTCCACGGTGGAACGGAGGGGTGATGGTCACCGCGGAGACGGTGGGTGGACGGCGGCTGTTGCCGGAGTGTCGCCGGGTGATTACTGATATGACAACAGCCGTCCTGATAGCCCGTCCGTATCAACAGCGCCCGTTGTCGGTATTGGACGCCCCGACGTGCTCCGACCACCCTTCAGGGATGTCCTTCCCCCGGAGCTCCCGCGGCGCCGGCCGAGTGTCGGAGGTCAGGTGGCCGCTCTGACCCGGGCGTCGGCAGATGTCCGCCCGCGGCGGTGGACGTCGGCGCTCGCGTCGTGCCTGGCCGCGGTCGCCGTGGCGATCAGCTGCCTGCTGCTGGATGCAACGCCGGCCCTGGCCGCCGGCGAGGTGGTCCAGGGCCGCCTCGTCGACGCTGCGAACCAGCCCGTCCCGGACGTGGAGGTCACGCTCAGCCAGGGCGGCGACGAGGTCGCCTCCGTGACCAGCGGCGCGGACGGGCGCTGGGAGATCCCGGTGCCGGCTCCCGGGACCTACGAGGTGGGCCTCGACGAGGAGTCGCTGCCGGCCGGGATCAGCCTCCGGGAGGGTGCCGAGGCCAGCCGGGAGGTGACGGTCGACCCGGGCAGTCTGCGCAACGTCCTGTTCCCACTGGGCCAGGTGGAGACCTCGGGATCCGGCCTCGGCGCCGCACTGGCCCAGGCGACGCTGGACGGCCTGCTGCTGGGTGCGCTCATCGGGATCACCGCGATCGGCCTCTCGCTCATCTTCGGCACGACCGGTTTGATCAACTTTGCGCACGGCGAGCTGGTCACCGTGGGGGCGGTGGTCGCGTTCGGGTTGAACGCCGCCGGGCTGCACATCGCGCTGGCCGCCCTGGTGGCCATCCCGGTCGTCGCCGCGCTCGCCGGCGGCAGCGAGCTGGTGCTGTGGCGCCCGATGCGGCGCAGGCGGGCAAGCCAGGTCTCGATGTTCATCGCGACGATCGGGCTCGCCCTGCTGCTGCGTCAGGTCGTCCTGGTCGTCTACGGGGGCAACCCGCGCTCTTATGAGCAGTACGGGCTGCAGCAGGTCTGGCAGTGGGGTCCGCTGAGCATCACCCCTCGGGACGCATCGATCCTGGGCATCGCGCTGCTGGTGCTGGTGCTGATCGGGCTGACGCTCACCCGTAGCCGGCTGGGCACGGCCGTCCGGTCGGTCTCGGACAACCGCGCGCTCGCGGGGTGTTCGGGGATCAACGTGGACCGTGTGGTGTTCCAGGTGTGGCTCGCCGGGGGTGGGCTGGCCGCGCTCGGCGGTGTGCTCTACGGGCTCAGTCAGGCGGTGACCTGGAACATGGGCTTCAACCTGCTGCTGCTGATGTTCGCCGGGGTCATCCTCGGCGGGCTCGGAACCGCCTTCGGAGCCGTGGTGGGGAGCCTCGTCGTCGGCCTGCTCGCCCAGCTGAGCACCGTCTTCTTCGACAGCGAGCTGCAGACCGTGTGGGCGCTGCTGCTGCTGATCCTGGTCCTGCTCGTGCGGCCCCAGGGGCTGCTCGGCCTGCGCGAGAGGGTGGGCTGATGGATCTGATCGCCGTGCTGGCGGACGCCGTGCGGGCGGCCGTCGGACCTCAAGCGGCGGTCTTCGCGCTGGCCGCCGTGGGGCTCAACCTGCAGTTCGGCTACGCCGGCCTGATGAACTTCGGCCAGGCCGGGTTCATGCTCGTCGGCGGCTACGGCATGACCGTGAGCGTCACCCGCTACGGCGCCCCGCTGTGGCTGGGCGTGCTGATCGGGCTGCTCATGGGGTTCTTGCTGGCCCTGCTGCTGGGGGTCCCCACCCTGCGGTTGCGCGGTGATTACCTCGCCATCGCAACGATCGCTACCGCGGAGATCCTGCGCCTGCTCTTCAGGTCGGAAGCCGCGGCCCCGCTCACCTACGGCGTTTTCGGCGTCCAGCAGTTCGCCTCCGGCTTCTACGACCTCAACCCCTTCGGCGGGGGCAGCTACGGGATCGGCCGGTTCTCCCTCTCCGGCGGGCAGCTGTGGATCGCCCTGGTCGGCTGGCTGCTGGTGGCAGCGGCGGTCGCTCTCACGGCGCTGCTGGTGAGCAGCCCCTGGGGCCGGGTCATCCGAGCGATCCGCAACGACGAGGAGGTGGTCCGGGCGTTGGGCAAGAACACCTACGCCTACAAGCTCCAGGCGCTCGTGCTGGGCGGGCTCATGGCCTCCGTCGCGGGGATGGTGCTGGCCCTGGCGTCCCAGGCCGTCACCCCGGACACCTACACCGCCGACCTGTCGTTCTACGCGTTCGCCGTCCTCCTGCTCGGCGGCGTCGGGCGCGTGCTGGGTCCGGTGGTCGGCGCCGTCCTGTTCTGGCTGCTGCTCGCGGCGAGCGACTCGCTGCTCCGGCAGGCCATCACCAGCGGCGTCATCAGCGACGAGCTGCTCTCCACCTCCGACGTCGGGCCGATCCGGCTGGCCCTCGTCGGCATCGCGCTCATCCTGTTCATGTACTTCCGCGCGGGCGGGCTGTTGTCCCGGCGGACGCCGAAGGCCGCAGCAACGGCGAAGGCGGAGGTGGCGGCATGACGAGCAGTCCGAGCGGCCACGAGACGACCCAGTCGATCCTCAGCGCCCAGGGAGTGCAGCGCCGCTTCGGTGGCCTCACCGCCGTCGACGTCGACGACTTCGTCGTGCGCGGCGGGACGATCACGGCCCTCATCGGACCCAACGGGGCCGGGAAGTCGACCTTCTTCAACGTCCTCACCGGGTTCGACCGGGCCGACGCCGGCGCCTGGCAGCTGGAGGGACGCGAGGTCACCGGGCTGCCGGCCTACCGGCTCGCCCGGCAGGGCATGGTGCGTACGTTCCAGCTCACCCGCAGCCTGGCGGACCTCACGCTGGAGGAGAACGTCCTGCTCGCGGCCCCGGGGCAGCGCGGTGAAGGCATCGGGGGAGCCCTCTTCGGCCGGCGGAGCTGGCGGCGTCAGGAGGCGGACAACACCGAACGGGCGCAGGAGCTGCTCGCCCGGTTCGGGCTCGAGCAGATGGCCGGCCAGCCTGCCGGCGTGCTGTCGGGTGGTCAGCGCAAGCTGCTGGAGATGGCCCGGGCCCTGATGAGCGAGCCGCGGTTGCTCCTCCTCGACGAGCCCATGGCCGGCGTCAACCCGCGGCTGGTCGAGACGCTGCTCGACCACATCCGGCAGGTCCGCGCGGAGGGGACGACGATCCTCTTCGTCGAGCACGACATGGACGTCGTCGCCGACATCAGTGACGACGTGGTGTGCATGGCCTTCGGGAAGGTGCTGGCCACCGGTACCCCGGCCGAGGTCATGCGGGATCCCGAGGTCATCGACGCCTACCTGGGATCGGACGAGGCCGGCGACGACGATTCCGCGCGCCTTGCGGGGAAGGGTCGGCAGCCATGAGCACCGGAGCCCACCGGGCGACGAGCAGCGGTCCTGGGGCGGAGCCGCCCGCGGACACCGTCCTCGCGGTCAGCGGCGTCACCGCTGGCTACACACCCGGCGTCCCGATCCTGCAGGACGTGTCCCTGCACGTCGGCGGCCGTGAGCTCGTGGGCATCTTCGGCCCCAACGGCGCCGGCAAGTCGACGCTGCTCAAGGCCGTCTTCGGGCTCGTCTCGGTGAGTGCGGGCACCGTGCGCTTCGACGGGACCGACATCACCGGCGCGCCGTCCCACGAGCTGGTGGGCCGGGGAGTGGGTTTCGTGCCGCAGCTGGACAACGTCTTCCCCCGGCTGACCGTGCGGGACAACCTGCGCATGGGCTCCTTCCTGCGGCCGAAGGAGTTCGCCGGCCGCTGGGAGGCGCTCGCCGAGCTCTTTCCCCGCCTGGTCGAACGGATGCAGGCGCGGGCCGGCTCGCTCTCGGGTGGTGAGCGGCAGATGTTGGCCATGGCACGGGCGCTGATGCCGGAGCCGCGGCTGCTCTGCCTGGACGAGCCGTCGGCGGGGCTCTCCCCGCGGGCGCAGGCGGAGGTGTTCGCCCTGATCTCCCGGATCAACGAGACGGGCACCGCGGTGCTGATCGTCGAGCAGAACGCGCGGCGCTGCCTGGCCATCTGCGACCGGGGCTACATCCTCGACCAAGGGCACAACGCGGTCACCGGAACGGGGCGCGAGCTGCTCGACGACCCCGCCGTGGTGGAGCTCTACTTGGGCAGACTGGGTGCGGCGACGCGAGCGGACGCTAGCCGGCCGGAAACTGACGAGGGGCGCCCGCCGTCCGACGAGCCTGGACGGTGACGATCTCCAGCACACGTTCGAGGGCGGGGAACGAACGGCCCGGGCACCAGGCCAGCGCCAGGGGCAGGCGCGGCGTCGGCGCAGCGATCCGCTCGTAACGCACGCCCGTCAGGTCGAGACGGCGGACCGCCTGCGGAACGAGGGACACCCCCATGCCCGAGGCCACCAGGCCGACCATCGTGTGCACGTGCTCGGCGTTGAACACGATGTTCGGCGAGAAGCCCGCCTGGCCGCAGGCCTGCACCACCACTTGCCAGAAGCCCTCCCCGTGCTCCCGGGTGAAGAGCACGAACGGCTCCTCCGCCAGGTCGGCGAGGACGACCGGCTGCCCCACCGGGAGGGGATGGTCCGCCGGCAGCGCGGCGACGAGCTCCTCCTCCTCGATCACCTGCACCGCGAGCGACGGCGTGGAGGCCGACGGCCTGAGCACTCCCAGGTCCAGCGTGTCCTCGATGAGCCCGGCCAGCTGCGGGCCGGACTCCAGCTCGACGGCGGACAGCGTGATCTGGGGCGCCTGCTGTCGCACGGCCCGCAGCAGTGCGGGCAGCTGCCCGTACAGCGACGAACCGACGAACCCCAGGCGGACCCGACCGATCCCGCCCGTCCGCACGTCCGCTGCGACGTCGAGGAGCCGGTCGGCCTGCGCGACGGTGCGTCGCGCCTCCACCTGCAGCATCTCTCCGGCACGGGTAAGCCGCACGTGCCGCCGGTCCCGCTCGAACAGCGTGAGGCCGAGTTCCCGCTCCAGTCGCTGGATCTGCTGGCTCAACGGCGGCTGGGCGATGTGCAGGCGTGCGGCGGCGCGCCCGAAGTGCAGCTCCTCGGCGACCGCGAGGAAGTAGCGCAGATGGCGGAGGTCCACGAAGCATTGATACAGCGTCCATATCACAACGGCGCCATTCGGTATTGGACGGTTTCACATCCGTCGCGGAACGCTGGACCGGGACCACTTCGGTTCTGCTGACGTTCCCAGGAGGCCTCGTGAGGACTCGCACGTTCCCGATCACCGTGCTGGCGGGGGTGCTCGCCCTGAGCGTCACGGCGTGCTCCGGCGGTTCGGACCCCGCCGAGGACGAGGGCTCTGCCCCCGCCGCCGCCCCCAGCGCGTCGAGCGACAGCCCCGCCCCCGAGGTCGAGTCCTCCCGGCCCGGGGACGGTCAGCTCGACCTGGGCTACGTCCTCGCCGAGACCGGCCCGCTCTCCGGCCTTGGCGTTGGGATCATCGCGGCGACCCAGCTGGCCGTGGAGGACGTCAACGCGGCCGGTGGCGTTCTGGGCCAGCCGGTGACGCTGTCCGGCGGCGACGAGGCCGGGGACCCGACCGTCGCCGGGCAGACCGTCGACCGACTGCTCGGCGAGGGCGTCGACGCCATCATCGGCCCGGTCTCCTCCGCGGTCTCGCTCTCGGTGCTCGACCGGATCGCCGGCGCCGGGGCTGTGCAGTGCGCCGGGGCCAACACGAGCGCCACCTTCACCGGCTACCCGGACAAGGGCCTCTACTTCCGGACCATCCCGGCGAACACCCGCCAGGGCCCGGTGCTCGCACAGACCGTCATCGGCGAGGGGGCTTCCCGGGTGGCGGTGGTCGTCCGCAACGACGACTACGGCCAGAGCCTCTCCCAGTCGGTGATCGAGCAGCTGGAGAGCGAGGGGGCCGAGGTCGTGGCCAACGTGCCGTACGACCCGGCGGCCACCACGTTCTCCGCCGAGGTGGCCGAGGTGGCCGCCGCCGAACCCGACGCCGTCGTGGTGATCGCTTTCCAGGAGGGGACCACGCTGCTGCGCAGCCTGATCGAGAACGGCCTGGGGCCCGCCGACGTGGGCGTCTTCGGCACCGACGGCATGTCGCTCGGCTCCCTCGGCCCGGCGGTGAGCGAGTCCGACCCGGGTGTCCTGGAGGGCATGCAGGCCACCCAGGCCTCCTCGCAGAACGACCCCGCCTTCCTGGACCGGCTGGTCGCGAGCAAGCCGCAGGTGTCGATCACGAACTTCACGCCTTACCACTACGACTGCGTGATCACCATCGCCCTGTCCGCGCTGCAGGCCGGCAGCGACGCGCCCGGCGACATCGCCCGGGCGATGCAGTCGGTGACCCGGGACGGCGAGGAGTGCGCGACGTTCGCCGACTGCGCCGAGCTGATCGCCGCGGGCACCGACATCGACTACAACGGGGTCTCCGGACCGCTGGACTTCACCGACGTCGGTGAACCGGAGATCGGGCTGTTCGACGTCGTCCGGTTCGACGAGACCGGGACGCCGCAGATCGTCCGGACCGTGGAGTCGCAGTGACGGCGCGGCCCGGGGCTCCTACGCCGGTGCGTGCCCAGATCCTCGACGACATCCGGCGCCGCTGCCAGGAGCGGGGGCTGGACGCCTACCTCGCGTACACCCCGTCCAACGTGCACTACACGAGCGGCTTCCAGAGCTACTTCCTCTCCGAGTGGCCCTGGCGGATGCTCGGCACGGTCCTCGTCCTGGTGCCGGCCGACCCGGCGCTGGAGCCGGCGATGATCATCAGCGACTTCGAGGCCGAGCAGGCTCGGCGCGTCTCCGGGATCGCCGACGTCCGCCCGTTCCGGGTCTGGGTCGAGCTGCGCAGCGCGGCCGACCTGCAGGTGGGTGCCGGACCCGACGCCGACGTCCCGCGGCCG
This sequence comes from Modestobacter caceresii, assembly GCF_000761485.1. Taxonomy (GTDB): domain Bacteria; phylum Actinomycetota; class Actinomycetes; order Mycobacteriales; family Geodermatophilaceae; genus Modestobacter; species Modestobacter caceresii. The sequence continues at coordinate 22,296 of NZ_JPMX01000020.1, forward strand.
GCGCAGTTCTCCGAGGACGAGCAGGACGCGATGCTGCGCAGTGCCCTCGCCGACCGGGGGTTGTTGGATGCGCGGATCGGCACGGACATGCGGTACGTGCTGCAGGACACCGTGCGGCGGATCGCCGGTTTCGCTCCCGACGTCGACCTGGTCGACATGACCGAGGACGTCTACGAGCTCCGGAGCATCAAGCACGACTTCGAGATCGAGGCGCTGCGCCGGGCGACGGAGCTGTCCGAGGCCGGGATGACGTTCGCCGCGAGCTCCGCGCAGCCCGGCATGACGGCGCTGGACATGCGGCACCGCTACGCCCTGGGGGTGATCCAGGCGGCCATGGGGACGGACCGGTACGCGGGCTTCAGCGACCACTGGGTGCTGCCCGCGGTCGGTGCCACGACGGCCATCGGGGTGGACTCCGAGCGGGGCATCGGGCTCGTCCCCGGCGACCTGATCAAGTTCGACTGCGGCACGACCGTGGACGGCTACCGGGGGGACGGCGGTCGCACGTTCAGCTTCCGGGAGATCCGGCCGGCGGCCCAACGGCTGTACCGCGTCCTGCTCGAAGCCCACGAGCTGGCCCGGGAGCGTCTGACGCCGGGCCGGCCGGTGCGTGAGGTGTTCGCGGCCGCGGAGTCGCACATCCAGCTCAACGGCTTCCCGCGCTTCACCCGCGGGCACTACGGGCACTCGGTCGGCCTGGACACCTTCCACGAGGAACCGCCGTTCCTCAGCCGGACGGAGGAACGGCTCATCCAGCCGGGCATGGTCTTCGCGGTCGAGACGCCGGCCTACTCCTCGGACACCGGCGCGGTCATGATCGAGGACCTCGTGGTGATCACCGCGACCGGCCACGAGGTGCTGCACCAGCTGCCGCACGAGCTGGTCGTCGTCCCCTGACCGGAACGGTCGAGCAACCGAAGGGCCCGCGCACCCTCGAGGCGGTTCATGGCGCGTGACCAGGCCGTGGCCCAGCCACGTCAATGCGCCGGGGCTGGTCGGCCCGGGCCAGTGCTAGGACGGCGCCACCCGGTATACGGCCAGCGCCTCGGCCGGGTGTCCATGGCCCGGAGTCTGGCCGGGTGCCGGGGGTCGATCCGGGTGGTGTCCCGTTCGTCGCGGTCGCTCGCCGAGACAGTGCCCAGCGTGAGTGATCAGTTACAGACTGTACGTGACCACGCTCCCATGGGTACGGAACGGTCTCGGTTGCGTGTCGGGCACTTCCGGCGGCGCACAGCCAGTGCCCAGGATGCCGGCATGACGTCAGCAGAGGTGGTCGGCAGCCGGCCGTCCCGCCGGGTCCGGGCTCGACTGCTCGTGCCGCTGGACGGGACGGCGGCCAGCTCCGCCGAGCTGGCGCGGGCACTGCGGGACGCGGTGCGGCAGGAGGGGTCGGTGCTCGCCTGCGCCGTGGTGGGTGCGCGGGCCGACGACGTCGAGCGTGCGCTGATCCGGGCCGCGCTGGAGACCCAGGTCGCCGAGGTGGTGGAGGCCATCGGGGTACAGGGGCACACCGAGATCGCGCTGCTCGACGAGGCGGTGTTCGAGGCGTTGTGCGACGTGGGCCGCGGTGGCGCGCTGGTCGTCGTCCAGGAGAACCGCCGGACGGTGCTGCGCTCGGCGCCGCCGCGGGAGCCGGTGCGCCCGATCGTCCGGCACGCCTGAGCCCCGCTCACGCCGTCTCGGCGTCGGGTGCGGTGGCGGTCCTCCCGGCCGCCCCGGGCTGCTGGCCCGGCGCCGCGACATCGGTGGGGGGTGGTCAGTCCGGCGGGCTGGGCGGCGTGCCACCGCCACCCGGTGCACCGCCACCGGGGCCGCCGCCGCCCGCCGGTGAGGCACCGGCGGTGGGCGTCGTGGTGGTGTCGACGCCGACGGGCAGGGACACGATGTAGCCGCTGGTCAGGTCCCCGGAGACGGTGGCCAGTTGGCTGGCACCGCTGTCGTCACCGAACACGTTGTCGCTGGTGAGGCTGACCTCGGCGAGGTTGCGCACCGAGCTCTCGTAGCCGCTGGTGGCGTACACCGCGTCGCAGACGTTCTTCGGCAGCGCGACCTGGGAGGTGGCGATGGCGTTGGTCGCATCGGTGATGCTGTCCTGATCGGGGTAGACCTCGAAGTGGATGTGCGGCCAGCGCCCGGTGTAGCAGGCCGGGACGATGCTGGTGAATTGCACCTTCCCGGCGGCGTCGGCGATCTGCACGCCGCGCAGGTAGTTCTCCTCGGTGATGCCCTCGGCGTACATGGAGTAGCCGCCGTCGCGGTCGCAATGCCACACGTACACGGCCACGCCCTCGAACGGCACGCCGCCGTTGGCCAGGTCCCGGATGGTCAGTTCGAGGGTCATCGGCACCCCCTCGGCGGTGCCGCTCGCATCGCCGAAGCTGGACCGGATGTCGCTGCGGACGATGCCGCTCTGCGCGAGCACGTCGGGGCCGTTGGACCCGTCGCCGGGGTAGGGGCCGGCGGTCTCGTCCGGGATCTCTCCCGAGGCGGTGGTCGCATCCGAGGACGCGCTGGTGGACGTCGCCGCGCTCGTCCCGCCGCAGGCGGCCAGGCCGAGTCCCGCCGCGCCGAGGCCGAGCGCGCCGAGCATCCTGCGGCGGCTGAACAACGTGCCCAGGTCGAAGTCGAGGCCCTGGTCGACGACCTCGTCCTCGGGACGGGGCAGCCGGCGTCCTTCGTAGCTGGGGCCGGGCTGGTCGTGGGCGGACATCGGAGCTCCTGTCAGGCGGTGGACGGCGTCGGGTCCACCGTCGCCCCCGCCCTCATGGCCCGTCCTTGAGCTCGCTGTGCGTCTCCTGGGCACGCCTTGCCCCGATGAGTCCCGGGGGCGTCGTCGCCTGAGGGGCCGAAGTCGCGACTTCGGCCCCTCAGAGGGTGTTGGGTATTTGATCGGCTACTTGTCGGAGTCGAGGTCTTCGGCC
>NZ_JPMX01000021.1 GCF_000761485.1 Modestobacter caceresii
GTCGCAGCCGTCCGGCGCCCGCCGCCGCAGCCGCCTCGGCCTCCGCCACCGGGCGGCCGAGCACGGCGGCGAGGGCGGCCGCGTCCAGCTCGTCGGCGTGGTGCAGCACCGTGGCGGCCCGGACGCGCGGGGGGAGGGCGCGCAGCGCGCGGGACAGCTCGTCGTCCACCGCAGGGGCGAGCGGATCGGGCAGCTCCTCGAGGACCTGCTCGCCGCGCAGCCCCCGGCGGTCAGCGCCGGCCACCAGCGCCCGGCGGGCCGTCGCCAGCGGATCGGGCGTGGGCCAGGCTCGCCGGGTGCGGGTGAGCGCCCGCTGCACCAGCTCCTCGGCGGTGGCCCGGTCGCCGGTCAGCAGCAGCGCGGTGCGCAGCAGTCCGGGACGCCGGTCGGCGACGAACCGCGCGAAGTCCGCGTCGTGCTGCGCCCCGTCGTCCTGCTTCCCGCCGTCTCGCACCGTGCCCCCTCCGGTCGGCCGTCCGGTGTTCGGCGCACGCCAGCCGCCGGGTCCACCTGCCACGGTCGCCGACGACCCGCCGATCCGCAGCGCGACCCGGCTCAGCGGACCCAGGGCACGGTGCCGTCGAGCGGCGGCACCGGTGCCAGGAGCCGGCCGACCCGGTCGTGCACGGCCAGCGCCGGGGGACGGCCACCGGCCCAGACCACCACCAGGTGCCCGTGCCGCGGCACCGTCAGCGTGCGGGAGCCGCCGACCACGACGGCGTGCACCTCGGCACTGACCCGCAGTTGGACGTCGTGCACGTAGCGGGCACCCCAGGGCATCCGGCGGTCGGCGTTGCGCAGCACCGAGCCGCCGCCGCGCACCACGACCAGGCCACCGAGCTCCACCGCCCCTGGCCGGTCGGCGAACCCGTCGTCGTCCCAGCTGCCGCCACCGCCACCGAGCAGGCGCCAGGTGTCACCACGCCGCTCCAGCAGGTGGGTGTCGCCCTCAGGGCAGCTGACGCCTCGCCGTACGAAGGCGGTGCAGGCCACGTCGCCGTCAACGTCCACGGCGAGGGCGGCGAACCGTCGGCGTCGGCTGAGCCGTGCCGGGTCGCTGCGCAGTCCGTGCTGGATCAGCGCGACGCTCTCCGCCAGCCGGTCGTAGGTCACGACCGCACCGTAGGGGCTCAGGCCGCCGTGTACGCCTGCGCCAGCCGGGCGAAGCCCTCGTCCAGCGACACCTGCGGGGTCCAGTGCAGCGCCTCGCGGGTGCGGCGCTGGTCGAACCAGTGCGCGGTCGCCAGCTGCTCGGCGAGGAACCGGGTCAGCGGAGGAGTGTCCCGGCGCTGGGTCACCGCCCAGACCCCCTCGACGAGGCCCCCGGCGGCCCAGGCCGCCCGGAACGGCACCTGGCGGCGCGGCCCGGGGACGCCGGCGGCCCGGCACAACCGGTCGATGACCTCGGCGACCGGACGGGGCTCGCCGTTGGAGACCACCAGCGCCTCCCCGTGCACCGGCCCGCAGGCGTCGACGGCGGCGACCAGGGCAGCGGCGGCGTTGTCCACGTAGGTGGTGTCGATCAGCGCGGCACCGGAGCCGATCACCGGCAGCCGCCCGCTCCGGGCCCGCTCGACGATCCGCGCGACCAGCTGGGTGTCCCCGGGGCCCCAGACCAGGTGCGGCCGCACGACCAGGACGGCGAGCGCGGCGTCGTCCGCCGCCAGTGCGACCTGCTCGGCGACGGCCTTGGAGCGTGAGTAGTGCCCGCGGGCGCGCGCCGGGTCGGCCGACTGCGCGCCGACCCCGACCAGCGCCGAGCCGCCGTGCGCCACCGACGGGGAGGAGACGTGCACCAGCCGGCCCACCCCGGCCTGCCGGCAGGCGTCGACCACGGCGCGGGTGCCCTCGATGTTGGCCCGGGCGTACTCCGCCCACCGGCCGGTGACGTCGACCTTCGCGGCCAGGTGCACCACGGCGTCATGCCCGGTGACCGCGCGGGCCACCACGGCCGGGTCGGCGACGTCCCCGCGCACCTCCCGGCAGGGCAGCCCGGCCGGGCGGCGCTGCAGCACGGTCACCTCGTCGCCCCGGTCGAGCAGGCCCTGCACCGTGGCCCGGCCGAGCATGCCGCTGGCCCCGGTGACCAGCACCCTCATCGGGTGCGTGCCCGTGCTCCGGCGAGCGTGCGGGTCGCGCGCCGGGCCACCTCCCGCCGGTCGACCTTCGACTGGTGCCGGATGTCGACCGGCAGCCGGCCGGTGACCAGGACGGCGGCGACCTCGGTGCCGGCGGCCCCACGGACGGCGTCGGACAGGGCGGGGTCGGCGAGCTCGAAGCCGGCGCGGCGGCGTGCACCGTCGGCGGGGACGACCACGACCACCACGACCTGGGCGCCGACCGGCCCGACACCGACGACGGCGGGGGCGCTGACGCCGTCCAGCAGCTGGACCCGCTGCTCGACGCCGACCGGGGTGACGACCCCGGCGGCGGTGGTCACGACGTGCGGCAGCCGGCCCTCGATCCAGAGCCGGCCCTCGGCGTCCAGGTGCCCGACGTCGCCGGTCCGGTGCCAGCCCGGGTCGCGGGACGACGCGCGCTCGGTGGCCCACAGGGCGTCGTAGCGGTCCTTGACGTGCGCGGCCCGCACGGCGACCTCCCCGGTGGTCCCGGGGACGTCGGTGAGGTCACCGTCGGCCGACCCGGTCGGGGACAGCGGGCTGACCCGGACCTCGACCCCGGGCAGCGGCCGGCCGACGCACACGCCGTTCCCGGGGCCGGCGGCCTCGATCTCGGTGGCGGAGACGTCGGTGACCGGCAGCGCCTCGGTCATCCCGTACGGGGTGTGCGCAGCGGCTGCGGGCAGCACCTGGCGCAGTTCCCGCAGCAACGGCAGCGGCACCGGCGCCCCGGCGGACATGAGCAGGCGCACCCGGCTCAGTGCGGTCCGCTGGGGCCCGGTCAGCTCGTCGGCGGTGGCGACGACCCGGCGCAGCGCGGCCGGCGAGGCGAACACGACCGTGCCGTCGATCGCCGCCGTGGCGTCGGCCAGGGCGGCCGCGGTCAGCGAGCCCGGCGCGGTCACGTCGACGTCGGGCACCGCGGAGCCGATGCCCAGCGCCGGGCCGAACAGGGCGAACGGCGCGAAGCCGGCGACCAGGCGGTCGTCGGGGGACAGCCCGTAGGTGGCGCCGACCAGGTCAAGCTGGGCCAGTGCCTGGCGCCGGGTGTAGACGACGCCCTTGGCCGGGCCGGTGGCGCCGGAGGTGAACAGGACGGCGCAGTCGGTGTCCAGGTCGGCCTCGGCGGGCAGCGGCGCGGTGCTGCCCGCGCGCTCCAGCTCCTCGAGCGTGTGGGCCACGCCCAGGGCGCGCGCCGCGGCTACGGGCAGCGAGGTGGCGGCGATCCGGGTGGCGGACAGGCGCATGGCCCGAGCGGCTGCGAGCCCAGGAGCACCGCCGATGACCGCGTCGACCCGGGCGCTGTGCAGCGCGCGACGCATGCCGCGCAGGCCCAGGCCCTTGTCGGCGACGACGATGACCGCGCCGGCCCGCCAGACGGCGTAGACCGCGGCGGTGAGGTCGACGGAGGGCTCGACCAGCAGGGCGACCCGCTGCCCCGGGCGGATGCCGGCGTGGGCCAGCCCGGCAGCCAGGTGCTCGACCCGGCGGTGCAGCTGCGCCCAGCTGACCGTGGTGCCACCGACCTCGACCACGGCGGGGGAGGCGTCGGCGGCCCGGTCGGCCAGCGCTGAGCCGAGGCCCCGCGGCTGGGGCTGCGCGCTGCGCGGGCGGTCGGCGGTGTCGGCGGTGTACCGGCCGGTGGACAGGTCGGTGACCCACTGGGCGACCGCGTCGGCGTACTGCGGGGCGTCCTCGGGCATCAGGTGCGAGGCGCCCTCGTAGCGGTGGAGCTGGGCCTGGGGCAGCCGCTCGCGCAGGTCGGCCAGGTAGCGCTCGCCGAAGACCGGGTCGCGCGGGCCCCACAGCAGCAGCGCCGGCACGTCGAGGGAACGGATGCCCTCGGCGATCGCCTCCTGCGCGGCCCGGGACGGGTGGCCGGGGGAGAAGGGGATGTCGGCCACGAAGTCCCCGACCGACCGCCGGCGGGCCGCCGTCCGGTAGGGCGCGGCGAAGGCGTCCCGGACGTCGGCCGGCAGCCTCGGGGAGGACAGCGCCGTCGTCGCCCGGACGAACAGCGGCGTGCCGACCGTGGCCACCGAGCGGACCCCGGGGGCGTGCGCCATCCGGATCAGCGCCGGGCCGAGGTCTCCCTCGGGCATCGAGACGGCGGTGTTGCCCAGGACGACGCCCCGCAGCTGTTCCTGGTGCGCCAGCGCCCAGCCCAGTGAGAGGACCCCGCCCCAGTCGTGCCCCACGGTGATCACCGGGCCGGTGACCCCCAGCGCGGCGGTCAGGTCGCCGAGGTCGGCGACCCGTTGCTCGAGCGGCCGGGGCCCGGGGAGCCGTTCCGAGAACCCCATGCCCAGCTGGTCGGGGGCGATCACCCGCCACCCGGGCGGAGCGGCGGCGACCAGCCGGCGCCAGAGGTAGGACCAGGTCGGGTTTCCGTGCACGCAGAGCAACGTGCCCACCGGGTCGGGGACGCCGTTGTCCAGCAGGTGCCACTCGTGCTTCGTGCCGGTGGCGTCGGCGACGCTGAGCCGGCGGGACCAGGCCGGGTCGAGCCCGGGGAGGCCGGCGGGGAGGTCGATCGGCACGCTCACCAGGCGATCTCGAGGCAGGAGGCGTTGAGGCCTGAGCCGATGCCCATCAGCAGCACCCGGTCGCCGTCGATGAGTTCGTGCTGCGCGCTGGCCAGGGTGTAGGGCACCGAGGCCGGGCCCAGGTTGCCGCGGGTCGGGAAGGTCTTCGGCACCCGTGCCTCGTCGATGCCGAACCGCTCGCACATCGCGGCGGTGTGCACCTTGGAGACCTGGTGGATGACGTAGCGGTCCATGCCGCGCTGCCAGTCGAAGTCCGCGGCGGCCTCCTCCCACATGTCCATCGACAGGTCCAGGCCGGCCTCCAGCAGGCCCTTGAGGTCGGTGCGCATCATGTCGTTGTCGCCGATGCACAGCTCGTGGTGCTCGGTGCCGGCCCGGCTGACCGAACCGACCAGCCGGTGGCCCTCCGGGTGCTGGTCGGACCGGCCGAGGACCATGGCCACGGCACCCGAGCCCAGGGTCAGCGTCGCGAACTGGGCGATCACGTCCCGGGCGGTGGTGTCCGGCTGGTTGAGCCGGTCGATGGTGCGGTCCTGCACGGTCTGGGCGTCCTCGCCGTTGACGATCACGGCGTGCTCGATCATGCCGGAGTCGATCATCGCCGCGGCCAGCTCCATGCCGTTGACGAAGCCGAGGCAGGCGTTGGTGACGTCGAAGTTCTGCGCCGAGCGGGGGAGGCCGAGCGCGTGGTGGACGGCGACGGCCGTCGAGGGCTCCAGGTGCCTGCGGCTGACCGAGGTGTTGATCATCAGGCCGATGCCGGCCGGGTCGACGCCGCTCTCGCTGATCGCCTTGGCGCCGGCCATGGCGGCGCCGTCGGTGAAGGTGACGCCGTCCTCCCACCACCGGCGCTCGTGGATGCCGGCCAGCCGTTCGAGCAGGCCGGGGCGCAGCCCGACCCGCTTGTAGGTGTCGGCGAGCCGCTGGTCGATGTCGTCGGAGGTGACGACCTGGGACGCATCGGCCGTCTGCACGGTCAGGATGCTGGTGTTGCTGAAGCGGTGCGTGGCGTTTCCACTCATGGGCGGGGTCCAGTCCTCGAGAAGGGCCGACTCTTCCATGTGTGTCGCCGGCGTTCCGTTGGGCACTACCCGACGAGGACACCGGTATGCCGCCCGGCGTCCACCCGCGGTGCAGTTCACAGCCTCCTGGTGGCCCGGCCTCAGAACCGGACGGGCATCTCGTCCAGGCCGTAGACGAAGGACAGCTCGCGGAAGGACAGCTCCCGCTGCGGCACGGCCAGCGCCAGGTCGGGGAAGCGGCGGAACAGCGCGGGCAGCACGACCCGCAGTTCCATCCGGGCGAGCTCTGCGCCGATGCACCGGTGGATGCCGTGGCCGAAGGCCAGGTGGCCGGAGGTCGGTCGCCGCAGGGGGTCGAAGACCTCCGGCTGGTCCCCGGCCGACCGGGGGTCGCGGTTCGCGCCGCTGAGCGAGGCCAGCACGACGTCCCCGGCCTCCAGGGGCACGCCGAACAGGTCCAGGTCGTGCTTGGCGAACCGCGGGAAGGCCATCTGCACGACCGACAGGTGCCGCAGCAGCTCCTCGACCACCCGGTCGACGTCCGCGCGCGAGCCGTCGCGCACCAGGGCGGCGTGCGCCGGGTCGCGCAGCAGCACCATGGTGCTCAGCGAGATCATCCCGGCGGTGGTCTCGTAGCCGCCGGTGAAGACGCCGTCGGCCAGGCCGGCGAGGTCGACGTCGGAGATCCGGTCGCCCTCGTCCCGGATGATCTGGCCGATCAGCCCGGGGCCGGGCTCCGCACGCTGCCGGGCGACGGCGTCGAAGAGGAACTCGCGCTGCGCCGAGACCGCACCGAAGGCCGCGGCGGCGCCGGCGGTCGCGTCGAAGCGCTGGACCCCGAGCCGGGCGAACGCGTCCCGGTCCTCGAGCTCCAGGCCCAGCAGCGCGCAGATGGTCTGGAACGGCACCGGGAAGGACACCAGCTTCGCCAGGTCGGCCGGGGGCCCCGCCGCGGCCAGCGCGTCGAGCCGCTGCGCCACGATCGACTCGATCATCGGCTCGAGCCGGGCCAGCCGGCGCATGGTGAACTCAGGCGTGATGATCTTGCGCAGCCGGGTGTGCAGCGGCGGGTCGGTGAAGCCGAGGCCGCCGACCTCGTCGGCGCTGCTCGGGCCGGGGCCCGGCAGCAGGTGCCGGATGTCGTTGCTCCAGCTGTCCCGGTCGGCCAGCACCGCCTTGACGTGCTCTGCGCCGGTGACCAGGTACACGGAGAAGGCGAACGGCAGCTTCAGCCGGTGCACCGGGTCGTTCTCCCGCAGTTGCGCGAGCCGGGGGACGGGGTCGATGCCGTCCCGCTGCAGCGGCACCTTCGTCCGTTCGGGGATGAAGGTCAGGCTGGAGAGGTCGATGCCGCGCTTCTGGATGCGGCGCGCCAGCAGCTTGCCGGTCCAGGCGCGCGCCCGGGCGCGCACCCCCGCACCCGCCCGCGCGCCGACGGGCGACCGTGGCGTGGGGACGGGGTACTTCGGCAGGGCTGCGATCCGGGACGCGGGGACACGGGGTGCGGGGTCGGTGACCCCTCCCGCTGGCTGGTGGTCGATGTCGTCTTCGTACTGCAGGACGGCGTTGTCGATCAAGGCCGCCACGCGCCGTCGGTGCAGCGTTCACCTGGTCGCCCACTCCGCCCGGCGCGCGGGCCGGCGGGTTTGCCGGGCCGGGACGGCCGGGCACCAGCGGCCCCATGGACGCCGAGATCACCTTGCGGGTCGACGGTGAGGCCCACCGCCTCACCGTCGACACCCGCACCTCCCTGCTGGACGCGCTGCGCGAGCGGCTGGGGAACACCAGCCCGAAGAAGGGCTGCGACCACGGCCAGTGCGGCGCCTGCACCGTGCTGCTGGACGGCGATCGCGCGCTGACCTGCCTCGCCCTGGCGGTGGCCCACGACGGGGCGGAGATCACCACGGCCGACGGCTTGGCACCGGCCGGAGAGCTGCACCCCGTGCAGCAGGCGTTCCTGGACTCCGACGCGTTCCAGTGCGGCTACTGCACCCCCGGGCAGGTCTGCTCGGCGGTCGGCGTGCTCGACGAGTTCGAGCGTGGCTGGCCCAGCCACGTCACCGAGGACCTCACCGGCCGGCCGGAGATGACGTCCGACGAGGTCGCCGAGCGGATGAGCGGCAACCTCTGCCGTTGCGCCGCCTACGTGAACATCACCCCCGCGGTGCAGCAGGCCGGCGGTGCCCGGTGAAGCCGTTCGCCTACGCCCGGCCCGGCGACGTGGCCGAGGCCGTGCGGGACGTCGTCGCCGAGCCGAACGCCGTCTTCCTGGCCGGCGGCACGAACCTGGTCGACCACCTCCGGCTCGGCGTCGCCCGGCCCGACCTGGTGGTCGACGTCCGCACCCTCACCTCCCGCGAGGTGACCGACCTCCCCGATGGCGGGCTGCGGCTGGGGGCGGCCTCGACCAACAGCCAGGTCGCCGCCGACCCGCGCGTCCGGGAGCGCTGGCCGGTGCTGGCCCAGGCGCTGCTCGCCGGGGCGACCGGGCAGCTGCGCAACATGGCGACCACCGGCGGCAACCCGCTGCAGCGCACCCGCTGCGTGTACTTCCAGGACGTGACCACCCCGTGCAACAAGCGCGAGCCGGGCAGCGGCTGCAGCGCGGTCGGGGGCTACACGCGGTACCACGCCGTCCTCGGGACGCCGGCCGTGCTGCCGGACCCGGCCGCGCCGGAGAGCTGCATCGCCACCCACCCCTCGGACATGGCGGTCGCGCTGGCCGTGCTCGACGCCCGGGTGCAGGTGCTCGGCCCGAACGGTGAACGGACGATCCCGTTCACCGAGCTGCACAGGCTGCCCGGGGACGACCCGTCCCGGGACACCGTGCTCGAGCACGGCGAGCTGATCACCGCCATCGACCTGCCCGCGCTGCCGGCCGGCACCCGGTCGGCCTACCGCAAGGTCCGCGACCGGGCCTCCTACGCCTTCGCCCTGGTCTCGGTGGCCGCCGTCGTCCCCCCGGACGGCGAGCTGCGGCTGGCCCTGGGCGGGGTCGCGCACAAGCCGTGGCGGGCCACCCGGGCCGAGGAGGTGCTCCGCGGGCAGCAGCTGACCGAGGACGCCGTCCGGGCCGCCATCGCCGCCGAGCTGGCGGACGCCCAGCCGCAGCCGGGGATCGACAGCGGCAACGGCTTCAAGATCCCGCTCGTGGCCCGCACCGTGCTCGCCACCGTGCGCGGCCTCCTCCCGGAGGAGCAGTCATGACCGACCTGCTGCAGCCGCACGCCATCGGCCAGGACCTGGTGCGCCGGGACGGCGAGCTCAAGGTCCGCGGCACCGCCACCTACGCCTACGAGACGCCGGTCGAGCACCCGGCGTACGCCCACCCCGTCCAGGCCACGATCGCCCGGGGGCGGGTCACCGCGATGGACACCGCCGCGGCCGAGGCCCTGGACGGCGTGCTGGCCGTGCTCACCCCGTTCAACGCCGAACGGCTGGCCGATGCCTCCGACGCCGAGTACGCCGTCCTGCAGGGTCAGGACGTCGGTTTCCGCGGCCAGCTGATCGGGGTGGTGGTCGCCGAGACCTCCGAGCTGGCCCGGGAGGTGGCCGACGGCATTGCGGTCCGCTACGACGAGCAGCCGCACGACGCGGAGCTGTCCGCCGACAGGCCGGACCTCTACGCGCCGGAGCAGGTGAACGCCGGGCACGAGACCGACACCGCCGAGGGCGACGTCGCCGCGGCGATGGCCGCCGCCGAGGTGACGCTCGAGCGCACCTACTCGACCGCGATGTACCACAACAACCCGCTCGAACCGCACGCCACGACGGCGCTCTGGGAGCCGGCCGGCGACGGGTTCCTGACCCTGTGGGACTCCACCCAGGGCGTACACCCCGACCGGGCCGCGGTGTGCCAGGTGTTCGGGCTGGACCAGGAACAGGTGCGCGTCGTCTGCCCCTACGTCGGCGGTGGGTTCGGTTCCAAGGGGTTGCCGCACGCGAACGTGATGCTCACCGCGCTGGCCGCCCGGGCACTGCCCGGCCGGCCGGTGAAGCTCGCGCTCACCCGCCAGCAGATGTTCGTCCTGGCCGGCTACCGCACGCCGACCATCCAGCGGATGCAGCTGGCCGCCGACTCCCGCGGGCGGCTGTCCGCGATCGCCATCGACGTGGTCGAGCAGACCTCGAAGGTCAAGGAGTTCGCCGAGCAGACCGGTGTGCCCACCCGGATGATGTACGCCTCGCCGAGCCGGCGGTCCACCCACCGGCTGGCCGCCCTGGACGTGCCGATCCCTTCCTGGATGCGGGCGCCGGGGGAGTGTCCGGGCATGTTCGGCCCCGAGGTCGCGATGGACGAGCTGGCCGAGGAGCTCGACATCGACCCGATCGAGCTGCGCGTCCGCAACGAGCCGGAGGTCGACCCGGAGACCGGGAAGCCGTGGTCCAGCCGGAACCTGGTGCGGTGCCTGCGCGAGGGCGCCGAGCGGTTCGGCTGGTCCGGTCCGCGGGCGCACCGGGACGGCGACTGGCTGGTGGGCACCGGTGTCGCGTCCTCGGTCTACCCGACCATGCGGCAGGCCACCTCGACGGCGAACCTGCGGTACGAGGACGGGCGGTACGTCGCCGAGATCGGCGCCGCGGACCTCGGCACCGGGGCCTGGACGATCCTGCCGCAGATCACCGCCGACGCCCTGGGCGTCGACGTCGCCGACGTCGACGTGCGGATCGGCGACACCCGCTACCCGGTCGCCTCGGTGGCCGGCGGCTCGTCGGGCACCAACACCTGGGGCTCGGCGCTGGTCGTGGCGGCCCGCGAGTTCCGCACCAAGTTCGGCGCCGACCCGCGGGACGGCGACGAGGCCAGCGGGGACGTCGACCAGGCCGCGCAGGACGACACCCACTCCCCGTACGCCTTCGGTGCCCAGTTCGTCGAGGCCCGGGTCAACGCCGACACCGGGGAGATCCGGGTGCCGCGGCTGCTCGGCGTCTTCGGCGTCGGCCGGGTGGTCAACCCGCGGACGGCCCGGTCGCAGCTGATCGGCGGGATGACCATGGGGCTGTCCATGGCGCTGCACGAGACCAGCGCCTGGGACCCCCGGATCGGGCAGGTGGCAAACCACGACCTGGCCGAGTACCACATCACGGTCAACGCCGACGTCGGCGAGATCGAGGCGCACTGGATCGACGAGCACGACCCCTACGTCAACGTCATGGGCAGCAAGGGGATCGGCGAGATCGGCATCGTCGGCACGGCGGCGGCGGTGGTCAACGCCGTCCACTCCGCCACCGGGGTGCGGGTGCGCGACCTGCCGGTGACCCTGGACAAGCTGCTGCCCGGGCTGCCGTAGCCGCGGGTGGCGGCCCGGTGGCCGGGACGCCCGGATGGGCGTGCGCTGCCACCGGCAGCGGTCCGGACAGTGCAGCAGGCGAGTGAGGAGAGGGACATGAGCGGGCAGTTCGTCGTCACGTGCGCGGGTGCAGGGACCGGGCAGGCCACCGTGGCCGGCCTCGGAAGCGCACCCCTGCGGGGCCGGCGGTGAGCGCTCACCGCCGGCGCCGGGCCCTGACCCGGGCGCTCGCCGCCCCGCTGGCCGTGGGGGGCGCCGTGCTGCTGGTGCGTCCCGAGCAGGTCGCCCGGGCGGTCAGCGGTGGGGGGCGCGAGCCGAGCGCCTGGGTGGTCCGGGTGCTCGGTGGCCGGGTGCTCGTCCAGCAGGCCGCCGTCCTCCTCCACCCGAGCCGGGGGCTGGTGCTGGCTGGCGTGGTCGCCGATGCGCTCCACGCGGCCAGCATGGTCCCCACCGCGCTGGCCTGGACGGCCTACCGCCGCCCCGCCTGGGTCAGCGGTGCCGCTGCGGCGGGTGCTGCGATCGCCGCAGCCCTGGCCGCCCCCCGACCCGAGGACTGACCCGCACCGGGGTGCTGCGGCGGGGTCCGTCCTCCCGGTAGCCGTGTCCCGCGCCTGCCGACCATCGATGTGCGCCAGGCCACATCGGACGCGGGCCAGCCCACGCCCACGGTCGCGCACCGTGTGCGCCGCGCCGGGCCGAGGCGGCAAGGCGGTCGGCGCCGTGGACCCGACCGACGCGCGCCCCCTGGGATGGGCCCGACGCCGTCCCCCTGCCTTGGAGTCCCGTTGCCCGGAGTCGTCGCGCCCCTCTCGTCCCGGTGGGTGCGTCGGCACCCGGTCGGCCACCGTCCGGCCACGCGCCGTCCGGCCGGCGTGCGCCGCGCGGCCGTGCTCGTCCTGGTCGGCGCCTGTGGGGCGCTCGTCCCTGCGACGGCACGGGCCTCGGGACCCGGCGACCCGGCCGCGCCCGTCGCTGCGCCGCCGGTGGTCGAGCAGCCCGCCCCCTACGTCGGCCAGACGGTCTGCGACCCCGCGGCGAAACCGGGCACCGCGGACCTGGCCGCCCTGGTGCTCGCCGCGTACGCCGCCGGGAGCAACGGCGGCATCAGCCGTGACTGCGCGGCCGGCGGCACCAGCGAGCACGAGGAGGGGCGCGCCTGGGACTGGCTGGTGCGGGCGGACGTCCCGGAGGAGCGCGCCGCCGCCGACCGCTTCCTCGGCTGGCTGACCGCCGACGGCCCCGGTGGGGAGTCGGCCTACCAGGCCCGGCGACTCGGGGTCATGTACGTCATCTGGGACGGCCGGACCTGGTCGGCCGACCGCGCCTCCGCCGGCTGGCTGCCCTACACCGGAGCCGACCCGCACACCGGGCACGTGCACCTCTCGCAGTCCTGGAGTGGCGCCCTGGGCCAGACCTCGTGGTGGACCGGGGTGGCCTCCCGGGTGGACCACCGGACCTGCGCCGAGGTGGTCGAGGGGCTGGCCGACCCCGGGGCGCTGGCGACCGTCTGCTCGCCGACCCCCATGCCGGAGCCGGCCCCGTCACCTGCCCCGGAGCCCGTCCCGGGAGCGACGTACACGGTGGCCGCGGGGGACACGCTGGGGCAGATCGCACTGGACCACGGGACGACGGTGGCCGAGCTGATGGCCGCCAACGGGCTGACCAGCACCGTGATCATGGTCGGGCAGGTGCTCCTCCTCCCGCCGGCCTGAGACCGGCCTGCGCTCAGCCGAGGGTGCCCTCGCCGACCAGCGCGGTCACCAGGCCGGCACCCAGCCCGACCGCCAGCACGCCCAGCGCCCCGGCCACGGCCGCCGCGCGTGCCCAGCCGGCCGTCGGTGCGGGCTCGCCGGGCCGGAACGCCTCGACCAGCCACCGCAGGTAGTAGAAGAGGCTGACCAGGGTGTTCACCGCGGCGACCACCACCAGCCAGGCCAGGTCGCCGTCCCACGCGGCGGTGAAGACGGTCAGCTTGCCCAGGAAGACCGCCGTCGGCGGGGTGCCGACCAGGCTCAGCAGGCTGATCACCAGCGCGGCGGCCAGGCCCGGCCGCTGCCGGGCCAGGCCGCGGAAGTCGGTCAGCGACCGGGCCCCGGGGACGGCGGCGAGCACGGCGAAGGCGGTGAGGTTGGTGACCGCGTAGCCGGCCAGGTAGACCAGCAGCGCCGGCACCGCGGCGGAGGTGTCGGCCACCACGGCCACCGGCATGAGCAGATAGCCGACCTGGCTGACCGTCGACCAGCCGAGCAGCCGGCGGGCGTCGGTCTGGGCGAGTGCGGCCAGGTTGGCCAGCGTCATGGTGGCGGCGGCGAGCAGCCCGACCAGCAGCGGCCAGGGCAGTGAGCCCGGCAGCACGTCGACCAGCCGCGCGGCGGCGACCAGCGCGCCGATCTTCGGCACGGTGGTGAGGAACGCCGCTGCGGCGGTGCCGGCGCCCTGGGTCGCGTCCGGCACCCACTGGTGCAGCGGCACCCCGCCGGCCTCGAACAGGAGGCCGGCGAGCACCGCCAGCGCACCGACCGCCACCGCGGCGGCCGGCGCCAGCGCCAGCCCGGCGGCCAGGTCGACGTACGCGGTGCCACCGGCGATGCCGGACAGCACCGTGGCCCCGAGCAGCAGCAGGATCCCCGACAGCGCGCCGAGCAGGTACGTCTTCAGTGCGGCCTCGGCTGCGCCAGGGGTGCGGACCATCCCGACCAGCGCGTACACCGGGATGCTGGCCAGCAGGAAGCCGACGGCGAGCACCAGCAGGTCGTCGGTGGCGGCCAGCACGATCGCGCCCAGCCCGCCGAGCAGCAGCAGCGTGTAGGTCTCGCTCTCCCGCGCCGTCCCGGCCAGCTCGTCGACGCCCAGGCCGATCACCAGCAGCACCGCGGCGACCACCACCAGCCGGGTGACCGCGGTCGCGGTGTCCAGCACGAACGCCCCGAACACCGTCTCCGCGTCCCCACCACCAAAGTGGCCATTTTGGTGGCTTGGGAAGGCGAGGGCGGCGGAGACGGCGGCGGCGAGGAGGGCGGCGACCGCGATCAGCCGGGCCACCCACTGCCGCTGCCGGGGCAGGAAGGAGCCGGCCAGCAGGGTGGCCACCGCGCCCGCGAGGAGGGAGAGCTCGGGGAGCAGCGCCAGCGGCGACTGCTCCATCATCATCGCCGGCTCCATCACCTGCCCACCAGGTCGACGAGGACGGCGGACGCCGGGGTGATCAGGTCCAGCAGCAGCCAGGGCAGGACGCCGATCGCCAGGGACAGCAGCAGCAGCCCGGTGACCGGCACCGCTTCGACCGCCCGCACGTCGGTGAAGCCGATCGACCGGCCGCCGGGCAGCCCGGTGACCAGCAGTTGCAGCGCGCGGAGGAACAGCGCGGCGGTGATCAGGATCCCGGGCAGCGCGATCGCCGCCCACGCGGTGGTGCCGATGCTCCCGGCGAACACCTGGAACTCGGCGATGAACCCGCTGAACGCCGGGATGCCGAGCGAGGCGAACGCGCCGACCGCGAACAGGCCCGACCAGACGGGTGCGCTGCGGGCCAGGCCGCCGTAGTCGCGCATGGCGTAGCTGCCGGTCCGGTCGTGCAGCACCCCGGCCAGCAGGAACAGCGCCCCGGTGATCAGGCCGTGGCTGACCATCTGGGTGACGGCGCCGGTCACGGCCAGCTCGCGGGCCGCCGTCCCCCCGCCGAGGAGGCCCGCCGCACCGACCGCGAGCACCACGTAGCCCATGTGGTTGATCGAGGTGTAGGCGATCATCCGCTTGACGTCGGTCTGGGCGAGGGCGACCAGCGCGCCGTAGAGCACCGAGGCGATCCCGACCCCGAGCACCACCCAGGCCGCCCCGCGCCAGGCGTCCGGCATCGCGGGCATGGCGATCCGGACGAAGCCGTAGGTGCCCATCTTCAGCAGCACCGCGGCCAGCACGGCCGAACCGATCGCCGAGGCGTCGGTGTGCGCCGGGGGCAGCCAGGTGTGGAACGGGATCGTCGGCGTCTTCACCGCCAGCCCCAGCAGCAGGGCGGCCAGCACGAACCCGCCGGCGACCGGGTGGTCCTGCAGTGGGGCAGCGGCGACCAGCTCGGGGATGTCGAAGGTGTGCGGGTCGGCGGCCAGGTAGAGGCCGATGAAGCCCAGCAGCAGCGCCAGGCTGCCCAGGAACGTGTAGAGGAAGAACTGCAGCGCCGAGCGGCCGGCGTCCCGGCCGTGCCCCCAGCCGGCGATCGCGGCGTACATGCCGACGATCGACAGGTCGAAGAAGACGAAGAAGACGATCAGGTCCTGGGCGGCGAAC
This sequence comes from Modestobacter caceresii, assembly GCF_000761485.1. Taxonomy (GTDB): domain Bacteria; phylum Actinomycetota; class Actinomycetes; order Mycobacteriales; family Geodermatophilaceae; genus Modestobacter; species Modestobacter caceresii. The sequence goes on from NZ_JPMX01000021.1 coordinate 15,264, forward strand.
AGCCCCATGCAGGTGGCCTGCAGGGCCAGGAAGAGGGCGGCGTGCTGGCGTGGGCGCCGGTCCTCGCGCAGCCCGTAGACCGCGCAGGCGCAGAACACCACCGCGGTCAGCGCCAGCAGCGGCACCGAGAGCCCGTCGACACCGACGTGCCAGCTGCTGTTGACCGACGGGATCCAGCGAGCGCGCTCCTCGAAGGCGAGACCGCCGTCCGCGGGCGTCTCGTACCGGGCGATGAGCACGCCGACCAGCAGGACCTCGGCGGCGGTGACCGCGATCCAGGTCCAGCGGGCCACCCGGTCGGGCACCCGGGGCACGGCCAGCACGGCTGCCGCCACCAGGGGCAGGAAGATGATCGAACTGAGCACGGAGCTACCTCACTGCCAGGAGGAGGGCCAGCGCGGCGGCGAGCACCACGGCGGCCGAGACGTAGTACTGGTGCAGCTGGCCGGTCTGGGTGCGCCGGGCCCAGCCCCCCAGCCAGCGGGTGCCGGCGGCCAGCGACCGCACGGCGGCGTCCGGTCCGGCGAGGTCGGCCCGGCCCGTGGCGTCGGCCAGTCGCACACCGGCGGTGGCCGAGCCGGCCACCGCCCGGTCGAGCACCCCGTCGTCGAACCGGGCCGCGGCGCGCGCCGTCCGCAGCGCGCCCCGGCCGGCGCCGGTCACCGCTCGGGCGAGCACCCGGTCGTCGAACCGGGCCAGCGCCTCGGCCGTGCGCAGCACCGGCCGGACGACGACCACGTCGGTCGCCCGGGCCAGGCCCAGCCAGCCCTCGAGCCACCCGGGGAGCGGCTGCAGCGGCCGGATCCGCACGAGCAGGAGCACCACCACGGCGACGAGCGCGGAGACGGCCAGCTCCACCAGGCCCGGGGTGGGCGCGCTGCCCGCGCCGAGGGCCCGGCGCAGGGTGTCGGCGACCGGAGGGAGGGCCAGCAGGCCGAGGACGGCGGCACCGACGGCGAGCACGACCAGTGGCGCCTGCTGCAGGACCCGCACCCGACGGGTGCCCTCCTCCTCGGTGTCGTAGCCCGTCTCGGCGTCCGCGGGGAGCCGCTGCCAGACGAGCCACAGCACCTTGCCGGCGTAGCCCGCCGACAGCGCCGCGGCGGCCAGCCCGACCAGGTACAGCGCCAGGGACTCCTCGTGCGCCCCCGCCAGCACGGCGTCCTTGGTCGCCCACAGCGACAGCGGCGCCACCCCGGCCAGGGCCAGCGCACCGACCCCCGCGCAGATCCCGACCAGCGGCCAGCGCCGGGCGGCGCCGCGCAGTGCCGGCAGCTGCTTGGTGCCCAGCGCGGTCAGCCACGCCCCGGCGGCCAGGAACAGCAGGGCCTTGGTGGCCGCGTGGGCGACGAGGTGCGCCGTGCCGCCGGCCACCGCTGCGACCCCGGCACCCAGCACCACGAACCCCAGCTGCGCCGCTGTCGAGGCGGCGAGCAACTGCTTGAGGTCGCGCTGGGCGAGCGCCACCGCGCCGAGCAGCAGCGCGGTCAGCGCGCCCACCCAGGCCGCCGTCGGCCCGGCCCAGCTCGTCGCGCCCAGCAGCGGCGCAACCCGCAGCAGCAGGTAGCCGCCCATCGCGACCATGGCCGCGGAGTGCAGCAGGGCGCTGACCGGGCTGGGGCCCTGCATCGCCGCGGAGAGCCAGGCGGTGAACGGCAGCTGGGCGGCCTTGCCGAGCGCGGCGACCAGCAGCCCGGCCGCCGCGACGTCCCGCCACGGCGCCGGCAGCTCAGGCAGGTCGGTGAGCGCCAGGCCCGACCCCGCGGCCAGCGCCGCCCCGGCGGCCAGGTACAGCCCGAGGTCTGCGGTGCGGGTGGTGAGGAAGGCGGTCAGCCCGGCGCCGACCCGGTGCCGCTCCTGCCAGCGGAAGCCGATCAGCGCGTACGACGTCGCGCCCATCACCTCCCAGGCGAACAGCAGCGTCGGCAGCGTGGTGGCGCATACGGTGACCACCACGGCCGCGGCGAACAGCAGCACCAGGCCGGTGAAGCGGGCCCGGGCACCGGTGATGTCGGCGGCGGCGAACAGCAGCACCAGCAGCGTGACGGCGGCGACGGCGGGCAGCACGACGGCCGCCAGCGCGTCGACGGCCAGCCCGAACACCGCGCCCGGGAGGAAGGGCGCCGAGCCGGCCGGCCGGCCCAGCGCCACCGCGATCGACAGCACCAGGACGACGCCCGCCGTGACGATCCCGACCGCCGGCGCGACCCGGTCCGCGCGCCGCCCGGTGACACACAGCCCGGCGCCGACGACGGCGGGCACTGCGGCGCAGGCCCAGAGCAGCCCGGTCACCGGGACAGGTCCGTGGCCATGTCGGTCATGTCCGACTGCCGGGACCGGTGCAGCAGCGTGGCCACCGCGAAGCCCATCGCCATCTCCACCGTCATGGCGGTGATCACCACGAGCAGCAGCACCTGGCCGTCCGGGGTGGGGGAGAGGAACCACCAGAAGGCCGCCGCGGCGAGGATGACGCCGTTGAGCATCAGCTCCAGGCCCATCATCACCATGACCACCACCTGCTGGGAGATGGCGCCGTAGAGGCCCACGCTGAACAACGCGGCTGCCACCAGCAACATCGTCTGCAGCGTCATCGCCGGGCCTTCCCGGCCCGCAGGTCGTCGCCGAGCCGGTCGTACCGGCCCTTCGGCAACGCCAGCACCAGCGCAGCCACGATCGTGGCGAAGAGGACCGGCGAGACGGTCATCATCACCAGCATCTTCGACTCCATGACGGCCTCGCCCAGCGAGGTCACCAGGTCGGCGGCGGGAGCACCGCGGCGGGTGGGCCACGGGATCAGCAACGCCCCGGCGGCCAGCACGACGAACGTGCCGGTCGCGACCGCCAGCGCCGGGCGCTTGCCGTGCACCATGTCCATCGGCATCAGCGCGGGGTTCATCCCCATGAACATGATCATGTAGATGCCCATGACCGCCATCTCCATGGTCATCATCAGCACGGTGATGACGCCCAGGAACTCCAGGTCGACCAGCAGCAGCACCAGGCCGACGGCGATGAAGGACGCGGCCAGCGCGTAGGTCGCCCGGGCCATCGAGTCGACCCGGAAGACGGCGACGCCGGTGGCCACCGCGATCACGGCGAGCACCCAGAACACGATCCCGGTCAGCACGTCCACCCTCCTCAGGCCTGGACCACGACGACGACGGACACGACCAGCAGCTGCAGCAGCACCAACGGGAGGGCGACCAGCCAGGCGGGCGCCGCGAACCGCTCCGGAGCGACCACCGGGAGCCGGCGCCGCAGCGCGACGAGCACCGTGAGCAGCCCGGCGGTCTTGACGAGCAGCCACAGCCAGGCCGGCAACAGCGGACCGTGCCCACCGCCGAGGAAGGCGGTGGCCCCGAAGGCGGCCCCGGCGGTGAGCAGGGCGTACCGCCCGGCCGAGATCAGCCAGCGGTCGACACCGGCCGCCTCGACGAGCACCCCGCCGGCCGTCGTCGCCCCGATCGGTGCGCCGAGCGGCCCCCAGACGGAGAAGCCGGCGACCGCGACGCAGAAGACGGCGAACGCCACCGGCATCCAGACGACGAACCACAGCCCGGACTGCGCGGCCACCACGTCACCGAGCCGGAGGCTGTCGGCGGCGACCGCCGGCGCGGTCAGCGCGAACATCAACGGCAGCTCGTAGGACAGCGCCTGGGCCAGGAACCGGTACCCGCCGACCAGGGCGTGGGCGCTGTTGGGACCCCAGCCGGCCAGCCAGACCGCCGCCCACACCAGCACGTCCATCGCGTTGAACCAGACGATGCCCACCGTCAGGTCGGCGACGGTCCACCGGCCGAACGGGACGACGGCGACCATCAGCAGCGCCGCGGTGAGCAGCCCGGCGCCGCCGATCCGCTGCAACGGGAGGTCCGCGGCCGCGGTGGTCCGGCGCCGCTGGCCGAACAGCCGCGCCGTCTCCGCCACCGGGGTGAGCAGGCCGCCACCCAGCGGCTGCCCGGCGGACCGCGCGGCCAGCGCACCGTCCAGGCTCGCCGCGGCGGCCGCGACGACGAGCAGCAGCGCGGCCGCCACCGGCACCCAGCCGACCGAGACCTCGGTGACGGTCACGAGCCCGCCTCCACCGGCACGGTCACCCGGTCGGCGGTGTCCAGGTCGAGCGAGGCGACCACCAGCCGGGCGGTGGCGAGGTCCAGCCCGGTGACCAGCTCGGCCACCGCGGTCAGCTCGGTGGACCGGCGCTGCTCGGTGCCCTCCAGCCAGTGCCGCAGCCGGTCGTGCGCATCGCCCTCGGGGAGCCGGCCCAGACCGCGCAGCGACCAGCGGAGCAGCCGCGACCGGATGATCCGGCGGGCCAGCCGCTCGGCCTCGGGTGGCTGCCCGCCGGCGAGCAGGGCGTCGCGGACCCGGGCGGCCCGGGTGGCGGCGTCGTCCCAGCCGGCCAGGGCCAGCAGGGTGGCCACCGCGTCCCACCGGCCGGCCGGGGTGCCGTGCACCGGCGCGTCGGTGGGGGAGTCGTCGGCCGGCAGCAGCACCTCCGCCCGGGCGGCGACGACCAGGTCGCCCTGGAGGGTGGTGTGCAGCAGCAGGCCGGCCGGCCAGTGCGGCAGGACCGGGCCGAGGGGCACGTGCAGCACGTCGAGGTCGAGGGCGTCGGGGTCGGTCAGCTGGTCGTCGTCCCCGCCGCCGGCCAGGCCGATCCCGGCAGGCATCGGCATGTCCATGTCGCCGTGGTCCATGTCGCCGTGGTCCATGTCGCCGTGGTCCATGTCGCCGTGGTCCATGTCGCCCATGTCCTGGTCACCCATGTCGCCGTCGTCGGAGTCGTCGTCCATGTCCGTGTCGCCCATGTCGCCGTTGCCCGTGGCGGTGGTGCCGGGTTCGGGGTCGGCCGGCCGGTCGGCGGCGTCGCGCCGCTGGGCTGCGCCGTCGGCGAGCTCGGTCGCGGCACGGTCCAGGACGGCCGGGACGTCGACGGCGGTCGTCACCTCGGCGCGGGCGCGAGGGCCGGGCAGCTGGCTCCAGACGTGGTCGACCGCGGCGGTCAGCCGGGCCCCGGGGCGTCCGCACACCACGAGCAGGTCCGCGTCGGCGGGGGAGCCGGCCAGCCGCCAGCCCCGGTGCCGGACGTGCTCCTCGAGCGCGCAGCGGGTGCGGCTCCAGCCGGGCACCTCGACGGCGAGCACCGCGGTGCGGCGGGCGGCCAGCGGGCTCAGGTCCACCGCAGCGCACCCTCGCGCCAGGCCCAGAGCACGCCGGTCATCAGCACGCCGAGCAGCACGAACATCTCGACGATCGCCGAGGTCCCGATCGAGGCGACCACGGTCGCCCACGGGTACATGTAGAGCATCTCCACGTCGAAGGCGAGGAACAGCAGGGTCATCGGGTAGTACCGCGCCTCGAACCGGGACAGCGCGTGCTCGGCGGGCCGCCAGCCGGAGAGGAACGGCAGGGTCGCGACCGCGTCCGGCGCCACCGCGGTCCGCCGGTGCAGCAGGTACGCCAGCAGCACACCGCCGACGGCGAGGCCCAGCATCGTGGCCAGGCTCAGGTAGGCCGACACCAGTTCGTCCTCCGTCCGCGTCGTCCTCGGGCCGTGGCTGACCGACGGCGCGCATACCCGTGCGCCCGTGCGGGTAACCGCACCGATCGTGACGGACCATCCCCATCCGGTCGACCCCGTGCGTGTGGCTGCGGCCAGGGCGCGGGTGCCCAGCCGTGAGGACGCGGCGAGCCTGACGGCGATGCTGAGCCTGCTGGCCGACCCCACCCGGTCCCGGGTGCTCTACGCCCTCGACGTGGTCGAGGAGCTCTGCGTGGGCGACCTGGCGATGGCGCTGGAGGCGACCGAGGACGCGGTCGGCTATGCGCTGCGGCTGCTGCGCACCGCCGGCTTCGTCACCAGCCGCAAGGACGGGCGGGTCGTCTACTACCGCTTGGCCGACGGCTTCCCGGGGCCGCTCCGGGAACACTGCCTGCGGCAACTCGTCGAGCTCTCCCGCCAGGTGGCCGACGGGGAGGACTGACCGGCTTCAGCTCCGGTGCGCGAGCGTCTCCAGGTGCTCGGCGTAGGTCTGCCGGCCGTGGACGTGGGGCTCGGCCGGGACGAGCGCACCACCGGCCATCGCCGCACCCGCCCGGCCGGGCAGCCGCACCGGGACGACGAGCCGGCGCTGCCCGGTGGCGCGCAGCAGCCGCCGGACGAGGTCGCCCATGTCGTGGTCCTCCGGTCCGGCGATCGGCTGGGCGGTCCCCTGCGGGGCGCCGTGCGCGAGCCGCACGAGGTGGGCGGCGACCTCGCCGGCGGCGACCGGCCGGGTGGCCATCCGGGGGACGACGACGAACGGGCGGGGGGAGCGGTCGACCAGCTGGCCGGCGAACTCGTGGAACTGGGTGGCGCGCAGCAGCGTCCAGGGCACCGGACCGGCGGCCAGCAGCTCCTCCTGCCGCCGCTTGCCCAGGTAGTAGCCGAAGTCGACGGTGTCGGCGCCGACGATCGAGAGCGTGACCACGTGCCCGGCACCGGCCCGGGCGGCCGCGGCGAGCAGCTGGCTGGTGGCCGCGGTGAAGAAGGCCACCGATCGGCGCCGGCTGGTCGTGGTCACGTTCGCGACGTCGATCACCGCCTCGACGCCGGCCAGGGCGGCGGCCAGGCCGGTGCCGTCGGTCAGGTCGACCCCGCGGGAGCGGGCGAGCACGACCGGGTCGTCGCCCTGCCGCGTCAGCTCCGCGACCACCAGTGCACCCAACAGGCCGGTGCCACCGGCCACCGCGATCCGCATGCCGCCATCCTGCGGGACGGCGGACGATCAGGAAGCGGGGGGCTGCGGGCCGAGCGCGATGGTCAGCTGCAGCACCGTCTGCGGGTCCTCGAGGCGGTCGCCGTACAGGTCGCGCAGCTGCCCCATCCGGTACCGCACGGTCTGCGGGTGCACGAACAGCTCGGCGGCGACCTGGTCACGCCGGCCGTGGTGCAGCAGCCAGGAGCGGAGGGTCGCGGCCAGCTTCTCCCGGGTGGCCGGGGTCAGCCCGTCCAGCGGGGCGAGCGCCGCGGCCCGCAGATCGGCCAGGGCGTCCTCGTCTGCCCGCAGCACCAGCTCCGGCAGTCGCTGCTCGGTGTCCAGCGGCGCCGGGCCGGTGGCGCGCAGGCCGAGCCGCAGCGCACGCAGCGCGCGGGCGTAGGAGCCGGCGACCGCCGACCACGGACGGGCCGGGCCGACCACCGCCGTCCGCCCCTCGAGGGCGCGCAGCAGGGCGGCCCGGGCACCGTCGCCGGCGTCCGGCACCAGGAGGACGCTGAGCTCCAGGGCCGGGTCCAGCCCCGGCGGATCGTCGTCCAGCTGGAGCGTGCGCTGGCCGAGGAGCGCGACGGCACCGCGGGCCCGCACCTCGGGGAGCAGCACGGCGGTCAGCGTCCGGGGCGGGAGCCACCCGGCCCGCTCGGCCGCGGGGGTGAGGTCGTGCAGCGGCCGCCCGGCCAGCAGCAGTGCGCCCAGCCGCTCGCGGTGGTGCCGGCGCACCCGGCCGGTGCTCTCGAGCTCGTCGGTGTGCCCGGCGACGCTGGCGGCCGACAGCTGGTCGATGTAGGCGAACACCAGCTCGGCGAAGCGGGCCAGCGACCCCACCGAGAGGCCGGCGCCGACCGCGGTGTCGCTCATGTGCCGCCAGGACACCCGGGCGCCGACCCGGTAGGCGGCCAGCAGGGCGTCCATCGACCGCCCGCTGCGCGCCTCGCCCCGGCCGAGGGAGTACGCGCCCTCCAGCGCCGGGCCGATCGGCCGGCTCGCGTCGACGCCCCCGGCGGTGGTGGCCAGCTCCAGGAAGCCACCCAGGGCGAGCTGGACGGCGTTGGAGATCGCCCGGCCCATCTCCCCGGAGAAGGCGTCGGCGTAGCTGGGCACCTCGACGACGATGCTGGCCACGGTCTGCTGGGCCACGGCGGGGAGCTGGGCCTGCATCGCGGCGACGACGGGCGGCGGGAACGTGACCTGATCGCTCGTGGTGTTCACCCTCTCGTTGTTCGCAGGGAACAGAAGATACCGCCCGATTCACGTCAGAAGCACAGTTGTTCGCCCCCGGAGCGGGTAATGATCAGTACATGACCGCCATCGTCCCGCGTCCGTCGCCGGCCCGTCCTGTGCTGACCACGCTGCGCGACCGGGTGCTCAAGGTGGCCGAGCTGGTCACCACGCCGCTGCTGCCCGCGGACTACCTGGACCTGGTCGACCCGCTGCGTTCCGGCGCCGCGCTGCGTGGCCGGATCGAGGCGGTGCACCACGAGACCCGGGACGCCGCCAGCATCGTGATCCGGCCGGGCCGCGACTGGCTCCCGCACACCCCCGGCCAGTACGTCCGGATCGGCATCGACATCGACGGCGTGCGGCTGTGGCGCGCGTACTCGATCACCTCGGTGCTCGGCCGCGCCGACGGCTGCTTCACCATCACCGTGAAGGCGATCCCCGACGGCAAGGTCAGCAACCACCTCGTGCACCGCGCCCAGCCGGGCACCATCGTGCAGCTGGACCAGGCGACCGGCGAGTTCGTCCTCCCCGAGGCGCGGCCGGCGAAGGCGCTGTTCGTGACGGCGGGCTCGGGCATCACGCCGATCATGGGCATCCTGCGCAACCTGGGCGAGGACGCCGGGTGCGACGTCGTCCTGGTGCACTCCGCGCCGACCGTCGAGGACGTGATCTTCGGTGCCGAGCTGCGCGAGCTGGCGGCGGCCGGCCGTATCCGGCTGGTCGAGCACCACACCCAGGACGCCGGCTTCCTGGACGCCCCGGCGATCGCCGACCTGGTGCCCGACCTGACCGAGCGGGCCACCTGGGCCTGCGGCCCGGTCGGGCTGCTCGAGGCGCTGGAGGAGCACTGGGCGGACCAGGGCATCGCCGACCGGCTCTACACCGAGCGCTTCCGCCCCCGGGTGCTGGTCACCGGCGAGGGCGGCACCGTCACCTTCGCGAAGTCCGAGCGCACGCTCGAGGTCGACGGGGCGACCCCGATCCTGGACGCCGCCGAGGAGGCCGGGCTGCTGATGCCCAGCGGCTGCCGGATGGGCATCTGCTACGGCTGCGTGCTGCCGCTCCGCGAGGGCGCCGTCCGCGACCTGCGCAACGGGGAGCTGACCACCGCCGCCCCCGGTGACGGCGTCCTGATCCAGACCTGCGTCAGCGCCGCCGTTGACGCCTGCGACATCGACCACTGATCCAGAACCGCTGTCCCACCAGCTGAGGAGCTGCACATGACCGTCCTGCAGAAGAAGCCCGACAACCCGATCGCCCACCTCTCCGAGGCCGACATCGAGGCCATCGGCCGCGAGCTCGACGCCATCCGGCAGACCGTGGTGGACAGCCGGGGCGAGGACGACGCGGCCTACATCCGCCGGGTCATCGACGTGCAGCGCAAGATGGAGCTGGCCAGCCGGGCCGTGCTGCTGTTCTCCAAGTTCCCACCGGCCTGGGTCCTCGGCACCGCCGGGCTCTCGGTCGCCAAGATCCTGGAGAACATGGAGATCGGGCACAACATCCTGCACGGGCAGTGGGACTGGATGCGTGACCCGAAGATCCACTCCACGACGTGGGAGTGGGACATGGCCAGCCCGTCGGAGCAGTGGAAGCACTCGCACAACGTGCTGCACCACACGTACACGAACGTGATCGGCAAGGACAACGACCTCGGCTACGGCATCATGCGCGTCGACGAGGACCAGAAGTGGGTGCCGCTGTACCTGCTGCAGCCGGTGTGGAACTTCATCAACGCCTGCTTCTTCGAGTACGGGATCGCCGCCTACGACCTGGAGCTGGGCAAGAACCTGGCCACCAAGGAGCGGCGGGCCGACCCCGGCTTCCGTGCCCGCGGCAAGCAGGTGCTGAAGAAGATCGGCAAGCAGATGACGAAGGACTACGTGGTCCACCCGGCGCTGTCGGGCCCGTCGTTCCTGCCCACCCTGGCGGCCAACTTCACCGCCAACGTGGTGCGCAACCTGTGGTCGCACTCGGTGATCATGTGCGGGCACTTCCCGGAGGGCGTGGAGACCTTCGAGAAGAAGTCCATCGACGGGGAGACCCGCGGTGAGTGGTACCTGCGCCAGATGCTCGGCTCGGCCAACATCTCCGGCAGCAAGGCCATGCACATCATGACCGGGAACCTGTCCCACCAGGTCGAGCACCACCTGTTCCCGGACCTGCCGTCCAACCGGTACGCCGAGATCGCCCCGCAGATCCGCGACCTCTTCGCCCGCTACGGGCTGCGATACCACTCCGCGTCGCTGCCCCGTCAGGTCGGCTCGGCGTGGCACAAGGTCATCCGGCTGTCGCTGCCCAACGGCTGGCTGGCCCAGACCACCCCGGCCAACGCCCCGGCCCAGGTCGTCAAGCTCTACAAGATGACCACCGGTGGCCCGAAGGTGCGGCGGGCGCTCCAGGCCGCCGCCTGACAGACCGGCCCCGCACACAGCACGAGGCCCGCCAGGAGATCTCCTGGCGGGCCTCGTGCCGTCCCGGGTGGGTCAGCCGGCGGTGGGCTGCGGCTTGACCGCGAGGACCGGCCGGTCGGCGTCCAGCAGGATCCGCTGGGCGCTGCTGCCCATCAGCAGCTTGCCGACGGGGGAGCGGCGGCGCAGGCCGATCACGATCACCGAGGCGTTCACGGAGTCGGCCACCCGGAGCAGCTCGTCGGCCAGGTCGCCGGTGTGCGGGGTCTGCCGCAGCTCCAGGGCGATGCCGTCGGCCTCGGCGCGAGAGGTCAGCGACCGGACCAGCTCCGGTGGTGCGACGTCGGCGCTGACCGGTGCTCCGCCCCGCGGGGTGTTGAGCACCAGCAGCCCCTCCTGCCGGCGGCGGGCCTCGGCGAGACCGGCCGTGAAGGCAGCCTCGCCCTCGGGCGTGGGGACGAAACCGACGAGGACGGTCACACGAGCTCCTTGGTGTTCGGGTCGGACGTGTCCTGGGCCGGCTCCTGCCGCCGGCGGCTCCGCAGGGTCGCCACGAAGGGGTAGACCGCCACGAGCAGGAACACGACGAGCAGGGTGCCGGAGATGGGACGGGTGAAGAAGCCGGTCGCGTCGCCGTCGAAGATCAGCAGCGAACGGCGCAACCCGTCCTCCAGCAGAGCACCCAGCACGAAGGCCAGCAACAGCGGGCCGGGGTCGAAGCCGGCCTTCTTCATCAGGTAGCCGAGCACGCCGAAGACGATGACCAGCACGATGTCGAAGACGCTGTTGTTGACCGTGTAGACGCCGATCAACGTGATGAGCACGGTGATCGGCGCCAGGATGGCCGGCCGCACCCGGAGGATCTTCACGAACAGCCCGACCAGCGGGATGCTCATGATCAGCAACAGGATGTTGCCGATGTACATCGAGTTGACGACGCCCCAGAACAGCTCCGGCTCCTCGGTGACCAGCTGCGGGCCGGGGGTGACCCCCACCACCAGCAGGGCGCCGAAGATCACCGCCATGGTCGCGTTGGCGGGGATGCCCAGCGTGAGCAGCGGGATGAAGGACGACGTCGCGGCGGCGTTGTTCGCCGTCTCGGGCCCGGCCACGCCCTCGACCGCCCCCTTGCCGAAGCGCTCCGGCGTCTTGGAGCGCCGCTTCTCCACCGCGTAGGCGGCGAGCGAGGAGAGGGTCGCACCACCCCCGGGGAGGATGCCGAGGAGGAAGCCGATCACCGACCCGCGGCCGATCGCGCCGGAGGACTGGCGCAGGTCCTGGCGGGAGGGCCAGACGTTGGCGACCTTGGTCGGCGCCTGGGTGGCGTTGTGCCGCTGTTCCAGGTTGTAGAGGATCTCGCCGAGACCGAAGAGGCCCATCGCGATCGGCACGAAGTCCAGGCCGTCGGCCAGGTTCAGGTTGCCGAAGGTGAACCGCTCGGTGGCGGTGAAGCCGTCGCGGCCGACCGTGGCGAGCAGCAGGCCGACACAGGCCGCGACGACCGCCTTGAGCCGGCTGCCGCTGCTGACGGTGGCGACCAGCAGGATGCCGAGCAGCGCCAGGGCGGTGTACTCCGGCGGCCCGAAGTCCAGCGCGAAGCTGGCCACGAGGGGAGCGAGGAAGGACAGCGCGACGATCGAGATCGTGCCGCCGGCGAACGAGCCGATCGCCGCGATCCCGAGCGCGGTCCCCGCCCGGCCCTGGCGGGCCATGGCGTAGCCGTCGAAGACGGTGACCACCGACGACGCCTCGCCCGGCAGCTTGAGCAGGACGGAGGTGATCGTGCCGCCGTACTGGGCGCCGTAGAAGATGCCGGCCAGCATGATGATCGCGGTCACCGGCTCGATGCCGATGGTGATCGGCAGCAGGATCGCGATGGTGGCGGCGGGGCCGAGGCCCGGCAGCACGCCGACCAGCATGCCGACGACGACGCCGATCAGGCAGTAGAGCAGATTGGTCGGTTCCAGGACGACGGCGAAGCCGTCGAGCACCGGGGCGAGGTCCAACGGACTCTCCTCAGAAGAGGTGCGGGATGGGGACCGAGAGGGCCGCGACGAAGACGAGGTAGAAGGCGACCACCACGCCGATGCTGACGAGCGCGGACGTCCGCCAGCTCTCGCCGCCCAGGAAGCGGAGCCAGACGAAGGCCAGCAGTGCGGAAGGGATCTCGAAGCCGATGGTGCCGATGAGGGCGACGAAGACGAGCATCGTGGCCAGCCCGGCGAGGACCAGCCAGGACGATCTCGAGAACTGCTCGGTGTCGGCGGTCCGGCGGGCGGTGGCCGCCAGACCCAGGCCCAGCACGACCAGCAGCACGCCGAGGATCAAGGGCCAGATGCCCGGTCCCGGCGTGCGTGCGGTGCCGGCGCCGAGCGCCAGGGCGCCGACGGCCGCGGCTGCCCCCAGCGCGACCACGAGCGCCGCGATCACCAGGTTCGAGGCCGGGCCGGCCGGTGGCGGGCGGTGCTCGGCCTCCTCCTCGACCTCCTGCGCGAGCTCCTCGAGGTCGTGCAGCGTCGAGGGGGTGTCGGTGGTCGCCGGTGCGGTGTCGTCCGGGTGGGGGGCCACGTTCCCCTGGGGGTGGCCCCGGCGGCCGTGCGGCCGCCGGGGCTCCCCGGGGTGTGCGCCCCGTCGTGCGCAGAGCTCACGAGTTCTCCTCGCTCCTGCTCGGGGTCATCGGGACGCAGGTCGCGTCCCGGACCATCGGGGACCCGAGGATCACGCATCTCCACCGAGGTCGATGCCGTACTCCTCGACCACGGCACGGTAGTTGTCCAGGTTCTCGGTCCACCGCTCCCGGATCTCCTCACCGTCGACCTCGAGGGGGGTGAGCAGGTTGTCCTCGTTGAGCTGCTGGTAGGCCTCCGTCTCGAACGCGGCCTCGAAGCCGTCGCGCAGCGTCTGCATGACGTCGTCCGGCACGCCCTGGGGGGCGAAGACGGCGCGCGACTGCTGCACCGGCACGTCGTAGCCGGCCTCGACCGCGGTCGGGGTGTCGGGCAGGTAGCTCGGACGCTCCTCGGCGAAGGTCACGATCGGGGTGAGGCCGCCGGACTCGATCTGCTCGATGGCCTCACCGAGCTGGACGGAGCCGACGTCCACCTGCCCGCCGAGGACGGCGGTCAGCGTGGGTGAACCGCCGTCGAACGGGACGGCGGTGGCGTCGATGTCGGCCTGGGCGAACAGCAGCTCCTGGGACAGCTGGCTGCCGGTGCCCACCCCGGTGGTGCCGAAGGTGATCGGGCGACCGGCCGCGGCCAGGTCCTCGACCGTGCCGAAGCCCGAACCTGGCGCCGTCACCAGGACGTAGTCGTCCAGGGAGAGGCCCGTGACGATGTCGAAGTCGGCGATGTCGGGGGCCTCGCCCTCGCCCACCGCGAGCGGGGTGATGTAGGCCAGGCTGCCGTTGTAGACCATGAGGGTGTGGCCGTCCGGGTCCTCGCCGGCCAGCTGCTGGGCGGCCAGTGCACCGTTGGCACCGGGCCGGTTCTCCACGGTCACCGGGACGCCGAGCTCGTCGGAGAGGCCGTCGGCCGCCGCGCGGGCGATCAGGTCGGTGCTGCCGCCGGGGTCCTGCCCGACCAGCATCGTGATCGGGTCGCCGCCGGGGAACTCCTCCTCGGAGTCCGACCCGCCGCCGACGTTCCCCCCGCAGGCGGTGAGGGTGAGGGCCAGGGTGAGTCCGGCGCCGGACAGTGCCCAGCGACGGGCGCGGTGGTTCGTGGTCATGGTGGTTCTCCTCTTCGAGAAGCCGTCGGTCCGGCCTGGGGGTGCTGTGAGTGCCGTCACGAACGCGGGGACGACCGAAGAGTAGGAACGGCCGCTCATGCCTGTCCAAATCCATTGCAGCATTGATTGATACCTTCGGTGCATGGCGTTCACCTTGGAGCAACTCCGCGGTTTCGTCGCCGTCGCCGAGGAGCTCCACTTCGGTCGCGCGGCGGAGCGGCTCTCGATGACCCAGCCACCGCTCAGCCGGCAGATCCAGAAGCTGGAGCGGGTGGTCGGCGCCCAGCTCCTCGAGCGGGACAACCGGCGGGTCGGCCTCACCGCCGCCGGTGAGGTCTTCCTGGTCGAGGCCCGCCGGCTGCTCACCCTGGCCGACGGTGCGCCGGAGCTGGCGCGCCGGGTCTCCTCCGGGTCCAGTGGCGTGCTGCGGATCGGCTTCACCGCGGCGTCTGCCTACGGCGTGCTCGGCCGGCTGCTCGACGACCTGGGTGCCGCCCTGCCCGACGTGGACGTCGACCTGGCCGAGATGGTGACCAGGGAGCAGGTGGCGGGCCTGCTGGCGGAGGAGATCGACCTCGGGCTGGCCCGGCCGCCGTTCGACGCCGAGCGGTTCGGCTCCCGGCTGCTGCACCGCGAGTCCCTCCTGGTCGCCGCCCCGCTGGGGCACCGGCTGCTCGCGCTGGACCGGCCGGTCACCGCGGCCGACCTGGCCGGTGAGCCGGTGGTGATGCACTCGCCGACCCAGGCGCGGTACTTCTACGACCTGGTGGTCGGGTTCGTGCCGGCGGCCTCGGAGAACGCGGTGCACACCGTCAGCCAGGTGCTCACCATGCTGTGGCTCGTCGCCGCCGGCCGGGGGATCGCGTTCGTCCCGGAGTCGGCAGCCGGGCTGACCATCGCGGGGGTCGGGCTGGTGCGCCTGGAGACACCGGTGCGCGAGCCGGTCGAGCTGCACCTGCTCTGGGCTCGGGAGTCGAAGAACCCGGCCCTGTGGCGCGCGCTGGACGTCCTGGCGGATGGGCAAGCGCTTTCATGATGCCCTGAGCGCATTGAACGATGCGGAACTGCTCTTGGACAGGCATCGCCGGCCGTTCCTAGGGTGACCTCGACCACCGCCCGCGACCTCCGGTCGACCAGTGCGCGGACCCGTCGAACCCAAGGACACGACCTGTGACGTTGCTGCCCCCGGATGCTCTCGCTGACCGGCTGAAGTCCGGTCTGCTGTCGTTCCCGGTCACCCACTTCGACGCCGAGCTGCAGTTCGACGAACAGCGTTACCGCGAGCACCTGGCCTGGCAGTCGGGCTTCGACGTGGCCGGCCTGTTCGCCGCGGGCGGCACCGGGGAGGGCTTCTCGCTCACCCCCGCCGAGATCGACCGGGTGGTCCGGGTGGCCGTCGACGAGGTGGCCGGCCGGGTGCCCGTCATCGCCCCGGCCACCGGTGGCACCGCCGTCTCCGTCGCCCAGGCCCAGGCCGCCCAGGCCGCCGGCGCCGACGGCCTGCTGCTCTTCCCGCCCTACCTCACCGAGGCCAGCCAGGCCGGTCTGGTCGAGCACGTCAGCGCCGTCTGCCGGGCCACCGATCTGGGGGTGGTCGTCTACAGCCGGGCCAACGCCGTGCTCACCGACGGTGCCGTCGCCGAGCTCGCCGACCGGAACCCCAACCTCATCGGGCTCAAGGACGGCATCGGCGACATCGAGCAGATGACCCGCACCTACGCCAAGGTCGGCGACCGGCTCATCTACGTCGGTGGCCTCCCCACCGCCGAGACGTTCGCGCTCCCGCTGCTGCAGCTGGGGGTGAGCACGTACTCCTCGGCGCTGTACAACTTCGTGCCCGAGTTCGCGCTCCGGTTCTACGCCGCCGTCCGCGCCCAGGACCGCGTGGCGGTGTACGGGATGCTCAACGACTTCGTCCTCCCGTACCTCGACATCCGCGACCGGGCCCGCGGCTACGCGGTCTCGATCGTGAAGGCCGGTCTCACCGCGGTGGGCCGGGACGGCGGCCGGGTGCGCCCGCCGCTCACCGACCTGACCGAGGCCGAGCTCGGCGAGCTGACCACGCTGGTCTCCAAGGTCTCCTGAACCAGGTCTGCCGGACCCGCTGCCCGCCGTCTGCTGAGAGGAACCCGATGACCGGCACCACGCCGACCGTCGCCCGCGTCGAGGTGGTGCCCGTCGCCGGGCACGACAGCATGCTGCTGAACCTCAGCGGCGCGCACGGCCCGTTCTTCACCCGCAACATCGTGATCGTCACCGACAGCGAGGGCCGCGAGGGCGTGGGGGAGGTGCCCGGCGGCGAGGAGATCCGGCGGACGGTGGCCGACGCGGGCCCGCTGCTCGTCGGGCAGCCGGTGGCCGCCTTCGGCCGGCTGCTGCGCTCGGTCGCGGACGCCTTCGCCGACCGGGACGCCGGCGGCCGGGGTCTGCAGACCTTCGACCTCCGGACCACCGTCCACGCGGTGACCGGGCTGGAGTCCGCGCTGCTGGACCTGCTCGGGCAGCACCTGGGGGTCCCGGTCGCCGAGCTGCTGGGCGACGGGCAGCAGCGCGACGCCGTGCCGATGCTGGGCTACCTCTTCTACATCGGGGACCGGACGGCGACCGACCTGCCCTACGTCGCCGAGCCCTCGCAGGCCGACGACTGGGAGCGGCTCCGGCGTGAGCCCGCGCTCACGCCCGAGGCGGTCGTGGCCCTGGCCGAGGCGGCCCAGGCCCGCTACGGCTTCACCGACTTCAAGCTCAAGGGCGGCGTGCTCGCCGGCGAGCAGGAGGTCGCCGCCGTCCGGGCACTGGCGCAGCGGTTCCCCGACGCCCGGATCACGCTGGACCCCAACGGGGGCTGGCTGCTCTCCGACGCCGTCCGGCTGCTCGGCGACCTGCACGGGGTGCTCGCCTACGCCGAGGACCCGGTCGGGGCCGAGGGCGGCTTCTCCGGGCGGGAGGTCATGGCGGAGTTCCGGCAGGTCACCGGGCTGCCGACGGCCACCAACATGATCGCCACCGACTGGCGGCAGATGGCACACGCCGTCCGGTCGCACGCCGTGGACATCCCGCTGGCCGACCCGCACTTCTGGACCATGCGCGGTTCGGTGCGGGTGGCCCAGCTGTGCGCCGACTTCGGCCTGACCTGGGGGTCGCACTCCAACAACCACTTCGACATCTCGCTGGCGATGTTCACCCAGGTGGGGGCTGCCGCACCGGGGGAGATCACCGCGCTGGACACCCACTGGATCTGGCAGGACGGCCAGGCGCTCACCCGGTCGCCGTTGCAGATCCGGGACGGGGCGATCGCCGTCCCCACCGCCCCGGGGCTCGGTGTCGAGCTGGACCGGGACGCCCTGGCCGCGGCGCACGAGCTCTACCGCGAGCACGGGCTCGGCGCCCGGGACGACGCGGTCGCCATGCAGTACCTCGTGCCCGACTGGGGCTTCGACCCCAAGCGTCCCTGCCTGGTGCGCTGACCCCGATGCCTGGAGCTGCCATGACGACGACCTCCGCCCCGACCCCGACCACCACAGCGCCCGCTGTCCTGGACCGGATCGAGTCGATCTCGCTCTCCTCGGTCACGCTGCCGCTGCCCAACCCGATCAGCGACGCGAAGGTGTTCACCGGCCGGCAGCGGCCGATGACCGAGGTGGCGTTCCTGTTCGCCGAGATCCGTACCGAGGCGGGCCACGAGGGCGTGGGCTTCAGCTACTCGAAGCGGGCCGGCGGGCCGGCGCAGTTCGCCCATGCCCGGGAGGTCGCCCCCGGCCTGATCGGCGAGGACCCCAACGACATCGCCCGGCTGTGGACCAAGCTGGTCTGGGCAGGGGCATCGGTCGGCCGTAGCGGGGCCTCGACGCAGGCGATCGCCGCGATCGACGTGGCGCTGTGGGACCTCAAGGCCAAGCGCGCCGGGCTGCCGTTGGCCAAGCTGCTGGGCGCGCACCGCGACTCGGTGCGTTGCTACAACACCTCCGGCGGCTTCCTGCACGAGACGATCGAGCAGGTCAAGGACAACGCCACGCGCACGCTGGAGAGCGGCGTCGGCGGCATCAAGATCAAGGTCGGGCTGCCGGACTCGGCGGAGGACCTGCGTCGGGTGCGCGCCGTCCGCGAGCACCTGGGTGACGGCGTGCCGTTCATGGTGGACGCCAACCAGCAGTGGGACCGGCCCACGGCCATGCGGGTCAGCCGCCGGCTGGAGGAGTTCGACCTGGTGTGGATCGAGGAGCCGCTGGACGCCTACGACGCCGAGGGGCACGCCCAGCTCGCCCGCTCGCTGGACACCGCGATCGCCACCGGGGAGATGCTCACCAGCGTCGCCGAGCACCGCGAGCTCATCCGGGCCGGCTCGGTCGACATCCTGCAGCCCGACGCCCCGCGGATCGGCGGCATCACGCAGTTCCTGAAGCTGGCCGCGCTCGCCGACGACGCGAACCTGCAGATCGCGCCGCACTTCGCGATGGAGATCCACGTGCACCTGGCCGCGGCCTACCCGCACGAGCCGTGGGTCGAGCACTTCGACTGGCTGCACCCGCTGTTCAACGAGCGACTGGAGACCCGCGACGGCCGGATGCACCTGTCCGACCGCCCCGGTCTCGGTGTCACCCTGACCGAGCAGGCGCGCGCCTGGACCGTGGACCGCGTCCACGTCGACGCGCCCCACTGACCCGCCACCCCGAACCGACAGGAGCACCCATGACCGACGTCGTGAGCATCGACCCGCGCACCGGACAGGCGGCCGAGGTGGTCGCACAGGAGACCACCCCCGAGGAGGTGGCCCGGCTGTGCGAGGCGGCCCTGGCCGCTGCCCCGGCTCTGGAGGAGATGGGCCGGGCCGGCCGGGCCGGCCTGCTGCGGGCCCTCGCGGACGCGCTGGAGGCCCGGCGGGAGGACGTCGTCGCCGTCGCCGACCGGGAGACCGCCCTGGGCACCGGCCGGCTGAACGGCGAGCTGACCCGTACCGCCTACCAGCTGCGGCTCTTCGCCGAGGTGCTCGGAGAGGGCAGCTACCTCGAGGCCACCATCGACCACGCCGGTGACACCCCCATGGGCCCGCGCCCGGACCTGCGCCGGATGCTCCTCCCGATCGGCCCGGTCGCCGTCTTCGGCGCCAGCAACTTCCCGCTCGCCTTCTCCGTGCCCGGCGGCGACACCGCCTCGGCTCTGGCGGCCGGCTGCCCGGTGGTGGTGAAGGCGCACGGCTCGCACCCGGCCACCTCCCAGCTGGTCTTCGAGGTGTTCGTGGCCGCGGCCCGCGAGGCCGGCGCCCCCGAGGGGACGCTCGGCCTGGTGCACGGCCTGCAGGCCGGCGCGACCCTGGTCGCCCACCCGGCCATCCGCGCGGTCGGCTTCACCGGCTCGGTGAACGGCGGCCGTGCGCTGCTGCAGATCATCGAGCAGCGCCCGGACCCGATCCCGTTCTTCGGGGAGCTGAGCAGCCTGAACCCGGTCGTGGTCACCCCGCAGGCCGCCGCCGAGCGCGGCAGCCAGCTCGGGGCGGAGCTCGTCGGGTCCTTCACCCTCGGTGCCGGTCAGTTCTGCACCAAGCCCGGCCTGGTGCTCGTGCCCACCGGTGCCGAGGGCGACCAGGTCGTCGACGCGATGGCCGAGGCGGTGCGCGGCAGCAGCCCGCAGGTGCTGCTCAACGAGGGCATCGCGGCGTCGTTCGGGAAGCTGTCCGCCGCCATCGCCGAGGCGCCGGGGGTCACCGCTGTCGCCCGCGGCACCGAGGGCGACGGCACCGGTTTCGCCGCGACGCCTCTGCTGCTGAGCACCTCGGCCGCCGGGCTGCCCGAGCAGGTCACCGAGGAGGTCTTCGGCCCGGTCACGGTCGTGGCCCGGTACGACGGCGAGCCGGAGCTCTTCTCCGCGCTGGCGAAGATGCCCTCCTCGCTCACCGCCACGGTGCTGCGGGGCGCAGGGGAGACCCAGCTGCCGCTGGCGGTCTCCCAGGAGCTCCGCACCCGGGCTGGCCGCATCGTCTACGACGCCTACCCGACCGGTGTCGCGGTGTCCTGGGCGCAGCACCACGGCGGGCCGTGGCCGTCGACCAACTCCCAGCACACCTCGGTCGGCACCTCGGCGATCCGCCGGTTCCTCCGCCCGGTCACCTGGCAGGGCGCCCCGGCCGACGTGCTCCCGGCCGAGCTCACCGACGACCACACCGGCATCCCGCGGCGGATCGACGGCGTCCTCCAGCTGCCGGCGTGAGCGCGCGGGTCGCGCTGGTCAGCAGCGAGCGGGGACTGCGGGTCGACCCGGACCTGCCGATCGCGGCGCCCGCGTTGCGCGCGGCCGGGCTGGCGGTCGACCTGGTGCGCTGGGACGACCCGGACGTCGACTGGGCGGACTACGACCTGGCCGTCGTCCGGTCCTGCTGGGACTACGCCTGGCGGCGGGCGGAGTTCCTGGCCTGGGCCGCCGCCGTCCCGCGGCTGCGCAACCCGGTCGAGGTGCTGGCCTGGAACACCGACAAGGCCCACCTGCGCGACCTCGTCGCCGCCGGGCTGCCCGTCGTCCCGACCGTCTGGGACCCCACCGACGTCGCCGCGCTGCCGGAGGCGGGGGAGTGGGTGGTGAAGCCGTCGATCTCGGCCGGCTCCCGGGACACCGCCCGGTGGACCCAGCCGGCGGCGGTGCTCGGGCACGTCGCCGAGCTGACCGCGGCCGGCCGGACGGCGATGGTCCAGCCCTACCTGGCCAGCGTGGACGACGCCGGGGAGACCGCGATGCTCTTCCTCGGCGGCCGGTTCTCCCACGCCGTGCGCAAGGGCCCGCTGCTGCAGCGCGGCGAAGGGGTGCGCCAGGACCGCGACAGCCGCGGCGACCTGCGCGCGGTCGAGCCGACCCCGGAGCAGCGCGCGATCGCCCAGGCGGTGTTCGACGCGGTGCCGTCGCTCGTGCCCGGTGCCGCCCCGGTGCTGTATGCCCGGATCGACCTGGTCGCCGATGCGGGCGGCTCCCCGGTGGTGCTCGAGCTCGAGCTGGCCGAGCCGAGCCTCTTCCTCCCGCAGGCCCCAGACGGCGCCCTCGCCCAGCTGGTGGCCGCGGTGGAGGACGCGATCCGGTGACCGCCACGGTGCGGCCTGCGGCCACGTGACCGCGGTCCTGAGCGGGTTCGCCGCCCTGGCCGCGGTCATCGCCGTCGGCTGGCTCACCGGCCGCACCGGAGCACTGGGCCCCGACGCCGCCGGGGTGCTTTCCCGCCTGTCCTACTTCGTCGCGACGCCGGCGTTGCTGCTGCTGACGTTGGCCGAGGCGGACCCGGCCGGGCTGTTCACCGCCGCTCTGGTGGCCACCGGCGGCAGTGCCCTGGTCGCTGCCGCGCTGTACGCCGGGCTCGCCCGCTGGTGGTGGCGGTTGCGCCCGGCCTCGCTGACCACCGGCGCGCTCGCGTCCTCCTACGTCAACGCCGGGAACCTCGGCCTCCCGATCGCGGTCTACGTGCTCGGCGACGCCACCTACGTGGCGCCGGTGCTGCTCTTCCAGGTGCTGGTCATGGCCCCGGTGGGGCTCGCGGTGCTGGCCGGCTCGCGCGGGCCGGATGCGGGCGCGCCGTCCCGCTGGCACGTGCTCACCCAGCCGGTGCGCACGCCGGTGGTGCTCGGCTGCCTGGTCGGCCTGCTGCTGGCCGAGACCGGGTGGCGGCTGCCCGCGGTCGTGCTCCAGCCGGTCGAGCTGCTCGCCGCCCTCGCCGTCCCCGCGGCGCTGCTCGCCTTCGGGTCGAGTCTGCACGGGGCGCCGCGGCCGGCGTCCGGGGACGGCGGTGGCCAGGTCTGGCTGGCCGTTGCGCTCAAGACGGCGGTGCAGCCGGCACTGGCCTACGCGCTGGGCCGCTGGGGGGTCGGCCTGGCGGGGGTGCCGTTGCTGGCGGTCACGCTCACCTCCGCCCTGCCCACCGCACAGAACGTGTTCGTCTACGCCACGACCTACGACCGGGGCAGTGCGGTGGCTCGCGACGTGGTGCTGCTGACCACCGTGCTGTCGGTGCCGGTGCTGCTCGGTGTGGCGCTGTTGCTGCGATGAGAGGGAGAGCGATGACCGACGTCGGACCAGAGGACCGGGACGTCGTCCTGGTCGGTGGCGGAGTGATGAGCGCGACGCTGGGCGTGCTGCTCAGCGAGCTGGAGCCGGGCTGGACGATCACCGTGGTCGAGCGGCTGGACGCCGCGGGGCTGGAGAGTTCGAGCGCCTGGAACAACGCCGGCACCGGGCACGCCGGGCTGTGCGAGTTCAACTACACGCCCCGCCGTCCCGACGGGACCGTCGACGTGTCGGCCGCGGTGCAGATCGGTGCACAGTTCCTCACCTCGCTGACCCTGTGGGCCCACCTGGTCGAGCGCGGTCTCCTCGGCCCACCGGAGGACTTCATCCGCTCGGTGCCGCACCTGGGGCTGGGGCGGGGCGACGAGGGGGTGGCCTACCTGCGGGCCCGCTGGGAGGCCCTGCGCGACCACCCGCTGTTCGCCGGCCAGGAGTTCTCGGACGACCCGGCGGTGCTCGCCGGGTGGCTGCCGCTGGTGTTCGACCAGCGACCCCCGGGTCAGCCGATCGCGGCGACCCGCTCGGCCCAGGGCACCGACGTCGACTTCGGCGTGCTCACCCGCCGACTGCTGTCCGCGCTGGCCGCACGGGGCGCGGACGTCCGGTTCGGCCAGGAGACGCGGGGGCTGCGGCGGAGCGGGGACCGGTGGCACCTGGACGTGCGCGACCGGCGCACCGGGGCACGGCGGCAGCTGCGCACCCCGTACGTCTTCGTGGGTGCCGGCGGCGGGACCCTCCCGCTGTTGCAGGCGGCTCGGGTGCCCGAGGTGCGCCGGTACGGCGTCTTCCCGATCAGCGGCCAGTTCCTGCGCACCGACCGGCCCGAGCTGGTCGCCGCCCACCGGGCCAAGCTGTACGGCCACGCAGCGCCGGGTGCGCCGCCGATCTCGGTGCCCCACCTGGACCGGCGGGTCGTGGAGGGCCGCGACCACCTGCTGTTCGGCCCGTTCGCCGCCTTCTCCCCGCGGTTCCTCACCCAGGGGCGGCTCACCGACCTGGTGCGCTCCGTGCGGCGGGGCAACCTGCCGACCCTGTTGGCCGCCGCCCGGGACAACCGCAGCCTGATGGCCTACCTGGTGCGACAGCTGCGCCAGACCACGCAGGACCGGATCGCGGCGCTCGCGGAGTTCGTCCCGTCGGTCCGCGCCCAGGACTGGGAGCTGATCACCGCCGGGCAGCGGGTGCAGGTGCTCAAGACCACGGAGGGCCGCGGCAGCATGGTCGGCTTCGGGACCGAGCTGGTGACCTCGGCGGGCGGCTCCCTGGCGGCGCTGCTCGGCGCCTCGCCCGGGGCCTCGACCGCCGCGGCGACCATGGTGGACGTGCTGGCGGCGAGCTTCCCGGGGCGGACGGCGGCGTGGGGGCCCCGGCTCAGCGAGCTGGCCCCGTCGGCGGACACCGTGCACAGCTGGGACGCCGCCCAGCTCGCGGCGAACGTGGACCACGCCCGCGCCGTCCTGCAGCTGACCCCGGTCCGGCCCGGAGAGGACACCGCATGACCACGCCGGATGCCCTCCCGGCCCTGCTCGCGGCGCTGCACGACGCCGTCGGCCCGGCCGGCCTGGTCACCGACCCCGACCAGGTGCGCAGCCACCTGACCGACTGGCGCGGCGCGTACTCCGGCGAAGCCGCAGCGGTGGTCCGTCCTGCCAGCACCGACGAGGTCGCCGCGGTGGTCCGGCTGTGCCGGGGCGCCGGGGTCGGCGTGGTCCCGCAGGGCGGCAACACCGGCCTGTGCGGCGGCGCGGTGCCGGACGCCTCGGGTCGCCAGGTGGTGCTGTCGCTGACCCGGATGCGCCGGATCCGGGAGCTCGACCCGGCCAACCAGACGATCACCGTGGAGGCCGGCGTGGTGCTGCAGTCGGTGCAGGAGGCCGCTGCGGCCGCCGACCGGCTGTTCCCGCTGTCGCTGGGCGCGGAGGGCAGCTGCACGATCGGTGGCAACCTGGCCACCAACGCCGGCGGCACGGCGGTGCTCCGCTACGGCACCATGCGCGACCTGGTGCTGGGTCTGGAGGTGGTCCTCGCCGACGGGCGGACGTGGCACGGCCTCCGAGGTCTGCGCAAGGACAACACCGGCTACGACCTCAAGCACCTGTTCGTCGGAGCCGAGGGCACGCTCGGCATCATCACCGCCGCGGTGCTCAAGCTGTTCCCAGCCGTCCGCAGCCGGGCCACCGCCTGGGTGGCGCTGCCCGGGCCGGCGGCCGCGGTGGAGCTGATCGAGGTGGTGCGCGCGTTGGCCGGGGACCGGCTGACCGGCTTCGAGGTGATGAGCCGGCAGAGCGTGGAGTTCGTGCTCGCGCACGCGGCCGGTGCCCGCGACCCGTTCGCCGAGGCGCACCCCTGGTACGCGCTGGTCGAGCTCAGCGACACCCTGCCCGACGCCGGGCTGGGCGAGGTGGTGGAGACCGCGCTGGGCGAGGCGTTCGAGCGGGACCTCGCGCTGGACGCCGTCATCGCCTCGGGGTCGGCGCAGGTGGCCGCGCTGTGGGCGCTGCGCGAGGGGATCTCCGAGGCGCAGAACCGGGAGGGCCCCAGCCTCAAGCACGACGTCACCGTGCCGGTCAGCCGCATCCCGGCGTTCGTCGAGCAGACCGACCGCGCGCTGGCCGCCGCCGTCCCCGGCATCCGGGTGGTCGCCTACGGGCACGTCGGCGACGGCAACCTGCACTACAACCTGAGCAAGCCGGCGGACAGCGACGACGCGGCGTTCCGCGCCCGGGCCGACGAGCTGGCCCGCGTCGTCTACGACTCCACCGTCTCCTTCGCCGGCAGCATCAGCGCCGAGCACGGCGTCGGGGTGGCCAAGCGGGACCTGCTCACCGACTACGAGGACCCGCTGGAACTGGAGTTGATGCGCGGGGTCAAGGCGCTGCTCGACCCGGCGGGGCTGATGAACCCAGGGAAGGTGCTGCCGGCGGGTTGAGCGGACGCGGTCATGGACACCGCAGCAGGGGTGACGACACCCCTGCGGTTCGACGGCTGGATCCTCGGGACCGGCACCACCTCGGGCACCCGGATCGTGCTCGGGCACTGGCCGTCCTCGCCGCTGGGGGCGTTCTCCGACGTCATGGTGCAGCGGCCGGACGGGCACCGGGTGCTGCTCGCGCCGAGCGGGCAGGTGGCCGACTTCGTCGGGTCGACCTACTCCTTCGACGAGGTGCGGCTGGTGGACGTGGCGGTGACCCGGAACGGCGCGACGTGGACGGTGCGCGCCGGCCCGCTGGCGATGTCGGTCCGCGTGGGCCGCCGTCCCGTGCTGGGCCGGCTGCTGCGTGCGGTGCCCGCGCCGCTGGCCCGGCGGCCCGGCTGGGTCGGGCTGCTCGACCGGCCGGCCCGGCTGCTGACCGGGCTGCGCACCACCGGTTCGGCCGGCAACGGGCGCACCGAGTGGTACGGCGTGCAGGACCTGCACACCGTGGCCTCGGTCGACGCGACGTGGGACGGCGAGCCGCTGGGCGCGGTGTCGCCGGTGCGGCCGCCGGTCACCTTCGGGTTCGGCTCGGTGCCGCCGCGACCGTCGGTGGTGCGGGTGACGACGACGGTGCAGCTGCCCGGACCGCAGGTCAGCCGATGACCACGTTCCAGGGCCGGATGGTCCACCCGGTCACCAGCCCGTGCACGACGTAGGGGTCGGCCTCGACGAACCGCTCGACGACCTCCCGGGACGCGGTCCACACCAGCAGCGCCCGGTCGTAGGGGTCCGGCAGCGCGCCGGCGAGCAGCAGCTCACCCCGCTCGTGGGCAGCCCGGGCCAGGCCGAGGTGGTCCTCCCGCAGGGCCGTTCGGCGCTCCAGGTAGTCCTCGGCCAGCGTGTACTCCAGCAGCAGGTGCATGCCCGCCACCCTCACACACCCGGCGGCGGTTGCCGGAGCCGTGCACGGGGAACCCCGGGCGGACGAGCCGTTCCAGGAGGCACCATGCGCGCGATGACCTACCGAGGCCCCTACAAGCTGCGGGTCGAGGAGAAGGACCGGCCGCGGATCGAGCACCCGAACGACGCGATCGTCCGGGTGACACTGGCCGCGATCTGCGGTTCCGACCTGCACCTCTACCACGGGTTGATGCCGGACACCCGGGTCGGCCACACCTTCGGCCACGAGTTCATCGGCATCGTCGACGAGGTGGGCCCGTCGGTGCAGCACCTGCAGGTCGGCGACCGGGTGATGGTGCCGTTCAACGTCTTCTGCGGCTCGTGCTGGTTCTGCGCCCGCGGCCTCTACTCCAACTGCCACAACGTGAACCCGAACGCGACCGCGGTCGGCGGCATCTACGGCTACTCGCACACCACCGGCGGCTACGACGGCGGCCAGGCGGAGTACGTGCGGGTGCCCTTCGCCGACGTCGGGCCGGTGCAGATCCCCGACTGGATGCACGACGAGGACGCCGTCCTGCTCACCGACGCCGCCGCCACCGGCTACTTCGGCGCCCAGCTCGGCGAGATCGTCGAGGGCGACACCGTGGTGGTCCTGGGCGCCGGGCCGGTGGGCTTGATCGCCGCCCAGTCCTCGTGGCTGATGGGCGCCGGCCGGGTCATCGTCGTCGACCACCTCACCGAGCGGCTGGCGAAGGCCCGGGAGATGGCCCACGCCGAGACGCTGGACTACGACGAGCTGGACGACGTCGTGGTCGAGCTGAAGCAGCAGACCGACTTCCTCGGCGCCGACGTCGTCATCGACGCGGTGGGCGCGGAGGCCGACGGCAACGCCCTCCAGCAGTTCACCGGGCCGAAGCTCAAGCTCCAGGGCGGGTCGGCCACCGCGCTGAACTGGGCGATCGACGCCGCACGCAAGGGCGGCACCATCGCGGTGGTGGGCGCCTACGGCCCGATCCCGAACGCGGTCAAGTTCGGCGACGCGATGAACAAGGGCCTCACCCTGCGGATGAACCAGACCCCGGTGAAGCGGCAGTGGCCACGGATGTTCGAGCACGTGCTCAACGGACACCTGACCCCGCGGCAGATGGTCACCCACCGGTTCCCGCTGGAGGACATCGCCGAGGCGTACCACGTCTTCTCCGCCAAGCTCGACGGCTGCATCAAGCCGCTCGTCGTGCCGAACGCGACCTGAGGGAGCGACCACGATGACCGAGCCCGACATCCCCAGCGCCTACGTCCGCGACAAGCGCACCGCGCCCCCCAGCCGGGAGGAGCTGCGGGCCCGCATCCCCGGCTGGGGCGTCGACCTCGACCCCGCCGACCGGCCGTCGTCCCCGAAGCTGCAGTACCCCGCCCAGACCGGCGCCCACTGGGACTTCCCGGACCGGCAGCCGGGGTCGGCAGGGCGGGAGCGCTCCATCGAGCACGCGTTCGTGACCCCGGTGTTCGGCACCGCCCAGCCGCTGCACGGCCCGTCCGGGGCGATCCGGCGGCTGGCCTACCAGCGGTTCAGCGAGGCACGGCTGGCGCACTGGCTGCTGCTGGTCGCCGGTGACCGGGTCGACGCCTGGGGCAGCCACCTGCAGTCCTTCGGCTCCACCCGACCCGACGTGCCGGCGACCGGGGTGCGCACCGAGGCGTCGCACGGCGGCCTCCGCTCCCGTGCCGGCCGCTCCGACCGGCGCCACCACGTGGTGGACCCGCTGCTGGTGGCCGGCCCGTGGGTGGCCGCGGCCGGCGTCGGTGCGGTGGCCGTCCGACGGCTGGCCCGGGCGTTGCGCCGCTGACCCGCCCGACGGGCGCGGACGCTGAGGCCGCGCCGCTCACGTGGTCGACGGTTCAGATCGACCGGGTGGTCCCGGCGCGATCGCGATGGGCGCCGTCGACCGTGGGCCAGAACCAGAGCGACGCTCGGACCTGCTGACCGGTGGGAGTCCGGACGGCTCTCATGGACGCTCCGTCGTGTCGACGCTCAGCCGCCGCTGCCTCGACGTCTGACCGGGAGCATGTCAGCGCGCCCACCGTGCCGGGCCAGGGGCCTCGGCGCGCCAACGGTTGCAGGCGTGCAACCACGCTGTGAGGGTGGGCGGAGTTGCCCGGCCCCAGAGAGCACACGGTGGGCAGGAAGCGCGCTGAGCAGCGGCGCGCGCGGGGACGTCGTCCCGGATCGGCTTCGACGATGAGGCGGTGGCTGAGGCCGGGCACGGCTCGGTGGGCCGGGCGACGAGCACCGCAGACAGCCGGATTTCCATCAGGAGGCATGGCATGCAGACCGACCGCATCGCAGAACCGTGGGGCACCCGGACGCCGTACGGGCCGGGGGAGGCGTGGCCCACCCGGGTCGACACCCACCTGGCCGACGGGGTCGCCCCCGAGGACGTCGACCGCTGGGTCCAGTCGGCGACGATCCTGCACTCCAACGGCGACGGCCTGGACATCGCGGTCAAGGACGGCGAGATCGTCGGGGTCCGTGGTCGGGAGGTCGACCGGGTCAACCACGGCCGGCTCGGGCCCAAGGACCTCTTCGGCTGGCAGGCCAACAAGTCACCGGACCGGTTGACCAAGCCGCTGATCCGGCGCAACGGGAAGCTGGTGGAGACGGACTGGGACACCGCGATGGACGCGGTGGTCAACCGGACCAAGGAGCTGCTGGACGAGCAGGGCCCCAGCGCGATCAGCTTCTACACCACCGGGCAGCTGTTCCTGGAGGAGTACTACACCATGGGGCTCATCGCCCACGGTGGCATCGGCACCAACCACGTCGACGGCAACACCCGGCTGTGCACCGCGACGGCGGCCGCGGCGCTCAAGGAGTCCTTCGGCTGCGACGGGCAGCCCGGTTCCTACACCGACATCGACCACGCCGACGTCATCGCGCTCTACGGCCACAACATGGCCGAGACCCAGACGGTGCTGTGGACCCGGGTCCTGGACCGGCTGGCCGGGCCGAACCCGCCGAAGGTCATCTGCGTCGACCCGCGGATGACGCCGGTCGCGCGCGAGGCCACCATCCACCTGGCGCCCCGGCCGGGCACCAACGTGATGCTGATGAACGCCCTGCTGCACGAGATCATCGCCAACGGCTGGGTGGATTCCGACTACGTCCAGGCGCACGCGGTGGGCTTCGCGGAGCTGGAGAAGCGCGTGGCGGACTACCCGCCGGAGGTCGCCGCGGAGGTCTGCGACGTGCCGGCCGAGCAGATCCGGGAGGCCGCCCGGGTCCTCGGCCAGGCGGAGCGGCTGCTCTCGACCGTGCTGCAGGGCTTCTACCAGTCGCACCAGGCCTCGGCCGCTGCCGTGCAGGTCAACAACGTCAACATCATCCGCGGCATGCTGGGCAAGCCCGGCTGCGGGGTGCTGCAGATGAACGGCCAGCCGACGGCGGAGAACACCCGCGAGTGCGGTGCCGACGGCGACCTGCCGGCCTTCCGTAACTGGTCGAACGACGAGCACGTGAAGGACCTCGCGAAGGTCTGGAACCTCGACCCGATGCAGATCCCGCACTGGTCGCCGCCCACCCACGCCATGCAGATGTTCCGCTACGCCGAGGAGGGCTCCATCCGGTTCATGTGGGTGCAGGCCACCAACCCGGCGGTCTCCCTGCCCGAGCTGGGTCGGATCCGGGAGATCCTGGCCCAGGAGCGCCTCTTCCTCGTGGTGCAGGACATCTTCCTGTCCGAGACCGCGCAGCTGGCCGACGTGGTGCTGCCGGCGGCCACCTGGGGGGAGAAGACCGGCACCTTCACCAACGTCGACCGCACCGTGCACCTGTCGGAGAAGGCGGTCGAGCCGCCCGGCGAGGCGCGGCCGGACCTGGACATCTTCATCGACTTCTCCCGGCGGATGGGCCTGCAGGACAAGGACGGCCAGCCGCTGGTGAAGTGGGACGACCCGGAGGGCGCGTTCGAGGGCTGGAAGGACTGCACCCGCGGGCGGCCGTGCGACTACACCGGCCTGAGCTACGAGAAGCTCCGCGGCGGCAGTGGCATCCAGTGGCCGTGCAACGCGGAGAACCCCGACGGCACCGAGCGCATCTACGTCGACGGCCAGTTCTGGGCAGCACCCGACTACTGCGAGAGCTACGGCCGGGACCTGGTCACCGGCGCGCCGCTGTCACCGGTCGAGTACAAGGCGCTGAACCCCACCGGCAAGGCGGTCCTGAAGGCGGTCGAGTACCTGCCGCCGCACGAGATCGTCAGCCAGGAGTTCCCCTTCCAGCTGATCACCGGGCGCACCCTCTACCACTTCCACACCCGGACCAAGACCGCCCGGGCGCCGCAGCTGCAGAAGGCGGCGCCGGAGGTGTGGGTCGAGCTGTCGGCCAGTGACGCCGCCGACCGTGGCTTCACCGAGGGCGACCTGCTGGAGATCAGCACCCCCCGCGGCCGGGTGGAGGCCCGGCTGCGGATCAGCGGAATCCGGCCCGGCGTGGCGTTCCTGCCGTTCCACTACGGCTACTGGGACTCACCGTCGGGCCACGAGCCGGGCGGCAAGCGGGGTCGGGCGGCCAACGAGTTGACGCTCACCGACTGGGATCCCGTGTCCAAACAGCCGATCTTCAAGACCGCTGCGGCGGCGGTCCGCCGGTTGTCGAAGGGCAAGGGGAGCCCGTCCCTGGCACCCACGACCACGGGATCGCGGCCGGTGACGGCCGACGTGCCGCCCACCACCGGCGGGCCCGCCGCCGCCGTCACCGAGCAGATGGCCGCGACCGGAGGTGTGAAGTGAAGCTGGGACTCGCGATCGGGGAGCTGCACCGCTCGGAGAACCACCTCGCCGGCGCGCTGCTGGCGATGTCGGACCGGCACAAGGCCGACCACGAGATCTTCTACGTGGCGCGGGACATCGCCCGCTGGTCCCAGGACCACGTCCAGGCGCTGGCCGCGATCGGTCGGGACTACGACGTCGAGCTGGACGCGCAGCCGGAGGGCGACCCGAGCCTGCTGGCCAGCCTGCGGCAGAAGGCGTCGGACGCCGTGGGCCGCCGGCCCGAGCCGGGGCTGCTGCTCCTGGCCGACCTGCGGCACGTCTACCGGGAGGCATCCGGGGTGTCGCTGGACTGGGAGCTGCTGGCCCAGGCCGCCCAGGGAGCCAAGCAGGAGGAGCTCCTGGCACTCGCCCAGCGCTGTCACCCGGAGACGTTGCGCCAGGTGGGGTGGGCCAACGCGATGCTCAAGGTGGAGGCGACCCAGGTGCTGGTCAGCTGATGGCGCAGGAGGCACCGGCGGCCCGGGTCGTGCTCCGTCCCCTGGCAACGCCCCTGCCGCTGGGCTTCCTCGCACTGGCGTTGGCCACGACGGTCTTCAGCGCCGTGCAGCTGGGCTGGGTGGAGCCGGACCAGGGGCGGATCGCGGCGATCACCGCCCTGGCGGCCACCGTCCCGCTGCAGCTGCTCGCCTCGGTCATGGGCTTCCTCACCCGTGACCCGGTGGCCGCCACCGGCATGGGCGTGCTCAGCGGCACCTGGGCGGTGGCCGGGTTCACCACGTACAGCCTCGCGCCGGGCACCACCAGCTCCGGGCTCGGTGTGCTGCTGGTGGTCGCCGGGATCGCGATGCTGGTGCCGGCGGCAGCGGCGGTCGGCAGCAAGGTGATGCCGGCCCTGGTGATGACCGTCGCCGCGACCCGGTTCGCCACCACGGGGGTCTACGAGATGACCGGCTCTGCCGACTGGGAGGCCGTGGCCGGTTGGGTCGGCATCCTGCTGGCCGCGGTGGCGTTCTACACCGCGCTGGCCCTCGAGCTGGAGGGGGCGCAGGAGAGCACGGTGCTCCCGGTGGGCCGGCGCGGTCCGGGCCGGTCCGCGATGGACGGCGAGGGACCGCTGGAGCCGGCCGACCTGGCCGAGGAGGCCGGCGTCCGGCCGCAGCTGTGACGCCGCCGGCCGGCGTGCCGCGGGCCGGTCAGGACGGAGGCGAGGCCGTGGGGGTGAGCAACGGCTCGTAGTCCGCAGCCGACAGGGGCTGCGAGGTCAGCGCACCGGAGGGCAGGGGCGCGTCGACCGGTTCCCCGTCCCGGGTGAGCAGCACCTCCTCGACCTCCGGCAGGCTGGTCGCCGTCAGCACGATCTGGGCCACCGCCCGGCGGCTCTCCTGCCCGGCCGGCGCCTCGGCGTCCCCGCCCAGGTCGATCGTCACCGTCCCGTCGGACAGCTCGTCCACCGACAGCGACGTCTCCGGCCGTAGCGCGGTGGACAGCCGATCGGTCAGCTCACCGGTCGTCGGACCGGTCGCCAGGTCGTCGAGCAGCTGGTCGAGCCGTGACGACAGCGCACCGGAGCGGAGCGACCGGCCGCGCGGGACGAGGGCGCCGTCCTCGGCCACCAGGTAGATGCGCGGCTCGTCGATCCGCGCGGAGGCCGAGGGGGCGCCGGTGACGGTCGGGCTGGGGGACGCGAGGTCGTAGGGCACCTGCGAGGTGGGGATCGGCTCGGGTGCGCCGCCGGTCGGGACGCCGCAGCCGGCCAGCGCCCCGGCCAGCAGCAGCGCGCCGGACCGGCGCCCCCCTCCGGAGGAGCGCGTGCGGAGGCGGCTCACTGCGCTGCGCCGGGGAGGGAGAGGGTGAAGCGCGCGCCGCCGAACGGGCTCTCGGAACACCAGGCGCCGCCGCCGTGCCCGGTCGCGGTCTCCTCCACGATCGCCAGCCCCAGACCGGCGCCGGGCAGCGACCCGCGGGCCGCCCGCGGGCCTCGGGCGAACCGCTCGAACACCCGCTCCCGCTCGACGAGGGGCACGCCGGGGCCGGCGTCGTCGACCATCACGACCACCGAGCCCTCCCGGCGTTCCACCAGCACCGCCGCCGCCCCGCCGGCGTGCCGGTCGGCATTGTCCAGCAGGTTGGTCACCGCCCGCTCCAGCCGGTTCTTGTCACCCTGCACGACCGTCTCCTCGTCCGGGTCCGCGGACAGCACCACCTCCGGCCCGCCGCGGTGCGCCAGGACCTCGCGGACGAGGGCGGCCAGCGAGACGGGCTCGTCCGACGCCGTCACCGGGTCACCGTCCACCCGGGCCAGCTCCAGCAGGTCGTCCAGCATCCGGCGGAACCGGCCGAGCTCCCCCTGGATGAGGGTCAGCGCCTGCTGGCCGCGTGGGGAGAGCTCCTCACGGCGGGCACCCAGCACCTCGACGCTGGTGACCAGGCTGGTCAGCGGGCTGCGCAGCTCGTGGCTGACGTCGCCGACGAACCGGGTGTCCCGGTCGATCCGGGAGGCCAGCGCATCGACCATGCTGTTGAAGCTGGCGACGATGGCCAGCAGGTCGGGGTCCTCCGTGGGCGGCAGCCGGATGTCCAGCTCACCCCCGGCGATCCGGGTCGCCGCCCCGGCCACCTGCTCCAGTGGCTGGACGACGCGCCGACTGGCCCAGGCTCCGAACAGCGCCCCGGCCAGGGTGGCGGTCGCCGCGCCGGCGCCCAACACCGCGGCCAGCGTGCGCAGCGCGGTCTGCAGCTCGACCAGCGGGGCGACCTCGTAGAACTCGACGCCCGCCGCGGCGATCGGGATGCCGATCACCAGCTGCGGACCGGTCGGGCTGTCGACCCGGGCGGTGCTGGCCGTCCCCGAGGCCACCAGCTCCTGCAGGGGCCCCGGGACGTCACGGGCGCCGACGTCCAGCCGCGAGGAGTACCAGGCGCCGCCGCTGCGCACCACGACGTCAGCGCCACCGGAGGGGACGAGGTCGTCGAGCTCGTCACCGACCTCGCTGCCCGCCGTGGACAGCCGGCTGGCCAGCACGTTGGCGTCGGTGAACGCCTGCCGGGTGGCGGCGCTCTCGCGCTGGTCCAGCAGGTAGCTGCGGGCGAGCGCGAAGGTGGTGGTCACCAGGACGGCGGAGACCAGCAGCGCGCCGACGGCGAAGGCGAGCACGATCCGCGCCCGCAGCCGTCTCGGCGCGAGCGCCAGCCTCACTGCGGGTCCAGCCGGTAGCCCAGGCCCCGCACGGTCACCACGAGCGTCGGCGCGCCCGGGTCCCGCTCCACCTTGGTCCGCAGCCGGCGCACGTGCACGTCCACCAGCCGCTCGTCGCCGAAGAACCCGTGCTCCCACACCCGCTCCAGCAGCGCCTGCCGGCTGAGCACCCGGCCGGGGGAGGCGGCCAGCTCGCAGAGCAGCCGGAACTCGGTCAGCGTCAGGTGCAGCTGCTCGGTGCCGCGGTGCACCGTGCCCCGGTCCGGCCGGAGCACCAGCGGTGCCGCCGGGTCGCCGTCGAGGACCAGTTCCTGGGGGCGCTCGTCCGCACCCGAGCTCGCGCTGATCCGGCGGCGCAGGGCGCGCAGCCGGGCGGTGATCTCCTTGACCTGGAACGGCTTGGTCACGTAGTCGTCGGCGCCGGCCTCGAGTGCGGCCACGATGTCGTGCGTGTCGGCCCGGGCGCTGACCACCACGATCGGCAGGTCGTTGGCGCGGCGGACCTCGCGGATGACGGCGTAGCCGTCCATGGCGCCGAGCATCAGGTCGACGATCATCAGGTCCGGCGCGGCGATCGCCACCTGCCGGCAGGCGTCCTCTCCGCTGGCCGCCTCGGCGACCTCGTAGCCCTCGTCCTCGAGGGCCCAGCGCAGGGGCATGCGGATGTGGTCGTCGTCCTCGACCAGCAGCAGACGCGGCGACACGCGGCCCATGCTGCCATCGCCGCGGTGCGCGCCCCGCGCCGGTCGGGGAGCCGTCACACGATCGCAAACCAACCAGCGGGGGATCGCAAGGTGCGGCACCCATCCTCGGAGGGGTCCACCCGACCACGCAGAGCCGCGGGGAGCACTGCCGATGACCGCCACCGCCGTCCACCGTCCACCGACGGGCGCGGACGCCGAACCCGCGCGTCCCGGCCGGGACGGTCAGGTGGTCCTACGGCTGTCCGACGACCTGCTGGCCGACGGGCTCGCGGACCTGCGCTGGCTGCTGCACGACGCCCTCCTGTCCGGCGCGCGCCGGCTGGTCGTGGACCTCACCGACGTCCGGCAGCTGTCCAGCACCGCGGTGGCCAGCTTCCTGTGGGCGCACCGGACCTGCCGGGCCCGCGGCGGCGCCGTCGTCCTGCGCGGGGTGAACCGGCGCACCGAGGACCTGCTGCACCGCACCGGCCTGTGGCGGGTCATGCAGCTGGAGGACCCGGCTCACCCGACAGAGGGCTGATCGGCCCGCCGCACCGGCGCTGCACAGGCCGGTGGGCGAGACTCCCGGCATGTCGAATCCCGCCTCTCACCGCGGTGGGCCGCTGAGCCGCCTGGTCGGCTCGGTGCGGAGCAGCCTCTGGCCCATCCCGGCGCTGGGCGTGCTGCTGGCCATCGCCCTCGGCGTGCTGCTGCCGGAACTGGACCAGCACTGGGCGACCCGGGAGCACCCGCTGACCTTCGCCTTCGGCGGCGGGGCGTCCGCGGCGCGCAACCTGCTGGCCGCGATCGCCGGCTCGCTGATCTCGGTGACGGGCGTGACCTTCTCGCTCACCGTCGTCGCGCTGCAGCTGAGCAGCAGCCAGTTCACGCCCCGGTTGCTCCAGACCTTCTCCACCGACCGCACGGTGCAGCTGACGCTGGCCCAGCTCGTGCTCACCTTCGTCTACGCCCTCACCGTGCTGCGGACGGTGCGCACCGAGAGCGCCACCGAGGACGAGAGCGCCTTCGTGCCACGGCTGTCGATCACGGTGGCCTACCTGCTGGCGCTGGGCAGCGTGCTGGCGCTGGTCCTCTTCCTGGGCCACCTCTCCCGGCTGCTGCGGGTGGAGACGATGTTGCGCGACGTGCACGACGAGGCCACCCAGACCGTCGCGCGGGAGCTCGACGAGCCGGACGACGGGGCTCACGACACGGTGGGGGACCACGGTGCCGGACCGCCGGTGCCGCTGGTGGCCCGGTCCAGCGGCTTCCTCGTCGGGGTGGACGAGAGGGCGGCCGTCGCCGCGGCACGCGAGGCCGGGGTGGCGGTCACCCTGGCCGTGCGGATCGGTGACTCCGTCGTCGAGGGGACGCCGGTGGCCCACGCCCGGTCGCTCGCGCCGGGCGGCAGCCCGGACACCGGGACGCTGGAGGAGGCGTTGGACTCGAGCTTCCAGCTGCACTACGAGCGGACGCCCGACCGGGACCTCGCCTACGGGCTGCGCAAGGTCGTCGACATCTGCGTCCGCGCCCTGTCCCCGGGCACCAACGACCCGACGACGGCGGTGCACGCCCTCTCGCACGCCTCCGCCTTGCTCGGGCGTTTCGCGGAGTGCCCCGTGCCGCCCCGCACCTGCCGGGACGAGGAGCAGCGGGTCCGGCTCGTGGTACCGCCGTGGCATCTGCCGGAGCTCCTGCAACTGGCCGTCGAGGAGCCGCTGCAGTTCGCCGAAGGACAGCCCACCGTGCTGCGCCGGCTGGCGGGGCTGTTGCGGGAGTTCGCCTGGCGCGCCCAGGGCCGCGGCGTCGACGAGCTGGTCTGCCGGTACGTCGACGCGGTCGCCGAGCGGGCGCTGGAGTCCACCGCCGTCCTCGAGTCCGAGACCAGCGCCTGGCGGCAGGGGGTCCGCCAGGCGCTGGCCGGGAGCTGGCCGGCCGAGGTCGGCTGACCGTCCCGGGCGTCAGCCGACGACGGTCTCCCGCGGTGCGTTCCGGAGGAGCAGTTCGTCACCGGAGGCCCGCATCGTGGAGCGCAGGTCGGAGAGGACGTGCAGACCGACGGCGTCGGCGGCCTGCACGTCGGCCAGGTCCAGGACCACGGTCGAGTGCCCGAGCCGGCGGAGCCCCTCGACGGTGCCCCGGAGCAGGTCGGCGCCCTGGGGGGTGAGGTGTCCGCTGACCCGGACCCGGCCGGTGTGGCCGTCGACCACCTCGGTGAGCGAGGGGCCGGGGAGCGGGTGCGGTGAGCGCTGAGCGGTCACGTCGTCCTCCGGGGTGTCGGCATCGGGCTGGTCTGTGACGGGTCGCTGGGGCGGATGGCAGGCGACGAGGGGCGGCGGTGGCTCCCGACCCGGTTCGCCGGGACCTGAGAGTGGCACCCGACCGGCGCGGCCGACAGGCCTGCGGGCGGACCGTCACGTACCTGTCACATCGCCGCCGTGGACCCCGGCGCCGCCATCGACCGGCGCCGGCCGGTGTGTTTCCGGCCGGGGCGGGCTGGCTACGGGGGTCGGGATCAGCCGGGCGCAGCTGCTGCGTCCCTGCGAACCCCACGGCAGGAGGGGAGCGGGCCGAGCGGGCGAACAGGACGAGGAGAGCGGCATGTGGTGGGACTCGTGGGCGGACCTGGGCCGGATCCTGGCGGTGGGGGCGGCGGCCTACGTCACCCTGGTCGTGGTGCTGCGCTTCTCCGGCAAGCGCACGCTGGCGAAGCTGAACGCCTACGACCTGGTCGTCACCGTCGCGCTCGGCTCGGTGCTGGCCACGATCCTGCTGAGTTCCGACGTCTCCTGGGCCGAGGGCCTCACCGCACTGGCCCTGCTGGCTGCGCTGCAGATGCTGGTCGCCTGGGCCTCGGCCCGTTGGGGCGGGGTGCGCAGCGTCCTGACGGCGCGGCCGACGCTGCTGTTCCGTGAGGGCCGGCCGCTGCCGGGGCACATGGAGGAGCAGCGGGTGACGCTCGACGAGATCCGGCAGGCCGTCCGGGCCAGCGGATCCGGCGACCTGGCCGACGTCGCCGCCGTGGTACTGGAGACCGACGGCTCCTTCAGCGTCGTCCCGAGCAGCAAGATCGGGAACTGGTCGGCCTTCGAGGGGGTCGCCGGCGCGGAGGTCGGTGCCACCGGAGACCAGGCGGCCTGACCGCGGGGGCCTGGGCGGGCTGCCCCCCGGGACCGGGGACGGTCGCTTTGCGATCCTGTGACGGTTGCCCGGACACGCAGGCGCCGACCTACCGCGGGCGGCGCTCGTCACTCAGGGTGTGCGCATGGTCTCCGTCTGGATCCTCTCCCTGCACAACCTCCACTGCCCGGAGTGCGACACCCTGCTCATCGAGCGCGCCGGCCGGTTCGAGGTGCCCGGCCGCCCGCGCCCGGTCCTCGTGGGGGAGGTCGGCACGCTGTGCTGCCGGGGGGGCCACCCGCTGCCCAGCCGACACGAGCTGTACGCGCACCGGGAAGAGCGTGGCCACGCCCGGACGGCGACCGTCCGGGAGGTCGCGCCCCCCACCTCCACCGACGTCCAGCTGGTCGCGGCCGGTGCGCCGCTGGCCGACGCGTGAGCCGGCGATGACCCTCTCCATCGCACCGGCGGACACGACCACCACCGACGGTGGGCGACGGAGCGGGGGACGGCTGGGCGGCGCGCTCGCCGCCCTGCTGCGGTGTCCCGACTGCGCGTCCCGCGACCTGGTGGACGCCACGCAGCCGACCGAGGGCCACAGTTGGTGGGCGACCATGCTGTGTCGTGCCTGCGGGTGCGAGTGGATCGCCCGCTCCTGACCGTCCCCGGTCGGCCGCGTGCCCGGCCGGTCAGCCCAGCGAGCTGATCAGCTCGCGGCAGGCCTGCTCGCAGCGGCGGCAGGACTCCGCACAGACCCGGCAGTGCTCGTGCATCTCGGCGTGGCCGCTGCACTCGTCCCCACACGCCTTGCAGGCGGCCGCGCAGGCCTCGAGGACGGCCCGGGTCAGGTTGGCGTCGTACCCGGTGTGCCGGGACAGCACCCGCCCGGTGGCCTCGCAGACGTCGGCGCAGTCCAGGTTGGTCCGGATGCACGTGCGCAGGTCGGCGACCATGTCCTCGGCCAGGCAGGCGTCGGCGCACGCGGTGCACGCCTGCGCACACTCCAGGCACGCCTCGATGCAGGCGACGAGCTTCTCCCGGTCGATGCCCCCGAGGTCCTGCGGGTACGTCTCCAGCATCTGGGCTGCTGCGCTCATGTCGAGTCCTCCCGTCGTCCGGGCGGCCGGTTGCCGCCACGCGTCCCCGCCGCCTACCCACCGCGGACGACGTGGTCACGTGCGTCATGGAGTCGTCATGCGGCACCGCCTAGATTCGCTGCCGGAGGCGTGCGTCGGAGCGCGCCGGCAACCGACGACCCAGCCGCGTCGCCATGGCCCGGCGGAGAGCACGAGGTACCGCGTGACCACGGACGCTGCGTCCGGCCCCATCCGGGTGTTCCTGCTCGACGACCACGAGATCGTCCGGCGCGGTGTCGCCGACGTGCTGGAGACCGACCCGGGCATCACCGTGGTGGGCGAGGCGAAGAACGCCGCCGAGGCGCTGGCCCGGGTGCCTGCGCTGCGCCCGGACGTCGCCGTCCTGGACGTGCGGCTGCCCGACGGTGACGGCGTCTCGGTGTGCCGGGAGCTGCGGTCCCGGCTGCCCGACCTCAAGGCGGTGATGCTCACCAGCTACAGCGACGACGAGGCGCTGTTCGAGGCGATCATGGCCGGGGCCTCGGGCTACCTGCTGAAGCAGATCCTGGGGCAGGACCTGGTGAGCGCGGTGCGCACGGTGGCCGGTGGCGGGTCGCTGCTGGACCCGGCCGCGGCGGCCGCGGTCATGCAGCGGATGCGCCGGGCGGCCGAGCCCAGCGGCCCGCTGGCCAAGCTCAGCGACCAGGAGCGGACGGTGCTCGAGCTGATCGGGGAGGGGCTGACCAACCGGCAGATCGGCGAGCGGATGTTCCTGGCCGAGAAGACGGTGAAGAACTACGTCTCGCACCTGCTCGCCAAGCTGGGGCTGGAGCGGCGGACCCAGGCCGCGATCCTGGCGACCGAGCTCCGGGGCTCGGGCCCCGCCTCGTCCCGGGGCTGACCCCGGTCGCCGGTCAGCCGGAGCCGCGCACCGGGAGGGGGGCGTGCCAGCGCACCAGCGTGCCGCCCTCGGGGAGCGGCTGGGCGACGGACTCCCCGCCCCGCCGCCGCGCCCGCTCGGCCAGGTTGCGCAGACCGCTGCAGGCCACGGTGGGGTCGATGCCGCGGCCGTCGTCCCGGACCTCGACGACGACGGCGTCGGCGACGTCCAGGGTGACCGTCACGTGCCGGGCGCCGGCGTGCCGGGCGGCGTTGCTGACCCCCTCGCGGACCACCGCGGCCACGTCGACGGCCAGGTCGCCGGTCACCAGGCTGTCGACCGCCCCGGACATCCGCACGGTCGACTGCAGGTGCTCCCCGGCGGTCTGGGTCACGATGTCGAGGACCTGCCGCCGCAGGCTCTCGGCGTGCTCGGTCCCCTCGGTGGTGTGCAGGTCGAAGATCGTCGTGCGGATGTCGCGGACCGTCTCGTCGAGCTGGTCGACCACCTGGTGCAGCCGCTGCCCGACGACGTCGTCGGAGACCCGGGTGGCCGCGGCCTGCAGGCTGAGGCCGGCGGCGAACAACCGCTGGATGACGTGGTCGTGCAGGTCGCGGGCGATCCGGTCCCGGTCGGCGTAGACGTCCAGCCGCCGGGCGACCTGCTGACGGGCTGCCATGTCCAGCGCCAGCGCCACCTGGTCGGCGAACTCGCTGATCAGCGGCCCGATGGTGGGGTCGAAGCCGGGGCTGCCGCCGCGGCGGGCGGCGATCACCACGGCGGCCTGCGCATCGGTGCTGGGCAGTGGCACGCCGATCGCGGGACCCCAGGGCGCGGCGTCGGGGCCCGCGAGCGGGAAGCCGGTCAGGTCCACGGGGGTCAGCGCGCGCCGGCCGACGACGGTCTGTGCGGTGGGTGCGTCCGCGAGGTGCAGGTGGTGCCCGGTGACGTCGGCGAGTTCGGCGCCGGACTGCGCCTGGACCTCGTAGCTGCCGTCGACCGGGTCCGGGCCGGACAGCAACCAGGCGCCGTCGGCCGCGGTCAGGGTGGCGACCCGGTCGACGACCAGTTGCAGCGCCTGCTCCGCGGGCAGGCCCCCCAGCAGGGTGGAACGGACGTCGGCGACCGCGGTCAGCCAGCGTCGGCGGACCTCGCCCTCCGCGTAGAGCCGGGCGTTGTCGACCGCGATGCCGGTGGCTCCGGCCAGGGCGACCAGCACCGCCTTGTCCTCGTTGGTGAACTGGCCGCCGCCGTGCTTCTCGGTCATGTAGAGGTTGCCGAACACCGTGCCGCGGACCAGCACCGGCACGCCGAGGAAGGTGCGCATCGGAGGGTGCCCGGGCGGGAGTCCGACCGAGGACGGGTGCTCACCCAGGTCGGCGATGCGCAGCGGGTGCGGGTCGGTGATCAGCTGGCCGAGCACGCCCTTGCCCTCGGGCAGGTGCCCCATCCGGGCACGCTGCTCCTGGTCTATGCCGACGGTGATGAACTGGCCGAGGCCGCCCTCCAGGCGCAGCACGCCGAGGGCGCCGTACTCGGCGTCGACCAGCCGGGCGGCGGCCTCGACGATCCGACGGAGCGTCGTGTCCAGGTCCAGTCCGGCCGAGACGCTGAGGAAGGCGTCCAGCAGGTCCTGCACCCGGGCGTGGGTGCTGGCCACCGTGGAGAGCCGGTCCTGCACCTCCTCCAGCAGCTCGGTGAGCCGCATCGCCGCCAGGGGGGAGTCGGCCTCCGCGCCGCCCGGCACGTCCGTCGACCGTGGTGTCGTCGCGTGCTCGCTCATCCCACCCAGCTTGGCATCCCGGCCCCGGCCGGCGACAGGCCCGCCGGGGCGGCCGGGGCGGCCGCCGGCGCCGGGCGGGGCCCGATCCGCCGGCCGCGCACGAGCCGCACCTGCACCCCGACGTAGCAGTGCGCTCCCGAGGGGACCCACGGGCCGCCCCCCAGACCGTCGAGACGACGCACCTCGGCCGGGTCGGCGATCAGCCGGGACGGTCCCACCACGGTGACGTTCCACCCGGTGCGGGCGCCGACGTCAACCTCGTCCACCTCGAAGGCGACGACGGCACCCCGGCTGGCTGCGGCCACCGCACTGCCCGGGTGGGTGGGGACGTAGATCTCCCGGCCGCCCCGGACGAAGGTGACCGGCTGGACGGCGGGCAGCGCACCCTCGGTGAAGGCGATCCTGCCGATGGCGGCGGTGTCCAGCAGGCGCAGGCACTCGGCCTCGTCCAGCGCCCGTGCGTCGCGGTCGTCGTCCAGGGTGTCCACGGGGCCTCCTCGGGGTCTGTGCCGGGACGGGCCCGTAGGCCGCCGTCCCGCCCATCGTCGCGAGCCGGGTCGATCGGTGCCGGTGTCCTTGGTCCTCTCCTGGGGTCCTTGGTCCTCTCCCGGGTCCTCGCTCGTCTCGCCGGGTCCTGAGGCCGCTCCTGGCGTAGTCGGGAGCTCGGCGCCCACGGTTCTTGTGATCGCGGCCACATGGTGACTAGCCTGTGGCGGACTTCGAACGAAGCGCTCGATGATCGAGCTGCGGTCAAAGGAGACCTCATGGGACGAAGGACCGCGACGACGCGCACCGCCGCACTGCTGGCGGCGATGACACTCAGCCTGGCGGCCTGCGCCGAGTCCGACGACGGCGGTGGCGGCGGCGGCGGGGGCAGCGCCGAGGAGACGGGCCCGATCAAGATCGGTGCCGTCCTCGACATCACCGGCGCCGGGGCGTCCCTCGGGGTGCCCGAGCGCCAGGCCCTCGAGCTGCTCGCCGGGCAGCTGGAGGAGGAGGGCGGCATCGACGGCCGCGAGGTCGAGCTGATCATCGAGGACAACCAGTCGACCGAGGACGGCGCCGCCAAGGCGATGAACAAGCTGGTCAACGAGGACGAGGTCGACATCGTCCTGGGCGCCAGCCGCACCGGTCCGAGCCTGGCGATGCGGCCGATCGCGGAGTCCACCGAGACGCCGATGATCTCGCTCGCCGCGAACCAGGCGATCGTCGAGGGCTCGGAGTGGGTCTTCAAGACCGCCCAGAACGACCGGGTCGTGATCGAGCGCATGATCGATTACATGGCCGAGCAGGGCTGGAGCACCATCGGCCTGGCCCGCGACGCCTCGGGCTTCGGCGAGGGCGTCGCCGAGATGTTCGACGAGATCGGCGCGGAGCAGGGCATCTCGGTCGTCGCGACGGAGAAGTTCGCCCCGGACGCCACCGACTTCACCGCGCAGATGGTGAACCTGCGCAACGCCGGTGCCGACGTCAACGTGATCTGGGGGATCCCCCCGGCCGCGGGTCTGGCCCAGCGGGCGTACGACCAGCTGGGCATCGAGACGCCGGTGATGCAGAGCCACGGCATCGGCAACCAGGTCTTCCTGGACACCGCCGGGGACGCCGCCGAGGGCATGGTCGCGCCGCTGGGCCGCCTCGTCGTCGCCGAGCAGCTGCCCGACGACGACCCGCAGAAGGA
Source organism: Modestobacter caceresii (assembly GCF_000761485.1). Taxonomy (GTDB): domain Bacteria; phylum Actinomycetota; class Actinomycetes; order Mycobacteriales; family Geodermatophilaceae; genus Modestobacter; species Modestobacter caceresii. Next base: position 58,426 of record NZ_JPMX01000021.1, read on the forward strand.
GATCATCACCACCTTCATCGACGACTACACCGCCGAGTTCGGCGCCGGGCCGTCCACCTTCTCCGGGCACGCCTACGACGCCTGGCAGCTGGCCGTCGACGCCCTGCGCGAGGAGGGCACCGACCCCCAGGCCATCCGCGACCACCTGGAGAGCGTCACCGACTTCACCGGCATCAGCGGGGTCTTCACGATGACCCCGGAGGACCACGCGGGGCTGTCGAAGGAGGCCCTCGCGCTGGTCACCGTGGAGAACGGTCAGTGGCAGCTGGTCCCGGACCAGGGCGACTGACGCCCGCCGTGAGCGTCGTCGCCAGGTCCTGCAGGGGCTCCTTGCCCCCGGTCCAGCCGGCGGACGGGTGCGAGGTGGGTCGGTGACCGACCTGCTGCAGCTGCTGTTCGCCGGGCTCAGCCAGGGTGCGGTCTACGCACTCGTCGCCATCGGCTTCGTGGCGATCTTCACCGTCAGCGGGGTCATCAACCTGGCCCAGGGCGAGTTCGCCGCCCTGGCCGGGTTGGTGGCCATCTCCGCGGTGGGCAGCGGGCTCCCGCTGCTCGCCGCGGTGGTCCTCGCCGTGGTGTCGGTCGCCCTGGTCGCCGTGATCATGGAGCGGCTGGTCATCTTCCCGGTCAAGCGGATGACGACCCTGGTGTCGTTGATCCTCACGCTGGGTGTCTCCACCGGGCTGAAGGCCCTGATGCTGCTGGTCTACGGCCCGAACGCGGAGGGGCTGACCCCGCTGACCCCGGGCGGCTTCTCCGTCGCCGGGGTGAGCATCCGCTACCAGGAGCTGTGGATCCTGCTGATCGCCGGGATCGTCTCGCTGGCGGTCTACTGGTTCTACGAGCGCACCCTGGCCGGCAAGTCGCTGCGCGCCTGCGCCGAGCAGCCGGTGGCCGCCCGGCTGGTCGGCATCTCGCTGACCAAGGCCTCGCTGATCAGCTTCCTGATCGCCGGGACCGTCGGGGCGATCGCCGGCGTGCTGGCCAGCCCGATCTTCTTCACCTCCTGGGAGTCCGGGCTCACCCTCGGGCTCAAGGGCTTCGTCGCGGCCACCCTGGGCGGGCTGATCTCGGTGCGCGGTGCCGTGCTCGGCGGGCTCCTGCTGGGCGTGCTGGAGACGCTCACCGCCGGTTACATCAGCACCGGCCTGCGGGACGCGGTGGCCTTCCTGCTCCTGATCATCGTGCTCGTCGCCCGGCCCGCCGGGATCTTCGGGCGTTCTGCGGAAGCGAGGGTCTGACCCATGGCCGGTCGACCGGTCCGTCGGCTGCCCCGCATTGGGGCACACAGCCGCCGCAGTCGCCGCGGCGACGTCATCGGCATCGCCGTCGTGGCGCTGCTGATGCTGGCGCTGCCCCTGATCGCCTCCTCCAGCGTCATCAACGTCGGGGTGTACGCGCTCATCTACGCCCTCGCCGCGCTCGGGCTCTCGCTGCTGATGGGCCTGGCCGGTCAGGTCAGCCTGGGGCAGGCCGGCTTCTTCGCGATCGGGGCCTACACCCAGGCGGTGCTGGTCACCAAGTACGAGTGGAGCGGGCTGCCGGCGTCGGTCCTGGCGGTCGCGGTGACGATGCTGGCGGCGCTGCTGGTCGGGCTCCCGCTGCTGAGGCTGCGTGGCCACTACCTCGCCCTGGCCACCCTCGGTTTCGGCGTCATCGTCACCGTGCTGGCCACCGAGTCCGACTTCCTGGGCGCCACCTCGGGCATCTACGGCATCACCAAGCCGGAGATGAACGGCCGCACGTACAACTCGCCGACCGAGTACTACCTGCTGCTGGTCCCGGTCGTGCTGCTGGGGCTGTGGCTGGCCCGCAACATCGTGGAGAGCCGCATCGGCCGCGCGCTGGGCGCGGTCAACGACTCGGAGGTGGCCGCGGAGTCCCTCGGCGTGGACGCCTTCCGGCTGCGGGTGCAGGTCTTCGTGCTGTCGGCGGCCTACGCCAGCGTCGCCGGAACGGCGTTCGCCCACTGGCTCGGGGTGATCAACCCGAACGCGGCCAACTTCCCGCTGTCGGTGAAGTTCCTGCTGATGGCGGTGCTCGGCGGGGTGGGCAGCGTCTACGGCGCGGTCGTCGGCGCCTTCGCCGTCGAGGGGCTGGACGACGGGCTGCGCCGGCTGATCCCGGAGCTGCTGCCCGGCGCGGTCGGTGAGGTGCAGCTGATCGGCTTCGGCATCCTGCTCACCACGATCATGATCTTCCTGCCCGGTGGTCTGCACCAGCTGTGGACCGGGGCGCGGCGACGGATGGCCGGCAGTGCGCCGGAGCCCGGCGACGACGAGGAGGAGATCCACCTGGAGCCGGTGGCCGACGACGTCCCGCTGCTGGCGCGGGAGGGCCGGCCGGCCGCGGGCACGCCGCTGCTGGAGGTACGCGGGCTGACCAAGCGCTTCGGTGGCGTCACCGCCGTCGACGACTTCGACCTCACCGTCTCGGCGGGGGAGATCGTGGCGCTGATCGGGCCCAACGGTGCCGGCAAGACCACCGCCTTCAACATGATCAGCGGTGCGGTCACCCCGACCGCGGGTGAGGTCACGATGGCCGGCACCCGGGTCGAGGGGCGCAAGCCGCACGTGTTCGCCCGGGCCGGGGCGACCCGCACGTTCCAGAACCTGCAGATCTTCACCTCGGCCACGGTGTTGGGCAACGTGATGGTCGGCCGCCACCTGCGCAGCCGCTCGGGGATGCTCGGGGCTGCGCTGGTGCTGCCGGCCCGGCGGGAGGAGCGTGCCGTCGAGGAGTCGGCGCGCGAGCTGCTGGACCTGCTCGGCCTCGGGGAGGACGCCGATCGGCTCGCCGCCGACCTGCCCTTCGGCCGGCAGCGGCTGGTCGAGATCGCCCGGGCCCTGGCCCTGGACCCCGACCTGCTGCTGCTCGACGAGCCGATGGCCGGCCTGTCCGGCACGGAGCGGCGCGAGCTGGCCCGGTTGCTGCGTCGGCTCCGCGCCGGGGGCATGGCCATCGTGCTGGTCGAGCACGACGTCGAGGCGGTGCTCGCCCTCGCCGACCGGGTCGCCGTGCTGGAGGACGGCGTCCGCATCGCGCTGGGCACGCCCGACGAGGTGCGGCACGACCCGGCGGTGGTGGCGGCCTACCTGGGCGTCGAGCCGGAGGACGGCGCCGCGGCCGCGGTCGCCGAGGCGGGCGCACCGTGAGCCGGTCGAGCGTGGGCAGACCGGTCCGTGCCGGGTCCAGGGAGGGACGGCCATGAGCCTGGAGGTCCGTGGACTGCACGCCGGCTACGGCCGGCTGGCGGTGCTGCACGGCATCGACCTGAGCGCGGGGGAGGGCGAGCTGGTCGCCGTCATCGGCGCGAACGGTGCGGGCAAGACGACCCTGCTGCGGGCGCTGTCCGGGCTGCTGCCGGTCACCGCCGGCACGGTGCACCTGGCCGGCACCGACGTCACCGGGTACGGGCCGGAGAAGCTGGCCCGCACCGGGCTGGCGCACGTGCCGGAGAACCGGCTGGTGTTCCCGTCGCTGAGCGTGGCCGACAACCTGGTGCTGGGTGGCTACACCCGGCGGCGGGGGCCGGCGTCCGCCCGGGCGGAGGCCCGCGACCGGGCGATGGCGCTGTTCCCGCGGCTGGAGCCGCGGCTGGAGCAGGCGGCCGGGACGCTGTCCGGCGGTGAGCAGCAGATGCTGGCGATCGCCCGCGGGCTGATGGCCCAGCCCCGGGTCCTGGTGCTGGACGAGCCCAGCGTCGGGCTGGCGCCGCGGCTGGTGGGGGAGATCTTCTCCGCCCTCGGCCAGCTCCGCGACGACGGGCTGACCCTGGTGGTCGTGGAGCAGAACGCCCGGGCCGCCTTCGCCGTCGCCGACCGGGTCTCGGTGATGGACCGCGGGCGGGTGGTGCTCGAGGGCGACCCCGCGGCGCTGTCGACCGACCCGCGGGTGTCCGGCGGCTTCCTCGGCGGCGGCTTCGCGGCCGACGCCGACGCCGATGCCGCCCCTGCTGCCGAGGCTCCCGGTGGGACCCCGGTGGTCCCCAGGTCTGGGAGCGGTGCGACCCGGGCGACCGAGCGGACGTGACCCCGGCGGAGATGGTCGCGCTGCTGCGCGTGCAGCGGCCGGAGCTGGACGGCGACCGGCGCCGGCTGGCCCGCTGCCACACGGTCGCGGACCTGCGGGCCACGGCCCGCCGGCGGCTGCCGCGCGCGGTCTTCGACTACGTCGACGGCGCGGCCGAGGACGAGGTCACGATGCGCCGCAACCGGGCGGCCTTCGACGAGCTGGAGCTGGTGCCCTCGGTGCTCTGCGACGTCGGGGAGGTGGAGCTCGGCACCGAGGTGCTCGGTGCCCGCTCGGCGCTGCCGCTGGTGCTGGGCCCGACCGGGTTCACCCGGATGGTCCACCCGGACGGCGAGCTGGCCGTGGCCCGGGCGGCCGCGGCCCGCGGCATCCCGTACACCGCGGCCACCCTGGGCACGACGTCGCTCGAGGACATCGCCGCCGCGGGCAGCCCGCCGCAGTGGTTCCAGCTCTACGTCTGGCGCGACCGGGGGCTGTGCAAGGAGCTGATCAGCCGGGCCCGGGAGGCCGGCTACCGGGCCCTGGTGCTGACCGTGGACACCCCGGTGCCCGGGGCCCGGGAGCGGGACCTGCGCAACGGCCTGACGATCCCGCCGGAGCTCGGGCTGCGCACGCTGGCCGACGGCGCCCGGCGGCCGCACTGGTGGTGGGGCCTGCTCCGCTCGGAGGCCGTCACCTTCGCCAACGTGCGGCACGTGGCCGGCGGGCCGCAGGCGGTGATGGAGTTCGTGGGCCGGCAGTTCGACCCGACCGTCACCTGGGACGACATCGAGTGGATGGTCGAGGCCTGGGGCGGGCCGTTCGTGGTGAAGGGCGTGCTGACCGCGGCCGACGCCCGGCGGGCCGCGGCGGCCGGGGTGGACGCCGTCGTGGTGTCCAACCACGGCGGCCGCCAGCTGGACCACGTCGGGGCGACGGTGACCGCGCTGACCGAGGTCGTGGACGCCGTCGGCGACGAGCTCGAGGTGCTGGTCGACTCCGGTTTCCGGCGGGGCACCGACGTCGCCAAGGCCCTCGCCCTGGGCGCCCGCGCGGTGCTGCTGGGCCGGCCGCAGCTGTACGGGCTGGCCGTCGGTGGCCAGGCCGGGGTCGAGCGGGCGGTCGACCTGCTCGCCGCCGAGCTGCGCCGGGCGCTGCAGCTGCTCGGGGTCACCGACGTGGCGCAGCTCGACCGCTCGGTGCTGCGCCGCCGCTGAGCCCGCGCCCGGGGGCAGCTCAGCGGGGCTGGGCTGCCCCGTCCCGTCGCGCCCGCGCGGCCGGGCCGATCCGCTGCTCCAGCAGCTCCTCGGGCATCACCACCTGCACCGTCGTCCCGCGGCCGAGCTCCCGGCCCTGGGCGTCGGTGGCCGTGCACGCGCAGGTCAGCCGGTTGCCCGAGACCTCCGTGCAGCGGGCCACCACCGTGACGGTGTCGCCGACCCAGCTGGGCCCCAGGTGCTCGACCGCCACCGACCGGCCGATCCCCGCCGAGCCGGGTTCGAGGTACTGGAGCAGCAGCTTGCGGCCGGCTTCCTCGAAGTGCTTGGCCATGCTGTACGTCGCGTAGACCGGGTGCACCGGGCCGAGTTCGTCGAAGTGCACGGTGAGCTCGGGGGTGACGGCGACCTCCAGCGTCGCGGTCGCCCCCACGGGGATGTCGAGCGCAGGTACGTCGGGCACGGGTCTCCTCAGACAGCGGGGCCGGCGGGGACCACGGGGGTCCCCGCCGGGCGGGCGGGCAGCGGCCGGCCGGTCACAGCCGGGGGATGGCCGACGCCGGGTCCTCGATCGCGTCGGCCACCGCCCGGATGAACCCCGAGGCGGTCCCGCCGTCGCACACCCGGTGGTCGAAGACGAACGACATCTGGGTGATCTTCCGGACCACGATCTCGCCGTCCACCACCCACGGCCGGTCGAGGATGCGGCCGAAGCCGAGGATCGCCACCTGCGGGTGGTTGATGATCGCCGCGCTGCCGTCGACCCGGAACCCGCCGTAGTTGTTCAGCGTGAAGGTGCCGGCGCTCAGCTCTTCGGCGCTGGCGCGGCCCTCGCGCGCCCGGGTGGTGACCGCCCGGATCTCCCGGTCGAGCTGCTCGGTGGTCATCGTCTCCGCGCCCAGCACCGCCGGGACGACGAGCCCGCGGTCGCTCTGCACGGCCAGCCCCAGGTTGACCCGGTCGTGCTCGACGATCTCCTGGCGCTCGGTGTCCAGCCGGGAGTTGAGCACCGGGTACTGGCGCAGGCCGGCGACGACGAACCGGGCCAGGTAGGCCAGCAGCCCCGGCCCGGGATCGCTCGCGGTGCGCGTGCTCTCCCGCAGCGCCACCAGCGGCGTGGCGTCCACGTCGACCCAGACGGTCGCCTCGGGGATCTCCGACCGGCTGCGGGACAGCGCGGCCGACACCGCCCGGCGGAACCCGTTCAGCGGGATCCGACGCTCGCCGCTCTGGGACGCGGCGGGCGCGACGGGCTCTGCGGGGGAGTCCGGTGCCGCCGGCTCGGCGGCGGCCAGCTCCACGTGGGCCCGGGTGATCACCCCACCGCCGTTGGCGGCGGCCAGCCCGTGCAGGTCCACGCCCTTCTCCCGCGCCAGCCGGCGGACCAGCGGGGAGACGACCTGCGGGACGCCGCGGCGGGCACCGGGCTCCTCCTCGGCAGCGGCGGCCGGAGCGGGCTCGGGCTCGGGAGCCGGCTCGGGAGCGGCGGTGGCGGGTGCGGGGTCCGGCCGCCCGGACGGACGGGGGCGGCGGCGCCGTCCCGAGCCGGTGCTGGCCGGCGTGCCGTAGCCGATGAGCACGTTGCCGGAGCCGGCCTGCTCCTCCTCCCGGTATGCCTCGGCCTCCGGGGAGTCGGCGGCGTCGGGCTGGACCGGCGCGGCGGCCGGCTCGGGCGCCGACTCCGCCGCGGTCACCGTGATCAGCGGTTTGCCGGTGAGCACGGTCTCGCCCTCGGCGGCGTGCAGCGTGGCCACCCGCCCGGCGAACGGGGTGGGGACGTCGACCACCGACTTCGCCGTCTCGACCTCCACCACGATCTGGTCGACGGCCACGACGTCGCCCTCGGCCACCAGCCAGCGGACCACCTCGACGTCGGTGAGGCCCTCGCCCAGGTCGGGGAGCAGGAAGGTCTCCGCGCTCACGACAGGTCCCACTGCAGGTCGTCGACGGCGTCGAGCACCCGGTCGACCCCGGGCAGCTGGACGTGTTCGAGCTTGGGCGAGGGGAAGGGGATGTCGAAGCCGACGGCCCGGCGGACCGGTGCGGCCAGGGAGTGGAAGCAGCGCTCGGTGACCCGGGCGACGATCTCGGAGGCGACGCTGGCGAAGCCCGGGGCCTCGGCGACCACCACGGCCCGCCCGGTGGAGCGGACCGCGGCGCAGACCGTCTCGTCGTCGAACGGCACGATCGAGCGGAGGTCGACGACCTGCAGGCTGCGCCCCTCCTGCGCGGCGACCTCCGCGGCCTCCAGGGCGACCGGGACGGAGGGGCCGTAGGCGATCAGCGTGGCGTCGGTGCCCTCGCGGCGGACCATCGCCCGGCCGATGCCGGGCAGCTCGGCGCCGAGGTCGACCTCCTCCTTGGTCCAGTAGAGCTTCTTGGGCTCCATGAACACCACCGGGTCCGGCGAGGCGATGGCCGCGCGCAGCAGGCGGTGGGCGTCCGCGGCGTTGGCCGGGGTGACGACGTGCAGGCCGGGGGTGTGCGCGTAGTAGGCCTCGGAGGAGTCGCAGTGGTGCTCGACCCCGCCGATCCCGCCGGCGTAGGGGATCCGGATGACCATCGGCAGCGAGACCTTGCTCCGGGTGCGGTTGCGCATCTTGGCCACGTGGCTGGTGATCTGCTCGAACGCCGGATAGGCGAAGGCGTCGAACTGCATCTCCACCACCGGCCGCATGCCGTTCATCGCCATCCCGACGGCCATGCCGACGATGCCGGACTCGGCCAGCGGCGTGTCGAAGCAACGGGTGTCGCCGAACTCGGCGGTGAGCCCGTCGGTGATCCGGAAGACGCCGCCGAGGGCGCCGACGTCCTCGCCGAAGACGACCACCGAGTCGTCCTCGGCCATCGACTCCCGCAGGGCGCGGTTCAGCGCCTGCGCCATGGTGAGCTTCTCGTGCCCGACGGTCCCCGTCGTCGCAGTGCTGGTCATCAGTGCTCGTCCTCTCGGCTCAGCTCGTCGGCCACGACGGCGGCCTGCTCGACCAGCTGTGGGGTCGGGGTGGCGTAGACGTGCGCGAACAGCTCGGCCGGCTCCGGGGTGGCGTCCCGGGCCAGCTCCGTGCGCATCCGGGCGGCGAGCTGGTCGGCGTCGGCGGTGACGGCGGCCAGCTGGGCGTCGTCGAGCAGGTCGTGCTGGCGCAGCCAGGTCTCCAGTCGGGTCAGCGGGTCGCGCTGCACCCAGCCGGCCACCTCGTCGTCCTGGCGGTAGCGCCGGGAGTCGTCGGCATTGGTGTGCGGCTGCATCCGGTAGGTGTGCGCCTCGACGAGCTGCGGGCCCTCCCCGGCCCGGGCCCGCGCCATGGCGGTGCCGAGCACGGTGAGCAGGGCCGCGACGTCGTTGCCGTCCACCCGCTCGCCGGGCACCCCGTAGCCGATGCCCTTGTGCGCCAGTGAGGGGGCGACCGACTGCCGGGCGAGCGGCACCGAGATCGCGTACTGGTTGTTCTGCACCAGGAAGACGACCGGCGCCCGGAACACCGCGGCGAAGTTCAGCGCCTCGTGGAAGTCGCCCTCGCTGGTCGCGCCGTCACCGCACAGCGCGAGCGCGACGGTCGGCTCGCCGCGCAGCCGGGCGGCGTGCGCGACGCCGACCGCGTGCAGCAGCTGGGTGGCCAGCGGGGTCGCCTGGGGCGCGACCTTGTACCGGTGGGGGTCGTAGCCGGAGTGCCAGGCACCCTGCAGCGGCAGGAACGCCTCGGCCACGTCGACGCCCCGGATCACCACCGCGGCGGTGTCCCGGTAGGTGGGGAAGAGCCAGTCGTCGTCGGTGAGCACCTGGGCGGCGGCCACCTGGCACGCCTCCTGACCGTGCGAGGAGGGGTAGACGGCGAGCCGGCCCTGGCGGGCGAGCGCGCCGGCCTGGTCGTTGATCCGGCGGGCGGTGGTCAGCCCGGCGAAGGCGCGCAGCAGTGCGGCGTCGTCCGGCAGCTCGTGCGCGGCCTCGGCCACGGTCTGGCCGGTGGGGTCGATCAGCTCGACCGGGTGAGGTGACGGCAGGAGGAGATCCAGGTCACGTGTCATGGTGGGATCGTGGATCAGGCGTCATCTGCGCGCCAGGAGCTGGCCAGATGCGAGAGGACGTCGCGTCGAACCGCCCCGGATCGAGCCAGATGTCCAGCGCCCGACCGTGAAAAACCCGGAGGAGAAGACACGTGGCCAGTGCCCTGGACGACATCGACCGCCGCATCCTGGACGAGCTGACCGCCGACGGCCGGATGCCCATGCGGGCCCTGGCCGAGAAGCTGCACATCTCCCGGGCCAACGCCTACGCCCGCGTCGAGCGGCTGCGGGCCTCCGGGGTGATCCGGGGGTTCTGTGTCGACATCGACCCGGTCGCGGCCGGGCTGGGCACCTCGGCCTACGTCACGCTGAACACCCGGCAGGCCGACTGGCGGCACGTCCGGGAGCGGCTGCGCGCTCTGCCGGGCATCGCGCACATCGGTCTGGTCGGCGGCGAGTTCGACGTCATCCTGCTCGTCCGCGCCCGGGACAACGCCGACCTGCGGCGGCTGGTGCTCGACGAGATCCAGGGCATGCCCGGCGTGCTGAGCTCGCGCACGCTGCTGGTGTTCGAGGAGCCGCCGCCGCTGGCCTGCGCCCGGGTCTGACGGACTGGCAGTCCTCCGGCGGTCGGTGGCGTTCCTGCCGCTGGCAGCCCGGCGCCCGGGGGGTCATCGTGGAGGCACGGCACCTCGCCCGGGGCGCCGACCTGCTGGACGGGGGAGACCGGTGGAGCTGTTCCTGTTCCTGGCCTTCGGCGTCCTGCTGTTCCGCGCCCTGGGGCGGGGCACCCGGCCGGAGTCCACGCGCCCCCGTCCGAGGACCGACACCTGGATCGACGGGTTGGTCGACGCCGTGGCGCAGTTGGCCGGTGACGTCGGCCGCGGGGTGCGCACGCTGGCCCGGCTGGACGCCGACCACCGGGATCGGCGCGGCCGGTCGCCCTGGAGCTGACCAGCCGGCCGCCGCCGACGTGCCCTCAGGCCAGCACCCCGAGGAGCAGCGTCACCGTACCGAAGACCAGGCCCGAGGCGATCAGCGTGACCGTCGTGTACCCGAGGATGTCGCGCATCTTGAGCCCGGCGATGGCCAGCACCGGGAGCGCCCAGAACGGCTGGATCATGTTGGTCCACTGGTCGCCGTAGGCGATCGCCATGATCGTGATCGCCGGGTCGACCCCCAGGCTCTCCGCGGCCTCGAGCATCACCGGCCCCTGGACGGCGAACTGCCCGCCCCCGGAGGGGACGAAGAAGTTGACCACCCCGGCGGCGAGGAAGACCAGCAGGCCGAACGTGGCCGGCGAGGCGATCCCGACGAAGGCGTCGGAGAACACGGCGATCAGGCCGGTCGTCGACATGATCCCCATGATCCCGGCGTACAGCGGGAACTGGAGCAGGATCTCCCCGACGTTGGCGGCGGCGTTCTTCACCAGCGCGATGAGCTCGAAGGGGTTACGGACCAGCAGGAAGATCAGCGCCAGGAACGTCCAGTTGACGATGTCCAGGGTGGCGCTGCCGCCGTCGACGTAGTGGTGCACCAGGTAGGCGACCAGCGCCACGCCGACCAGGGTGGTCACCAGCCGGCTGGCGTCGACCCGGTCGGCCGGGGTGACGACCTCGTCGTCCAGCGGCACCGCGTCGGCGTCGCGCACGCTCGCCGGGAGCTCGACCACCCGGTCATCGCCACGAGGGGCGACCGCGGCCAGGGCCAGGCCGACGACCAGGATCGTGGCCACGGCGGCGGTGATGTTCCACCAGGTGAAGGTGGTCTCGCTGACCGGGATCGTGCCGCCGAGGGTCTCGGCGAGGAAGGAGTCCTCGGTCGCGGCGGTGAGCGGGCCGGAGCCCGAGTAGCCCATGTGCCAGATGACGTAGCCGGAGTAGCCGGCGGCCACCAGCAGCGGGAAGTGCAGGCGCAGGCCCCGCTCCCGGCCCTGGACGGCGAGCTCCCGGGCCAGCAGTGCACCGACGACCAGGCCCAGTCCCCAGGTGATCAGCGACGCGAGCGCCGCGATGACGAAGACGTAGAGGTAGGCCTGCAGCGCCGTCTTGGGCACGGCGGCCAGCCGGGTGAGCAGCCGCCGCACCGGCCCGGTGTTGGCCAGGGTGTGCCCCAGCAGCAGGATCAGCGCGATCTGCGTCATGAAGGCCAGCAACCCCGACAGCCCATCGCCCCAGCCATCCAGGACGTCGACCGGGCCGGCGTCGGTGAGCAGCAGCGCGAGCAGGGCCACGACGAGGGTCAGCACGACGGCGAAGACCAGCGCGCTGGGGATGTACCGCTCGACGACGGCGTTGACCGGCCGCATCAGCGAGGAGAGGCCGCTCGACCGGCCCGGTGAGCTGGCTCCGGGGTCGGTCTCGGTCCTCGGGGTCCTGGTCATCAGCGCTCGCTCTCGGGGGAGCCGGGTGGTCGGTGGCCACGCCGGGACGGGCAGACAGGGCACCGGCCGCCCGACGGGGAGCCCCGAGGACGGCGGCGGTCCAGAGATCCTGGCATCCGGGCCGGTCCCGCGCGAGGATGAGGCGGCAGACTGGGCAGGTGCTGGTCGCCGAGCGGGACACGGGATGGGACGCGTGAGCGCGAGGCTGAGTGGGGCCCGGACGCTCCGGGACCGCTGGGCGGCCGGGGAGGCGTGCCACGGGATCTGGAGCCAGCTGCCCGGCGTGGTGACCGCGGAGCTGCTGGCCCGCAGCGGCGCGGACTTCGTCGTGCTGGACCTGCAGCACGGCGCGCTCGCCGAGGCGGAGCTGCCCGGTGTCACCGCGGCGGTGACCGCGGCCGGCTCGGTGCCGCTGGTCCGCACCCGCAGCGCGCACTTCGCCGACGTGGGCCGGCCGCTGGACCTGGGTGCCCACGGCGTCCTGGTCCCGAACGTGCTCGGTGCCGACCACGTGCGGGAGGTCGTCGCCGCCTGCCGCTACGCGCCGCAGGGCAACCGGTCGGCCGGGCGGCTGTCCGGCGGGGCGGACGAACCGCTGGTGCTCGTCGTCCTGGAGACCGCGCAGGCGCTGGCCGAGCTCGACGCCGTCCTGGCCGTCGACGGCCTCGACGGGGTCTACGTCGGCCCAGTCGACCTGGCCTCCTCCCTGGGGCTGGCCGGCGACCCGGCGCAGCTGCGGGAGGTCCTCTCCTCGGTCATCACGCGGGCCCGGGCCGCCGGCGTGCCCGTCGGCGTGCACGCGTTCGACGGCGCCGGGGCGGCGTCCTACGCGGCACAGGGGGCCACGATCGTCACCGCGGCCATGGACACCACCGCGCTCGCCACCGCCCTGGCCGAGCAGCTGCGGACGGCCCGCGGGGCCTGAGCGGCCAGGCGCGTGCCACCCCGCCGCCGGACGGGGCGGGTTGAGTCGGCAGCGCTGGGGCAGTGGTGTGGTGCACGCTACATCGAGGACAGGAGCAGGTCATGGACACCGACGTGTCGGCGGTCGTCGAGCAGATCTACCAGGACGTCCTGCAGCGGAACCCCGGGGAGACCGAGTTCCACCAGGCGGTCCGCGAGGTGCTGGACTCGCTGGCCGTCGTGCTGGCCCGGCACCGCGAGTACACCGAGATGAAGACGATCGAGCGGATCTGCGAGCCGGAGCGGCAGGTCATCTTCCGGGTGCCGTGGCAGGACGACCGGGGCGAGGTGTGGATCAACCGTGGTTTCCGGGTGGAGTTCAACTCGGCGCTGGGCCCCTACAAGGGCGGGTTGCGGTTCCACCCGTCGGTGAACCTGGGCATCGTGAAGTTCCTCGGCTTCGAGCAGATCTTCAAGAACGCGCTCACCGGCATGCCGATCGGCGGCGGCAAGGGCGGTTCGGACTTCGACCCCAAGGGCCGGTCGGACGCCGAGGTGATGCGGTTCTGCCAGTCGTTCATGACCGAGCTGTACCGGCACCTGGGCGAGTACACCGACGTCCCGGCCGGGGACATCGGGGTCGGCGGGCGCGAGATCGGCTTCCTGTTCGGCCAGTACAAGCGGATCACCAACCGGTACGAGTCCGGCGTGCTCACCGGCAAGGGGCTGGGCTGGGGCGGCGCACAGGTGCGCACCGAGGCGACCGGCTACGGCGCGGCCTTCTTCGCCGCGGCGATGATGGAGGTGCGCGGTGACTCCTTCGACGGCAAGCGGGTGACCGTCTCGGGCTCGGGCAACGTGGCGGTCTACGCGATCGAGAAGGTGCACCAGCTCGGCGGCACGGTGGTGGCCTGCTCGGACTCGGCCGGCTACGTGGTCGACGAGAAGGGCATCGACCTGGAGGTGCTCAAGCAGGTCAAGGAGGTCGAGCGGGCCCGGATCAGTGGTTACGCCGACCGGGTGGCCTCGGCCCGCTTCGTCGAGGGCGGCAGCATCTGGGACGTCCCGTGCGACGTCGCGATCCCCAGCGCCACGCAGAACGAGCTGGACGCCGACGCAGCCCGCGCGCTGGTCGGCAACGGGTGCCGCTACGTGGTCGAGGGCGCCAACATGCCGACCACGCCGGACGCCGTGCGGGAGCTCCGCGGCGGCGAGGTGGCGTTCGCCCCGGGGAAGGCGGCCAACGCCGGCGGGGTGGCCACCTCGGCGCTGGAGATGCAGCAGAACGCCTCCCGGGACCGCTGGACCTTCGAGCACAGCGAGCAGCGGCTGGAGGAGATCATGCGGGCCATCCACGCCCGCTGCCACGAGACGGCCGAGGAGTACGGCGCCCCCGGCGACCTGGTGCTCGGCGCGAACGTGGCCGGCTTCCTGCAGGTCGCCGAGGCCGTCCACGCGCACGGCCTGGTCTGACCGAGCCCTGGCCTGACCGGAGCTCCGGCCCGCTCGGCTCAGGCGGAGGAGCGGGACGCCGGGACGGCCCCGGCGGGCGCGGGGTCGCCGCCGGGTTCGCCGGTCGCGTTGGCGGAGAAGGCCACGTCCGACCGGCCGCGCTCGAGCTGCTGGGGCCGGGTCCCGCGCGGCGGCGTGGGCAGCGCGCCCGGGTGCGCCCGTCCCCATTCCGTCTCCACGTCGCTGAGCAGCGCCTCGAGGTAGGAGCGCAGCTGCACCCGGCAGGCCTGACTGAAGGCCTTGAGGTAGGCGACCTGCTCCTGCAGCTCCTCGGACTCCGGCTGGCGCGTGTCGCCCATCGGGAGGCCGTTGCCCCGCATCGCCGCCACGGCCTCCTGCGCCGCCTCGATGATCGCGCCGGCCTTCTCCCGCGCCGCGGTGAGCTGCTCCTCGTACTGCGCGCGCGCCTCGCTGGTCATCTGCCGGCTGAAGTCCTCAGCCTCGGCCACGTACTCGTCGGCGGTCAGCTGCGCGGTGGCGAGGATGCCGACGGCCTGGTCGCTGGGGGAGGGCCGGGACGCCGCGGCGTCCACCTGCTCCTGCAGCGACTGCAGGTGCGCGCGCAGCTGGGCGTTCTCCTCGGCGAGCTGGACGTTCTCCCGCGCGAGCCGGCCGTTCTCGTCGGTGAGCTGGGCGAGCCCGTCGGCCGCCCGCGTCACGAAGGCGTCGACCTCGCGGTCGGTGTAGCCGGGGTGCAGCATGCTCGCCGGGGTGAAGTGGACGGCGCGGAGGTCATCGGCCGTGGGCGGCCCCGCCTCGTAGCCGGACCCGGAGTGGCTGGTGGTCATTCGGTCACCTTCCCGTCGAGAGTCGGGCTCGGTCGGCTGGGGCCGAACACCTCGGTGCGGATGCGCGACATGGGCACCCCCGAGTGGATGAGACGGGTCACGGTGTCCTCGATCATGGCCGGGTTGCCGGCGATGTACACGTCCCGGCTGTTCCAGGGGCCGTGCCGGAGGACGACGTCGCCGATGTCCCCGTGCTCGGAGGGCGAGCCCTTCTCCTGGGAGACCGCCGGTGTCACGGTCAGCCACGGGTGCTCCTGCTCCAGGCGGCGCAGGTCGGCCCGGTCGTAGAACGCGTCCTCGGTCCGCGCGCCGACGAAGAGGTCGACCCGCCGGGGCGGTCCGTGCCGGGCGACCTGGTCGACGACCGCCTTCAGCGGCGCCAGCCCGGTACCGCCGGCGACCAGCAGCAGGTCGCGGTCGGACTCGGTGTCCAGGCCGAGGTGCCCGACCGGGGGCCCGAGCCGCATCACGTCGCCCACCTGGGTGAGCCGGACCAGCGCGGAGCTGACCGGGCCGCCGTCGCGGGCCTTGACGTGCAGCTCCAGCACGCCGTCGGGGCGGGGGGCGTTGGCGGGGGAGTACCACCGCCACAACCGCGGGCGCTGGTCGATCTCCAGCGAGATCGCCTGCCCGGGCAGGTACTCCAGCGGCGTCCGCGGGCGCACGTGCACGACGGCGACGTCCAGGGTGCGCCGCTCGTGCGCGACCACCTCGGCCTCCCACCAGGCCGGCTGCTCGGCTGCCTCGTCGGCCGCACCGATCATGACCTCGGCGATCAGGCCGTAGGCCTCGGTCCAGGAGGCGGCCAGTTCCTCGTCCCAGTCGTCGTCGAAGTGCTCGAGGGTGGTCAGCAGGCTGGCCCCGACCGCGGGGTAGTGGGCGGCGAGCGCGCCGAACTTGCGGTGGTCCCGCCCGAGCTGCTGCAGGATCGGCACCAGCGCCTCGAGGTCGTCGACCCGGGCCATGACCTCACCCAGGGCGGCGAACAGCCGGTCGCGCTGGGTCGCCATGGACACCGGGAACATGTCCCGCGTCTCCGGGTGGGTCAGGAACAGGTGGGAGTAGAACCACAGCGGGACCTGGTCTCCGTGGGCGGCCGCCCTGCTGAAGCTGGCCCGCATCGCGGGGATGTCCATGCACCCTCCTCGTCGCTGGTCGGGATCTGCGGTCAGTGGGCCGGCTGGGGAGCGGTGCCGGGCTCGGCCCCGTGGCCGAGCCGTGCCTCGCGCGTCTCGCCCACCTCCGCTCCACCCCCGTGGACGGGTCCTGCGGCCACTGCTGTGCGTCCGGGCGCCTCGCGGCGCACCCGGCGTGCTCCCGACGGCCTCACCGGGCGTAGTCGGGAGGACACGGACATCGGAGGCAGTCTGGTCGACCCCGCCATCGGGTGCCACTCCGGGGGGCCGGCCGTGGGTCGGTTGAGCCGCGACACCCCGGCCGGCCACCGACGCCGGGAGGTCTCTCCGTGCCCGGCCCGGCGGAGCCGGCGGGGTGCTCCAGCAGCGGCGGCTCGCCGGCGGCCCAGGCCTGCAGCACCGGGTCCACGAACCGCCAGGCCTCCTCCGCCTCCGCGGCGCTGACCGCGGTCCGGCTGCTGCCGGAGAGCACGTCGGTGAGCACCGCGCTGTAGGCCATGCGCTCGCCCGGTGCGTGCACCGCCACCCCGGCGCCGGCCTGCTCGGCGCCGTCCAGCGGGACCTGCAGCCGGTCCTCGGCGACCCGCTCGACCCCCGGCGGGCACTGCGCGGGCGCCGGCGCCCGGAGGTGCAGCACCACGTGCTTGCGGTCGGTGGCCAGGGCCTTGCCGGTGCGCAGCACGAACCGGGTGCCGGCCCACCGGGGCGTGTCCACGGTGAACTCCAGCTCGGCGAAGGTCTCGGTGCACCGGGCCGGGTCGACGCCGTCCTCGTCGACGTAGGCCCGGGTGGACGGGCCGGCCGTGTAGCGCGCCCGGCGGGTGGCCCCCACCTCGGGCACCCGCACCGCCCGGAGCAGCTCCAGCCGGACACGGTGCAGGTCGGCCTCGGCCGACGTCGCGGGCAGCTCCATCGCCAGCACGGTCAGCACCTGGACCAGGTGGTTCTGCAGCACGTCGCGCACCGCGCCGGTCCGGTCGTAGAAGCCGGCCCGGCCGCCGACGTCCAGCGTCTCCTCCCAGACGACGTCGACCCGGGCGAGGTGCTCGGCGCTCCACCGCCCGGCCAGGACGCCGCCGGGCTGCCGGAGCTCGAACAGGGCGGCCACCGCCGGCATGCCGAGGAAGTGGTCGACCCGGAAGGCCGCCTCCTCGACGTCGCCGGTCGCCTCCGCCAGCAGCGCGTTCAGCGCCTGGGCGTCGGGCCGGTCCCGGCCGAACGGCTTCTCCACCGCGATCCGGCTGCCCGCCGGGAGCCCGGCCGCCCCCAGGGCCCGGACGGCCGCCGGGAACAGCACGGGCGGCAGCGCCAGGTACCCGGCCACCGGCCCGGTCCCGGGGAACGCGGTCACCGCGGCCGCGACGGTGTCCGGCTCGGCCAGGTCGACCCGGCGGTAGCGGGCGGCGTCCACCAGCGCCTGCCGGGCGCTCGCCGGCAGGTCACCGGCGTGCTCCCGCAGCCGGGCGGCGACGTGCTCGGCGAACCGGGCGTCGTCCCAGTCCTGCTCGGCGGCGCCCAGCAGCTGCAGCCCCGCCGGCAGCCGGCCCGCCGCGAGCGACTCGGCGAGGGCGGGCAGCAGGAAGCGGCCGGCCAGGTCGCCGGTGGCGCCGAGCAGGAGCAGCCGGGTGATCACCGGCCGACGGAGTCCCGCCAGGAGTGCTCGGGCGCGAAGCCGAGCACCCGGCGGGCCTTGTCGATCGACAGCAGCGTGTCGTGCTCGCCGACCTCCCGGCGGCGCGGGACGCCGGGGAACTGCGCGTCCAGCAGCTCGTCGTTCGGCCGGGCGGAGACCGTGTCGGCGTTGGCCACGATGAACACGTCGGCCCCGGGCTCGCGGTGCTCCAGGCCGCGGCGCACCGCCTGGGCGCCGTCGCGGGCGTCGATGTAGCCCCACAGGTTCCAGCGCCGCAGGGCCGGGTCGGCGTCGTAGCCGGGGAAGGCGGCGTAGTCCTCGGGGTACATGACGTTGCTGAACCGCAGCCCGGTCATCGACAGGTCCGGGTGCCAGCGGCACAGCTGCCGGGCCAGCTCCTCCTCCAGCGTCTTGACCAGCGAGTAGGTGGTCGTCGGCCGGGGCGCGTACTCCTCGTCGACCGGGACGTAGGGCGGGGCCTCGTCGAAGGGCAGCCCCAGCACCGTCTCGCTGGAGGCCCACACGATCTTCCGGACGCCGGCCCGCAGCGCGGCGCTGTAGACGTTGTACGAGGCGGTCATGTTGTTGGCGAAGGTGGCCGCGTTCGGCAGGAGGCCGGGAGCCGGGACGGCGGCGAGGTGCACCAGGGCGTCGATCGGCGCGCGGTGCTCGTCGAAGCCGGCCAGCGCCTCGACCGCCTGGCCGGCGTCGGTGAGGTCGACGACCGCGGACTCCACGTCGGCCCGCGGGCTGGGCACCCGGTCCAGGGCGAGGACGTCCCAGCCCTGCTCGACCAGGTGGGTGACCACCGCCCGGCCGAGCTTCCCGCTGCTGCCGGTGACCGCTGCCCGCGCCATGGTGCTCCTCTGTCCGTCGACTGGTCTCGCAGGCGATGTGCCCGGGACAGCCTCACCCGTGCCGGGCCCGGCCGCACACCGGAGCGGGATCATGGCAGCCATGACGGCGAGCGGGAGGTCGAAACCGGTGCCCGACCTGATCGCCCCCGGGCTGGACGTGCTGTTCTGCGGGATCAACCCGTCGCTGCGCTCGGCGGAGACCGGTCAGCACTTCGCCCGGCCGGGCAACCGGTTCTGGCCGGCGCTGCACCTGGCCGGCCTCACCGCGCGCCGGCTGACCCCGGCGGAGGGCCCGGAGCTGCTGCGCCACGGGCTCGGGGTGACCAACGTCGTCGACCGGCCGACCCGGACGGCGGCCGAGCTGGACCCCGCCGAGCTGCGGGCCGGCGCGGAGGCGCTCGAGGCGCTGGTGGCCCGGTACCGGCCGCGGGTGCTCGCCGTCCTCGGGGTCACCGCCTGGCGGCAGGCCTTCGACCGGCCGCGGGCCACGCTGGGGCGCCAGCCCGAGCGGGTCGGCGGGGTGACCACCTGGGTCGCGCCGAACCCCAGCGGGCTCAACGCCCACCACCAGCTGCCCGACCTGGCCCGGCTGTACCGGGAGCTGCGCGACGCCCCGGAGGTCAGCGGCTGAGCTCGCGGAGCACCCGGCGGGCGTGCCGGTCGAGCACGACCTCCTCGTCGGCCGGGACGACGAGGGCGCGCACCGCCGCTCCCGGGGCGGACAGCTCCCCGGGGGCGGACGCCGCGGGGTCCAGGACGACGCCGAGGTGGGCCAGCCGGTCGGCGACGGCGGCGCGCACGGTCGCCGAGTGCTCGCCGACGCCGCCGGTGAACACGAGGGTGTCCAGGCCGCCGAGCACCGCGGTGTACCCGGCGACGGCGACCGCCACCGACCGGCTGAGGACGTCGAGGGCCAGCCGGCTGGCGGTGTCCCCGGCCTCTGCCCGGGTGGTGATCTCACGGACGTCGGTGGAGCCGGCGATCCCGGTCAGCCCCGAGCGGTGGTCGACCAGGTCGCGCAGCTCCTCGACCGACCAGCCGCGGTCGGCCAGGAACAGCAGCGCGTCGGGGTCCAGGTCGCCGCTGCGGCTCGCCGACAGGACGCCGCCGGTGGGGGAGAAGCTCATCGTGGTCGCCACCGACCGGCCCCCGGCCACCGCGGTGACGCTGCAGCCGCCGCCCAGGTGGGCGATCACCGCCCGGCCGAGCTCGGGCACGGTGTCGACCACGTGCTCGAGGTTGAGCCCGTGGAAGCCGTAGCGCCGCACCCCGAGCGCGTCGACCTCGGCCGGCAGCGGCAGCCGCCGGGCCTCCTCGGGCAGGTCGGCGTGGAAGGCGGTGTCGAAGCAGGCGACGTGCGGCAGGTCGGGCCACTGCGCCCGTGCCGCCGCGATCTCCGCGACGTCACCGGGCAGGTGCAGCGGGGCGAAGGGCGCCAACGCCCGCAGCGAGGCGAGCAGGTCGTCGTCCACCAGTTCCGGGTGGACGTGCTCGGGCCCGCCGTGCACCACCCGATGGGCGACCGCGACGAGTTCGATGCCCTCGGCGGCCACCCGGTCGGCCAGCTCGGCGACCGCGGTGCCCGGGTCGTCGACCGGCCGCGCGACGTGCACGTCGAGCAGCCGGTGCCCGGCGGCGTCGTGCACGGCGGCCTTCAGCGACCGGGAGCCGGGGTTGACGGCGAGGACGGCTCCGTCGGTCACCCGCGCCCCGCCCCCCACGTCCAGTCCCGGACCTCGGGCATGTCCTCCAGGTGCTCGCGGACGTACCCGTGGTGCCGGTCGAGCTGCGCGCGGCAGAACCGGACCAGCTCCGCGCCCCGCTCCGGCGCCCGCCGCGAGCGGCGCAGCGCCTCGATCACCAGGTGGTACCGGCTCATCCGGTTGAGCACCACCATGTCGAAGGGGGTGGTCGTCGTCCCCTGCTCCTCGAAGCCGCGCACGTGGAAGCGGGCCGGGTCGGGGCGGCCGTGCAGCAGCTGGTGCACCGCGCGCGGGTAGCCGTGGAAGGCGAAGACGACGTCGGTGTCGCGGGTGAACAGCTCGTCGAACCGCTGCTCGGGGAACCCGTGCGGGTGGTCGTCGTGCGGGAGCAGCGCCATCAGGTCGATCACGTTGACCACCCGCACCCGCATCGCCGGCGCCCACTCGCGCAGCAGCTCGGCGGCGGCGAGGGTCTCCATCGTCGGCACGTCGCCGGCGGCGGCGAGCACCACGTCGGGCTCGGCCTCGCCGTCGTCCTCGGTGCCGGCCCAGTCCCACACCGACGCCCCGGCCGCGGCGTGGGCGTGCGCCTGCTCCAGCGTCAGGTACTGCAGGTGCGGCTGCTTGTCGGCGATCAGCAGGTTGACGTGGTCGGTGCTCTTCAGGCAGTGCTCGGCGACCGACAGCAGGGTGTTGGCGTCCGGCGGCAGCCAGACCCGCACCACCTGCGGGGACAGCGGGATCACCGTGTCCAGCAGACCGGGGCCCTGGTGGCTGAACCCGTTGTGGTCGTTGCGCCAGCAGGTGCTGGTCAGCAGGATCGTCAGCGACGACACCGGTGCCCGCCAGGGCAGCGTCGCGGCGTGCTGCAGCCACTTCACGTGCTGGATCACCATCGAGGCGCTGACCATGGCGAAGGCCTCGTAGGTGGCGAAGACGCCGTGCCGGCCGGACAGCAGGTAGCCCTCCAGCCAGCCCTGGCACAGGTGCTCCGACAGCACCTCCATGACCCGCCCGTGCGGGGAGAGGTGGTCGTCGGTGGGCAGCACCTCGGTCTGCAGGCAGCGGTCGGTCACCTCGAACACCGACTGCAGCCGGTTGCTGGCCGTCTCGTCGGGACAGAACAGCCGGAAGGTCCCGCCGCCGTCCTCCGTGGTCGTGCGGGCGTAGACGTCGCGCAGCAGCTCACCGAGCGGGTGGGTGGTCTGGGCGAAGGTGGCACCCGGCGCGGGGACGTCGACCGCGTAGCGCTCCAGTGCGGGCAGGTCCAGCGGGGTGCGCCGCAGCCCGCCGTTCGCGTACGGCGTCGCCCCCATCCGCAGACCGCCCGCGGGGGCCAGCGCGGCCAGCTCGGGAACCAGCGCGCCGTCGGCGGTGAAGAGCGTCTCGGGGGAGTAGGAGCGCAGCCACTCCTCCAGCAGCGCCAGGTGCGCGCCGTCGGTCTGCACGCCGGACAGCGGCACCTGGTGGGCGCGGAAGGTGCCCTCGACCTGCACGCCGTCGACCTGCGCCGGGCCGGTCCAGCCCTTCGGCGTGCGCAGCACGATCGCCGGCCAGCCCGGGCGCACGTCCTCGGCCCCGCCGCGGGCGGCGGCCTGGATCTCCCGGATCCGGTCGTGCGAGGTGCGGACGGCGGCCTCCAGCTCCCGGAACACCGCGCGCGGGTCGTCGCCGGAGACGAACACCGGCGCCCAGCCCTGGCTGGTCAGGTAGCCGCTGATCTCCTCGTCCGACGATCGGCCCCACACCGGCGGGCTGTTGATCTTGTAGCCGTTCAGGTGCAGCACCGGCAGCACGGCGCCGTCCCGGCGGGCGTCCAGGAAGGCGGGGATCTTCCAGGAGCCGGACAGCGGGCCGGTCTCCGCCTCGCCGTCCCCGACCACGCAGGCCACCATCAGGTCAGGGGAGTCGAAGGCCGCCCCGGCGGCGTGCACCAGCGCGTAGCCGAGCTCACCGCCCTCGTGGATGCTGCCCGGGGTCTGCACGCTCACGTGGCTGGGGACGCCGCCGGGGGTGGAGAACTGCCGGAACAGCCGGTGCACCCCCTCCTCATCCCGGCTCACCTGCGGGTAGACCTCGCTGTAGGTGCCCTCCAGGTAGGTGGCGGCGACCAGTGCCGGGCCGCCGTGCCCCGGCCCGGCGACGTAGAGACACGGGGTGCCGGTGCGCCGGATCAGCCGGTTGAGCTGTGCGTACAGCGCCGACAGCCCGGGGCTGGTGCCCCAGTGGCCGAGCAGCCGCGGCTTGACGTCGGCGTGTGCGAGCGGCCGGCGGAGGAGCGCGTTGTCCCGCAGGTAGATCTGGCCGACGGTGAGGTAGTTGGCCGCGGCCCACCACCGCAGGTCCAGGTCGAGCTCGTCGTCGGGGTAGTCCGCCGTCGTTCCCTGCTCCGTCATGGGCTCCACACTGTCGGTCGCGGGTGAACGCCGGGGGTCCGGCACCGGTTGCGATCGTGTGCGGACCGGGCCGCCGGGCGCACGGGTCGAAGGTCCCGTCACCCCAGCAGGTCAGTGAGCTCCAGGACGCCGCCCTCGGCCTCGAACTCCGCCTTCGCCGCGGCCAGCACGGCCGGGTCGACCAGCGCGTCCAGGGCGGTGAGCGCCAGGCCCACCGCGCCGTCCAGCACCGCCCGGTCACCGGCCGGTGAGGCAGCGGCCTCGGCGAAGCCGGTGGTGTGCATCGAGGTGTCCGGGCCGGCGATGGCGATCATCGGGTGGATCGAGGGCACCCGGACGCTCACGTTGCCCAGGTCGGTCGACCCGGCCAGCGACGCCGGGGTCACCCCGGGCGGGAGGGCGGTGCGGCCGCGGCGGGCCTGGTGACGGGTCCACCGGGCGGCGAGCTCCAGGTTGGCCCGGATCGGCAGGTAGGCCGGCAGCTCGTCCCAGAACAGCTCGTACCCGCAACCGGTCATCGCCGCCGCGGCGGCCATGACCGCCTCCACCCGGCGGCTCAGGTCGGCCAGCGTCTCCGGCGTCGCGGACCGCACGTAGTACAGCGCCTCGGCGGTCTCCGGGACGACGTTGGGCCGCTGCCCGCCGTCGGTGATGACGCCGTGCACCCGGTCGGTGTCCGGGACGTGCTGGCGCAGCATCGCCACGCCGTTGTAGCCGGCGACCACGGCGTCCAGCGCGTTGCGGCCCATGAAGGGCTGGGCCGAGGCGTGCGCGGCGATGCCGGTGTAGACGACCCGCAGCTGGCGGCGGCCGAGGAAGGGCTGCACCGCGGCGTCGTAGGAGAACGGGTGCAGCATCACCACGGCGTCGATGCCGTCGAAGGCGCCGGCGCGGGCCATCAGCTCCTTGCCGCCGCCGCCCTCCTCGGCCGGGGTGCCCAGCAGCAGCGCCGTCCCGGCGACCCCGCCGTCGGCCAGCACGGCGGCCAGGCCGAGGAAGGCGCCCACGGCGGATGCGCAGATGACGTTGTGACCGCAGCCGTGGCCGATGCCGGGCAGTGCGTCGTACTCCGCCAGCACCGCCACCGTCGGCCCGCCGCTGCCGACGCGGGCCCGCAGCGCCGTCTCCAGGCCGAACACCCCGACCTCGGCCTCGATCCCGGAGCGGGCGAGCAGGTCGGCCACCGCCCGGGCCGAGCGGTGCTCCTCGTAGCCCTCCTCGGGATGGGCGTGCAGGTCGTGGCTGAGCCCCAGCAGGTCCGCCGACGCCGCCTCGATCGCCTGCTCCACCATGGCCAGCAGCTCCTCGGGGGCGCCGTCGTGCGCCGAGGAGAGCGGCTCGGCGGACGCGGCCGCGCGGTCGGTGGCCGCCCGCAGCTGGTCCAGGTGGGCGGTGTCGGCCGGGCGGGGGAGCCGGGCGTCGGCGTGGTCGGTCATGTGCCGTGTCTACCCGGTGCCGGGGCACCCGGGAGGGCCAGCGGGGAACGATCTCGGACGGCAGGTGGTTGAGCGCTTGACGGACGGCGCCCCTCGTCGTCCCCGAGCCCCAGGAGGACCCCATGCACCTCGGCGCCGACAGCTTCGTCTCAGCGGTGACCGACCCGACCACGGAGCGCCTCGTCGGCCCCGAGAAGCGGATGGCGGACCTGCTCGAGGAGATCGAGCTCGCCGACCGCGTGGGGCTGTACTCCTTCGGGATCGGCGAGCACCACCGCAGCGAGTACTACGACTCGGCGCCGGCGGTCATCCTGGCGGCCGCCGCGGCGCGGACCTCCCGGATCCGGCTGGGCAGCGCGGTGACCGTGCTCAGCGCCGCCGACCCGGTGCGGGTCTTCCAGCAGTTCGCCACCCTCGACCTGATCGCCAAGGGCCGGATCGACCTGGTGGTCGGGCGCGGTTCGTTCACCGAGGCGTTCCCGCTGTTCGGCCTCTCGCTGGGCGACTACGACACGCTCTTCAGCGAGAAGCTCGACCTGCTGCTGCAGATCCGCGACTCCGAGCAGGTCACCTGGTCCGGTCGGCACCGCCCGGCGCTGACCGGCCAGGGCGTGTACCCGCGGCCGCTGCAGGACCCGCTGCCGATCTGGGTCGGCGTCGGGGGCAGCCCCGAGTCCTTCGCCCGGGCCGGCCTGCTGGGCCTGCCGCTCATGGTGGCGATCATCGGCGGCGAGCCCCGCCAGTTCGCGCCGCTCATCGATCTCTACCGCCGCGCCGGCGCCCAGGCCGGGCATGCTCCGGAGAAGCTGCAGGTGGGGCTGCACGTGTTCGGGTACGTCGCCGACAGCAACCAGGCCGCCGCGGACACCATCTACCCGGGCTGGCACGAGATGTTCGCCAAGATCTCCCGCGAGCGCGGCTTCTCCCAGCCGTCCCGGGCCCAGTTCGACGCCACCAGCGGGCCGAACGGCGCCTTCTTCATGGGCGACCCGGACACCGTGGCCGAGAAGCTGGTGCGGATCTCCGGGCAGCTCGGCGGGGTCGACCGGATCTCCCTGCAGATGACCAACCCGCGGCTGGCGCACGCCGACCTGCTGCGCGGCATCGAGCTGCTCGGCACCGAGGTGGCGCCGAAGGTCGCTGCCGCTTCCTGAGTTCACCGGCGCACCTCGGGTCGTCGCGCCGGGCAGGTGGGGCTGGCACGCTTCCCACCTGGCACCGGGGACGTGACGGCGGCGCAGCAGGTGATGGCGCAGCGTGCGCGGGCGGCACGAGCGCTCCTGGCTGACCGGTGCAGACCCGGATTGCTGTGACTGGGCAGAACTGTCGTACCCCGTCCGTAGGTTCGGGGTGTGTTCGAGGCCGGTGGGTTCGGGGTGGCGGTGACGGTGTCGCCGCGGTCCTCCGTGTCGGCGTCGCTGGCCGAGTTGCCGCCGCCGGTGGGGGTGACGCGTCGGCGGACTCGGTTGTCGGAGGTGTTGGAGCCGCGGGGTTTCTCCGATGCGGGGTTGGTGGGGGAGTTGGGTGCGCTGGCCGATGTGCGGGCGCAGCTGGCTGCGTATGAGGCGGTGGTGGTGGCGGAGTTGGCTCGGCGTCGGCCGGTGGAGTGGGATCTGTCGGAGGAGGAGCCGGGTCGCGGGGCCGAGGGGTGGCGGCCGGTGCGGGTGCCGGTGGGGGTGTCGGAGTTCTTGGCCGATGAGCTGGCGGTGGTGGCGGGCATCTCGCCGACGGCGGCCACGGTGCTGGCCGAGCGGTCGCTGGTGCTGGTGCGGGAGCTGCCGGCCACGTGGGCGGCGCTGGCCGATTCGCTGATCGACCCGCCGCGGGCGAACGCGATCGTGGCGGCGTTGGGCGGTCAGTCGGAGTCGGCGGGTGGTCGGGTCGATCCGGCGGTGGTGGCTGAGGTGGAGGCGCAGGCGCTGGAGTGGGCGGTGGCGGGGGAGACGCCGCGGCGGTTGCAGGAGCGGACGGCGGCGGCGTTGATCGCGCTGGACGAGGCGGCGGCCGATCGGCGGCGGAAGCAGGCCGAGCGGCTGACCGATGTGACCACCCGGGCCACCGCCGATGGGATGGGTGAGCTGATCGCCGGGATGTCGATGCCGGTGGCGGTGGCGTGCCGGGAGACGGTGGACGCCTACGCGCGGATGGCGAAGGCCGAGGGTGACGTGCGGCCGATCGGTCAGCTGCGCACGCAGGTGATGGCCGATCTGATCCTGCGTCCGTGGGACACCACGCGGGAGCCGGTGACCGCGCATCTGCGCGTGCACGCGCCGCTGCCGGCGCTGCACACCCGCCCCACGAACGGTCGGGTCACGCCAGGCGGTGCGCCCAGTGCACCGGGCGGTGGCCTCCGCGCGTCGGGCGGTGCGCCCAGCTCACCGGGTGATGGGCGCAGCGTGCCACGCGATGACCGGGACACGGCGACGGTCGACGGGGCGCCGATCACCGCCGGGCAGTTGCGAGAGCTGCTGGAGCAGTTGGACGCGATCTGCCCCGGTGGGCTGCAGGCACCCACCGGCGGCACCCTGGGCATCGACCTCGCCGACCCGGTCAGCGGGGCGCTGCGGGCGACGGTCACCCGCCCGAAGCTGGAACGGCTGGCCCGCCGCTGCTGTCCCGACCATCCGGCAGGCACCGACTGCGGGTGCGCGGTGCTGGACCGGCCACCGGCGGTCGACCGGTACACGCCCACCCCCGCGCAGTACCGCTTCGTCCGAGCCCGGGACCGCACGTGCCGGCATCCCGGCTGCCGGCGCCCGGCCGCCCGCACCGACCTCGACCACGTGCGCGCCCACCGCGACGGCGGAACCACCGACTGCACCAACCTGTGCTGCCTGTGCCGACGACACCACCGGCTGAAGACCCACGCGCCCAGGTGGCGCTTCACGATGAGCGACGACGGCGTCCTGACGGTCACCACACCCTCCGGAGCCACCCGCACCACCCGACCACCGGACCTCCAGACGCCTGCTGCCTTCCAGCTGTTCGGCGGTAGGAGCTCACCGCCGGATGACGACGACCCGCCCCCGTTCTGACACCCATGGCCTTCGGCTGCCTCGACGGGCGGACGTCGCGGACTCCTCTGGCAGACCACGTGGCCTTCGGCTGCCTGGGACTGCGGAAGTCGTGGACCTCTTCCGCAGCGCGCAGAGGCCGGGGAGACGGTCGGTGGGCTCTCGGTCCGGGCGCCATTCGGTTGTGCGCGGCCGGGTTTCGACCCCTGCTGTGTGCCCGATGTGCGTCGACGGGGAACATGTGTGGGTGAGCGGGGGAGGAGTGCCGGGGACGCCACAGGCCCCAGACCCCGCCTCCGGCGCGTCACCGGCGGGCCTGCGGAGTCGTCGCCGGCGGGTGGTCGGCACCCTGCTCCGGGTTCTCCTGCTGGTCGCGGTCGGTGCGGCGGTCGTCGTCTTCCGGGACCGGATCGCCGAGTGGTGGGACGGCCTGGTGGGCGTCGCCTGGTCCTGGGTCGTCCTCGCCGCGCTGACCCAGTTGCTGTCCCTGCACTGCCTGGCGCTGCAGCAGGGTGTGCTCGTGCGCGCGGGCGGCGGCGACGTCCCGCTGCGCCACGCCTCGACCACCATCTACGCCGGCAACACCATCGCCTCCACGGTCCCGGTCGCCGGGGCCGCGGCGAGCGCGGCGTACACCTACCGCCGACTGCACGCGCTGGGCAACAGCCCCGCCCTCGTGGGCTGGGCGCTCGCCGTCTCCGGGATCGCGGCCACGGCCACGCTGGCAGTGGTCCTCGCCGTCGGGTCCGCGGCCACCGGCTCGCTCTGGGGCTCGCTCGGTGCCTTCCTCGCCACGGCGGCCGGCGTCCTGCCGGTGGTGGGGCTGGTGCTGGTCCTGCGGCACGAGCGGTCGCGCACCGTGGTGGTCCGGCTGGCCACTGGCGTCGTCACGACGCTGGGCCGCTGGGTGCGCTCGCTGCGGGGCAGGCAGGTGGAGCGGCGGATCGAGGAGCTGCTGACCTCCCTGGGTGCCTTCCGGTTGTCCTTCGGTGCCGCGTCCGCCGCCGGCCTGCTCGCGCTGGCCAACTGGGTGTTGGACGTCGCCGCCCTGGCGCTGGCCCTGGTGGCCGTCGGCGCGCCCGTCCCGTGGCAGGGGCTGCTGCTCGCCTGGGGCGCCGGCGCGCTGGTCTCCTCGGCGCGGCTCACCCCGGGCGGCATCGGGGTCGTGGAGGCGGCGCTGGCCTCGGCGCTGGTCGCCGTCGGCCTCCCGGCGAGCCAGGCGGTGCCGGCCGTGCTGGTCTACCGGCTGGTCAGCCTCTGGCTGCTCGTCGGGATCGGGGCGTTGCTCCTGTTGGCCGACCCGGGCTCCACGGCGCGCGGGGGTCGCCGCCGGCACGCCGACACCCCCGCGAGCTGACCCGCGCGACCGCCCCGGGACGGCGCCGTCTCGTTTCGTGCGGTCCCCGACGGGCACACCGGCTGGCGTGCGTGACCTCCCCGAAGACTCCCCGTCCGGCCCGGCCACCGCACGCAGCGGCCGGGCGCCCGGCGTCCCACCCACCTTCGTCGACGGCACCCGGCTGTGGGTCGACGCCCGCCTGCGCGTGCTCGTCCAGGCCCGCATCGAGGCCCGGCTGCTGCGTCGGCTCGGTGGCCCGGTGCTCGACGGCCGGGTGCTGGAGCTGGGCACCGGTCGGCGCGGCACCGGCCTGCGGTCGGCGCTGGACACCTTCGGCGCCGCGCACGCCGACGGGGTCGAGATCTTCCCCGCCAGCGTGGCGGACTGCCGCGCAGCGGTGCGCGACCTCGGTGACCGGGTGCAGGTCAGCCAGGGCGACGCGACCCGGCTGAGCGCGGACGACGCCACCTACGACGCGGTGTTCGGCTGGCACGTGCTGCACCACACCGAGGACTGGCGGGCCGTGGTCGCCGAGGCCGCGCGGGTGCTGCGCCCCGGCGGCCGGTTCTACTCCTGCGAGATGACCGCCCGCTTCATCGACAGCCGGGTGCTGCGCGCGGTCTCCGCCCACCCGGCCGACGGTGACCGCCCCACCCCCGCGACCCTGGCCGCCGCGTGCCGGGCGGCCGGGCTGACCGTCACCGCGCAGGAGACCCGGCTGGCCGGCTGCTGGACTGCGCTCGTCGCCACCCGGTCGTGACCGCGCCGGGAGACGGCTCCGGGCACTCCACGACCGGCACGCTCGCCACCGCCCTCCGGCTGCTCCGCCGGCACGCCCCGGCCGCCTTCCTCGCCTCCGTCCTCGCCACCGCCGTCAACACCGTCCCCGACGTGCTGCGGCAGGTGCTGGTCTGGGACGACCCCCGCCTGTGGGCTGCGCTCGCCGTCGACGTCGTCGGCTTCCTGACCGCCCTGGTCGCCCAGCTGTGGGTGACCGGTGCGCTCGCCGGCCTGCTCGACCGCGGGCGGCTCACCCTGGCCGGTGCCCTGCGCCGGGGGACCGGACTGGCGGTCCGGGCCGTGCGGCGCGCGCCCGGGACCGTGCTGGCCGGGGTGGTCACCGGCGGGGCGGTGTCGGCGCTGCTGACCCTGCCGGCGTCCATCGCCGCACTGGGCGCCGGCCGGGTGCTCGGGCCGCTGGACTCACCCGACGTCGGTGCCTTCGCGGTGGCCACCGTCAGCGACGTCGTGGCCAGCGCGGCCACGCTGCCCTACCTGGCGTTCGTGCTGGTGTCGGTGGCCACCGGTTTCCGAGCCGGCCGGGCGGGCACCAGCCGGGCATGACCTTGAACTGGGACGTGACCCGGAAGAGCATCGGCACGCTGTCGATCTGGCTGGGCACCGGCGCGCTGTTCGCCCCGCGGGCGATCACCCGGGCGCTGGGGGTCGACGAGCGTGCCACCGGCAACGACATCGCGCTGCCGCTGCTGGTGCGGCTGATCGCCGCCCGGAACATCGCGATGGGCGCGGCCCTGCTGGTCACCCCCGTGCCCCAGGCCCGGCGCACCACGGAGGTCACCCTGCTGCTCACCGCGCTGGACGGCGCGGCCGTGCTGGTCGGTCGGCGCGGCGGCGACATGGCCGACCGGAGCGTGGGGCTGTCGATGACCGTCCTCGGGCTGGCCGCGGCCGGCGCCGCCCACTGGCACCGCCGCTGACCCGCCCCGGTCAGTCGGCCGTCGGGCCACCGGCGAGCAGGGCACGCACCGCGTCGATCGTGTCGGCCTCGGCCGGGGTCTTGTCCGGGCGGTAGCGCAGCACCCGGGCGAACCGCAGCGCGACGCCGCCGGGATAGCGGGTGCTGCGCTGGGCGCCGTCCACCGCGATCTCGACCACGAGCTCGGGGCGCAGCAGCACGCCCCAGTCGGGGCGCTCGGCGGCGTGCTCGGGGAACGTCCGGGTCTGCCAGGCCAGCAGCTCGTCGGTCATCCCCTTGAACGTCTTGCCGACCATCACCGGCTCGCCGCCGTCGGGGTCGCGGGCCCCGAGGTGGATGTTGGAGAGGGAACCCGCTCGTCGTCCGTAGCCCCACTCGGCACCGAGCACGACCAGGTCGAGGGTGTGCACCGGCTTGACCTTCTGCCACGCCTTGCCGCGGCGACCGGCGGCGTAGGGCGCGTCCAGCGCCTTGAGCACCACGCCCTCGTGCCCGGCGGTCAGCGCGTCGTCGAGCACCCCGGCGGCCTGCTCCGGGGTGGGCCGGCGCACCCCGGGCATCCGCAGCGCCGCGTGCGCGTCGTCGGCCAGCAGCCCGGCCAGCGCGTCCAGCCGCATCGCCAGCGGCTCGTCGAGCAGGTCACGGCCGTCCAGGTGCAAGACGTCGAACAGGAACGGGCTCAGCAGGACGCCCGCGTCAGCCGACTCGCTGCC
Source organism: Modestobacter caceresii (assembly GCF_000761485.1). Classification (GTDB taxonomy): domain Bacteria; phylum Actinomycetota; class Actinomycetes; order Mycobacteriales; family Geodermatophilaceae; genus Modestobacter; species Modestobacter caceresii. The sequence goes on from NZ_JPMX01000021.1 coordinate 89,186, forward strand.
GAAGCGGCTCATGGTGTCCTGGAAGGCGCGCGGCCGGCCGTCGTCGTCCAGCGCGAGGGTCTCCCCGTCGAGCACGGCGGTGTCACACGGCAGCGCCCGGACCCGCTCGACCAGCTCCGGCACGCCGTCGGTCACCTCCCGCAGCGATCGGGTCCACACCCGGACGACGTCGCCGTCCCGGTGCACCTGGATCCGGGCGCCGTCGAGCTTGAACTCGACGGTGACGTCGGCACCGAGGTCGTCCAGCGCGGCGTCCAGCGACGACCCGGGGCTGGCCAGCATCGGCCGCACCGGGCGGCCCACCTCCAGCCGGACGCCCGCCAGCGCCGCGGCCCCGCCGGCCATCGCCAGCGCGGCGGTCTCCGGCAGCCGGCCGGAGAGCATGAAGGCCCGGCGGACGACGGGGGCCGACACCTCGGCAGCGGCGGCGACGGCATCCAGCACGACGCCCTCCAGCGCACCCTGCCGGAGCTCGCCGGTGAGCAGCCGGACCAGGAACTGCTGCTCCTCCGGGGTCGCCGCGTCGAGCAGCCCGCCCAGGACGGCGTCACGCCGCGCCGCGGACCCGGCCCCGGTCGTCCCCGCCAGTTCGGTCAGCGCCGAGTCGACCGCCGTGACGGTCAGCGACGGCGCGGCCGCGGTGCCCCCGCCCAGCCGGGACAGCGTGCGCCAGCCGACGCCGAGCCGGCCCTGGCGGGGTTCGCCGGCCAGCCACCCGGTGACCGGCACGACCTCATCGGGGGCGGCGGCCCGCAGCAGTGCGGCGATGGCCGCGGCCTTGGCGGTGCGGGACCGGGTGGCCGTGACCGCGGTGGACGCGGCGAGGACGTCGGCGACCAGCACCCGGTCATGCTTGCAGTCCATCGGGCTGCACGGTGGACGTTCCCCGTCCACACAGTCCGATGCAGCAAGCCGCACATCGCGGGGCGCCCTGCGCGCAGTCCGTGGCGCCCCCCGCGCCATTGATGTCCAGATGCGGCCAGGGACTCAGGAGCGGATCCGGCGTTGCCCTTGCGCGGCAGGAACGCCAGCGGTTCCCCGGTGCCAGCGGTCCCGTGGTCGAGAAAGGCCCACAGCGGGTGGTGCGGGGCCGACATGCCTGCCGAATTGCCATGACGATGCCGGGCTCACTTCCAGTGACGCAGGACCACCGTCCCTTCGCCGAGCGGGACAAGAGATCCGACGTTCTCTGCATGCGACACGACCTCGCCCGCGAGCATCTCGGTGTCCGTCATGCGGTCCGCCCCTTCGGAGAAGTGGGTGAGGTCCTCGTGGATGATGTGAACAGCGCCGACTCCGTCTTGGATGATGACCGTCAACTCCACATGGTCATCGACATGCTGCATGTGTCTTGTCCCCAGCAGCTTGAGTTCAGGTTCCGTACTCCGATCCAGCAGCTCCTCCACCCGCTGACGGACTCTCTCTGCATCGATCAATCTGGCTCCTCGTTCCTCCAGTGCTACTACCGGAGCGGCTCGTAGGGGCGTGTGTAGTAGACACTCGCGCCGTCCACGTGAGCAGGCGTGGGAGCCTCGGGCCAGGGCGGTCGGTACCCCAGCCGGCCGGAGGACTCCCGTTCCGGGCCGCCGCAGGCCAGGATGCGCCCATGGACGTCGACGCACGGCTCCGCGAACTCGGTCTCGAGCTGCCCTCCCCGATGGGCCCGGGCGGCAACTACCTGCCGGCCATGCCCGCCGGGGACCTGCTCTTCCTCTCCGGCATGGGCCCGGTCCGGCCCGACGGCACCCTGGTCACCGGCAAGGTCGGCGACGGTGGCCTGGACCTGGAGACCGCGCGGGAGGCCGCGCGGCTCACCGGGCTGCAGCTGCTCGCCGCGCTGCGCGCCGAGCTCGGTGACCTCGGCCGGGTGCGGCAGGTGGTGAAGCTCTTCGGGATGGTCAACTGCCGGCCCGGGTTCAACCGCACGCCCGCCGTGATCGACGGCTGCTCGGACCTCCTCGTCGACGTGCTCGGCGACGCCGGCCGTGGTGCCCGGTCGGCATGGCCGAGCTGCCGTTCGACATCGCCGTGGAGATCGAGGCCGTCGTCCGCATCACCGCGTGAACCCGTTCCCCGCCGAGAGACCCCAGGAGACGACGTGCTGCTCGAGACGATGACCTCCGACGAGGTGCAGGCCGCGCTCGCGGACGGACGGTGCGACGTCATCGTGCCGTGCGGCGCGGTGGAACAGCACGGCCCGCACCTGCCGCTGGACGTGGACGCGGTGCACGCCGACCGGCTGGCGGTGGAGCTGGCGCAACGGCTCGGGACGGCGCTGGTCGCCCCCACGATCCGGGTGGGCGTCTCACCGCACCACATGGGGTTCGCCGGCACGATCAGCCTGCGCCCGGAGACCTTCGAGGCGGTCTACACCGACTACTGCCAGAGCCTGGCCGCGCACGGCTTCCGGTCCATCCTCTGCTTCTCCGCCCACGGCGGGAACTTCGCCCCGCTGGCGGAGATGGCGGAGCGGCTGGACGCCGCCGTGGGACCGGACTGCCGGGTGGTCGTCTACTCCGACCTCCTCGGCCTGGTCGACCTCTGGCGGTCCGCCGTCGCCGACGCCGGTGGGGACCCCGAGGGGGTCGGCGGGCACGCCGACGTCGCGGAGTCCTCCGTCTACGCCGTCCTCCGGCCCGGGCAGGTGCGCACCGAGCGGCTGGTCCGCGGGTACACCGGGCCGGTCGACGACGCCCTGCTGCAGCGGATGTTCACCGGCGGCATCCGGGCGATCTCTGACACCGGGGTCATGGGCGACGCGCACGGGCTGTCCACCGCCATCGGCGAGCTGTGCCTGAAGCGGGTCGCCGACTCGCTCGCGGCCCACTTCACGCAGCGACTGGAGGCCGTGCGGACGGAGCCCTGAGCGGGGGAGGATGCCGGGATGCCGCGCCTGCTGGTCGTCCACCACACGCCCTCGCCGGCCCTGCAGGCGGTGCTGACCGCCGTCCGCGAGGGCGTCGCGCTGGTCGAGGAGGTCGAGCTGACCGTGCGGCCCGCGCTGTCGGCGGGGGCGGCGGACGTGCTCGCCGCCGACGGCGTCCTGCTCGGGACTCCGGCCAACATCGGGTACATGTCCGGTGCGCTCAAGCACTTCTTCGACACGGTCTTCTACCCGTGCCTGGACGCCACGGCCGGGCTCCCGTACGGGGTCTACGTGCACGGCAACGACGACACGGCCGGCGCACTGGCCAGCGTCCAGCGGATCACCGGGGCCCTGGGCTGGCGGCAGGTCGCGACGCCGCTGAGCCTCACCGGCGCGCCCGGTGCGGCGGACCTCGAGGCGTGCCGGGAGCTGGCGGCGACGGTCGCGGTCAGCCTGTGACCGGCCACCGACCTCGACCCGATGGGACGGCGGGAGCGGTGCCGAGTCCAGGATGAGCCGGCGGCGAGGCCCGGGAGGAGGAGCGACCATGCAGGTGGAGATGACCGACGCGACCGAGCAGCACCGCTACGAGGGGCGCGTCGACGGCGAGCTGGCCGCGGTCGCGGAGTACCTGAAGACGGCGGAACTCGTCGTCTTCTCGCACACCGAGGTGTTCCCCGGGCACGAGGGCCGGGGAATCGCCTCCGACCTGGTGCGCCAGGCGCTGGAGGACGTCCGTCGCCAGCAGTTGCAGGTGTTGCCGCTGTGCCCCTTCGTCGGGGCGTGGATCGCCCGACACCGGGCCGACTACGGCGACCTGGTCTACCGCTCGCGTACGACGGCCACGCCCGGCCGGGACTGAGCCCTCGGGCGGACGGTGCGTCGTCGCGGTGTGCGCCGGGTCGCCGCGACGCGTGCCACCATGACGGCGTGGCTTCCACCTCCGCCTCGGCCAGCGCGCTGCTGCACCACGTGCGCACCGGCCGCGCGCGCAGCCGCGCCGAGCTGGTCGCGCTGACCGGCTCGTCCCGGAACACGGTGAGCGCCCGGGTCGACCAGCTGATCGCGGCGAACCTGCTCGAGGAGGGCGGCCGCGGCTGGAGCACCGGTGGGCGGCCACCGACGCTGCTGCGCTTCAACAGCCGGGCCGGGTGCGTGCTCGCCGTCGACCTGGGCGTGACCAGCGTCGACGTCGCGGTCACCGACCTCTCCGCGGAGATCCTGGCCACGGTGGGTCACCCCATCGACATCGCCGAGGGGCCCGGCCCGGTGCTGGCCGAGGTCGACCGGCTGGCCCAGGGGGTGCTCGCCGAGGCGGGCCTGACCCCGGCCGACGTGTGCGCCGTCGGGGTCGGCGTCCCTGGTCCGGTGGAGTTCTCGACCGGTCGGCCGGTGCACCCGCCGATCATGCCGGGCTGGCACGACCACCCGATCCCCAGCGCCTTCGGCCGGTACGACTGCCCGGTCTTCGCCGACAACGACGTGAACGTCATGGCCCTGGGCGAGATGGGCATCGCCGGGTCGACCGAGGACGTGCTGGTGATCAAGGTCGGCACCGGCATCGGGTGCGGCATCGTCGTCGACGGGCAGGTGTACCGCGGCGCGCAGGGCAGCGCCGGCGACATCGGGCACATGTCCGTCCCGCCGCCGCACGGGGAGCCCGTGCTCTGCCGGTGCGGCAACGACAACTGCCTCGAGGCGATCGCCGGTGGCGGGGCCCTGCTCCGCGACGCGCTGGCGGCCGGCCTGCCGGTGACGACGACGCGCGAGCTGGTGCAGCTGGCCGCCCACGGTGACGGGCCGGCCCTGGAGCTCGTCCGCAACGCCGGCCGGACGATCGGCACCGTGCTGGCCAGCCTGGTGAACTTCTTCAACCCGCACCGGATCGTGATGACCGGTGGGGTGGCGCAGGCCGGGCCGCCGCTGCTGGCCGGCATCCGGGAGGCCGTCTACGGCCGCTCGCTGCCGCTGGCCGCTCGGGCGCTGGACATCTCGGTGAGCGCGGCGCCGGACTTGTCCGGGCGGCTCGGGGCCGCGCTGATGGCGATCGAGGGCTTCCTGGACGAGGACTCCGCCTACCAGGTGGCACGCGCCGACGCCGGCTCCGTCGAGGCCCCGACCGCCCGCTGACCTCGGGGTCCGCCCCCTCGGGCAGTCCGTTCCCAGGCCGACGTGCAGGGGCTCGCGGCTGCCCTGCTGTCGTTGCGGTTCGGTAACGCCGCTGTGGTCTCTTGACCCCTGTGTGACGCCGGACATAGTGTCCCGCCTGACGTACTTCTGTTCAGTGTTGAGCATAAGTCTGGAGTGGTGGCATGACCGGCGTCCTGTTCGCCCGGCACGGGGTCCCTGCGTGAGCACTCCGTCGGCGACGCCGCTGCTGGAGATGCACGGCATCGTCAAGCAGTTCCCCGGCGTCCGCGCCCTCGACGGCGTCGACCTCGACGTCCGGGCCGGTGAGGTGCACTGCCTGCTCGGCCAGAACGGCGCGGGCAAGTCCACCCTGATCAAGGTGCTCGCCGGCGCGCACCAGCCCGACGAGGGCCGGATCACCTGGGACGGCGCCCCGGTCACCCTGGGCGATCCGCAGGCGGCCATGTCGCTGGGCATCGCCACCATCTACCAGGAGCTGGACCTGGTGGCCGGGCTGTCCGTCGCCGACAACGTGTTCCTGGGCCGGGAGCGGTCCCGCCTGGGGATCACCCGACCCGCCCAGGCCAACCGGGCCGCCGGGGAGCTGCTGGCCCGGCTGGGACACCCGGAGATCCGGCCCACCGCCGAGGTCGGCTCGCTGTCGGCAGCCGCGCAGCAGATGGTCAGCATGGCCCGGGCGCTGTCCCAGGACGCGCGGCTGATCGTGATGGACGAGCCGTCGGCCGTGCTGGACAGCGAGGAGGTCGAGCACCTCTTCCAGGTCATCCGCGACCTCACCGCCGACGGGGTCGCCGTCGTCTACATCTCCCACCGGCTGGAGGAGATCCGCGAGGTCGGCGACCGGATCACCGTGCTCAAGGACGGCCGGACGGTGGCCACCGGGCTGCCGGCGGCCGACACCTCGACCCGGGAGGTCATCACGCTGATGACCGGCCGGACGATCGAGTACGTCTTCCCCACCCGCCGCGAGTTCCCCGGCCAGGCCGCCGAACCGGTGCTGCAGGTGCAGGACCTCTCCCTGGCCGGCACGTTCAGCGACGTCTCCTTCGCCGTCCGACCGGGGGAGGTGCTCGGCCTGGCCGGGCTCGTCGGCTCGGGCCGGTCGGAGATCCTCGAGACGGTGTACGGCGCCCGGCGGGCCACCACCGGCACGGTGCAGATCGCCGGACGCCGGCTGCGGCCCGGCAACGTGGCCGCCGCCGTCGACGCGGGGGTCGGGCTGGCGCCGGAGGAGCGCAAGAGCCAGGGCCTGCTGCTGACCGAGCCGATCTACCGCAACATCACGCTGTCCAGCCTGGCCCGGTTCGCCCGCGGTGGCCTGCTGTCCGGGGGAGCGGAGAAACAGGCCGCCCGGGACCAGGCCGAGGCGCTCGACCTGCGGCCGGTCGACGTCGACCGCGAGGTGCGCACGCTGTCCGGCGGCAACCAGCAGAAGGTCGTGCTGGCCCGCTGGCTGCTCCGCGACTGCAAGGTGCTCCTGCTCGACGAGCCCACCCGGGGCGTCGACGTCGGGGCGCGCTCGGAGATCTACGCACTGATCCGGGAGCTGGCCGACCGCGGCGTGGCCGTGGTCGTCGTCTCCAGCGAGATCCCGGAGGTGCTCGGCCTGGCCGACCAGGTGCTGGTGATCGCCGACGGCGCCATCGTCGCCCGCGGTCCGGCCGACGAGCTCGACGAGCACCGCGTGCTCGACCTGGTCATGGAAGGAGCGGCCCCGACCCCGGGCGCCGCACGCGAAGGGGACGTGGCGTGATGAGCGAGACCACCACTGCGACTCCGCCGGCGGGCAGCGCGGCCGGCGCCTCCGACGGCGGGGGCAAGGGGCCGGGCCTGCTGGCCGGCCCGCTGGGCCGGAACCTCGGGCTGGTCGTGGCCCTGCTGGTGCTCTGTGTCGTCGGCGCCATCACCGCGCCCGGACGCTTCGTCGACGTGGACAACGTCCTGACGATCCTGCGGCTGGCCGCCGTCGTCGGCGTGGTCAGCGTCGGGATGACCTTCGTGATCATCGGTGGCGGGATCGACCTGTCGGTGGGCGCGCTGGTCGCGCTCTCCTCGGTCTGGGCGACCACGCTGGCCACCCAGGCGATGGCGGCGGACTTCCACTGGATCGTCATGGTGTTCACCGCGATCGCGGTCGGCGCCGGGGCGGGGTTGATCAACGGGGTCGTCATCGCCTACGGGAAACTGGTCGCCTTCATCGCCACCCTGGCGATGCTCGCGGCCGCCCGGGGCCTGGCGGAGATCATCGCCAACCGGCGGACCCAGATCGTCCAGGACCGCGGCTTCATCGACTTCTTCGGCGGCGACGTCCTCGGCATCCCGACCCTGGTGATCATCTTCGCGCTGGTCGCCGCGGCCGGCTGGGTGCTGCTCAACCGCACCACGTTCGGCCGCCGCACCTTCGCCGTCGGCGGGAACGCCGAGGCCGCCCGGCTGGCCGGCATCCGGGTGCAGCGGCACACCGTGTGGCTCTACGTGCTGTCCGGGGTCACCTGCGGCATCGCCGCAGTGATGCTGATGGCCCGGACGACGACCGGCAGCTCCACCCACGGCACCCTGCTGGAGCTGGACGCGATCGCCGCCGTCGTCATCGGCGGGACCCTGCTGGTCGGGGGGCGCGGCACCATCGTCGGCACCGTGCTGGGCGTGCTGATCTTCACCACGCTGGGCAACGTCTTCACGCTGAACAACCTGTCCAGCTCGGCACAGGCCGTCGCCCGCGGCGTGATCATCGTGCTCGCCGTCCTGCTCCAGCAGCGGCTGGCCCTCGGCGGCGCCCGGCCGCGGAAGAAGGCCCGCGGCGGCGGCTCCAGCGGCGTTGCTGCCCCCGGCAACCCGGCCGGTGCCCAGCCCGGCGGGTCGGCCGCCGACGGCGGGCCGGCCGGTGCCCGCCCCGGCGACTCCGGCGGTCGCCCCCCGCACTGAGCCCGCTGCGGCGGGATCAGCACCGTCGGCCGGCCCGCCCGGCCTCCGGCGCACCACCCGAACCACCCCGAACCCCCGACTCCTGGCTGCGCGGCCAGGGCGGCGATCTGCGAGGAGAGAACATGTCTGCAACGAGGCAGCGTCCGTACGGTCGCCTGCTGACCACCGCCGTCTGCATGGTGGGGGCCGGTGCCCTGGTGGCCGGCTGTACCAGCAACACCCCGGAGAGCTCCGGCTCCGACGAAGGCGGCGGAGACGTCGTCGCCAGCTCCAACGACGAGACCGGCGAGACGGTCCGGATCGGGTTCTCCGCGCCGGCCGCCGACCACGGCTGGATGGCCGGCATCAGCAACGCCGCCCAGGCCGAGGCCGAGCGGTACGAGGACGTCGACCTGGTCATCGCCGAGGGCACCAACGACCCCAGCACCCAGATCTCCCAGGTGGAGACCTTCATCAACGAGGGCGTCGACGCGATCGTGCTGCTGCCCTTCGACGGCGCCGCGCTCACCCCGGTGGCGCTGCGGGCGATGGAGGCCGGCATCCCGGTGATCAACGTCGACCGGGAGTTCTCCAGCCCGTTCGCCGCCCGCGCCACCATCCTGGGCGACAACTACGGCATGGGCGTCTCCGCCGGCACGTACATCTGCTCCCGGCTGGGCGACCAGCCCGACGCCGTCGTCGCCGAGATCGCCGGCATCGACTCGCTCCCGCTGACCCAGGAGCGCAGCCAGGGCTTCGCCGACGCACTGGCCGACTGTGGCCTGGACGTCGACAACCGGGTGGCCGCGGAGTTCACCGTCGAGTCCGGTGAGGAGGCGGCGGCCAACCTGCTGCAGGCCGCACCGCAGATCGACGCGCTGTGGAACCACGACGACGACCAGGGCGTCGGCGTGCTGGCCGCGATCAACAACGCCGGCCGCGACGAGTTCTTCATGGTCGGCGGGGCCGGCTCGGCCAACGCCATGCGGGACATCCAGTCCGGCGAGTCGGTGCTCGAGGCGACCGTCATCTACCCGGCGACCCAGGCCGCCGACGGCATCGCCCTGGCCCGCCTGATCGCCCAGGGCAAGAGCATGTCCGACCTGGTGTCCCAGGAGGTGCCGCGGGAGATCGTGCTGAACGCGCCGGTGGTCACTGCTGAGAACGTCGACCAGTACATCGACGACGCGTTCGAGTCCTGACCGGCTGACCGGTGCCGCCGGTGACCCCTCCGGTCACCGGCGGCACCGGTCCCACCCATGGAGCCTGCGATGACCCTCCCTGCCCGGCCGGCGCTGCGCGTCGGACTGATCGGCCACGCCTTCATGGGCGCGGCGCACTCCCACGCCTGGCGCACCGCGCCGCGCTTCTTCGACCTGCCCCTGACCCCGGAGCTGACCGTGCTGGCCGGCCGGGACCCCGCGGGGGTCGCCGCCGCGGCCGGCCGGCTCGGCTGGGCCGACACCGAGACCGACTGGCGCCGCGTGCTGGATCGGGACGACGTCGACCTGGTCGACATCTGCACCCCCGGGCACACCCACGCCGAGATGGCGATCGCGGCGCTGGCGGCCGGCAAGCACGTGCTGTGCGAGAAGCCGCTGGCCAACTCCGTCGCCGAGGCCGAGGCGATGGCCGAGGCCGCCGAACGGGCCGCCGGCTCCGGCGTGCGGGCGATGGTCGGCTTCACCTACCGGCGGGTGCCGGCCATCACCCTCGCCCGGCAGTTGGTCGCCGACGGGCGGCTGGGCCAGATCCGGCACGTGCGGGCGCAGTACCTGCAGGACTGGATCGCCGACCCCGCGGCGCCGATGTCCTGGCGGCTGGAGAAGGACAAGGCCGGCTCCGGCGCGCTGGGCGACATCGGCGCGCACATCGTCGACCTGACCCAGTTCATCACCGGGCAGACGCTCACCGGCGTCAGCGCGCTGCTGGAGACCTTCGTCAGCAAGCGGCCGCTGCCGGCCAGCAGCGGGAAGCTCGGCGGGGTCGGTGGCGAGGGGATGGGGGAGGTGACCGTCGACGACGCCGCCGTCTTCCTGGGCCGGTTCACCGGGGGAGCGCTCGGCACGTTCGAGGCCACCCGCTTCGCCCTCGGCCGGAAGAACGCCATCCGGATCGAGGTGAACGGCTCGGCCGGCAGCCTGGCCTTCGACTTCGAGGACATGAACGTCCTGCACTTCTTCGACGGCGGCGAACCGGCCACGACGGCCGGCTTCCGGCGGATCGTGGTCACCGAGCCCGAGCACCCCTACGTCGGGGCCTGGTGGCCGGCCGGGCACGGGCTGGGCTACGAGCACGGCTTCATCCACCAGGTCGTCGACCTGGTCACCGCGCTGGCCGCCGGGGAGCAACCCACACCGTCGTTCGCCGACGGCCTGCAGGTGCAGCGGGTGCTGGCCGCCGTGGAACGCAGCGCCGCCGACAACTCCGCCTTCACCGAGATCTAGGAGCTCCGCCATGCCCCGCCCCGTCACCCTGTTCACCGGCCAGTGGGCCGACCTGCCGTTCGAGGAGGTGTGCCGGCTGGCCTCCGGGTGGGGCTACGACGGCCTGGAGATCGCCTGCTGGGGCGACCACCTCGACGTCGTCCGGGCCGCCGAGGACCCGGCTTACGTCAAGGAGCGGCTGGACCTGCTCGACCGGCACGGCCTGTCGGTGTTCGCGATCTCCAACCACCTCAATGGCCAGGCGGTCTGCGACGACCCGATCGACGAGCGGCACCGCGGCATGGTGAACGCCCGGGTGTGGGGCGACGGCGATCCCGAGGGCGTGCGGCAGCGGGCGGCGGAGGAGATGAAGGCGACCGCGCGGGCGGCCCGGGCGCTGGGCGTCGACGTCGTCGTCGGGTTCACCGGGTCGAAGATCTGGAAGACCGTGGCGATGTTCCCGCCGGTGCCCGAGTCGATGATCGACGAGGGGTACGCCGACTTCGCCGCCCGCTGGAACCCGATCCTGGACGTGTTCGACGAGGTCGGCGTGAAGTTCGCGCACGAGGTGCACCCGTCGGAGATCGCCTACGACCACTGGACGACGGTGCGCACCCTGGAGGCGATCGGCCACCGCGAGGCGTTCGGGCTGAACTGGGACCCCAGCCACTTCGTCTGGCAGGACCTGGACCCGGTCGGCTTCCTCTGGGACTTCAAGGACCGGATCTACCACGTCGACTGCAAGGACGCGAAGAAGCAGGTCGGCAACGGGCGCAACGGCCGGATGGGGTCGCACCTCCCGTGGGCCGACCCGCGGCGCGGCTGGGACTTCGTCTCCACCGGGCACGGCGACGTCCCGTGGGAGGCCTGCTTCCGGATGCTCAACACCATCGGCTACGCCGGCCCCATCTCCGTGGAGTGGGAGGACGCCGGGATGGACCGGCTGGTCGGGGCGCCCGAGGCGCTGGAGTTCGTCCGCCGGCTGGCGTTCGACCCGCCGTCCGCGGCCTTCGACGCAGCCTTCTCCAGCGGGAACTGAGGACGGCACCCCACCGGTGCCCGCGCACGGGGGCGGGCACCGGATGGGGCGTTCGCCCGATGTGCCGTCCCGTCCTCGGCGAGCACCCTCGGCTGCACCACACCGAGGGAGGACCCGATGACCGCCACCGTCAGCGACACCGAGCTCAAGGCACGCCACCGCGCCATGTGGGCCACCGGGGACTACCCCCGGATGGTCGACACCTTCCTGACCCCACTCGGGCCCCGGCTGGTCGACGCCTGTCAGCTGACCGCCGGGGACCGGGTGCTCGACGTCGCCGCCGGCACCGGCAACGCGTCCCTGCCCGCGGCCGCCCGCGGGGCCCGGGTCACCGCCAGCGACCTCACCCCCGAGCTGCTCGCCGACGGCCGCCGGCGGGCCGAGGCCGCCGGGCTGCACCTGGAGTGGACGGAGGCCGACGCCGAGCACCTGCCCTTCGACGACGCCTCCTACGACGTCGTGATGTCCGCGATCGGCGTCATGTTCGCCCCGCACCACCAGGAGTCGGCCGACGAGCTGGTCCGCGTCTGCCGGCCCGGCGGCCGCATCGGCCTGCTCTGCTGGACGCCCGACGGCATGCTCGGCGCGCTCTTCGCCACCATGAAGCCGTTCATGCCACCCCCGCCGCCCGGCGCTCAGCCCCCGCCGCTGTGGGGGAGCGAGGAGCACCTTCGGGGGTTGTTCGGCGGCCGGGTCGAGTGGACGACGCTGGACCGGGACGTCCTCGAGGTCACCGCGTTCCCGGAGGTGCACGGTTACGGCCGGCACTTCACCAGCTGCTACGGCCCGACGATCGCGGCGCGGGCCAACGCGGCCAGGAACGGGCTGGAGCAGGAGTTCGACGCCGCACTGGACGCCTTCTGCGAGGAGTGGGACCGCGGCGCACCGGGCGCGGCCCGCTACGAGATGCAGTACCTGCTCGCCGTGGGCACCCGGCGCTGAGCACGTAGAGGGTCCTCACCGGGCCCCGTGCGTGGGACGCTCGTCGGGTGCCGGGGTCCGGCGGGGCTGCGCTGCTGGGGGCAGGCAGGCAGGCGCTGGAACGGGCGGACTGGGAGTCCGCCCGCTCCGCGTTCGCCGCTGCCCTCGGCGCGGGTGGTGCGGCCGACGCCCGCGACGGGCTGGCCGAGGCCCAGTGGTTCCTCGGCCGGGTCCCCGAGGCGATCGCCTTGCGCGAGCAGGTGTTCGAGGAGCACGTGCGTGCCGGGCGCTGTGCCGAGGCCGCCCGGAGTGCGGTGTGGGTCGCCCACCAGCACCTGCTGAGCGGCCGCGGCTCCGCGGCCCGCGGCTGGCTGGCCCGGTCCGAGCGGGTCATGGCCGGTCAGCCGCTCTGCGCCGGGCACGGCTGGGTGGCGGTCGAGGCCGCCCGGCAGGCGGCGACGGTGGCCGAGCAGGCCACTGCTGCGGCGCACGCCCTCGAGGTCGCCCGGGCCATCGGGGACGGCGACCTGGAGGTGCTCGCGATCAGCCTGCTCGGGTGCGCCGAGGTGCGGGCCGGGCGCTGGGGGCCCGGGCTGCGACTGCTCGAGGAGGCCATGGCGGCCGCGACGGCCGGCCGGGTGACCGACCTGCACACGCTGGGTGAGGCCTACTGCAACCTGGTGCTCGGCTGCTCCTGCGCCGGGGAGTGGACCCAGGCCGCCGAGTGGTGCGAGCACGTGGAGTCCTTCGCCCGTGGCTCGGCGATCAAGCCGCTGTTCGGTGCCTGTCGCACGGTGCACGCCGACCTGCTGATCGCCGGCGGCCGGTGGGCCGACGGGGAGGCGGCCCTGCAGGAGGCGCTGGCCGTGGACGCCGAGCAGCTGCCGGAGGTGAGCGCCCCGACGGTCGCCTCGCTGGCCGAGCTGCGGGTCCAGCAGGGGCGGCTGCGCGAGGCCGCGCAACTCCTTGCCGGCCGGGAGGAGCACCCGGCGGTGCTGCGCGCGCTGGCGCTGCTGCGGCTGGCCGACGGGCACCCGCGGCAGGCGGCCGTCCTGCTGGAGCGCGGCCTGCGGGCGGCTCCGGACGACGCGGTCTCGGCCGGCGGCCTGCTGTCCCCGCTGGTGCACGCCCGGCTCGCCCTCGGCGACGTGCCGGGTGCCCGGACGGCGGCCGACGAGCTCGCGACGCTGGGTGCGGCGACCGGCATCCGGCTGCTGGCGGCCCGGGC
>NZ_JPMX01000022.1 GCF_000761485.1 Modestobacter caceresii
GCGCTGCGGCGGAGCGCAGGGCCGCGGCCGACCGCGCTGAGGCCGACCGTGCCGCCGGGGAGCGGGCCGAGCGCGACGAGCGGGAACGGGCGCAGGCCGCGCGCGCGGCAGGTCGCCGCGACGTCCCCGAGCGCACTGCCGCTGCTCCCGCAGCCGTGGGCGCCACCGCTGTCACCTCGGGTCGGCGGCGGGCAGAGCCCGGTCGCGGGGGCGGCCGGCTGGTGAAGGTCCTGGCCGCCGCGGTCCTCGCCGTCGTGCTGGTCGCGGCGGGTGTGGTGCTCGCCCTCGACCTGACCGGAGGTGGCGACTCCACCGTGGCCGAGGACGCCGAGCAGGTGCCGGACGCCGTCCTGCCCGAGCTCACCGACCCGAGCCCGGTGCTCGCCCCGCTGTCCGCGGAGGCCCCGGTGCCCGACCCGACAGCGCTCGCGGCCGTGCTGACCCCACTGCTCGCGGACCCGGTGTTCGGCAGCGACCTCTCCGCCCAGGTGGTCGACGTGGCCACCGGTCAGGTGCTCTTCGACCGCGACGCGACCGACCCCAGCACCCCGGCCTCCACCGCCAAGCTCCTCACCGCCCTCGCCGCGGTCACCACCCTGGAGCCCACCGACACCCTGTCGACGACCGTGGTCGCCGGCAGCGCCCCCGGCGAGGTCGTCCTGGTCGGCGGCGGTGACCCGACCCTGTCGACGACCGCCCCGTCGGTCGACTACCCGGGCGCGGCGACCGTCGCCGACCTGGCCGCCCAGGTCCAGCAGGCGCTCGGCGGCCAGCCGGTCACCAGCGTCGTCGTCGACAACTCGTTGTTCAGCGGCCCGCTCACCGCCCAGGGCTGGGGCCCGGACGACGCGCCGTCGACCTACGCCGCCCCGGTGACCGCCACCGCCGTCGACGGCGCCCGGCAGGTCCCCGGCAACACCCCCCGCAGCGGGTCCCCGGGCACCGACGCCGGAGCGGCCCTGGCCGCGGCTCTGGGCGCCCCGGGTGCCGCGGTCAGCCTCGGTGCGGCGCCGGCTGGCGCCCGCACGCTGGGCAGCGTCGAGTCCGCGCCCGTCGCTCGGCTGGTCGAGCAGGCGCTCACCACCTCGGACAACCTGCTGACCGAGTCGCTGGCCCGGCACGTCGCCATCGCCCGGGGACTGCCGGCGACCTTCGACGGCGCCGGGCAGGCGATCGCCGCGGCGCTGGCCGAGGTCGGGTTGGACACGACCGGGCTCGCCCTCTCCGACGCCAGCGGCCTCTCCCGCGACGACCGGGTGCCCGCCGGGCTGCTGGTCGACGTCGTCCAGGCCGCCGCCGACGGCAGCATCCCCGACGCCGACCTGCTGCTCTCCGGTCTGCCGGTCGCCGGGTACGACGGCACCCTGACCGACCGCGCTGCGGCCGGCCCGGGCAGCCCGGGGTCGGTGCGGGCCAAGACCGGCACGCTGCTGGGCGTCAACGACCTGGCCGGCACGGTGCAGACCGCTGACGGTCGGCTGCTCGCGTTCGCGGTGCTCGCCGACGGGGCCACCGGGAGCATCGCGGCCACCGAGACCGCACTGGACGCCGTGGCGGCCGCGCTGGCCGGCTGCGGCTGCCGCTGACGGCGGCCGGGCGAGGTGCCCCCGCGTAAGGTGAGGCGATGAGCCGCTCCTCGTCACTGGTCGACTGGGACCTCGCCGGCCGCACCGCCCGTCGCCTGACCGGCGCCGGCCCGGAGACCACCCGGGAGGAGGCGGCGGCCGTCGTCGCGGAGCTGCACAGCGCTGCCGCGATCGCCGTCGCGCACGTCGAGGAGCTGACCGGTCTGCGCCCAGTCCCCGGCGGCCCGGTGCCCACCGTGGCGGTCGTCGACCGGCCGGGCTGGATCGACTCGAACACCACGGGCATGGCGGCCTTGCTGGACCCGCTGGCCGACGGGCTGCAGGCGGCGTCGGGCACGACGCCGGGGCCGCTGGCCACCGCGATCGGCTCCCGGGCGACCGGCGTGCAGGCCGGTGGCGTGCTGGCCTTCCTGTGCACCCGCGTGCTGGGCCAGTACGAGGTCTTCGGCAGCGGCGGCCGGCTGTTGCTGGTGGCGCCCAACATCGTCGAGACCGAACGCCGGCTCGGCGTCGACCCCAGCGACTTCCGGCTGTGGGTCTGCCTGCACGAGGTCACCCACCAGTTGCAGTTCACCGCCGTCCCCTGGTTGCGCGGCTACCTCGAGGAGCAGATCGCCGCCTTCGCCGAGGCGACCGACCTCACCCCCGACGTGCTGCGCGAGCGGCTCAGCGACGTGCTGCGCAGCCTCACCGACGTCGTCCGCGGCACCGGTGCCGACGACGACGCCCCGCAGGGGCTGATGGCGCTGATCCGGGACCCCGAGCAGCGCGCCGTGCTCGACCGGGTCACCGCGGTGATGAGCCTGGTGGAGGGGCACGCCGAGTTCGTGATGGACGGCGTCGGCCCCGACGTCGTCCCGTCCGTGCGCACGCTGCGCAAGCGCTTCGCCCAGCGCCGCAAGGGCCGCGGCCCCATCGATCGGGTGCTGCGCCGGCTGCTCGGCCTGGAGCAGAAGATGCAGCAGTACGCCGACGGCCGGGTCTTCGTCGCCGGGGTGGTCGAGCTGGCCGGCATGGACGGGTTCAACCAGGTCTGGGCCGGGCCGGAGAACCTGCCGTACAAGGAGGAGCTGACCGAGCCCGCCCGCTGGGTGCAGCGGGTGCTGGAGTCGCGGCCGGCCTTCCCGGCCTGATCCGGGTCCCCCAGATGGCCGGACCCGACCCCGCCGTCGCGGCGCTGCGCACTGCGGTGCGCCCGGGCCTCGCCGCCGGCACGGGGCCGGTGCTGGCCGCCTGCAGTGGGGGAGCGGACTCCCTGGCCCTGGCCGCCGCGCTGGCCTTCGAGGCGCCGCGCGCGGGCCGGCCGGTCGGCGGGGTCACCGTCGACCACGGACTGCAGCCCGGCTCGGCCGAGCAGGCCGAGCGCACCGCCGGCCTGCTCCGTTCCGTCGGGCTCTCCCCGGTGCTGGTGCTCACGGTCGACGTCGGCGACGCGGGCGGGCCGGAGGGGGCAGCCCGGGCGGCCCGGGCAGCGGCGCTGGCCGGGGCGGCGGCGGAGCACGGGGCGACGATCGCCCTGGGCCACACGCTGGACGACCAGGCCGAGACCGTCCTGCTGGGGCTGGCCCGCGGTTCCGGCCCCCGCTCGGTCGCCGGCATGGTCGAGCACCGCCCGCCGTTCTGGCGCCCGTTGCTCGGCGTCCGGCGGGAGACGACCCGGGCCGCCTGCACGGCCCAGCAGCTGCCGGTGTGGGACGACCCGTGGAACAGCGACCCCGCCTACACCCGCGTCCGGCTGCGCACCGAGGTGCTGCCGCTGCTGGAGGAGGTGCTCGGCGGCGGGGTGGCGGCGGCCCTCGGCCGGACCGCGGCGATGACCCGGGAGGACCTGGACACCCTCGACGCGCTCGCCGACACCGAGCTCGCGGCGCTGATCGGGCCGGACGGCGACCTGCCCGCTGCCCCGCTGGCCGGCCTGCCTCCGGCGCTGCGGCGCCGGGTGCTGCGCGCCTGGCTCCGCCGGGCGGGGGTGCCCGACCTGCAGGGCGTGCACCTGTCGGCGGTGGACGCTCTCCTCGCCCGGTGGAGGGGACAGGGACGGGCGGACCTCCCCGGCGGTGCGGGGGTGCGGCGTGCGTCTGGCAGGCTGACCGTGCAGCTCGGCGCTCCTCCCGGTCGCGGGACCGGTCCGCGCCCCGCTGCACCTGATGCCGTCCCCCCAGAGGAGCCCTGACCGTCGTGAGCGAGCCCGCCATCCCCGCAGCCGGCCCGTTGGGCCCGGACCACGGCTACGGCCCGGACATCGACCACGTGCTGCTCTCCGAGGAGCAGATCCAGGGGAAGATCGCGGAGCTCGCCGCGCAGATCGCCCACGACTACGCCGGTCGCGAGGTGCTGCTGGTCGGCGTCCTCAAGGGCGCGGTGCTGTTCATGTCCGACTTCGCCCGGGCGCTGCAGCTGCCGACCCAGATGGAGTTCATGGCGGTCTCCTCCTACGGCAGCGCCACCAGCTCCTCCGGCGTGGTGCGGATCCTGAAGGACCTGGACCGCGACATCGCCGACAAGCACGTGCTGGTGCTCGAGGACATCATCGACTCCGGGCTCACGCTGTCCTGGCTGCTGAAGAACCTGGGCAGCCGGCGGCCGGCGTCCCTGGAGGTGTGCACGCTGCTGCGCAAGCCGGACGCGGTGAAGGTCGACGTCCCGGTGCGCTACATCGGCTTCGACATCCCCAACGAGTTCGTCGTCGGCTACGGGCTCGACTACGCCGAGCGGTACCGCGACCTGCCCTACATCGCCACGCTCAAGCCCGAGGTCTACTCCTCCTGACGGGGTACAACCGCGAGGCCAGCCCCTCCTTGCCCAGCAGGGACACAGGTCCTGCGGTGTACCTTCGGCACCAACGACGTCGCCCCGCGCGGGGCGTCCCCCAGGGTCGCGAGCGGCGTCCAGCGACGATCAGGAGGGTCGACGGGCAGGTCGGGCTCACCCCGGCGCCCGGCCACGGTGTATGGAACGCAAGAAGATCTTCCGGAGCGTCTGGTTCTGGATCGCCATCGTCGTCCTGCTGGCCTTCGTCGGCTCCAGCTTCTTCCGTGGTGACCCCGAGTACCAGGAGGTCTCGACCTCCACGGCGCTCGCCCAGTTCGCCGAGGGCAACGTCGACTCCGCCACCATCAACGACCGCGAGCAGACGGTCGACCTCGACCTGATCGACCCGGTCGAGGGCAGTGACCAGGTCACCGCCTTCTACCCGGTCGGCGCCGAGGAGGACGTCTTCGACCTGGTCAGCGGCCTGGGTGAGGGCGAGGGCGTCGACTTCGACACCAACGTCTCCCAGGACAACCTGCTGGTCAGCATCCTGGTCAGCTTCCTGCCCTTCGTGCTCCTCCTGCTGCTGCTCTTCTGGCTGTTCAGCTCCATGCAGGGCGGCGGCCGGGGCGTGATGGCCTTCGGCAAGTCCAAGGCCAAGATCGTCAGCAAGGACAGCCCGAAGACGACGTTCAGCGACGTCGCCGGCGCCGACGAGGCGATCCAGGAGCTCCACGAGATCAAGGACTTCCTGCAGAACCCGGTCAAGTACCAGGCGATCGGCGCGAAGATCCCCAAGGGCGTGCTGCTGTTCGGCCCGCCCGGCACCGGCAAGACGCTGCTGGCCCGCGCCGTCGCCGGTGAGGCCGGCGTGCCGTTCTACTCGATCTCCGGGTCGGACTTCGTGGAGATGTTCGTCGGCGTCGGCGCCAGCCGGGTCCGCGACCTGTTCACCCAGGCCAAGGAGAACGCCCCGGCGATCATCTTCATCGACGAGATCGACGCCGTCGGCCGGCAGCGCGGCGCCGGCATGGGCGGCGGGCACGACGAGCGCGAGCAGACGCTGAACCAGATGCTCGTCGAGATGGACGGCTTCGACGTCAAGGGCGGGGTCATCATGATCGCCGCCACCAACCGGCCGGACGTCCTGGACCCCGCGCTGCTGCGCCCCGGCCGGTTCGACCGGCAGATCCCGGTCGACCGCCCCGACCTGCAGGGCCGGACGGCGGTGCTCAAGGTGCACGCCACCGGGAAGCCGCTGGCCGACGACGTCGACCTGGAGACCGTGGCCCGGCGGACGCCCGGCTTCACCGGGGCCGACCTGGCCAACGTGCTCAACGAGGCCGCCCTGCTCACCGCCCGCCAGGACGGCACGATCATCACCGACGCCACCCTCGAGGAGGCGATCGACCGCGTGCTCGCCGGTCCGGAGCGCAAGACCCGGGCGATGAGCGAGAAGGAGAAGAAGGTCACCGCGTACCACGAGGGCGGCCACGCCCTGGTGGCGCACGCACTGCCGAACACCGACCCGGTGCACAAGGTGACGATCCTGCCGCGCGGCCGCTCGCTGGGCCACACCCTCGTGCTGCCCACCGAGGACCGGTACACCCAGACCCGCTCGGAGATGATCGACACGCTGGCCTACGCGCTGGGCGGCCGGGCGGCCGAGGAGCTGGTCTTCCACGAGCCCACCACCGGCGCCGGCAACGACATCGAGAAGGCCACCTCGCTGGCCAAGTCGATGGTCACCCAGTACGGGATGAGCGCGAAGCTCGGCGCGGTCAAGTACGGCAGCACCGACTCCGAGCCGTTCCTGGGCCGGGACATGGGCTCGCGGCCGGACTACTCCGACGCCGTCGCCGCCGACATCGACGGCGAGGTGCGCGCGCTGATCGAGGCCGCGCACGACGAGGCGTGGGAGATCCTGGTCGAGTACCGCGACGTCCTGGACCGCCTGGTGCTGGAGCTGCTCGAGCGGGAGACCCTGTCCCGCGAGGACATGGACCGGATCTGTGCCGGGGTGGTCAAGCGCCCGTCGATGGCGCCCTACAACGGCTTCGGCAAGCGCACCCCCTCGGAGCGTCCGCCGGTGCTGACCCCGGCCGAGGTCGCCGCGGCCAACGGGGCGGTGCACGGCTCGGCCAACGGCGCTACGCAGGCGCCGGTCGGCGACGTCGGCGCACCGGCCCAGGGCCGGTGAGCAACGCACTCGGGGGAGCGTCACTCGGGGGAGCCGCGGACGGTCGGGGCGACGCCCGTCGGGGGCCGGTCGACGGCCTCGGTCAGGACCCGGGGACCGGCGACCCGGTGGCCGACCTGGCCGAGGGGCGGGTCGACGCAGCCCGGATCGAGACCGCCGTCCGGGAGATCCTGCTGGCGATCGGGGAGGACCCGGATCGGCCCGGCCTGGTCGACACCCCGGCGCGGGTCGCCCGGGCGTACGGGGAGACCTTCGCCGGCCTGAGCCAGGACCCCTACGACGTCCTGGCGACGACGTTCGACGAGGACCACGACGAGCTGGTCCTGGTCAAGGACATCCCGATGTACTCGACCTGCGAGCACCACCTGGTGCCCTTCCACGGTCGGGCGCACGTCGGGTACATCCCCGGCGCCGACGGGCGGGTCACCGGGCTGTCTAAGCTGGCCCGCCTGGTGGAGGTCTACGCCCGGCGGCCGCAGGTGCAGGAGCGGATGACCCGGCAGGTCGCCGACTCGCTGTTCGAGGTGCTCAAGCCCCAGGGCGTCATCGTCGTGGTCGAGGCCGAGCACCTGTGCATGGCGATGCGGGGCGTCCGCAAGCCCGGCGCCACCACGATCACCTCGGCGGTGCGCGGCATCTTCCGGGAGAGCCCGGCCACCCGCAGCGAGGCGATGAGCCTCATCCTGGGCAGGTGAGCAGCTCCCTGCCGCGGCCGGGGCGGTGCCTGGTCATGGGCGTCCTCAACGTCACGCCGGACTCCTTCTCCGACGGCGGCTGCTACGCCGACGCGGGCGCCGCCATCACCCACGGGCTGGAGATGCACGCCGCCGGGGCGGACTACGTCGACGTCGGCGGTGAGTCGACGCGGCCGGGCGCGGACCGGGTGGACGCGGCCGAGGAGTGCCGGCGGGGGGTGCCGGTGGTCCGGGAGCTGGCCGACGCCGGCGTGCGGGTCAGCGTGGACACCACTCGCGCGGAGGTCGCCGCCGCGGCCCTGGAGGCCGGGGCGGTGCTGGTCAACGACGTCAGCGGGGGCCTGGCCGACGAGGGCATGGCCCGGCTGGTGGCCGAGACCGGGGTGCCCTGGGTGCTGATGCACTGGCGCGGGCACAGCCGGGAGATGTACGCGGCCGCGCGCTACGGCGACGTGGTCACCGAGGTCGGCGCGGAACTGACCGCCCGGGTCGAGGACGTCGTGGCCGCCGGCGTCGACCCCGCCCAGCTGGTGCTCGACCCGGGGCTGGGGTTCGCCAAGAACGCCGAGCACAACTGGGCGCTGCTGGCCGGGCTGGACCGGCTGGTCGCCCTCGGGCTCCCGGTGCTGGTCGGCGCCTCGCGCAAGACCTTCCTGGGCCGACTGCTGGCCGGGCCCGGCGGGGAGCTGCGGCCGGTCGAGGGCCGGGAGGCGGCGACCCTGGCGATCTCGGTGCTGGCCGCGCAGGCCGGCGCCTGGGGTGTGCGGGTGCACGACCCGGTGCAGTCGCTGGACGCGATCGCCACCCTGGCCGCCGTGCGCGCGGCCGCCGGCGCAGGAGGAGCACGTGGCTGACCGGATCACCGTGCACGGCCTCACCGGGCACGGCTTCCACGGCGTGTACCCCCCCGAGCGCGAGCACGGCCAGACCTTCCGGGTCGACGCGGTCCTCGAGCTGGACACCGCCCCGGCCGCGGCGGACGACGACCTGACCAAGACCGTCCACTACGGCGAGCTGGCCCAGCAGCTGCACGCCGTGCTCGTCGGCGAGCCGGTCGACCTGCTGGAGACGCTGGCCCAGCGGCTGGCCGACCTGTGCCTTGCCTACCCGGTGGTCGACGCGGTGGAGATCACCGTGCACAAGCCCGAGGTCGACCTGGGCGTGCCGGCCGACGACGTGACCGTGGCGATCCGCCGCACCCGCTCATGAGCCGGGCGGTCCTCTCCCTCGGCGGGAACCTCGGCGACCGGGCCGGCACGCTGCGACGCGCGCTGGTGGCGCTCAAGGAGCACGGCCTGGTGGCCCGGTCGACGCTGTACGAGACGCCGCCGTGGGGGCCGGTCGAGCAGCCGCCGTACCTCAACGCGGTCGCCGTCGTCCGGGGTGAGCGGGACGCCGCCGGCTGGCTCGCCCTGGCGCAGGAGCTCGAGCAGGCCGCCGGGCGCACGCGGGAGGTCCGCTGGGGCGCCCGGACGCTGGACGTCGACGTCGTCACGGTCACCGCCGACGACGGGACGCCGGTGGTCTCCGCCGACCCGGTGCTGACCCTGCCGCACCCGCGGGCCGCGGAGCGGGCCTTCGTGCTCGTCCCCTGGCTGGCGCTGGACCCCACGGCGGCCCTGCCCGGGCACGGCCGGGTCGCCGACCTGGTGGCGGCGCTCCCGGCCGACGAGGTGGCCGCGGTCGTCCGCTGGGAGCAGCTGGCATGACCTCGGTCCGTCGCCGGGACCTGCTGGCCCTCGCGGCCGGGCTGGCGCTGGCCAGCTGGCTGCTGGTCCGGGCCGGCTACGGCTCGCTGCCGGAGCTGCAGTGGTGGCTGCCGGTGCCGCTCGGCGTGCTGGCCGTCGCCGAGCTGCTCGGCGCCCGGGCGCTGGCGGCCCGGCTGTCCGCGCAGCGCGACCGCCGTCCGTCGCCGGGGCGGACCCCGGGTGCCACCCGGCCGGTCGAGCCGATGCTGGTGGCCCGGGTGGCGGTGCTCGCCCAGGCCAGCGCCTACGTCGGCGCGGTGCTCACCGGCTGCTGGGCGGGGCTGCTGCTGCACACGGTGCCGCTGCTGGGCCGGCTGTCCGCGGCCACCGCCGACACCGTCACCGGGGTCCTCGGCGTCGTGTTCGCCGCCGGGCTCACCGCTGCGGCGCTGTGGCTGGAGCACGTCTGCAAGATCCCGCCCGGCGAGGACGACGACGCGGCACCCACCGCCCGGGCCTGAGGCGGTCCGGCCGGGCAGGGAGGACCGGCCCGGCCGGACCGCCGTGGGTCAGGGCTGCTCGGCCAGGTCGGCGATCGAGGTGAGGCCGTACTCCTCCGCGGTCTCCCGGGTCACGACGATGGCGTCCTTGTCCTCCGCCTCCGACTGCTCGAGCACGGTCAGGTTCTCGGGCAGGGCCTCGGGGAGCGCGGCGTAGACGTCCTCGGAGCTCACCGCGGTCGCCTCCTCGTCGAAGTACTCCAGCAGCACGCCGGTGTACTCCGGGATCAGGTCGATCGACCCGTCCTGCAGGCCGGGCATGTAGACCTCCCGGCTGCCGATGTTGAGCTGGGTCTGGACCGTCGCGCCCTGGGCCTGCAGCGCCTGCGCGTAGATGTTGGCCAGGGTGATGTTCTCCGGGAAGTTGGCCGACCCGATGGTGAGGTCCGCCCCGGCGGCCTGCGTGCCCGTCGCGTCCAGACCCTGCTCGGCCAGCCACTGCCCGGCGACCGCGGCCGGGTCCTGCCGGTCGATGATCACCTGCTCGTTGAGCGAGATGAGGTCCTCGGTGGTGAGCTCCGCGGACACCGCGTTCAGCACGGCCCCGACGCCGTCGGTGGCCTCCTCGGTGCTGATCAGCGGGACCACGTTCTGCGCGGCGAACAGGTTCTCCGGGTCCTCCAGGACCACCCAGTCGTTGGCCGCGATGTTCGGGTCGGTGGTGAAGACGTCGGCTGCGTCGATCTGGCCGTTGGCCAGCGCGTTGATGGTGAGGGGGCCGCCGGCGTCCAGGCTGCGGAACTCACCGAAGGAGACGCCGTAGACCTCCTCCAGGCCGGGGACGCCGTCGGGTCGGGTCTGGAACTCCGGCGGCCCGCCGAGGACCAGCTCGGCGGCGATGGTGTCGCCGCCCCCGGCGGGGGTGCTCTCGCCCCCTCCGGCACTGCTGCTGCCGGACTCTCCGCACGCGGTCAGTGCCGTGAGCAGGGCGGTCCCGCCGGTCAGCGCCGTGGCGATCCTGCGGTTCATGTGGTCTCTCCTGGGGTCGGTCGCGGCGCGGCGCGCCGGGTCACTGGGTGCCGGGTGGCGGGTGCCACCCGTGGAAGGGGACCGGGTCACCCCGAGGGGTGTTCGCCGGAGGGGGTCAGGGCAGCCGCCGGTGTGGTCGCCTGCCCGGGGCGCGGCCCACCGTCGGGCCCGCCGCGCGGTGGCTCGGGCCGCACCACGGTCACCGCCGCGCTGCGGCTGTCCCGGGTCGACCGGCGGGAGAACCGGCCGGAGACGCCGCGTGAGACGGTCGCGCGCTGCAGCAGCGAGAGCGCCAGGTCGACCAGCAGGGCCAGCGCGGCGACCAGGACCGCGCCGCCGGCCATCTGGCCGAAGTCCCGGCTGGCCAGCCCGTCGTACACGTAGCGGCCCAGGCCGCCGAGCCCGACGTAGGCCGCGATCGTCGCGGTGGCGATGACCTGCAGTGCGGCGCTCCGCAGGCCGGAGAACACCAACGGGAGCGCGTTGGGCAGCTCCACGCGGAACAGCACCTGCCGGCCGGTCATGCCCATGCCGCGGGCCGCATCGCGGGCGTCCGGTGACACGTTGCGCACCCCGGCGTAGGTGTTGGCCAGGATCGCCGGCAGGGCCAGCAGGACCAGGGCGATCTCCGTGGGCACCAGGTAGACGGCGTCCCCGCGGCCGCTGATCAACGGCGACACCATCACGTACAGGAGGATCAGCAGGCCGACCGTCGGCAGCGCCCGCAGCCCGTTGGCCACCGAGACCAGCCAGGACGCCCGGCCGGTGTGGCCGAGGACGAGCCCCAGCGGGAAGGCGATCACCCCGGCGATCGACAGGGCGATCGCGGTGTACGCCAGGTGCGCGGAGGCCTGCTCGACGATGCCGGGCGTGACCCGGGTACCGGTCCAGTTCTGCGGGTCGTTGAGCCACAGGAGCACGTCGTTCATCGGGCCGCCGAGACCCGCTGCCACGGGGTGATGAGCCGGGCACCGAGGACGATCGACCGGTCGAGCAGCAGCGCCAGCGCCACGGACAGGACGATGCCCAGCACGATCGGCGGGTAGTAGGGGCCGGTCACCGACAGCTGGAACCCGGTGATGAACAGCTGGCCGAGCTGGGGGATCCCGATGGTCGCCGCGATGGCGACCAGGCTGACGTTGGCCACCATGGCCACCCGCAGGCCCGCGGCGATGACCGGGACGGCCAGCGGGAGCTCCACGGTCCGCAGCCGCTGCAGCCGGGTGAAGCCCATCGCGGTGGCCGCCTGCACGGCGTCCTCGGGGACGGCGGCCAGGCCGTCGGCGACCACCCGCACCAGCAGCGCGACGGTGTAGAGCGTCAATGCGGCGACCACGTTGAGCGGGTCGAGGATCTGCGTGCCCAGCAGGGTCGGCATGACGACGAACAACGCCAGCGACGGGATCGTGTAGAGGAGGCCGGACACCGAGACGACCGGTGGGTAGGCCCACCGGTACCGGCGGGCCAGCCAGCCGATCGGGAGGGCCACCAGCAGGCCGATGACCACGGGCAGGACCGACAGCCAGGTGTGCGCCCACAGCAGGTCCAGCACCTCGGCCCGGTGGTCGGCGAAGTAGCCGAACAGGTCCCAGGGCGCCGAGCCGGCGGCCGAGCTCATGGCCTGACCTGGGCGGAGGGGTCCGCGGTGGCGGCGTGCAGGTGTTCCAGCACGGTGCCGGCCCGGACCGAGCCGATGAGCCGCCCGTCCTCGTCCACCACCACACCGCGACCGCTGGGCGAGGAGAGCGCGGCGTCCAGTGCTTCGCGCAGGGTGCCGCCGAGCGCGGAGAGGGTGCCGCCCAGGTTCAGCAGGTCCGGGGTGACGGGATCGCCCGGCGCGGGCCCGGGCCCGCCGTCGGGATGGGCCCGGAGGTGCAGCCAGCCCTGGGGGAGCTGCCCGTCGTCCACCACGAGCACCCAGTCGTCGACGGCGACGTCGTGCGCCCGGGCCACCGGTGCGCCGAGCGCCACGGTGGGCTCGGTCGCCACGGCCACCTCGGCGGAGATGAAGCCCAGCGCTCGGTAACCGCGGTCACGACCCACGAACTCGGCCACGAAGGGATCCGCGGGAGTGGCCAGCAGGTCGGCGGGGGCGGCCACCTGGGCCAGTCTCCCGCCCACGGCCAGGACGGCGACCCGGTCGCCGAGCGTGATCGCCTCGTCGATGTCGTGGGTGACGAACAGGATCGTCTTGCCCAGCTCGCCCTGCAGCCTCAGGAACTCCTGCTGCAGCTGGTCGCGGACGACCGGGTCGACGGCGCTGAACGGCTCGTCCATCAGCATGACCGGCGGGTCGGCGGCCAACGCCCGGGCCACGCCCACCCGCTGCTGCTGACCGCCGGAGAGCTGGGCGGGATAGCGGTCGGCGAAGGAGGCCGGCAGTCCGACCAGCTCCATCAGCTCGATCGCCCGGCGGCGCGCCTGCCGACGGCCGGTCCCGGTGAGCAGCGGGACGGTGGCCACGTTGTCCACGACGGTGCGGTGGGGGAAGAGCCCGGCGTGCTGGATGACGTACCCGATGCCCCGGCGCAGGTCGGTGGCGGACACGGAGGTGACGTCGCGGTCGTCGATCGTGATCGTGCCGGAGGTCGGCTCGACCATCCGGTTGACCATCCGCAGGCTGGTCGTCTTGCCGCAGCCGGACGGCCCGACGAGCACGGTGATCTGGCCCGAGGGGGCGGTGAGGCTGAGTTCGTCGACCGCGACGGTCCCGTCGGGGTACGCCTTGGACACCGCGTCGAAACGGATCATCGGGGTCCTCCCTGCGGCTGGTGTGCACTGGGCCGGAGTCGACGGTCGTGGGTGGGCGGTGCGCTGCTCTCGGTGTCCGCTGGCGTCACGGAGGTGGGTGTGGCCACCGGCTCTCCTCGATCGACTGGCGGTTGCGGCACGTTCGACCGGTGCTGCCCCCACGGGGGCCACAGCGCGGGCACCATCGAAACACATCGCGTCGTGCACGATCATTCCCTCGGCGCGACGTGCGCGTCTCGGGTCAGTGGCCCCGACCCGGGGCTGTGCGGAGAGACACTTGGCGCGTACACAGCGGAGTTGACCGGTGCCGGCGGCGGCCGCCCGTACGCTGCGGACATGGGAGGTCGCCGCGACGACGGAGTCCCCGCCGCGCATCCCCTCCCGCCCGCGCCACCCCGGAGGGTCACGGTTCCGGTGGCACCGTCGGCCGGGCTACCAGCGCAGCGGGTCTGGCTGGGGGCCGCGCTCGTGCTGGCCGTGCCGGCCACGGCCGCGGTCTTCCTGACCGAGGACCCACTGCACCTGCGCGTGGCGCTGCTCGCCGTCTGCTGGGCCTTCGTGATCGCCGCCTTCCTCGCCGGCAGTCGGCGCGCCGACCAGGTGGCCGCAGCCGCCCGGGAGGCCGAGCTCCGGCACGCCTACGACGTGGAGCTGGCGCGGGAGGTCGCCGCCCGGCACGAGCACGAGGCCGAGCTGGAGAACCGCCTCCGGCGCGAGGCCGAGCAGGCCACGCATGACCAGCTCGGTCGACTGCGCACCGAGCTCACCGCCCTGACCGAGCTGCGCGGTGAGCTGACCGCCCTGAGCGAGCTGCGCGCCGAGCTGGCCGGGCTGGGCGAGCTGCGCAGCGACCTCGGCCGGATGCGCAGCGAGCTGACCGAGCAGCTGTCCGGCGAGCTGCTGATCGAGCGCATGGTGATGCGGGCGCAGTCCGTCCGGGGTGCGGCGCAGCCCGCCGACGTCGGCCGCACGGTGGCGGGCGCGCCGCCGGTGTGGGAGTCCTCCGGGTGGATGTCGTCCCCGGCCGGGCGGGACCCCCGCAGCGAGGCCGGCCGGGCCCTCCCGACGGCCGCCGCCGAACCCCGCGACGAGCCCGCGTCGGAGTCCAGCACGGCACGCCCGCCGGTCGCCGAGGCCGCTCCGTCCGCGCCGGCCGGGGAGCAGCCCTCCCGGGACCGGCCGCCCTCGCCGCTGGAGTGGCTGGTCGAGGAGGCCGTGCTGGAGAGGGCGGTGCTCGAGGACGCGGTGCCTGAGCCGTGGGTCGAGCCGAGCCCGAGGTCGCCGCTGGCGTGGCTGGAGGACGAGGCGCTGCTCGGCGCAGCCGGCCGGGCTCCCGCTGAACTGCCGGTGGTGCCGATGCCCTCCCGGCCGCCGCTGCCCGAGCCGGCGCTCCGCGTGTCCGACGTCGTGGCCGCGATGGCGGAGCCGGTGGAGCCGCCGCGGCGTCGTCACCGCCGGACCGCAGAGCCCGACGAGGAGGCTGTCGCCCCCTCGACCGGCCGCCGGCGCAGCCACGCCGCCCCGGAGGAGCACCTGGCCACGAGCGCCGGCTGGTCGGGCGGGGCAGCCGCGGCCGTGACCCCCGTACCGGGCACGCCGGCCGCGGACCTCCCGCCGTGGGCGTCGTGGGAGCCGCCGGCCGAGCCGGCCCCGACGGACGACGCGCTGCCCGGGAGCTGGTCGGACGCCCCGACCGCGGACCCGGTGCCCCCGGCGGCGCCCCCGGCGCAGGGGCACGCCCGGCTGGAGCAGATCCTGGCCGGGAGCGGGGTCCCCGCACCCAGTGGCGGCCGGTCCCGGCGGCGCCGCTACCGCGACGAGGGCGAGGACGCCGGCGACGACGTCCTCGCCCGGGTGCTCGGCCGCTAGATCGGGCCGCGGGACAGTGCGCCGCCGTCGAGCACCAGCGTCTGACCGGTGACCCAGCCGGCCTGGTCGCTGAGCAGGTAGGCGGCCGCCTCACCGATGTCCTCGGGCACGCCGAGCCGGCCGACCGGGTACTGGCCACCCAGCTCGTCCTCGCGGCCGGTGAACAACGCCTCGGCGAACCGGGTCTTCACCACGGCCGGGGCGACGGCGTTGACCCGCACCTTCGGGCCCATCTCCACGGCCAGCTGCGTGGTCAGGTTGATCAGCGCGGCCTTGCTGACGCCGTAGGCGGCGATCCCCTCGCTGGACTTCAGCCCGGCGACCGACGCCACGATCAGCACCGAGCCGCCGTGCTCGGACATCCACGCCTTCCAGGCCTCCTGGACCAGGCCGAGGCTGGCGACGACGTTGGTGTCCAGGATCTTGCGGAAGGCGTCCAGCGGGGCGTCCATCAGCGGGCCGAACACCGGGTTGATGCCGACGTTGCCGACCAGCACGTCCAGGCTGCCGAACGTGTCGATCGCGGTGCGGACGGCCTCGGCGCGGTGCTCCGGGTCGCCGACGTTCCCCGCCACGGCGACCGCCTTCTCCGGGCCGCCGAGCGCCTCCACCGCCTCGGCGAGCGCGTCGGGCTTGCGCGCGGTGACCACCACCCGGGCGCCTCGCTCCACCAGGCTCTGTGCGATCGCCAGGCCGATGCCCCGGCTCGCGCCCGTCACCAGGGCAGTGCGTCCTTCGAAGCTGCTCACCGTGCTCCTCCTGCTCACCAGTGCCGGCTCCGCTGCCGGCCGACCCACCCAATCACGGGCAGATCCGGCCCCGGAGGTCGCCCGGGTGAGTCAGGACACACCTCGCCGGCGTTGCCCGGGAGGCTGTGGATGACAGACTCGTTGCTGGCGGTACTCCTGCGTGACACGTCCTCCGGGGTGGTTGCAGCAGACGGCCCGCCGCGATCCACCGCTCCACGCGCCACCCACACGGCCCACGACGACGTGGGACGACGCGACCTGAGTCCGGTACCCGCGAGGGACTGGAACGAGAGGTGCACCGGGATGTCCGTCCGTCCCCGCGCGAACCCCGCGCGCCCTGCTGTCCTGCCTGCGGGTCTGCCCGCCGCGACCGAGGCGCCCGCCCGCCTCCGGGTCGGGATCGTCGGCGCCGGCCGGGTCGGCGCCGTGCTCGGCGCCGCGCTCTCCACCGCCGGCCACGAGGTGGTCGCCGCCTCCGGGGTGTCCGCCGCCTCCGCCGAACGCGCGGCCCGCCTGCTGCCCGGCGTCCCGCTGCTGCCCGCCGACGAGGTCGTCGCCGCCAGTGACCTGGTGGTGCTCGCGGTCCCCGACGACACCCTCGCCGGCCTGGTCGCCGGCCTCGCAGAGACCGGCGCCTGGCGGCGCGGCCAGCTGCTCTTCCACACCTCCGGCGCGCACGGCCTGGCCGTGCTGCTCCCGGCCGAGCGTTGTGGCGTCCTGACCCTGGCGCTGCACCCGGCGATGACCTTCTCCGGCGCCCCCGAGGACGCCGCCCGGCTGGCGGCCGCGCCGTTCGGGGTGACCAGCCGCTCCGAGCACCGCCCGGTCGCCGAGACCCTGGTGCTGGAGATGGGCGGCGAGCCCTTCTGGATCGACGAGGCCGACCGCGGGCTCTACCACGCGGCGCTGGTCACCGGCGCGAACCACCTGGTCACGCTGGTCGCCGAGGCCGCCGACCTGCTCCGGGCCGCCGGTGTCCACGAGCCGGCCCGGGTGCTCACGCCGCTGCTGACCGCCGCGCTGGACAACGGGCTGCGCCGCGGCGACCGCGGGCTCACCGGCCCGGTCAGCCGCGGCGACGTCGGCACGGTGGCCGCGCACCTGGACACGCTGGCCGAGCGCGCGCCGGCGGCGGTCGACGCCTACGTGGCGCTGGCCCGGCGCACCACCGAACGCGCGCTGGCCGCCGGCCGGCTCCGGCGGCACGAGGGCGCGCCGCTGCTGGAGCTGCTCGACTCGGCCCAGGAGGCGGCGCGATGAGCACGTCCCTCCGGTCGCCGGTGGTCGCCGAGACCACCGCCGAGCTGCGCCGGCTGCGCGCCGAGCTGCCCGGGCCGGTCGTGCTGGTGCCCACGATGGGCGCCCTGCACGAGGGGCACCGCACGCTGGTCCGCGCCGCCCGTGAGCTCGGCGGCAGCGTCGTCGTCTCGGTGTTCGTCAACCCGACCCAGTTCGGCCCCGGTGAGGACTTCGACCGCTACCCCCGCACCTGGGACGCCGACCTGGCCGCGCTCGC
Organism: Modestobacter caceresii; assembly: GCF_000761485.1. Classification (GTDB taxonomy): domain Bacteria; phylum Actinomycetota; class Actinomycetes; order Mycobacteriales; family Geodermatophilaceae; genus Modestobacter; species Modestobacter caceresii. Next base: position 17,335 of record NZ_JPMX01000022.1, read on the forward strand.
CGAGGAGGGCGCCGACCTGGTGTTCCACCCGCCGGTCGACGAGGTGTACCCACCCGGCGCGCTGGGGGTCACCGTGCAGGCCGGGCCGCTGGGGGAGGTGCTGGAGGGCGCCGTCCGCCCCGGGCACTTCGCCGGCGTGCTGACCGTGGTCGCGAAGCTCTTCGGCCTGGTCCGCCCGGACGTCGCCGTCTTCGGCGAGAAGGACTACCAGCAGCTGACGCTGATCCGGGCGATGGCCCGTGAACTGGCGCTGGGGGTGCAGGTGGTCGGCGTCCCGACGGTCCGCGAGGACGACGGCATGGCGCTGTCCTCCCGCAACCGCTACCTGTCCCCGGAACAGCGCCGGGCCGCTGCGGCGTTGTCCGCAGCACTGCGTGCCGGCGCCCAGGCGGGGCCGCAGGGCACCGACGCGGTCCTGGCCACGGCCCGCGCGGTCCTCGCCGAGGCGCCCGACCTGCTCCAGGACTACCTGGAACTGACCGATCCAGACCTCGGACCGGCACCCGCCGCCGGCCCCGCCCGGCTGCTGGTCGCCGCTCGCGCCGGCAGCACCCGACTCATCGACAACACCGCTGTGGAACTGGGGAACCGCTGATGATGCGCACCATGCTGAAGAGCAAGATCCACCGGGCCACGGTGACCCAGGCCGACCTGCACTACGTCGGGTCGGTCACCGTCGACGAGGACCTGATGGACGCCGCCGACCTGCTGGCCGGTGAGCAGGTGGCGATCGTGGACGTCACCAACGGCGCCCGGCTGGAGACCTACGTCATCCCCGGCGAGCGCGGCACCGGCGTGCTGGGCATCAACGGTGCCGCGGCGCACCTGGTGCACCCCGGCGACCTGGTGATCCTGATCAGCTACGGCCTGATGGACGAGTCCGAGGCCAAGTCCTACCTGCCCGCGGTCGTGCACGTCGACGCCGACAACCGCGTCGTCGAGCTGGGCGCCGACCCCTCGGCCCCGGTCCCGGGGGCGACGGACCAGCAGCGCAGCCCGCTCGGCGTCCCGGTCCGGTGACCCGAGCCGCAGAAATGGCCATTTCTGCGGACGTCGGCCCGGGGCTGCCGCGGCGGCTGCGTGCCCCCGCCCCGGGGTGGGAGCTGACCGCCGACGTCTGCGTGGTCGGGTCCGGAGTCGCCGGGCTCTGCGTGGCGCTGCACGCCCGCGCCGCCGGGCTGTCGGTCGCCGTCGTCACCAAGGTCGAGGTGGACGACGGCTCGACCCGCTGGGCGCAGGGCGGGATCGCCGCCGTCCTCGACCCGGCCGACACCCCGGCCGCGCACGCCCGGGACACCGAGGTGGCCGGGGTGGGGCTCTGCGACCCGGACGCCGTCCGGGCGCTGGTCACCGAGGGGCCAGAGCGGCTGCACCAGCTGATCAGCTGGGGGGCCGCGTTCGACCGGGGCCCGACCGGCCGGCTGCTGCTGACCCGGGAGGGCGGCCACTCCACCGACCGGATCGTGCACGCCGGCGGCGACGCCACCGGGGCGGAGGTCCAGCGGGCGCTGCGCGACGCGGTGGCCGCCGACCCCGGGGTGACGCTCGTCGAGCACGCGATGGTGCTGGACCTGCTGCGGGACGCCGACGGTCGCGCCGCCGGCGTCACCCTGCACGTGCTCGGCGAGGGCAGCGCGGACGGCGTGGGCGCGGTGCGGGCACGGGCCGTGGTGCTCGCCACCGGCGGGATGGGCCAGGTGTACGCCGCCACCACCAACCCGGGCGTCTCCACCGGCGACGGCGTGGCCCTGGGCCTGCGGGCCGGGGCGGTCGCGACCGACCTGGAGTTCGTCCAGTTCCACCCCACCGCCCTCTACCTGGGCCCGGACGCCCGGGGACAGCAGCCGCTGGTCTCCGAGGCGCTGCGGGGCGAGGGCGCGGTGCTGCGCGACGGCGCCGGGGAGCGGTTCATGCCCGGCGTGCACCCGCTCGCCGAGCTGGCCCCCCGCGACGTGGTGGCCAAGGCGATCACCCGGGTGCAGCTGCGCGACGGCGTCGACCACGTCTGGCTCGACGCCGTCGGCCTCCCCGGGCTCGCCGAGCGCTTCCCGACCATCGTGGCCCGCTGCCGGGAGGCCGGCATCGACCCGGTGACCGACCTGGTGCCGGTCACCCCGGCCGCGCACTACGCCTCCGGTGGGCTGGCCACCGACCTGTCCGGGCGGACCACCGTGCCCGGCCTCTACGCCTGCGGCGAGGTCGCCTGCACCGGGGTCCACGGGGCCAACCGGCTGGCGTCGAACTCCCTGCTGGAGGGGCTGGTCTTCGCCGCGCGGATCGGCGACGCGCTGGCCCGCGAGCTGCCGGTGCCCGCTGCTGCGGGACCGGTGGACCCGCGGCCGGCCGGGCTGGTCGACGTCGCCGCCCGCGGGCCGCTGACCACGGCGATGTCGGCGCGGGTCGGCGCGGTGCGCAGCGGCCCGGGGCTGGCCGAGGCCGCCGGGCAGCTGGCGGCGCTGGGGGAGTGGACCACCGCCGTCCCCGGGGTGCCCGGCTGGGAGACCACCGACCTGCTCACCGTCGCCACCGCGATCACCGCCGCGGCCACCGCGCGCGAGGAGACCCGCGGCTGCCACTGGCGGGAGGACCACCCCGAGGCGGTCGAGGACTGGCAGGTGCACGTGGACGTGCGACTGGACGACGACGGGCGGGTCCGGCTCACCCGCCGCCCGGTGGGCACGCCCGTGGCGGTGGACTGGTGAGCGAGCATCGCAGCGAGCGCCAGCGAGCGAGGAGCGGAACGAGCCACCCGAGCGGAGCGAGGCGATGACGTGGTGAGCGAGCATGGCGCGGTGACCACCCCGGCTGCCCGCGCCCTGCCCGCCGACCCCACCGACCTGACCGCCACCGGTCTGAGCGCCGCCTGGGTCGCCGAGCTCGTCGAGCGCACCCTGACCGAGGACCTGACCGGCGGTGCCCCGCTGCCCAGCGCCCCCGACGTCGCCGTCGGCTACGACGTGACCAGTGCCGCGACCGTCCCCGGCACCCAGTTCGGGACGGCGGACCTCGTCGCCCGGGCCGACGGCGTGGTCGCCGGGCTGCCGCTGGCGGCCCGCGTGTTCACCCGGCTGGCGCCCGGGGCGACGCTCACCGCCGGTGCGGCCGACGGTGACCGGGTGCGCCGCGGCGACGTGCTGCTCACCGTGCGCGGCCCGGTGCGGGCGCTGCTGGCCGCCGAGCGCAGCGCGCTGAACATCGCCAGCCGGGCCAGCGGCATCGCCACCGCCACCCGCACCTGGGTCGACGCCGTCGCCGGCACCGGCGCGGTCGTGCTGGACACCCGCAAGACCACCCCGGGGCTGCGGCCGCTGGAGAAGTACGCGGTGCGCTGCGGCGGCGGGTCGAACAAGCGGATGGGCCTCTACGACGTGGCGATGGTGAAGGACAACCACGTCGCCGCGGCCGGGTCGGTGGCCGCCGCCGTCACGCTGGTCCGGGAGCGTGCGCCCCGGATCACCGTGCAGGTCGAGTGCGACACCCTGGAACAGGTCGGCGAGGCGTTGGACGCCGGCGCCGACTTCCTGCTGCTGGACAACATGACCCCCGACCAGCTGCGGCAGGCGGTGGCGCTGGTGGGCGATCTGGACGTCGACCTGGAGGCCACCGGCGGGCTCACCCTCGACGTCGCGCGGGAGGTGGCCGACACGGGCATCGACTACCTCTCCGTCGGCGCGCTGACCCACTCCTCGCCGATCCTCGACCTCGCCCTCGACCTGCGGGCCGGCTGACGTGCTGCTCACCGTCGACGTCGGCAACAGTCAGACGGTGCTGGCCACCTTCGACGGCGCCCGGCGGCTCGACTGCTGGCGGGTGACGACGCAGCCGCGGGCCACCGCCGACGAACTGCACATGCTGTGGCGCGGGCTGCTGCGCGACACCGTGGTCACCGGGGTCGCGGTCTGCTCCACCGTGCCCGCGCAGCTGCCGGCACTGCGGCAGCTGCTGGACCGGCTCGCCGTCCCGGTCACGCTGATCGGGCCGGGCGTGCGCACCGGGGTGCCGCTGCACGTGGACAACCCGCGCGAGGTGGGGGCTGATCGGGTGGTCACCGCACTCGCCGCCCACGAGCTGTACGGCCGCCGTCCCGACGGCACGGGCCGGCCGGTCGTGGTCGTCGACTTCGGCACCTCCACCACCGTCGACGCCGTGGGCCCGGAGGGGCAGTTCCTCGGCGGCGCGCTCGCCCCCGGCGTCGAGGTGAGCCTGGACGCGCTGGCCTCCCGCGCCGCACAGCTGCGCTCGGTGGAGCTCACCGTCCCGACCCAGGCGATCGGGAAGAACACCGTCGCCGCCCTGCAGTCCGGGATGGTCCTCGGCTTCGCCGGGCTGGTCGACGGACTGGTCGCCCGGATCGCCGCCGAACTGGTCGCACAGTTCGGTGCCGCCCCGGTGGTGGTGGCGACCGGGGGACTGCACCGGCTGCTCGTCGACAGCTGCCGATCCATCGGGGAGCGTGAGCCCGATCTCACCGTGCACGGCCTGCGGCTGGCCTTCGAACGGCACCAGTCGTCCAGCGGGGCCAGCGGTGGCGGGACGTCGTCCGGCCGCCCGTAGGCTCTGTGCCCGTGAGTGAGGAACCCCCCGGCCCGCCCGAGGACGAACTGCCCGAGCAGCTGCGGGTCCGGCGGGCCAAGCTCGACCGGCTGCGCGAGGCCGGCGTGGATCCCTACCCGGTCACCGTCGCCCGCACCACCACCCTCGCGGAGGTGCGCGCTGCGCACCCCGACCTGGAGCCGGACACGATGACCGGCGAGCAGGTCGGCGTCACCGGGCGGGTCATCTTCTCCCGCAACACCGGCAAGCTGTGCTTCGCGACGCTGCGCGAGGGCGACACCGAGCTGCAGGTCATGCTCTCCCGTGACCGGGTCGGTGAGGAGCCCCTCGCCGCGTGGAAGGCCGACGTCGACCTCGGTGACCACGTGCTGGTCACCGGCGAGGTCGGGACGTCGCGGCGCGGGGAGCTGTCGGTCTTCGCCGACTCCTGGCAGCTGGCCGCCAAGGCGCTGCGCCCGCTGCCGGTGGCGCACAAGCCGATGAGCGAGGAGCTGCGCGTCCGCCGCCGCTACGTGGACCTGATCGTCCGCGACGAGGCGCGTCGCACGGTGCACCAGCGGTCCACCGTGATGAGCACGTTGCGCTCCGGTCTGACGACCCGTCGGTTCCTCGAGGTCGAGACGCCGATGCTGCAGACCGTGCACGGCGGCGCCGCCGCCCGGCCGTTCCGCACGCACATGAACGCCTTCGACCTGGACCTCTACCTGCGCATCGCCCCCGAGTTGTTCCTCAAGCGCTGCATCGTCGGCGGGCTGGACCGGGTCTTCGAGATCAACCGCAACTTCCGGAACGAGGGCGCTGACTCCTCGCACTCCCCGGAGTTCGCGATGCTCGAGGCCTACGCCGCGTACTGGGATTACCAGGAAATGGCCCGGATGACCCAGGAACTGGTGCAGGAGTGCAGCACGGCGCTCTTCGGCGACCACGTCGCCCGGCACCACGACGGCACCGAACTCGACCTCTCGGGTGAGTGGCCGCAACTGTCGCTCTACACCGCGGTCTCCGATGCGGTCGGTGAGGAGATCACCCCGGAGACGCCGGTGCAGCAGTTGCGCGCCATCGCCGAACGGCACGACATCGGCGTCGACCCTGCCTGGCTGCCCGGGAAGGTGGTCGAGGAGGTCTTCGAGGCGCTCGTCCAGGACCGGCTGCAGTCGCCGACGTTCGTCATCGACTACCCGCTGGACACCTCACCGCTCACCCGCGCCCACCGGTCCGAGCCGGGCAAGGCGGAGAAGTGGGACCTCTACATCGGCGGGATCGAACAGGGCACCGCCTACTCGGAACTGGTGGACCCGGTCGTCCAGCGGGAGCGGTTCACCGCCCAGGCACTGTTGGCCGCCGCCGGGGACCCGGAGGCGATGGCGCTGGACGAGGACTTCCTCGAGGCGCTGGAGTACGGGATGCCGCCCACCGGCGGTCTCGGTTTCGGCATGGACCGGCTGATGATGACGCTCACCGGATTGGGGATCAGGGAGACGATCCTGTTCCCTTTGGTGCGCCCACTCCATCAATGACTCACCTGTCCGGGGCATTTACCAGGAGAATGCCCCGGAATTGGCATGAATGCCACTGTTCGTGGTGCAATGGGGTCGTCGATCACGGGGGAGCAGTGACGACAGTCCACGACCCCGCAGCAACAGGAGAGAACAGACAATGGCACGTAAGGTCCAGGTGATCCTGAGCGACGACCTCGACGACAGCATCTCTGCTGACGAGACGGTCACGTTCGCCCTCGACGGGACGACGTACGAGATCGACCTGTCGGACAAGAACGCCGCGGAGATGCGCGACGTGTTCGGCAAGTACGTCGCGGCCGCCCGCAAGGTGAGCAGCCGTGGCACCCGGGCCTCGGGCGCAGGCCGGTCGCGCGCCACCGGTGGCGGCGGCCGGATGGACCGTGAGCAGGCCGGCGCGATCCGCGACTGGGCCCGCAGCAACGGCCACCAGGTCAGCGACCGCGGCCGCATCCCGGCCAGCGTCGTCGAGGCCTTCGAAGCCGCCCACTGATCGAAGGACCCCCTCGCCCCCCACCACTCGCAGGCTCGTGGTGGGACCCTGCGAGGGGGCCGTTCCAGCGAGTCACCTTCGGCCCGGCACCTCATCGAGGTGCCGGGCCGTCGTGCGTCCGCTCATGGCGTAACCGCGGCGGAACACCACTCCTGGGACGACAGTTGTCTCCATCGAGCCCCCCGAGAGGTCCGACGGCCTGGTCTCGACGCCGATCGGGTGGTGCGAACTACAGTGGAACGACCGGTGCCCCAGCGCGCCGACGTACGTCGGGTGTCCACCGTCCCCTGCCGGGGACACGAGCACAGCAGGTCCAGCCGGTCAGAGGGAGATACAGCAGATGTTCGAACGGTTCACCGACCGAGCCCGTCGGGTGGTCGTCCTGGCCCAAGAAGAGGCCCGGATGCTCAACCACAACTACATCGGCACCGAGCACATCCTCCTGGGTCTGATCCACGAGGGTGAGGGTGTCGCCGCCAAGGCGCTGGAGTCCCTCGGCATCTCGCTGGAGGGCGTCCGTCAGCAGGTCGAGGAGATCATCGGGCAGGGCCAGCAGGCCCCGTCCGGCCACATCCCCTTCACCCCGCGCGCCAAGAAGGTCCTGGAGCTGTCGCTGCGCGAGGCGCTGCAGCTCGGCCACAACTACATCGGCACCGAGCACATCCTGCTCGGCCTGATCCGCGAGGGCGAGGGCGTCGCCGCCCAGGTCCTGGTGAAGCTCGGCGCCGACCTCAACCGCGTGCGCCAGCAGGTCATCCAGCTGCTGAGCGGCTACCAGGGCAAGGAGCCGGCCGCCGCCGGCGGGCCCGCCGAGGGCACCCCGTCGACCTCGCTGGTCCTCGACCAGTTCGGCCGCAACCTGACCCAGGCCGCCCGCGACGGCAAGCTCGACCCGGTCATCGGCCGGGCCAAGGAGATCGAGCGGGTCATGCAGGTGCTGTCCCGCCGCACCAAGAACAACCCGGTCCTGATCGGCGAGCCCGGCGTCGGCAAGACGGCGGCCGTCGAGGGCCTGGCGCAGGCCATCGTCAAGGGCGAGGTGCCCGAGACGCTGAAGGACAAGCAGCTCTACACCCTCGACCTGGGCGCGCTGGTCGCCGGTTCCCGCTACCGCGGTGACTTCGAGGAGCGGCTGAAGAAGGTCCTCAAGGAGATCCGCACCCGCGGCGACATCATCCTGTTCATCGACGAGATCCACACCCTCGTCGGGGCGGGCGCTGCCGAGGGCGCGATCGACGCAGCCAGCATCCTCAAGCCGATGCTGGCCCGTGGTGAGCTGCAGACCATCGGTGCCACCACGCTGGACGAGTACCGCAAGCACCTGGAGAAGGACGCCGCTCTCGAGCGCCGCTTCCAGCCCATCCAGGTCAGCGAGCCGACCCTCGCCCACACCATCGAGATCCTCAAGGGCCTGCGGGACCGCTACGAGGCGCACCACCGGATCAGCATCACCGACGGCGCGCTGGTCGCCGCCGCGACGCTGGCCGACCGGTACATCTCCGACCGCTTCCTCCCGGACAAGGCGATCGACCTGATCGACGAGGCCGGCGCCCGGATGCGGATCAAGCGGATGACCGCCCCGCCGGACCTGCGCGAGTTCGACGACCGGATCGCGGCCATCCGCCGCGAGAAGGAGTCGGCCATCGACGGGCAGGACTTCGAGAAGGCCGCCTCTCTCCGCGACAAGGAGAAGCAGCTGCTGGGCGAGAAGGCCGAGCGCGAGAAGCAGTGGAAGGCCGGTGACATGGACGTCGTCGCCGAGGTCGACGACGAGCAGATCGCCGAGGTCCTCGCCAACTGGACGGGCATCCCGGTCTTCAAGCTGACCGAGGAGGAGACCACCCGGCTGCTCCGCATGGAGGACGAGCTCCACAAGCGGATCATCGGCCAGGAAGAGGCCATCAAGAGCGTCAGCCAGGCGATCCGGCGCACGCGGGCGGGCCTCAAGGACCCCCGTCGTCCCGGTGGCTCGTTCATCTTCGCCGGCCCCTCGGGTGTCGGTAAGACCGAGCTGGCCAAGGCGCTCGCGCAGTTCCTCTTCGGCGAGGACGACGCCCTCATCCAGATCGACATGGGCGAGTTCCACGACAAGTTCACCGTGTCGCGGCTCGTCGGTGCCCCTCCCGGCTACGTCGGTTACGACGAGGGTGGCCAGCTGACCGAGAAGGTGCGGCGCAAGCCGTTCTCGGTGGTCCTCTTCGACGAGATCGAGAAGGCGCACGCCGATGTCTTCAACACGCTGCTGCAGGTGCTGGAGGACGGCCGGCTGACCGACGGCCAGGGCCGGATCGTGGACTTCAAGAACACGATCCTGATCCTGACCACGAACCTCGGGACGCGGGACATCTCCAAGGCCGTCGGCCTCGGCTTCCAGGCCGGGAACGACAGCACCAGCAACTACGAGCGGATGAAGCTCAAGGTCAACGAGGAGCTCAAGCAGCACTTCCGGCCGGAGTTCCTCAACCGCATCGACGACATCGTCGTGTTCCACCAGCTCACCGAGGACGAGATCGTCCACATCGTGGACCTCATGCTCGCCCGGCTGGAGACGCAGCTGTCGAACAAGGACATGTCGCTGGAGGTCACGCCGGCGGCGAAGAAGCTGCTCGCGGCCCGAGGCTTCGACCCGGTGCTGGGTGCGCGGCCGTTGCGCCGCACCATCCAGCGCGAGATCGAGGACACGCTTTCGGAGAAGATCCTCTACGGCGAGATCGCCTCCGGGCAGATCATCGTGGTGGACGTCGAGGAGGACGCCGACCCGACGGCCTCGCGCTTCACCTTCCGCGGTGAGGCCAAGCCGATCGACATGCCCGACACCCCGCCGGTCGCCCTCACGGGCGCCGACGGCGAGGACGAGGGTCCGGCGGCCGCTCAGGCCGAGTGATCGACGACCCCGTCCGCTGACGGGGTCCTGACAGGGGCCGTCCTCCGCATCCGCGGGGGGCGGCCCCTCGTCGTCCGTCCGGTCCGGGCGACCCCGCTGGCGGTCAGCTCACCGGGGGAGGCCTCAGCCGGGGAGGGAGAAGCGGCCGTCCGGGGTCTGCTCGACCAGCCCGTCCACCAACAGCGAGTCCAGGCAGCGCGAGCGCTGGACGGCGTCGTCCCACGCCGGCGTCAGTGCATCGGCCTCGACCGGCTCCGGTGCGGCCCGCAGCACGTCGAGCAGTCGACCTCGCACCTGGCGGTCGGTGCCGGCGAACGCCTGCACCCGCCGCGGGGGGCCGTCGTACGCCGGCGAACCGGCCATCCGCCACGCGCACCGGTCGGAGACGGGACAGGCGCCACAGCGAGGGCTGCCGGCGACGCAGACGAGCGCACCGAGCTCCATGACGGCCACGGAGAACCGCACCGCGCGGGCGTCGTCGGCCGGCGCCAGCTCGGCGATGTCGGTCAGGTCCGTCGCCCGGGCGGGCGCCGCCTCGGCGCGTCCGTGCACCAGCCGTGCGACGACCCGTCGGACGTTGGTGTCGACCACCGGCTGGCGGCTGCCGTGGCCGAAGCAGGCGACCGCCCGGGCGGTGTACGTGCCGATGCCCGGGAGCGCCTCGAGCTCGGCGACGTCGGCGGGCACCGCGCCACCGTGGCGTTCGTTGATGGCGACGGCGGCCTCCCGCAGGCGCAGGGCCCGCCGCGGGTAGCCGAGCTTGCCCCAGGCCCGGATCACCTCGGCCGGGCTGGCTGCCGCCAGGTCCGCGGCAGCGGGCCAGCGGGCCAGCCACTCGCGCCAGACCGGCTCCACCCGGCGCACCGGCGTCTGCTGGAGCATGACCTCGCTGACCAGCACCGCCCACGGGTCGGTGCCGGGGGCGCGCCACGGCAGGTCCCGGGCGGCGCCGGCGTACCAGTCCACGAGGACGTCGCCGACGGCCTCTCCGGCGGGGGCGGGCTGGTGGCGTGCGGCGCCGGGCGAGGTGGTGCTCACGGGGATCCAGTGTGCCTGGGCCCCCACGGACCCTGCCGTCGGAGTTGCAGACGAACCGAGCCAGCACCCTCCGTCACCACCCGCCGGGTGGACCGTGGCCCGGGGCCGCGCCGGGGCGATGGGCCCCCTCCGGTCAGGGCGTGGCGCGCTGTCGGCGACCGGCTCGCCGGTTAGCGTCGCCGACGTGCTGCACCCGGTCGGCCCGTTGCCCGCTGTCGTCTACTGGCGACGGCGTCTGCTGGTCCTCGGGTGCGCGGTGGGCGTGCTCGGTGGCGGCGGCTGGCTGGGGGTCGCGGTGGCCACCGGGTCGCCGGACGAGGACACCGTGCTCACCGCCGCGGGCGATGAGTCGGTACCCGCGCCGGCCCTGGACCAGGTCGTGCCGTCGCTGGCGGCGGTGCAGCTCCCGACGGCCGAGCCCGCCGAGGAACCGCAGGACGCGGAGCGGCAGGACGGCGAGCCGGCGGACGAGGAGCCGCCGGCCGAGGCGCTGCCCGTGGACGGCGGACCCTGCAGCAACGACATGATCGGCGTCGAGGTGCGGCCGACCCCGGCCAGCAGCCCGGTCGGCAGCAAGCCGACGTTCGACCTGGTGGTCACCAACGTCTCGCAGGTCTCCTGTGTCCGTGCGCTGGACAAGGGGCTGCAGGAGATCGTGATGGTCGACGCATCGGGCACCCGGGTGTGGGGGAGCAACGACTGCTTCCCGGAGACGACGACGGACCCGCGGACGCTGCAGCCGGGGGAGTCCGTGGTGTTCCCGGTGCTGTGGGGTGGGCTGAGCAGCACGCCAGGGTGCACCGCGGAGCGCGTGCAGCCCGCACCGGGGGACTACCGGCTGCGCGGCCGGTTGGACACGGCGACCAGCCCCGACGCCGCCTTCACCCTGACCTGACCTGACCTGACGGGCCGCAGGCCCGTACGGCCCCGCTGCAGAGGCCCGATGCGAGCTTGCAAGCGTTGGCAAAAGGACCCCGTCCTCCTCATCCCTCGCAAGCTCGGGACGAGCCTCGGGACGGGGCCGATCAGCTGTAGCGGTCGAGGATGGACGTCTCGGCGAGCCGGGACAGCCCCTCGCGGATGCCGCGCGCCCGCGCCTCACCGACGCCCTCCACGGCCAGCAGGTCCTCGATGGTGGCGGCGAGCAGCTTCTGCAACCCGCCGAAGTGCGCCACCAGCCGGTCGATGATGCCCGCCGGCAGCCGGGGGACCCGGGCCAGCAGCCGGTAGCCGCGCGGGCTGACCGGGGAGTCCAGCGCATCGGGGGAGGTCGGCAGGCCGTAGCAGCGGGCGACGGCGGAGAGGTCGAGCAGCTCGGTGGCCGTCAGCGCGCGCAGGTCGGCGAGCACCTCCTCGCCGGTGCGGTTCCGACGGACGCTGGGGAGGTAGTCGCGGACCAGCAGGCCGCGGTCCTCCTCGACGCCGGCGAGCATCTCGTCCAGCTGCAGGGCCAGCAGCCGGCCGTCGGTGCCCAGCTCCACGACGAAGCCCTCGATCTCGTCGGCGATCCGCCGCACCATCTCCAGGCGCTGGCTGACGCTCATCGCGTCACGGACCGTGACGAGGTCCTCGATCTCCAGTGCGGACAGCGTGCTCGCGACCTCGTCGAGCCGGAGCTTGTAGCGCTCCAGGGCGGCGAGGGCCTGGTTGGCCCGCGCCAGGATGGTCGTGGGGTGCTCGAGGGTGTACCGGCGGCCGGCCACGTAGACCGAGATGATGTGCATCGACTGGCTCACGGAGATGACCGGGAACCCGGTCTGCAGTGCCACGCGCTCGGCGGTGCGGTGCCGGGTGCCGGACTCCTCGGTGGGGATCGTCGGGTCGGGCATCAGGTGGACACCGGCCCGGACGATCCGGGTGCCGTCGTAGGAGACGATCACCGCGCCGTCCATCTTGGCCAGCTCCCGGAGCCGGGTGGCCGACAGTGCGACGTCCAGGGCGAAGCCGCCGGTGCAGAGGGACTCGACGACGCGGTCGTAGCCCAGGACGATCAGTGCTCCGGTACGGCCGGCCAGGATCCGCTCCAAACCGTCCCGGAGGGCGGTACCGGGGGCGATGCGGCCGAGCAGTTCCCGCAACGCGGCCTCGGGGTCCACAGCGGGGGACACGAACGCTCCTGACGGTCGGGCGGTACGGCGGCTGATCCTACGGGGCGGAGGGGCGAGGTCGGTCACCACGGGTCCCCCGTCAGGGCGTTCACCCGGTGGCGGTCGCGCTGCGTCACCACAGCCGGGTGAAGGCCGCTCCCAGGTCGGGCACCTCGATCAGCCGGAGCCCCTGGGGCGCGGGACCGGAGTCCACCGGCACCAGCGCGGCGGTGTACCCCTGTCGTGCCGCCTCGGCCAGCCGCCGCCCGGTGCCCCCCACCCGCCGGATCTCGCCGGACAGGCCGACCTCACCGATGGCGACGAGGCCGGCGGGCAGCGGCCGGTCCTTCGAGGCGGAGGCGATCGCGAGGGCCAGCGCCAGGTCGGCGGCGGGTTCGGCGATCCGCACGCCCCCGACGGAGGCGGCGAAGACGTCGGCGTCGGCCAGCCGGACCCCACCGCGCCGCTCCACCACGGCGTTGATCATGGCGACCCGCTGGGAGTCCAACCCGCTGACCGCACGGCGTGGTGAACCGCCGCCGCCGGCGGTCGCCACCAGGGCCTGCACCTCGGCGAGCAACGGCCGGCTGCCCTCCATCGTCACCGTGACGCAGCTGCCGGGCACCGGTGCGGACCGCCGGGAGACGAACAGGTGCGAGGGGTCGGGGACGCCGACGACACCACCGTCGCCGATCTCGAAGCAGCCGATCTCGTCGGCCGGGCCGAACCGGTTCTTGGTGGCTCGCACCAGGCGCAGCGTCGAGTGGCGTTCGCCGTCGAAGGAGACCACCACGTCGACCAGGTGCTCGAGTGCCCGCGGCCCGGCGATCGCGCCGTCCTTGGTGACGTGGCCGACCAGGATCGTGGTCATGTTGCGGGCCCTGGCCACCGCGCTGAGGGCGCTGGCCACCGCGCGCACCTGGGTGGCGCCACCGTCGGTGCCGTCGACGGCGGGGGACCGGACGGTCTGCACGCTGTCGAGCACGAGCAGGGTGGGGCTCACGTCCTCCACGTGGGCGAGCACCGCGGACAGCTCGGTCTCCGCAGCCAGGTAGAGCTGGTCGTGCAGGGCACCGATCCGCTCGGCCCGCAGCCGGACCTGCGCCGCGGACTCCTCGCCGGAGACGACCAGGGTCGGCCCGTTGGCCGCGGCCACCCGGTGGGCGACCTCCAGCAGCAGCGTGGACTTGCCGACGCCCGGCTCGCCGGCCACCAGCAGCACCGCGCCGGGCACCAGGCCGCCGCCGAGGACACGGTCGAACTCGGTGATGCCCGTGGGCACGGCGCGGGCGCCGGCGAGCTCCACCTGGCCGATCGGGCGCGCCTTGGCGCTGACCGGGCCGGCGGAGACGGCGCGCAGCGGGGAGCCGACGGTGCCGACCTCCTGCACGCTGCCCCAGGCCTGGCACTCCGGGCAGCGGCCGACCCACTTCGCCGAGGCGTAGCCGCACTCGGAACAGCGGTGGGCGGGACGGGAGGACTTCACACCGGATGCTGGCACGCCGTCATGGTGACGGCGGGGTACGACAGTCCCGGGAGGGGCGTGGGTCAGCCCTCCTCGTCGGCCGACTCCTGCTCGCGGGCCTCCTGGCCGGAGTTCTCCTCGACGGTGCCCTCCTCGCCGGCGACCTCTTCCTCGCCGTGGAAGTCGAACTCCTCACCGCGCGGGAGGTCGCGGGTGGGCACCCCGACGGGGACCGGGACGGTGATCTCGCCCGCCTCCTCGAAGGTGAAGGTCACGTCGATGAACTCGCCCGGCCCGATGGCCTCGGTGAGGCCCACGAGCGCGACCGTGGGCCCGTTGCCGCTGCTCAGGTAGAGGATGCCGTTCGGCGGGACGGTGAGGCCCAGGTCGGCGGAGCCGCTGGTGTCGGCGGCCAGTTCGGCAGCGTCCGGGTCGATCACCTCGACGCTGTCGAAGGCATCGCCCTCGATCGACACGAGGGTGTCCTCCTCGCGGCCCGTGCTGGCGATGGCGCCGACCAGTCGGGCGTCGCTCCCGCTGGTGTACTGCCCACCGGTCGGGTAGGGCAGCGAGAGCGCCCGCAGCGTCACGTCCTCCAGGTCGGCCTGGTTGCCCACGTTCGGCTCCTGGGTCGAGGTCTGCGTGACCTGACCGGCGCTGCAGGCGGTGAGCGCGATCGGGGTGAGCAGCAGGGCGCCCATCACGGCAGCGCGCGGTGCGCGGTTCACAGCGTCGACCTCCAGAGACGTGTCGGCCACCGAGGACGCCGGTGGCACGAGTCGCGCTGAGCGTAACCGGCACCCCAGGATGTCCGCTGGGAGGTGAGGGGCATGGCGGCAGGTGGCGTGGGCTACCTCCCGGGGTCCGGCGACCCCGCGCTCGCCGACTTCCCAGCTCAGGCGCCGGACACCCGCCGCTGGTGCTTCGCCGACCAGCTCGGGCCGCACTTCCTCGACGCGCCGGACCAGCCCGTGCTGCTCGTCGAGTCGCGGGGCGTCTTCCGCCGCCGCCGCTTCCACCGGCAGAAGGCGCACCTGCTGCTGTCGGCCCTCCGGCACCGTGCGGCCGAGCTCGGCGACCAGGCGATCTCCCTGCAGACCGACAGCTACGCCGAGGCGCTGGACCGGGTCCGGGAGCCCCTGTCGGTGTGTGCGCCGACCACCTGGCCGGCGCGCGACTTCGTGCTCCGCCGTCCCGGCGTCACGGTGCTGGAGGCCCGGGGCTTCGTGACCCGGCAGGCCGACTTCCGCCGCTGGGCGGAGGGCCGTTCCCGGCAGCGCCTGCTGATGGACGACTTCTACCGGGTGGCCCGGCGGGTGCACGACGTCCTGATGGACGGGGCGGAGCCGGCCGGTGGCACCTGGAACCTCGACCACGAGAACCGCGAGCCGGCACCGGCCGACGGGCGGGTGGACGTCCCGCCGCCGTGGCTGCCCGTCGAGGACGAGATCGACGAGCAGGTGCGCGCCGACCTGGACCGCTGGGCGGCCGACGGCGACGTCGCCTTCGTCGGGGACGACGGCCCACGGCTCTTCCCGGTCACGCACGCCGAGACCGAGGAACGGCTCCAGGACTTCCTCACCCACCGGCTGCACGCGTTCGGCCCGCACGAGGACGCGATGCTGGCCGGTGACCCGTGGCTGGCCCACTCGATGCTGTCGGCGTCGCTGAACCTGGGACTCGCCGACCCGGCCGACGTCGTCGCCCGGGCCGAGCAGGCGTACCGCGACTCGGTGGCCGCCGGCGACCCGCTGCCGCTGAACTCGGTCGAGGGGTTCGTCCGGCAGGTGATGGGCTGGCGGGACTGGATCTGGCACCTCTACTGGCAGCTCGGGCGCGACTACCGGCACGGCAACGCGCTGGCCGCCCACGAGGAGGTGCCGCCCTGGCTGGGTGACCTGGACGCCGAGGCCGTGGGGGCCAACTGCCTGTCCTCCGTGGTCCGGGACGTGCGCGAGCGCGGCTGGGTGCACCACATCCCGCGGCTGATGGTGCTGGGCAACTACGCGCTGCAGCGCGGGATCGAGCCGCTGGCGATGACCGACTGGTTCCACCGGGTCTTCGTCGACGGCTACGACTGGGTGATGGTCGCCAACGTCGTCGGGATGAGCCAGCACGCCGACGGCGGCGTGCTGGCGACCAAGCCCTACGCCGCGGGCGGTGCGTACATCAACCGGATGAGCGACTACTGCGGCAGCTGCCGGTACGATCCGAAGAAGCGCCTCGGTGCGGACGCCTGCCCGTTCACCGCCGGGTACTGGGCGTTCCTGGAGCGGAACCGGGAGCGGCTGGCCGAGAACCGGCGGATGCGTCAGCCGTTGTCCGGTCTGGGGCGGCTCAAGGACCTGGACGCCGTCGTGGAGCAGGAGCGGGACCGGGGCACCGACCCGCGCTGAGCGCGGCAGTGGCCCGGTGGGGCAGGAGGGCCCTCCTCAGGTGATCGCCGCCCCGCCGGCCAGCAGCAGGGCGACGTCGAGCACGGTCAGCAGCAGCACCGCCGGGAAGGCGAGCCGGCGAGCGCGGGGGCTGCCGGCGAGGGCGGCGGCGACCACGGCCGGCGCGGCGACGGCGCAGGCCAGCCAGCCGAGCGGGCCCGGCGGACCGGGCGGCCCCAGCACCAGCAGCAGGGTGGCGCCACCGAGCAGCACGGCGCCGGCGATCGCGGAGGGCACCGCCCCCACCCGGTGCGGCAGACCGCGGACGCCGGTGGCCAGGTCGTCGTCGACGTCGGGCGCCACGTTGGCGACGTGCGCGGCGCCGCCGAGCGCTGCCCCGGCCGCGATCAGCCACCACGGTGCTCCGGGGCCGCCCGGCGCCGCGGCGACCACGCCGGCGGGCAGCGCGCCGAAGCCGGTCAGGTAGGGGAGCGGGGACAGTGCGGTGCGCTTGAGGCCGGCGTCGTAGGCCAGCCCGCTGGCGACCAGCACCAGGAGCAGGAGCCCGGGCACGACGCCCAGCGCCAGGGACGTGACGACGGCGACGGCGACGGCGACGGCCGTGGCCCGGCGCAGCAGCGCCGGGGTCAGCAGCCCTTGGACGACGGGCTTGTCGGTCCGGCCGACGGCGAGGTCCCGGTCGGCGTCCAGCCAGTCGTTGCACCAGCCGATGGCGGCCTGCCCGGCCAGCACCGCGACCCCGACCAGCACGGTCCGGCCGGCGGGGACGTCGGCGGCGACGGCGAGCAGGACGGCGACCGTGGTGACCGCCAGCGTCGGTTCGAAGTGGGTCGCGCGGGCCATCGCCGCGGCGATCGTGAGCCCGCCGGAGCGGCGTACGGCACCCTCCGACTGCACACCGACCACCTCCCTGTCAACCCCGTGCCGACCTCGGTCACGCCGCTGACCAGCACTTTTGTAGCACTCTGCCGAGCCGGACCGCATCCTCTCGTGCTAACCTGGGGTGAGCGAAAGGGGTCACATACACATGGGCTTCACTGTTGGCGAGACCGTTGTCTACCCGCACCACGGCGCGGCGCTCATCGAGGCGATCGAGCAGCGCACCATCAAGGGCGTCGAGAAGTCGTACCTCGTGCTGAAGGTCGCCCAGGGCGACCTGACCGTCCGCGTGCCGGCCGACAACGCCGAGATCGTCGGTGTCCGCGACGTCGTCGGCCAGGAGGGCCTGAACAAGGTCTTCGAGGTGTTGCGGGCGCCGCACACCGAGGAGCCGACCAACTGGTCGCGGCGCTACAAGGCCAACCTCGAGAAGCTGGCCTCCGGTGACGTGAACAAGGTCGCCGAGGTCGTGCGTGACCTCTGGCGTCGTGACAAGGACCGTGGCCTGTCCGCCGGCGAGAAGCGCATGCTCTCCAAGGCGCGGCAGATCCTGGTCAGCGAGCTCGCGCTCGCCGAGGGCACCAACGAGGACAAGGCCGAGGTCCTCCTCGACGAGGTCCTCGCATCGTGAGCAGGGCTTCCTGAGCCGCTCGCACCATCCCAGAGACACCCAGACCGCTCCCGTGCACGCTGTCGGCATCGTCGCAGCGGCCGGGAGTGGTCTGCGTCTGGGGGCAGAGCTGCCCAAGGCCCTGGTGCACCTCGGGGGCCGGCCGCTGGTCTGCTGGGCGGTCGAGTCGCTGCGTGCCGGCGGGGTCGAGCAGGTGGTGGTCGCCGTCCCGGCGCCGCAGCAGGCGGCCTTCACCGCCGTCCTCCCGGACGACGTGCACGTCGTCGTCGGCGGGGACACCCGCACGGCGTCGGTCCGGGCCGCCCTCGGCGCCGCCCGTGAGCACGCCGACGCGGTGCTGGTCCACGACGCGGCGCGGCCGCTGACCCCGCCCGACGTCGTCGCCCGGGTGCTGGCCGCCCTGGCCGCGGGCGCCCGCGCCGTCGTCCCGGTGCTGCCCGTCGTGGACACCACCGTGGTCGTGGACGGCGACGGGGTGGTGACCGCCGACGTGCCCCGCGCCCCGCTGCGCCGGGTGCAGACCCCGCAGGGCTTCGACCGGGCCACCCTGGTGGCCGCCTACGCCCACGCGCACGGCACCGCGGCCGAGTTCACCGACGACGCCTCGGTGGTCCGGGCCGCGGGGATCCCGGTGCAGACCGTGGCCGGTGACGAGCGCGCAGCCAAGATCACCGTCGCGCACGACCTGCGGATGGCCGAACTGCAGACCGAGTGGCCCCGGTGAACCCGGAGCTGCCCCGCGTCGGCATCGGCACCGACGTGCACCCGATCGAGGCCGGGCGCCCGTGCTGGCTCGCCGGGCTGGAGTGGCCGGGCGTCGATGGCTGCGCGGGTCACTCCGACGGCGACGTCGTCGCCCACGCCCTGACCGACGCCGTGCTGTCGGCCGCCGGCCTCGGTGACATCGGTGGGCTGCTGGGCACCGACGACCCTCGCTGGGCAGGCGCCCGTGGTGCCGCCGTGCTGGAGCACGTCCGCGAGGTGCTCACCGCGGCCGGCTGGCAGGTCGGCAACGCCTCGGTGCAGCTGATCGGCAGCACGCCCAAGGTCGGTCCCCGCCGCGCGGAGGCGGAGGCGGCGCTCTCTGCGGCCCTCGGTGCGCCGGTCAGCGTCACCGCCACCACGACCGACGGGCTGGGCCTCACCGGCCGTGGCGAGGGGCGGGCCGCGGTGGCCACCGCGCTGGTGGTCCGGAGCACGTCCACCGCGCCCGTAGAATCCACCCGGTGAGCCTCCGCCTGTACGACACGGCCGCGCGTGCCGTGCGCGACTTCACGCCCCTGCGTGCAGGACGGGTCTCCATGTACGTCTGCGGGCTCACCGTGCAGGGCCCGCCGCACATCGGCCACGTCCGGTTCGCGCTCGCCTTCGACGTGCTGCGCCGCTGGCTGCTGCACCAGGGCGACGAGGTCACCTACGTCCGCAACGTCACCGACGTCGACGACAAGATCCTCACCAAGGCCGCAGCGGCCGGCGTCCCGTGGTGGGCCTGGGCGTACGAGAACGAGCGCGCCGCCACCCGCGCGTACGACGTGTTGGGCACGCTGCCGCCCACCTACGAGCCGCGGGCCACCGGGCACGTGCCGGAGATGGTCGAGCTGATCGAGCGGCTCATCGCCGGCGGGCACGCCTACGACGTCGACGGCGACGTCTACTTCGACGTCCGTTCCTTCCCCGGCTACGGCGAGCTGACCGGCCAGAAGCTGGGCGACCTGCAGCCGGCTGCGGACACCGAGACCGACGAGCGCAAGCGCGACCCCCGAGACTTCGCGCTGTGGAAGTCGGCCAAGGACGGCGACCCCGCCACGGCCTCCTGGCCCACCCCTTGGGGCCGCGGGCGTCCGGGCTGGCACCTGGAGTGCTCGGCGATGGCCGAGAAGTACCTCGGCGCGGAGTTCGACGTCCACGGTGGTGGGCTGGACCTGCGCTTCCCGCACCACGAGAACGAGCGGGCCCAGTCGCAGGCCGCCGGTGACGGGTTCGCCCGGTACTGGCTGCACAACGGCTGGGTCACCATGGGCGGCGAGAAGATGAGCAAGTCGCTGGGCAACACCGCGCTGGTCGACGAGGTCGTCCAGCGCGTGCGCCCGGTGGAGCTCCGCTACTACCTCGTGGCCCCGCACTACCGCAGCACGATCGAGTTCACCGAGCCGGCGCTGGAGGAGGCGGGGGTCGCCTACCGGCGGCTGGAGTCCTTCGTCCGGCGCGCGGCCGAGGTGGTGGGGGAGGACGCCGGGAAGCCGGTGCTGCCTCCCGAGTTCACCGCCGCCCTGGACGACGACCTGAGCACGCCCGCCGCCGTCGCGGTGGTCCACGAGGTCGTCACCCAGGGCAACAGCGCGCTGGCCGCCGACGACGCCGAGGCGCTCGCCGCCGCGCTGGGCGCGGTGCGGGCGATGCTGGGGGTGCTCGGTCTCGACCCGCTCGACCCGCAGTGGGCCGACGCCGGCGGCGACCGCCGCCTGGCCGAGGTCACCGACGGCCTGGTCGCGCTCGCGCTGGAGCAGCGCACCGCGGCCCGGGCCCGCAAGGACTACGCGTCAGCTGACGCGATCCGGAACCAGCTCGGCGCCCTGGGCGTGCAGGTCGAGGACACCCCCCAGGGCACACGATGGGAGCTGACCTGATGGCCGGCAACAGTCAACGGCGCGGCCGCTCGGCCGGCGCCGGCAAGAAGACCGCGACGTCCGGCACCGGCGGCAAGAACCGCCGGTCGCTGGCCGGGCGGGGCGCCACCCCGAAGGCCACGGAGCGGCCGCACCACCCTGCGTACAAGGCGGCGAAGGCCGCCGCGGCGCGCCAGGACAACCGGCAGCGGGTGCAGCGGCGCAATGCCGAGGCCCCTGAGCTGCTGCTGGGCCGCAACCCGGTGCTGGAGGCGCTGCGGGCCAGCATCCCGGCGACGGCGCTCTACGTCGTCACCGGTGACACGAGCCGCGGCGGGACCGACGAGCGGATCGCCGAGTCGGTGCAGCTGGCCGCCGACCGCGGGCTGCCGCTGCTCGAGGTGGGCAAGGCCGAGTTCGACCGGATGAGCGACCACGCGCTGCACCAGGGCATCGGCCTGATGGTGCCGCCCTACGACTACGCGCACCCGGACGACCTGCTCGACATCGCCCGCGACTCCGGCCGCCCGCCGCTGATCGTGGCGCTGGACGGCGTCACCGACCCGCGCAACCTGGGCGCGGTCATCCGCTCGGCCGCGGCCTTCGACGCCCACGGTCTCGTCGTGCCCGAGCGCCGCGCGGTGGGCATGACCGGCTCGGCCTGGCGCACCAGCGCCGGCGCGGCGGCCCGGCTGCGGGTGGCCCGAGCCGTCAACCTGGGTCGCAGCCTGGCCTCCTACCAGGAGGCGGGCCTGCAGACCGTCGGCCTGGCTGCCGACGGCGACATGGGCATCCACGAGTACGACGGCTTCGCCGACCCGATCGCTCTGGTCGTCGGAGCCGAGGGCACCGGGCTGTCCCGGCTGGTCCGGGAGCGCTGCGACGTCGTCCTGTCCATCCCGATCACCAAGGACACCGAGTCGCTGAACGTCAGCGTCGCGGCCGGGATCGCGCTCTACGCCGCAGCCTCCGCCCGCCGGTGACCGCACCGGCCGGTCCCCGCTGAGCGGGACCGGCCGGCGACGGCGACCGAGGGTGAGCCGCGTCCCCGTCGGGTGAGCCGGGGCATGACGCGGTTCGACGGTCGCCGGGGCGGCTCACCCTCGGGCGGTGATCAGCCGAGCAGCTGGGCGACGGTGTAGATCACCAGGCCGGCCAGGCCGCCCACGACGGTGCCGTTCACCCGGATCCACTGCAGGTCACGGCCCACCTGGAGCTCGATCCGCCGGCTGGTCTCCTCGGTGTCCCAGCGGGCCACGGTGGTGCCCACCAGGTCGGCGACGTCACCGGAGAACCGCTCGACGGCGTACCCGGCGGCCCGCTGGGACTGCCGCTGCACCAGTTCACGCACCGTCGGGTCGGTCTGCAGCAGCTGCGCGCCGGAGCGGATCAGCCCGACCACCCGCGCCCGCAGCTCGGAGTCCGGGTCGGCCGCGGCGGTGACGACCGCGCTCTTCGCCGTGCTCCACAGCGAGCCCGACCAGGTGCGCACCGCCGGGTGGTCCAGCAGCTCCTCCTTGAACCGCTCGACCCGGGCCGCGGCCTCCGGATCGGTGCGGAGCGTGTGCACGTAGGCCCGCAGTCGCTTGTCGTAGCTGCGGCGCAGCTCGTGCCGGGAGTCCGCGCCCACCTCGGCGAGGAAGCCCTGGAGCAGGTCGAACACCCGGTCGAACACCCGGTCGTCGACCCAGTCGGGCACCCAGGCGGGGGAGGCGTCGCCGAGCCGGGTGCGGAAGACCAGCCGGTTGTCGGCCAGGAAGTTGGCCAGCCCGGTGAGCCCCGCGGAGAGCACCTCCTGGTGCCGGTCGCCGTCGACGACGAGCTCGATGCCGCGGGCCACGGCCGGCGCGGCAGGGGTCTCCCGGAGCTTGCGGTCGACGAAGGCGGCGACGGCGGGCTGCAGCTCGTCGTCCTTCAGCAGGTCGGTCAGCCCGCCGAGGGCGGCACCGGCGTCGCCGGCCAGCCGCTCGGCCCGGCCGGGGGCGGCCAGGAACTCGCCCAGCCGACCGGGGACGTCGACGGTGGCCAGCCGCTCGTCGACGACCGCCCGGGTCAGGAAGTTCTCCCGGACGAAGGTGCCCAGGCTGGTGCCGATCTGGTCCTTCTTGCGCGGGATGATCGCGGTGTGCGGGATCGGCAGCCGCAGCGGGTGCCGGAACAGCGCGGTGACGGCGAACCAGTCGGCCAGCGCGCCGACCATGGACGCCTCCGCGGTGGCCCGGACGTACCCGACCCAGCTGCCCGCCTCCTCGCCCAGCAGCACGCAGCCGAGGAAGACCAGGGCGGCGAGGACGAACAGCCCAGTGGCCAGCCGTTTCATCTTGGCCAGGTCGCGGGCGCGCTGGGGGTCGTCGAGCGACTCGGCCAGCGGGGTGGTCAGCTGGGGTCCGGGCACCCGGCCGAGCCTAGGCGTCGGGGCGGGACACCCCACGCCGGACGTGCGACGACCCCGGGGCCGCGGGGGCGACACCGGGGTCGTCGGTCAGTGGGGTCCTACCTCACTCCGAGGTCTCGTCGAGGGTGACCTCGACCTCGGTGCTGTCCCCGCCGCGACGGACGGTCAGCGTGACGTCGTCGCCGGGCTGGGCGCTGCGGATCGCGGCGGTCAGCTCGGTGGAGGTGGTGATCGGCCGGTCGCCGACCGCGGTGATCACGTCACCGGCCTGCAGGCCGGCCTCGTCGGCGGCGGAGCCCTCGGAGACCGTGGCCACCTGGGCGCCCTGCCCCACGGCGGAGCCGGGGTCGGCCGCGGTGCGGGCGCTGACCCCGAGCAGGGCGTGCGTCGCCGAGCCGGTGTCGATGATCTGCTCGGCGATCCGCTGCGCGGTGTTCGACGGGATGGCGAAGCCGACGCCGATGTTCCCGCTGGTCGACTCCTGGCCCGGCAGGCCGGTGCTGGCGACCGACGCGATCGCGGTGTTGATGCCGATGACCTCGCCGTCGGCGTTCACCAGCGCACCGCCGGAGTTGCCCGGGTTGATGGCCGCGTCGGTCTGCAGGGCGTCGATCACCGTGTTCTCGTCCTGGGTCGACCCGGCCTGCACCGCCCGGTTGGTGGCGCTGATGATCCCGTCGGTGACCGTGTTGGTCAGGCCCAGCGGCGCACCGATGGCGACCGCGAGGTCGCCG
Organism: Modestobacter caceresii; assembly: GCF_000761485.1. Taxonomy (GTDB): domain Bacteria; phylum Actinomycetota; class Actinomycetes; order Mycobacteriales; family Geodermatophilaceae; genus Modestobacter; species Modestobacter caceresii. The sequence continues at coordinate 41,014 of NZ_JPMX01000022.1, forward strand.
ACCTGGACGGCTTCGGAGTCGGCGAAGACCGCCGGGGTCAGCCCGCCGGCGTCGGAGAGCTTGACCACGGCGAGGTCGTTGCTCGGGTCCGTGCCGACGACGGTGGCGTCGTAGACCGTCCCGTCGGAGGTGCGCACCTGCACGGTCACGTCGTCGGTGCTGCTGTCCAGGCTGACCACGTGGTTGTTGGTGAGCACGTAGCCGTCCTCGGACATGACGACGCCGGAGCCCGACCCCGAGCCCGCGGCGGCGCTCACGTACAGGGTGACCACGCTGGGGGCCGCCGCGGCGGCCGCGGCCGTCGTGCTCGTGGCCTTCTCGGCGTCCTTGATGACGACGGGCTGCGCGCTCGTCCCGCTGGCGCTGACCACGGTGTCCACGTCGCTCAGCGCGACCACGCCGGCGCCGGCGCCACCGCCGATCAGCGCACCGGCGACCAGTCCGGCCACGCCCAGCCGCCAGCGCCCGGTCCGCCGCGCCGGCGCGGCCGCGGCGGGGAAGGGCTGCGGGCCGTAGGACGGCTGAGGGAAGGCCTGGGTCTGGGTCTGGAAGGCGGGGGGCACGGCACCGGCGGGGGGCACGGAACCGGCGGGTGCGCTCGCCCCCAGGGTGCGCTGGTACCCGGCGGTGCCGTAGCCGGCCGGCGGCCACGGCTGGTGCGCCGTCGCGGGGGCGGCCGCGAACGGCGGGGTGGCCGACGGCTGCTCGGTGGCACCGGCGGTCGGGAACTGCTCGGTCGGTGCGCTCGCGGGCTGCCCGGAGCCGGGGGTCTGGTGGGTGGACGCCGGGCGGCTCTGCTGTGGCGCCCAGCCGGAACCGGCCGCGCGGTCGGCGCCGAGGCCCGTCTCGTCGGCCGGGCGGTTCTGCTCACTCACGGGAAGTCCCTCCTCACGGCAGGACCTCCCCGCCGCGAAGACACCACTGTGCGCCCTCGGACTGGCTCGCGACTGGTGGTGAGCTGTGAATCAGCTGGACGTCGCTCGCCGGGGGACGGCGGCCGTCACTGCGCCGCACCGTCGGCAGGGGTGATCAAGCCTGGTGCGGGGAACGGGACGCCCGACACCCCTCACCCGCTCGCTGCCTGGAGGCCACCCGTGCCCCTCCCTGTCCTGCTCACCCGCGCCGCCCTGGGCATGTCCGTGCTGGTCGGCGGCGCGCTGGCGGCGGTCGGCGGTGTGTCGCTCGGGCTGCCCGGTCTGGTCGCCGTGGCGCTGGCCGCGGGCGTCGCCGCCTGCCTCGGCGCGGGCATCGCCCGGGACGCGGCGGTCCGGGACCCGCGGCAGGCGGCCGTCGACGCCGCCTGGCGCAGTGCCGTCGTCACCGTGGCCGTGCTGCTCGTGCTCAGCGGCTGCGCCGTGCTGGCCGGCGGCGCCATGACGGTGTTCGTGGCGGCCACCGGGGTGCTGGTGCTGCTGGTCCGGTGGGGGGTGCGGCGGGTGCGGGAGGACCGGCGGGCCGCCCCGGCCCTCGTGCTGCCGCTGGCCGCCGACGACGGGTGGGTGCGGGCGCTGTCGGTGCCGGCGCTGGGCCGGGAGTGGGTGCGCACGTCGGCGGCGCTGGCCGAGACCCGCGAACCGGTGGCCCGGCAGGAGCTGGTGCGCCGCCGGCAGGAGGCGCTGGACGAGCTGGAGCGCCGCGACCCCGCGGGGTTCGCCCGCTGGCTCACCGCCGGGGCGACCGTCGACAGCGACCCGGCGGAGTACGTCTCCGGCGACCCCGCGGCCGGCTACGACGCCGCCTGAAGGACCGACCGGGTGCGACGGTCACCGCTGGCCCCGACCCGCCCCCGGTAGCCTGCTCTGCGGCGCCCGATCAGCGCGTCGCCCCATTAGCTCAGTGGTAGAGCACCCGCCTTGTAAGCGGAAGGTCGTCCGTTCAATCCGGACATGGGGCTCCACCCCTCTCGCGGGCCGCGCCGGGGCGTGCCAGGGTCGAGGCCGAGCGCTGCCGTCCGGGCAGTCGGCGTCGAGGAGTCCCGTCGTGAGCGACCACGTGTACCGGCTGAGCGAGATCGTCGGCAGCTCCACCACGAGCGTCGACGACGCCATCCGCACGGCGGTGCGCAAGGCCTCGGAGACGGTCCGCCACATCGAGTGGTTCCAGACCCAGGAGATCCGCGGCCAGGTCGTCGACGGCGACGTCGCCTACTTCCAGGTGACGATGAAGATCGGGTTCCGCGTCGAGGACTAGCGGTCCACGCCTGGCCCGGCCCCACCAGCGACGAGCACCGGCCGGCGGGTCGTGCGGCCCCCTCGCAGGGGCCCGTCGCGAGCTCGCGAGTGGTGGGGGGCGAGGGGGTCCTTCCTCAGTCGTAGCTGCCCGCGCCGCCGGAGCGGTACCGGGCCTGGCGCTCGATCCGCTCCCGCTCGGCCCGCTCGGCCCGCCGCGCGGCCGTCGTCCCCGGCGGCCAGCCGGCCTTGACCGCACGGTGCTCGGTCGTCTCGGTCATGTAGGCCACCGAGAACAGCAGCCCGATGACCACCCCGCCCAGGGTCGCGGTGAGCCGGATGTCGAAGGGCACCGGCGGGACCAGCAGGCACAGCAGGAGGACCGGGGCGAGCTGCACCAGGGCGCGGGCCAGGTGCCGCCACACCCAGCTGCGCCTGGTCGTGTCGTCGAGGACCCAGTCCGACAGCGAGGGCGGCAGCCCGCCGCCGTAGGCGTACCAGAGCCACTGGGCCGGGTTGGGGCGTCCCGCGTGCACGTCGCCCACGGTAGGCCTGCGGCTGACGCAGGAGGGCGGTGGTCCGGGTGGGTCCCACCGCTGCGGACCCGAGGGTGGGCGGGCGTACGGTGCGCCGGTGGACGAACGGCGTGTGGGGGTGGGGGCCGGCCTCGGCGCCTACGCCCTGTGGGGGGTCTTCCCCCTCTACTTCCCCCTGCTCGAGCCGGCCGGCGGGCTGGAGATCGTCGCGCACCGGGTGGTCTGGTCGCTGCTGTTCGTGGGGCTCCTGCTCACCGTCCGGCGGGGCTGGAGCCAGGTGCGCGCCGTCGTCACCGACCGGCGGGCGCTGCTGGTGCTGGCGGTCGCCGCGGTGCTGATCGCGGTGAACTGGCTGGTCTACGTCTACGCGGTGAACTCCGGGCACGTGGTCGAGGCGTCGCTGGGGTACTTCATCAACCCGCTGGTCAGCGTCCTGTTCGGGGTGGTGTTCTTCCGGGAGCGGCTGCGCCGGCTGCAGTGGGTCGCCGTCGGCACCGCCGTGGTGGCGGTCGTCGTGCTGACCGTCGACTACGGCCACCCGCCGTGGATCTCCCTCGCCCTGGCCGTGAGCTTCGGCCTCTACGGCCTGATGAAGAAGCTGGTCCGGGTCGATGCCGCGCCCGGTCTGTTCGTGGAGACGGCGGTCGTGTTCCTCCCCGCGCTGGTCGTCATCGGCGTGCTGGGCGCCCAGGGCGAGGCCGCCTTCGGGACGGCGGGCGTGGGGAACGGGCTGCTGCTGGCCAGCTCGGGTCTGGCCACCGCCGTCCCGCTGCTGCTGTTCGCCGCCGCCACCCGCCGGGTGCCGTTGTCGACGATCGGCCTGCTGCAGTACGTCACGCCGCTGATCCAGCTGGCCATCGGCGTCTTCGTCTACCACGAGCCGATGCCGCCGGCCCGGCTCGTGGGCTTCGCCGTCGTCTGGCTCGCGCTGGCCGTCTTCACCGCCGACATGCTGCGCAACGCGCACAGCAACCGGCGGGCCGCCGCACCCGTGCCGGCCGGCATCTGACCGGTCTTCCACGGGTTGCCGACGCGCCCCGGTGCCAGCCGCTCCGGAGCGGCTGCCACGCGGCTACCGTCGACGGGGTCCGGAACCCGGGGCCAGGCGCGCCTGGCCGACGCCCTTCCCTCGGAGGCACGACCATGAGCGACGACCCCGTGCAGCCCGCCGGGCCGACGGCGGACGAGCGCACGGCGGTGGTCGGGACCGAGCCCGGGACGGCGCAGGCGACCGCAGCGGACGGGGCTGCTGTGACGGGCGGGGCGCCTGGGGACGACACGGCTGCGGGCCTGCCCGATCGAGAACGGGAGATCCTGGCCTTCGAACGTCAGTGGTGGCGCTTCCCGGGCGCCAAGGAAGCCGCCATCCGGGAGCGCTTCGGGATGACGTCCACCCGCTACTACCAGGTGCTCAACGCCCTGATCGACCGTCCGGAGGCCCTCGTCGTCGACCCGCTGCTGGTGCGTCGGCTGCGCCGGATGCGCGCCGGGCGGCAGCGTCAGCGCTCCGGCAGGGTCCTGGGCACGGACCTCCGTCGCGACTAGCCTGTCTCACTGTGGGGAGGCATGCGGCGCCGTTCGGTGAGGGAAGTCCGTCCGACGCGACCCCGAGCCCGGCACGTCGACGCACCGACCCGCCCGTCCAGCCACCCGTCGAGGCCGCGCGTCCGGCCGAGGCGGCTCCCCGCTCGGTGACCCCACGCCGGCCCCAGCGGCCCGCGCCCGACAGCGACGCGGCGATGACCCTGCCCCGGCAGAGCCGGGCCGAGCGCCGGCGCGAGGGCCTGCTTCCGGCGGGCGAGGACCCGTTGCTCCGCCGGCCGGCCGGCCGACCCAGCGCACCGCCCCCCGGCAGTGGCCGGCGACGGACGGACCAGGCCCCTCCCGCCACCGCCGGGGAGCGCCCCGCGGTCGCCGGTCCACGGACCCCCGCCCCGCGGCCGGTGCCGCCGGTCTCCGGCCCGTTGACCGCCGCGACGCCGGCCCCCGTCCCGCTCAGCTCCTCGCCGGGCGTGCCCGCCCTGGAGCACCGCACCGCGCCGCCGGTCGCCCGCCCCGCGCCTCCGCCGTCGGGTGGCCGGCGTGCGGGGTCCACCGGCTCGACCGCGGCCCCGATGACGACGGGCATGCCGAGCTGGGCGGCCGAGCCCAGCGCACCACTGCCGGACGTCACCCAGCGCGTCTCCGGCTCGTTGCCGGCCGAGTCGGCCTGGGGCGCCTCCGTGGCCACCCCGGCAGCGCCCGTGGCCCCGCTGCGTGAACCCCAGCTGCCCGCGCGGGGGAGCAGCGCCGCCGGGCGTGCGCCCACGCCCACCCCGGCCGTGCCCCGGCGCGCCGACGTCCGCACCCCCCGAGCCGAGCCCGAGACG
>NZ_JPMX01000023.1:0-25500 GCF_000761485.1 Modestobacter caceresii
GGCAGGCGGCCGAGGCGGCGCGGAAGAAGGACGGCCGGCGCAGCGCGCCGCCGGCCGGCCCCGAGGCCGCGCCGACCCGGTCCGGTCCCGGCCGGGTGGACGTGCACACCGACGAGGTCCCGCGGGGACCGCGCCGGGGCGTGCAGGGCCTGCTCGCCGTCGTCGTCCTCGCGCTCGTCGTGCTGGGCGTCTGGTCGTTCACCGGACCCGGTACCGCGGAGACCTCCGCGCAGACCCCGCTGCCCACCGCCAGCGAGCCGGCGCCCGCCGTCGCCACCGTGCAGGAGAGCGTGCCGCCGGCGGAGGTGGCGGCCGAGACGCCGGTGGGGCCGGTGTTCGCCCCGGTCACGGTGCTGAACAGCACGAGCATCACCGGGCTGGCGGCCGACGTGGGCGAGCAGTTCAGCGCGAGTGGCTGGGAGGTGATCGGCACCGCGGGCTCGCCGGTCAGCGACGTGGCGACCACGACCGTGTACTACAGCGAGGGCGACACGGTGCAGCAGCAGGCCGCGGCCCAGCTGGTCGAGCAGTTCCCCGACGTCACCGGCCCTGTCGCGCGCTACTTCGAGGTGCCCGGCGTGGCCGACCCCGGCCTCGTCGTGGTCGCCACCGGCAACTGGCGGCCCTGACCCCCCCGGTCCCTGGCCGGCTCGCGGAACACGGAGACGGCGCCGTCCGTTGCCGCCCACGTGCGCAACGCTCCCGGGCCGGCGCGGATCGGCTCGCGCCTCGGCGCCCGGCCGGTGCTCGCCGCCCTGATCGTCCTCCTGCTCGCCCTGCCGGCCCTCGCCGTCGTCCTCGCCGGCACCGACCAGCCTGCCCGGGCGGCCGAGGACGTGACCACCGAGGAGGCGCGCGTCCCCTCCGGTGCCGGCGCCGACGCGGTGGAGCTGGACATCACGCTGTACCTGCCGCCTGCGGGCGGCCCCGCGCCGGCCGTGCTGCTGGCCCACGGCTTCGGCGGCAGCAAGCAGTCGGTCGCAGCCGACGCACGCGTGCTGGCCCGCCGCGGGTACGTGGTGCTCACCTGGTCCGCGCGGGGCTTCGGCACCAGCACTGGGCAGATCGGCCTCAACGACCCGCGCTACGAGGTGGCCGACGTCAGCACCCTGATCGACCTGCTCGCGACGCGGGACGACGTTCTCCTCGACGGCCCCGGGGACCCGCGGGTGGGTGTCGCCGGAGCCTCCTACGGTGGGGCGGTCTCCCTGCTGGCGGCCGCCTACGACGAGCGCATCGACGCGATCGCCCCGCAGATCACCTGGAACTCGCTGACCACGGCGTTCTTCCCCGACCAGGCCGCCGTCGTCACCGACGCCGGCACCCCCGCCGCCGTGCCGCGCACCGGCGACGCCGGGGTGTTCAAGCGGACCTGGGCCGGGTTGTTCTTCGGCAGCGGGTCGCTGCCCACCGGCGACGGGCGCCCCGGGGCCGGCGGCGACGGTGCCGCCTCCCTGGCCGACGACCTCGACCCGGCCGTCGTGCAGGCGCTGACCTGCGGGCGCTTCCGGGCCGACATCTGCGCGGCCTACGAGACCGCGGCCTCGACCGGCGAGCTCAGCCCCGAGGTCGCCGTCGTCCTGGAGCGGAGCAGCCCGGCGGGCGTGCTCGACCGGATCACCGCGCCCACGCTGCTCCTGCAGGGCACCCAGGACTCGCTGTTCGGGCTGGGTGAGGCCGATGCCAACGCCCGGGGGATCGCCGCCAACGGCACCGACGTGCGGATGGTCTGGTTCGCCGGCGGCCACGACGCCTCGCCCTCCAGCCGGGTCACCGCGGAGCTGCGGGACGAGGTCGCCGACTGGTTCGACGTCCACCTCGACGGCGCCGACGGCGAGAGCGGCGGCTTCCGCTACCCGGCGCCCACCGGCCTGGGCAGCGGGGTGGGCCGGGTCCAGGGCGGCTCGCAGACCGTCTCCGTCGACGAGTACCCGGGCCTGGGCGACGCCGAGCCCGTCGAGAGCCGCCTGCTCGAGCTGGGCGGGTCCACCCAGCCGGTGGTCACCCCGGCCGGCGGCAGCCCGGCGGCGGTCACGACCATCCCCGGTCTGGGCTCCATCGGCGCCGCGCTCGCCGGCAGCACGCTGGAGATCCCGGGGCAGTCCGCCGCCTTCGAGAGCCCGGAGCTCACCGAGGCCGTGGAGGTGGTCGGGGCACCGACCACCACCGTCGCCGTGTCGGCGCCGGACGGGACGGCGACGATGTTCGCCAAGCTCTACGACGTGGCCCCCGACGGCACGGCGGTGCTGCCCAGCGGACTGGTCGCGCCCCTGGAGCTCACCGGTATCTCCACGGACCCGGCCGCCCCGACCGAGGTGCCGGTGACGCTGCCGGCGATCGTCCACCGGTTCGAGGCCGGCCACACGATGCGCGTGGTCGTCTCCTCCACCGACCAGGCGTACGCCCTGCCCGCGTCGTCGGAGGTGTCGACGGTCGGGCTGGCCGAGGGGGCGGCGCTGGCCGCGCCGGTGGTGCCCGGCGAGGTGCAGGCCACCGCCGGCTCGGCCCGCTGGTGGGTGCTCCTCGCCGTCCTCGCCGTCCTCGGGCTGCTGGGCTGGCTGGCCGCCGGCCTGCTCGGCCGCCGCCGGCGCCGGCGGGTGTCGGTCTCCGCGCCCGACGGGGAGGACGTGCCGCTGCGCTTCGAAGGGGTGACCAAGGCCTACGGGGACGGGTTCGTCGCCGTCCGGGACCTCTCCTTCGAGGTGCGCCGTGGCCAGGTGCTCGGCCTGCTCGGCCCCAACGGGGCGGGGAAGACGACGTCGCTGCGGATGCTCATGGGCCTGATCCGCCCGACCGAGGGGCGGATCGAGGTGTTCGGTCACGCCGCCGGGCCGGGTGCCCCCGTGCTCTCCCGGCTGGGCTCGTTCGTGGAGGGCACCGGCCTGCAGCCACACCTGAGCGGGCGGGACAACCTCACCCTCTACTGGGCCGCCACCGGCCGTCCGCCGGCCGACGCGCACATGGAGGAGGCGATCGAGATCGCCGGGCTGGGTGCGGCCCTGGACAAGCGGGTGCGCAGCTACAGCCAGGGCATGCGGCAGCGGGTGGCGATCGCCCAGGCGATGCTCGGCCTCCCCGACCTGCTGGTGCTCGACGAGCCCACCAACGGGCTGGACCCGCCGCAGATCCACGCGATGCGCGACGTGCTCCGGTCCTACGCGGAGACCGGTCGCACCGTGATCATCTCCAGCCACCTGCTGTCGGAGATCGAGCAGACCTGCAGCCACGTCGTGGTCATGGCCAAGGGGCAGAAGATCGTCCAGGGCACGGTCGAGGAGATCGTCGGCACCGGGGGAGCGGTGCTGGTCGGGCTGGCCGACCCGACCGACACCGACCGGGCGGTCGCCGTCCTGGCCGGGCTGCCCGGGGTCGGCGAGGTGGAGCGGAGCTCGGAGGGCCTGGTCGTCGACCTCGGCCCGACGACCCGCGCGACCGCGCTGACCGCGCTGGTCGAGGCCGGCATCGGGGTCGACCAGCTCACCCCGCGCCGCCGGCTGGAGGACGCGTTCCTGTCACTGGTGGGGGAGTCATGAGCACGGAGACGACCGGTTCCGGGGCCACCGCGCCCGCTCCGCAGGCGACGGGGGCGGCGGCCGGGTACCGGCCGGAGCGGACGCTGCGGCTGGGCGTCGAGCTGCGCCGTCAGTTCAAGCGCCGCCGCACCCTCGGCGTCTTCGCGCTGATGGCCGCGCTGCCGCTGATCCTCATCGGGGCCCTGCAGCTGGGCGGCACCGAGGAGGCGGAGGAGAACAGCCGGATCAACCTGGTGGACGTCGCCTCGGCGAGCGGGCTGAACCTCACCCTGTTCACCCTCTTCGCCACCACCGGCTTCTTCCTGGTCGTCGTCTTCGCGCTGTTCTTCGGCGACACCGTGGCCAGCGAGGCCTCCTGGGGATCGCTCCGCTACGCCCTGGCCATGCCCGTACCGCGGGCCCGGCTGCTGCGGCAGAAGTGGCTGGCCGCCCTCGTCCTGTCGGTCGGCGCGATGCTGCTGCTGGTCGTCGTCGCGGTGGTCGCCGGCGGGATCGCCTTCGGCTTCGGCGACGTCCAGACCCCGATCGGGGTGGCGCTGGACCAGGGGACGGCGCTGCTCCGGCTGGCCGGGATGGTCGGGTACCTCGCCGTGCACCTGCTCGTGGTGGGCACGCTGGCGTTCTGGCTCTCCACGGTCACCGATGCACCGCTGGCCGCGGTCGGCGGGGCGGTGTTCAGCACGGTCGTGTTCGCCGTGCTGGAGCAGGTTGAGCAGCTGGGCGGGATCCGCGACTGGTTCCCGACCGCGTTCAACTACGCCTGGACCGACCTGCTGCAGACCCCGGTCGACTCCGGCGACCTGTTCCGCGGCGTGGTCCAGGGGCTGGTCTACTCGGCCGTCTTCACCGCGCTGGCCTTCCGCCACTTCGCCCGCAAGGACGTCACCAGCTGACCCCAGCCGGTGATCAGGTGACCTGATCACCGGCTGTCCCCCTGCACCAGCGTTGGTGCAGGGGGACAGTTCCTGATCAGGGGACCTGATCACTGCTGAGTGGGTCAGAGGCTAGCGAGCACGGCCTGGGCCCAGCCCTCGCCCATCGGGGCGTCGGTGACGACGGCGTTGGGGACGGCGTCCAGCCGGGCCGCCATGCCGTCCACGGCCGCTCCGTTCGCGGTCACCCACAGCCGGCCGACCGCCGGGGCCATCTCCAGGTCGCTCACGCTGTCGCCGACGGCCACGGCGTCGGAGGCGGTGAGCCCGCGGCGGGCGAGGTCCCAGGTGATCGCGGCGCCCTTGGAGATCCCGCGCGGCATCAGGTGGTAGACGTGCGGCGGCAGGGCCTCGGCGTCCAGCGTCATCCGGGCGGTGGCCGGCACGGCACCGTTGTCGTTCAGCGTCAGCCAGTCCCAGCCGCGCTCGGCCAGCCAGACGTCGACCGCCGCGGCGTCCACCCGGCCGCGCAGCAGGGCGTCGGCGGAGTGGGTGGCGTGCCAGGGCTCGTGCCACTCCAGCCGGCCGCGGTGCGCGGCGATCAGTGCGTCGACGATGCCGAGCTCGGCGAGCACGTCCATCGGCGTCCGGCCGGCGAACTGCTCGGGCAGGTCGCCGGTGAGCAGGTGGGTCTCCCGGCCGCCGTGCCAGCTGACCAGCGAGCCCAGCTCGGCGATCGCGCCGTCGACGGCGAAGATCCGCCCGGCCTCCAGCAGCTGGGCGTGGGTGCGGCCGCTGACCAGCACCAGCGCGACACCGGCCCGGTGCAGTTCGAGCAGCGCGGCAGCGGGGGAGGCGGTCAACCGGCGGTCGGCGGTGTGCCAGAAGGAGCCACGCGGCCCCACCATGGTGCCGTCCAGGTCGGTGTAGACGATGCGGGTGGCCACCGGCCCATCCTGGCGGTGCGGGGCAGGCGGGCGGCCCCCGGGTAGAGTGACGCGCGTTCCACTCATCCAGAGGGGCAGAGGGACACGGCCCGTTGAAGCCCCGGCAACCGCGTTCTGTGCGTATGCGCAGCGTGAGGTGCCAATTCCGTCCCGCGCGGCTCGACGGCCCGGCGCGGGGAAGATGAGGAGGTAGTCGTCGAATGACCTTGACCGCTCCCGGTTCTGCCCAGGCAGACGCCACTGCAGGTGGCCAGATCGCCCCCAACCCGGCCCGTGGCCTGGTCTGTCGCAACTGCGGCGCGACCTTCGGGCTCATCGCCGAGCACGCCTGTGCGGAGTGCTTCGGCCCGCTGGAGGTCGACTACGACCCCGAGCTCATGCGCGCGGTGACCCGTGAGCAGATCGAGGCGGGACCGCAGAACATCTGGCGCTACGTCGCCCTGCTCCCGGTGGGCCACGACCCGGCCGACCGGGTCAGCCTCGACCCGGGCATGACCCCGCTGGTGCGCGCCGACCGGCTGGCCGCCGAGCTGGGTCTCACCGGCGGGCTCTGGGTGAAGGACGACTCGGCCAACCCGACCCACTCCTTCAAGGACCGGGTGGTGAGCCTGGCCGCCACCGCGGCCAAGAGCTTCGGCTACACCAAGATCGCCTGTGCCTCCACCGGCAACCTGGCCAACTCGGTCGCCGCGCACGCCGCCCGGATGGGGCTGCCCTCCTTCGTCTTCGTTCCCAGCGACCTCGAGCCGGGCAAGATCACCCAGTCGGCGGTCTACGGCCAGGCGCTGGTCGCCGTCGAGGGGTCCTACGACGACGTCAACCGGCTGACCAGCGAGCTCGCCGAGACCGACGAGTTCGAGGACACCGCCTTCGTCAACCAGAACGTGCGGCCGTACTACGCCGAGGGCTCCAAGACGATGGGCTACGAGATCGCCGAGCAGCTGGGCTGGCGGATCCCGGCCCAGGTGGTCATCCCGATGGCGTCGGGCTCGCTGCTCACCAAGGTCGACAAGGCCTGGCGGGAGCTGGTCGCGGCCGGCATCGTCGCCGACACCGAGTGGAAGGTCTTCGGCGCCCAGTCCGCCGGCTGCGACCCGATCGCCACCGCGTTCGACAACGGCTGGGACGTCGTCAAGCCGGTCAAGCCCACCGGCATCGCCAAGTCGCTGAACATCGGCAACCCCGCGGACGGCCCGTACGCGCTGGACGCCATCCGGCGCACCGGCGGCTCGGTCGGCCGGGTCGGGGACGACGAGATCGTGCAGGGCATCCGGGACCTCGCCCGCACGACCGGTGTGTTCGCCGAGACCGCCGGCGGTGTGACCACCGCGGTGCTGCGGCAGCTGGTGGAGAAGGGGCTGATCGACCCGACGCAGGAGGTCGTCGTCCTCAACACCGGTGAGGGGCTGAAGACCCTCGACCCGCTGCTGCCGGTGGTCGGCCCCTCGCACCACGTGCAGCCGTCGCTGAAGTCGCTGCGCGAGGCCGGCCTCATCGCCTGAGGAGGGCCCCCTGCCAGGGTCCGGGACGCCGCCGCGGCAGCACCCGGACGGGTGTATGGCGTGGTCAGGACCGTGACCTGGGACACCTGCTGCTGTACCGTTCCGCGCGGTTCGAGTTCCACGTTCGTGTTTCGGCGGGCGGAAGAGCGAGACCCGGCCCCTCGAGTCTCAAGGGGCCGTCCGCCGCACGAAACGTGGGAGCACACGTGGCACAGGGCACCGTGAAGTGGTTCAACGCCGAGAAGGGCTTCGGCTTCATCGCCGTCGACGGCGGTCAGGACGTCTTCGTCCACTACTCGGCCATCCAGATGGACGGGTACAAGAGCCTCGAAGAGGGCCAGCGGGTCAGCTTCGAGGTCGTCCAGGGCGACAAGGGCCCGCAGGCGGACGCCGTCCAGAGCGCCTGATCCGGTCAGCACCACGAGGCCCGGTCCCCGGTCGGGGGCCGGGCCTCGCTGCGTCCCCGGGCGGGCGGCCCCACCCCCCCCTTCTTGCACTCGCCTGGGTCGAGTGCCAGACTTTGAGCTGGCACTCGGGCTACCCGAGTGCCAACCAGGTCGGAACGGTGAGGCACCGGGGCGCGGACCGCAGGAGCGTTCGCAGCACCAGTGTCGTCCGTCGCGGGCGCCGGACCTGACCAGCCAGCGATCCACGCATGGAGGACATCACCACATGGCCAAGATGATCGCGTTCGACGAAGAGGCGCGCCGCGGTCTCGAGCGGGGCATGAACACCCTCGCCGACGCCGTCAAGGTGACGCTTGGCCCCAAGGGCCGCAACGTCGTCCTGGAGAAGAAGTGGGGCGCCCCCACCATCACCAACGATGGTGTGAGCATCGCCAAGGAGATCGAGCTCGAGGACCCGTACGAGAAGATCGGGGCCGAGCTGGTCAAGGAGGTCGCCAAGAAGACCGACGACGTCGCGGGTGACGGCACCACCACCGCCACCGTGCTCGCCCAGGCCCTCGTCCGCGAGGGGCTGCGCAACGTCGCCGCCGGCGCCAACCCGATGGCCCTGAAGAAGGGCATCGAGAAGGCCGTCGCCTCGGTCTCGGAGTACCTCCTCTCGACCGCCAAGGACGTCGAGACCAAGGAGCAGATCGCGGCCACCGCCTCGATCTCCGCCGCTGACCCCGCCATCGGCGAGCTCATCGCCGAGGCGATGGACAAGGTCGGCAAGGAAGGTGTCATCACCGTCGAGGAGAGCAACACCTTCGGTCTCGAGCTCGAGCTCACCGAGGGCATGCGCTTCGACAAGGGTCACCTGTCGGCCTACTTCGTGACCGACACCGACCGCATGGAGACCGTGCTCGACGACCCGTACATCCTGGTCGTCAACAGCAAGATCTCGACGGTCAAGGACCTGCTCCCGCTGCTGGAGAAGGTCATGCAGTCCGGCAAGCCGCTGGCGATCATCGCCGAGGACGTCGAGGGCGAGGCCCTCGCGACCCTGGTGGTCAACAAGATCCGCGGCACCTTCAAGTCGGTCGCCGTCAAGGCCCCCGGCTTCGGCGACCGCCGCAAGGCCATGCTGGGCGACATCGCGATCCTCACCGGTGGTCAGGTCATCAGCGAGGAGGTCGGCCTCAAGCTGGACACCGCCGACCTGTCGCTGCTGGGCCGGGCGCGCAAGTTCGTCACCACCAAGGACGAGACGACCATCATCGAGGGCTCGGGTGACGCCGACCAGATCCAGGGTCGCGTCAACCAGATCCGCGCCGAGATCGAGAAGTCGGACTCCGACTACGATCGCGAGAAGCTGCAGGAGCGCCTGGCCAAGCTGGCCGGTGGCGTCGCCGTCATCAAGGCCGGCGCCGCGACCGAGGTCGAGCTCAAGGAGCGCAAGCACCGCATCGAGGACGCGGTGCGCAACGCCAAGGCCGCCGTCGAGGAGGGCATCGTCGCCGGTGGTGGCGTCGCTCTCGCGCAGGCCACGGCCGTCGCGTTCGACAAGCTCGAGCTCGAGGGTGACGAGGCGACCGGTGCCAACATCGTGCGCGTCGCGCTCGAGGCCCCGCTGAAGCAGATCGCCATCAACGCCGGCCTCGAGGGCGGCGTCGTGGCGGAGAAGGTCCGCAACTCCGAGACCGGCTGGGGCCTCAACGCCGCCACCGGCGAGTACGTGGACCTGATCGCGGCCGGCATCATCGACCCGGCCAAGGTCACCCGCTCGGCGCTGCAGAACGCCGCCTCCATCGCGGCGCTCTTCCTCACCACCGAGGCCGTCATCGCCGACAAGCCGGAGAAGAACGCCCCGGCCATGGCCGGCGGCGGCGACGGCGGCATGGGCGGCATGGACTTCTGAGTCCACACCGCTCAGCGTCCCGCTGAGCACTGCACCACCAGCACTGCCCGGCAGGGGCGGTCCGCTTCGGCGGGCCGCCCCTGTCGGCGTCCTGGCCTGGTCTCCCCGACGATCATGAAGCTGCGGTGGCGACCCGCCGATGCTGCTCGGCGCGTCGCCCCCCTTACCCCATGATCGTCAGCGGAGTGGCGGGGGCGGGTCCGGTGCTCGCCCGCAGTCATCCCGGGTCACCGATCGCGGGGCCGTCGAGCGCATGGCCGTTGGTGCGCATCCGGCTCCGCAGTTCGGTGAGCCGCTCCACGACCAGCTCGCCGGCCCACTGCGCCTCACCGAGGCCGGCCAGCACCCAGGACGGCGGCTGGCCGAGCTTCCCGCTGAGTGCGCTGACCTTGCCCACCGCCAGGACGGCGAGCGTCTGACGACTCGCACCCGCGCCGGGCTCGCCGGTCCGGCCCCGGGCCCGGTCGGCCTCCGTGCGCGCCGGGTCGCCGTCGTCGTAGCTGCGGAACGGCCGCAGCGGTGACCACGGGAGCAGCCGCCAGGCCCCGGCCTGTACCAACCGGCCGACCCACTCGTCGAAGCCCAGCGCACCCCAGTCCAGCCAGTCCTGCAGCGAGCCGTCTCCCTCGTCGGCCTGCGCTGCGACGTCGGCCAGGCCGGCCGCGGCCGCCCGCTCGTGGTCCATCTCCACGGCGTCCTCGGTGTGCACCAGCGCCCCGCAGAGCGCGAGGTCCAGGATCAGCCCGCCCCGGACGACGTGGTCGTCGAAGGTCAGGCCGCGGGGCCGGCCGCGCCGGTTCAGGCAGAGGGCGGCCAGCCGGGTGGCGGCCAGGTCGGGCAGCTGGTCGCTCACGTCCGGTCCGGGGCGAAGCAGCAGAACTCGTTGCCCTCGGGGTCGGCCAGCACGTCCCAGTCGATGGTCCCGGCGTCGGGCTCGTCGTCCGGTCCGGCGTCCCGGCGGCGGACCAGGGTGGCCCCGTGGGCCAGGAGCGCCTCGGTGTCGCCGACGACGTCGTGGTGCATGCGGTTCTTCACCGTCTTGCCCTCGGGCACCGGCACTACCCAGATCAGCGGACCGGCGCCGGACCGGTCGACGATCGGCACCGGCCAGCCCGTCGGTCGGACCCAGCCCTCCTCGTCGGGCTCGACGTCGTCACGGCGGACGTAGCCCATCGCGGTGCACCACCAGTCGGCCAGTGCCTGGTGGTCCACGGCGTCGAGGCACAGGTCCTTGAAGCGCGCGGGGGAGTCGCTCATGGTCGAGCAGGGTAGGCGGCTGCGGTGACGGTGATCATCGGGACGTCGGGCTGGCAGTACCGCGACTGGCGAGGCCGCTTCTACCCGCCGGTGCTGCCGCAACGACTCTGGCTGGAGCACCACGCCGAGCACTTCGCCACCGTCGAGAGCAACAACGCCTTCTACCGGCTGCCCGAGCGGACGACCTTCGAGCGCTGGCGTGAACGCACCCCGCCGGACTACCGGTGGGCGGTGAAGGCCTCCCGCTTCCTCACCCACCTCAAGCGGCTGCGCGAGCCGGCCGAGCCGGTGGCCCGGCTGATGGACCGCGTGGCCGGCCTGGGAGACCGGCTGGACGTCGTCCTGCTGCAGCTGCCGCCCACGCTGAAGGCCGACGTCGAGCTGCTCAGCGAGTGCCTCGGCCAGTTCCCGGCGGGCACCCGGGTCGCGGTGGAGCCACGGCACGAGAGCTGGTGGACCGACGAGGTCCGCGGCCTGCTCGAGCGGTACCAGGCCGCGCTGTGCTGGGCCGACCGCGCCGAGCAGCCGATCGCCCCGCTGTGGCGCACCACCGAGTGGGGCTACCTGCGACTGCACACCGGAGCCGATGGCTGGGGCTACCGGCCGGAGACGCTACAGCTGTGGGCGCAGCGGCTGGCGGAGACCTACGGCGACGACGACGTGCTCGTCTACTTCAACAACGACCCCGGCGGTGCGGCCACCGTCGACGCGGTCACCTTCGCCGACGCCGTCCGGGCCACCGGGGGTACGCACACCCGGGTGCCGACGATGGCCCAGGCCAGCGGCGCGGCCTGGCCGCCCAAGCCGCCGCCCAAGGCGCCGAGGACGCCGAGCCGTCAGAGGGCGGCAGGGTCCTCGGCGAACGTCACGCCCAGCTGACCGGCGGCCTGCTCGAGCACCGACTGCACGGCCAGGGTGTCCGCCAGCGGCATGACGGTGCTCTCGGTCCGCCCGGCCCGCAGGCACTCGGTGGCCTCGATCAGCTCGTGGGAGTAGCCGCCACCGAGCTGCGGGAGGGTGATCTCCTCCGCGTCCGCCCCGACCTGGTGCAGCACGATCGTCTGCGGGTGGTGGAAGCGGGGGAGGACGTCGATCCAGCCCGCCGTCCCGAAGACCCGGGCCTGGCCGGGCAGCGCGTTGCGCAGCGAGGTCATCAGGGTGGCCGAGCGGCCGTCCGCGTAGCCGAGCAGCAGCGAGGCCTCGGCGTCGACGCCGGTCTCGAACAGCGAACCGGTGGCGGTCACGGTGTCCGGGTCACCGAGCAGCATCTGGGCGAAGGAGACGACGTAGACGCCGAGATCGAGGAGGGCGCCGCCGCCGAGCTCCTTGGCGAACAGCCGGTCGGTGGGGTCGAAGGCGCGGGACACGCCCAGGTCGGCCTGCACGGAGCGCACGTCGCCGATGGCGCCCTCGGCGATCAGCTCCCGCGCCCGGACGACGGCCGGCTGGAACCGCGTCCACATCGCCTCCATCGCGAAGACGCCGGACGTGCGCGCCGCCTCGACCACCTCGGTGGCCCCGGCGACGGTGGCGGTGAACGACTTCTCCACCAGCAGCGCCTTGCCGGCCCGGATCGCCCCGAGCGAGACGGCGTGGTGCTGCGGGTGCGGGGTGGCGATGTACAGGACGTCGACGTCCGGGTCGGCCAGGATCTCGGCGTAGGAGCCGTGCGACCGTCCGATCCCGTGCCGACCGGCGAAGGCCTGGGCGCGGTGCAGCGAGCGGGAGGCGACGGCGACCGCCCGCGCGCCGTCGACGTGCGCGAAGTCCTTGACCACCTGCTCGGCGATGCGGCCCGGCCCGACGACTCCCCAGCGGATCTCCTCAGTCACGCCCTGACCGTAGCCGGGGCACACTGTCGGGGTGGCACTGCTGATCGACACCCCCGTCTGGCCCTGGCGGGGGCGGCGGTGGTCGCACCTGGTGAGCGACACCGGCTACGACGAGCTGCACGCCTTCGTCCAGCAGCACCTTGAGATCCCGCGGCGGGCGTTCCAGGGTGACCACTACGACGTCCCGGAGGAGCTCTATGCGCGAGCGATCGCCGCCGGGGCGGAGCCGGTGGACTGTCGTGAGCTGCTGCAGCGGCTGCTCGCCGCCGGCCTGCGGGTCAGGAAGACCCGGGCCGCCTCGTCCTAGTAGGTCTCCTCCGTGGTGGACCGGCGGACCGGCCCGCCCTCGTGGCCGTCCGTGCGCACCACGCGCCGACGGCGCGGTGCCCACACGGCCAGCTCGACGACGATGCCCAGGGCACCGACGGCCATCAGGATCCAGCCGACGACGTCGAGGTCGATGCCGCTGACCTGCGCACTCACCGCGAAGGTGAGGACGGCGCCGATGGCGAGCAGGAAGATGCCGGTTCCGAGACGCACGAGGAGCTCCTTCGTCGGGCGACCGGTCCCCTGCGGGGCCATCGGGACGATGGCGGGTCGCCGGGCAACTCTGGGTCACCGGACGGATACGCGCGACTCCCTCGTCACCCGATCGGGTCAGGTCGAGCGCGCGCGCAGCAGGGTGAGCTCGGCGGTCAGGTTGGCCCGGGCCGACTCGGTCCACCGCTCGGCCGCCACGGGCACCCGGAAGAGCTCCGGCAGGGCCAGCAGCTGCTCCAGCACGGCGATCCGGCCGGCGGTGAAGTCGGCGTCGGAGAGGTGGCCGTACTCGGCGCGCACCGCGGAGGCGTAGCCGGCGTAGGCCGCCGGGGGGCTGGCCAGCACGGCGAGGTCCGCGTCGCAGAGCACCGCGCCGTCGGCGTCGTCCGGCTCGGGGTCGTGCCCGGCGGTGAGCAGCACCAGCCGCTCGACCTCGGCGACCGTGGCGTCGTCCACCAGCCCGAGCAGCCCGATCCGCGCCCGCGCGGCGCTGACCTCCTCGTTGTCGCTGCGCTGCGGGTCGTAGGCGATGTCGTGGTACCAGGCGGCCAGCCGGACGGCGACCGGGTCGGCGGCGTGCTCGGCCAGTTCGTCGACGATGCCCAGAACCGCCGCGAGGTGGGCGAGGTCGTGGTAGCTGCGGTGCGGCTCGGACCAGGCGCCGACGACCGCGGCCCACTCGGTGCGCGAGGTGGGGGAGTCGCCGACCAGCGCCGTCCACGCGTCGAAGTCCACCCCGCTCATGCGCGGCAGTCTGGCACGCCGAGGGACCGGACACCGACGACGTCCACCGTCTGGGAGCAGGACGACCGCGGGTCCGATTGAGGTCCTCGCCACGTGTGTCGGGCCGGAGGGCGCGGGTACGGTGGACGACGTCCGGGCCGGGCGACCTGTGTCCCCGGGCTCCACTAGATAACTGCCGCCGTGGAATACCGCTCCGACTCCGGTCGGGGGCTGGAGCCGCGGATGTGCAAACCGCCGCGAGGCGACCAGCGCCCGGTCCGGACCTCAACGCAGAACGGCCCCTCTCCGCAGGAGAGGGGCCGTTCTGCGCTCAGGCCCCCGTGGCGGGGGGCACGGGCGTCCTTCTACTCGGTCTCGCCCAGCAGCCAGCCGTGCTCGCCGGCCAGCGCGTTGGCCGCCACCGGACCCCACGAGCCCGGGGCGTAGGAGTGCACCTCGGGGCGGTGGTCCAGCACCGGCTGCAGGGCCCGCCAGGTCTGGGCCAGGCCCTCGCTCGTGGTGAACAGCGAGCGGTCACCGACCAGCACGTCGTGGATGAGGGAGACGTACGGCGCCAGCGGCCGGCCACCGGGCACCTTCGACAGGTCCAGGGAGACCCGCGCCGGGGCCATCGCCAGGTCTGGGCCGGGGCGCTTGGCCATGATGTCCACGTCGAGCTGACCGGCACCGGCGAGGGACAGCGAGATCACGTTCCCGTTCGGCGGCACCTCGTGGACCGGGCCCTTCGGGCGGTGCAGCACCAGGCTGACCCGCTGCTGCTTGTCCGCCAGCCGCTTGCCGGTGCGCAGCAGGAACGGCACGCCGCGCCACCGGCCGGAGTCGATGAACAGCTTGGCCGCCACGAAGGTGTCGGTCTGGCTGTCGTCGGGCACGCCGTCCAGTTCCCGGTAGCCCTCGAACTGGCCGAGGACGACGTCCTCCGGCGCGAGCGGGCGGAAGTGCTTCAGCACCGACTCGCGCGCGGACAGGATGTCGTCGGCGGAGAAGCTGACCGGCGGCTCCATGGCCACCTCGGCGGCCACCTGGAACAGGTGGGTGACCAGCATGTCCAGCGTCGCGCCGGTGGCGTCGTAGAAGTCGGCGCGGTCGGCGACGTCGAGGTCCTCGGGGACGTCGATCTGCACCTGGGCCACGTGCTCGCGGCTCCAGATGTGCTCGAACAGCCCGTTGGCGAACCGCGCCACGTGCAGGTCCTGGGTGCCCTCCTTGCCCAGGAAGTGGTCGATCCGGAAGACCTGCTCCTCGTCGAACACCGAGTGCACGACGCCGTCGAGCTCGCGGAAGCCCTCGGGGGAGTCGCCGAAGGGCTTCTCGTAGACGACCCGGGACCCCTCGGCCAACCCGTGCGCGCCCAGCGCGTGGGTGTAGTCGGTGAAGGCCTTGGGCGGCAGGGAGAGGTAGTGCACCAGCTGGGCGTCCTCGCCGAGCTCCTTGCGGGCGGCGTCCACGGCCTCGACGAGCTGCCCGGGGTCGTCGGCGGTGAAGCCGCCACCGGCGAACCGCAGCCGGCCGCAGAACTCCTCCCACGGGCCCTGCTCGGGGTCCGGGCCGAACTCCTCGAGGGCGCCGCGCACGTGCTCGACGAAGTCCTCGTCGGAGCGCTCGCCGCGGCCGCTGCCGATGAGCCGCCAGTCCTCGGGCAGCAGCCCGTGCTGGGCGAGCTCGAAGAAGGCCGGCAGCACCATCCGGCGGGCCAGGTCGCCGGTCGCGCCGTAGAGCACGAAGACGGTCGGGGTCAGGTCGTTCGTCGTCCCGGTGTCAGGCACGGGGGCTCCTCTCGGGCACGGGCCGAGCTCCGCGGGGCGGTGGCTCGGTCCTCGTCGGCCCGTGCGCCGGTGCACGGTGTCCTGGTCGTGTGCCCACGGCGCGTGTAGGCGCACCCGCGCCGTGGGCATCTGCTGTGCATGAGACCACGCGCAGCGCTGCTTTGTTCCGCGGGTGCGGCCGCCCTGCTGCTGACCGGCTGTGGCCAGGACGACGACGTCGAGCCGGTCCCCGCGGTCACCACGACCTTCGCCGAGACACCGGGGAGCACCGACGCCGAGCAGACGACGAGCCCGTCGGCCACCGGCGACGCCGCGCCGTGAACGGGTGCTCGCGGCGTGTGACCCAGCGCGGCCCGGGGCACCAGCCGGGCATGACCACGTCCCGCCGGGCCCTCCCCGTCGCCGTCCTCCTGCTGTCCGCCTGCGGGGGCGGCGAGGGCGCGCCGGCCGGTGACGCCCCGCCGTCGTCGCCGGCCACCGTGGGGGAGACGACGATGGCGCCGGGCGGGGAGTCCGGCAGTGACACCATGGCCGATCTGGAGTTCGAGGACCAGACCGGCGCCGGTGACCGCGTGGTCGTCGCCACGGTCAACGCACCCGGCGGTGGGTTCGTCGTCGTCAGCGCCGGGGGCGAGGTGCTCGGTGCCACGCAGGTGCAGGTGGGCACGACCTCCGACGTCGAGGTCGACCTGGACCCGGCGCTGACTGCGGACACCGAGCTGACCGTCACCCTCCACGCGGACACCGACGCCGACGGGGAGTTCGACCCGGACGTCGACGAGCCGGTGCCCGCACCGGTGGACGCCACCGACGACGACATCGCGGACGTCGACGACGTCGTCGAGGAGGACGCCGAGTACACGGTGGGCTGACCGTCCACCTGAGGCCCCCTCGGGCGCCGGCCGGTCCCGGGACGGCCCGGGACTGCGTGATCGCCCGATGTGCCGGGCACCCCCTCAGGACGACCGTTCTCCTCGTTCGACCCGGACGACACGAGGAGACGGTCATGGCGATGCACTACCCGAACCCGGCACTGGAAGCAGAGCTCGCCTACCGGCAGGAGCTGGTCCGGGCGGCGGCCCGGCGCGACGGGAGCCGCCGCGGCTCCTGGTTCGGCAGCCGGCGGCGGCCCCGCTGAACGGCCCGGCGTCGCTGTCGGTGGTCTCTGCCACGATCGGCGCCGTGCCGCGCTGGGAGGAGACCCCGCTCATCGGCCGGGCCGACGAACTGGCCCGGCTGATGACGCATGTCGACCGGGCGGTCGAGGGGCGCCCGTCCGCCGTCCTGGTCGCCGGTGACGCCGGGGTCGGCAAGACCCGGCTGCTCGACGAGCTGGGCCGCCGGGCCGCCGCACGCGGTGCGCGGGTGCTCACCGGGCACTGCGTCGGCCTCGGCGACGTCGGGCTGCCGTACCTGCCCTTCGTCGACCTGCTGCGGCCGGTGGTCGCCGACCCGGAGCTGGCGCCGGTGCTGGCCCGCCACCCGGTGCTGGCCGGCCCGCTCACCGGCCGCCCCGGCGCCGTGGTGACCGACAGCGCGGCTGCCGACCTGGGCCGGGCGCTGCCGCGGTCGGCGCTGCGCCCGCCGGACGACGACGGACGACTGCAGCTGTTCGAGTCGGTGGCCGCCCTGCTGGGCGACCTGGCCGCCCAGCAGCCCCTCGTGGTGGTGCTGGAGGACCTGCACTGGGCCGACCGGTCCAGCCGGGACCTGCTGCGCTACCTGCTGGCCCGGCTGGTCGACCGTCAGGTCGACGAACCGGTCACCGTCGTCGCCTCCTACCGCGCCGACGACCTGCACCGCCGGCACCCGCTGCGTCCGCTGCTGGCCGAGCTGGTCCGGCTGCCCGGTGTCGAGCGGCTGCAGCTCGACCCGTTGCCCGACGCCGAGGTGGAGGAGCTGGTCCGCCGGCTGGCCGCCGACGCCGGTGGGGCGTCCGTCGAGGACGTCGTCGCGCGGGCCGAGGGCAACGCCTTCTACGCCGAGGAGCTGGTCGCCGCGGGGCGGGCGGGTGAGGTCCTCCCGGGTGGGCTGTCCGACGTCCTGCTGGCCCGGGTCGAGCAGGTGAGCCCGGCTGCCCAGCAGGTGCTGCGGGTGGCCGCCGTCGCCGGTCGCCAGGTGCGGCACGAGCTGGTGGCCGCCGTCTCCTCGAAGGGCCCGGAGGAGACGGAGCAGGCGCTGGCCGAGGCGGTGCACCACCACCTGCTGGTGGTCCCCGACGACGGCCGCTACCGGTTCCGGCACGCGCTGCTGCGGGAGGCGGTGCTGGCCGACCTGCTGCCCGGGGAGCGGGTCCGGCTGCACGCCGCCGTCGCCGCGCACCTGGCCACCCGGCCGGAGGCGGGCACGGCGGCCGAACGGGCCCACCACCTGCGGGAGAGCAACGACCTGCCCGGTGCGCTGAGCGCGTCGCTGGAGGCCGCGGACGCCGCCCGCCGGGTGGGCGCGCCGGCCGAGCAGCTGCAGCACCTGGAGGCGGTGCTCGCGCTGTGGACGGCGGTGCCCGACGCACCCGGGCGTGCCGGCCGCTCGCAGTGGGCGGTGCTGCTGGACACCGCGGCAGCGGCCCGCGCGGTCGGCGACCTGCACCGGGCCGTGGCACTGCTCCGCTCGGCCCAGGAGCTGCTGGGCCCCGACGGTGACCCCGAGGCGCGGGCGCGGGTGCACTACACGGCGGCCCAGGTGCTCGGCCGGATCGAGGAGGCGGCCGAGGCCCACCGGGAGAGCAGCGCGGCGATGCAGCTGGTCCCGGCCCAGCCGCCCTCGGTGGTGCGCACCTGGGCGGCGGCGACCCACGCCCGCACCAGCTACAGCCTGGGGCTGGTCGCCGAGGCGGACGCAGCGGCGGAGGAGGCGCTGGCCGCGGCCGACGCCCTGGGGCTGGACAGCGCGTGGGCCGACACCGCCGTCTCGCTGGTCCGTGGCTCGGGCACCGGTGACCGGGTCGCCGTCCGGGCGCGCTTCACGGAGGCCCGGGCGCGGGCGCAGCGGTCCGGGGACGCCGACGTCGAGATGCGGGTGTGGTTCAGCCAGGCGATCACCGCGCACGACGCCGGCGAGGTGGCTGAGGCGCTGCAGCACGCCACGGCAGGGCTGGCCCGGGCTCGGGCGCTGGGCGTCGAGTGGTCGTTCTACGGCGCCGAGCTGCGGCACCTGGAGGTGCTGGCCCGGTACGTCCTCGGCGACTGGGACGGCAGCCTGGCCGCCGCCGATGCGCTGGCCCGGGTGCCCGACATGGCTGCGCACGTGCGCGCCGACGGGCTCCTGGTGCTCGTCGGGCGGGGCGACCCGCGTGCCGCCGAGCGGCTGGGCTGGGCGCAGGGGCCGGCCGCCCGCTGGGACAACCACGTGCTGTTGATGCTGGCCACGGTGGCGGCGGAGATCGAGCTGGCCGGCCAGGCCGGGGACGCTGCGACGGCGGGGGAGCGGGCCCGGTGGGCCGATGGTCGGCTGCGGGAGCTGTGGGGGGACGAACGGCTCGCCTCGGTGCGGCTGGTGGCCACCGCGCTGGCAGCGGTCGCCGACGCGGCCACCTCGGCCCGCCGGGGCGGGGACCAGGCGGCCGCGGCCCGCTGGGGAGCGGAGGCCGCGGACCTGGCCGAGATCGGTCGGTCGGCGGCCGAGGTCCCGTACCCGACCGGGATCGAGGCGCGCGCCTGGGGGACGCGGCTGGCGGCCGAGCTGGCCCGGGTGCGCGGTGAGGCCGCCGTGGAGCTCTGGCGGCAGGCGGTCGCGGAGTTCGGCTACGGGCACGTGTACGAGCAGGCGCGCTCCCGGTTCCGGCTGGCCGAGGCGCTGCTCACCGTGGACGACCGCCCCGGCGCCGCTGCCGAGCTGGCGGCCGCGCACGAGGTGGCCGTGCAGCTGGGGGCGGTGCCGTTGCGGACGGCGATCGAGGCGCTGGCCCGCCGGGGGCGGCTGGAGCTCCCCGGCGTGCTGACCGTCGCGACCACCGTGTTCACCCCGCGCGAGACGGAGGTGCTGGCGCTGGTCGCGCAGGGCCGCACCAACCGGCAGGTAGGTGCGGAGCTCTTCATCAGCGAGAAGACCGCCAGCGTGCACGTCAGCAACATCCTGGCCAAGCTCGGCGCCTCCAGCCGCACCGAGGCGGTCGCCCTCGCCGCCGCCCGCGGCCTGCTCAGCTGACCGGCTCCCGTCCCGCAGTCGATCATCGGCGAACGGCTGCGCCCGGCGGCGTGTCACCCAGCCGTTCGCCGATGATCAACGCGTGATGTCCGCGTTCGACCGGGTGAAGCGGGCGCGGAGCCGCTCGACCCACTCGTCGAGCACGTTCGTGCGGTCGGCGGGGCCGGCGGGCGCGGCCGGCATCAGCAGCCAGAGCACCAGGTAGAGGGCCACCCCCGACCCGCCGGCCAGCACCAGCGCGGCGAAGCCGACCCGCCACAGCAGTGCGTCGATCCCGGTGTGCCGGGCCAGCCCACTGCAGACGCCGCCGAGCAGCAGGTCGGTGCGGCTCCGCCGCAACGGCGGGCGCACGTCATCGGTGCCCGGGGTCGGGGTCTGGGGGATCTCGGTCTGCGGGGTCTCGGTGTGCGCGGTCTCGGTCATGGCACGAGCCTGCGCCCGGCGGCGTCCCGCCGGTATCGGGGAACCCCCGGATCCGCCCCTGGTCCCGCAGCTCAGGGTCGCGGTGTGCGGGGCATCCGCCTGTGCCAGCGTCCTCCAGTCCACCGCCACGCCATCCGCCCCCGTCGCCCCCTCGATCTGCGTCGAGTGACAGCTGAGCGGGCTTCCCGGCTCCGGGATCCCCGCCCAGCTGTCACTCGGTGACGGCAGTGGGGACGGGGCAGCCCGGGCCTCGTTCGCGGGGGCCGGTCCGGACTGCGGAGGACGGGACCTCAGAGCATGGTGCGGAGGCGCTCGCGGCGGGCGCGGAGGACGTCGACCGACGCCGAGGCCGAGGGCGGGCCGGGCACCGACTGGCGCAGCTGGGTGTGCACCACGGCCTGCGGCTGCGAGGTCTTCGCGGCGATGCGGTTGACCAGCCGGTTGATCTCCCGGCGCAGCTCGGCCGCATCGCGCCAGGAGCGGCCGGCCTCCTCCTCCTCGGGGTGGTCCTCGACGACCATGAAGCCGTCGTCGTCCCCCCGGGCGTGGGAGGCGGCGATCCGGATCCGCAGCTCGTCGTCCCGCTTGGACAGCAGCTCGGCGGTCTGCGCCGGGGTCAGCAGCCCGGGGATGCCCAGGTAGTCCTCCGCGTCGGCCGCCAGCGGCGTGACGGCGCCGGTGCCCTCGCCGGTGTGCGCCGTCCCGCTGTGCAGCACGTGCGCGAACCGGGCGTCGGCCTCCAGCGCCTCCCACTTCTGCAGCTCGCCCTCGCGCGGTTCCCGCGGCGGCAGGTCGAGCGCCTCCAGCTCCTCGTCGGGCTGGGTCTTCGGCGGCGGCATGACGTGGTTGCGCTGCTCCTCCATCGACGCGGCCAGCGACAGCAGCGGGCGCACGGCGGGGAGGAAGACGGTCGCCGACTCGTGCGGCGTCCGGGCGCGCACGACGCGGCCGACGGCCTGGGCGAAGAACAGCGGGGTCCGATAGGAGGTCATCCAGGCCAGGACGGCGGCGCGCGGGACGTCGACGCCCTCGGACACCATTCGCACACAGACCGCGATCCGGGCGCCGCCCTTGTTGAACTTCTCGATCTTCTTCGACGCCTTGGGGTCGTCGGAGAGGATCAGCTCCGGTGCCTTGCCGGTCACCCGGCGCACGATCTTCGCGTACTCACGGGCGTCGTCCTGGTCGCTGGCCAGCACCAGCCCGGCGGCGTCGGGCATGCCGCCCTCCTCGCGGAGGTGGGTGATCCGGTCGTCCATGGCGGCGATCACGTGCGGCACCCACTGGCCCTTGGGGTCCAGCGCGGTGCGCCACGCCTGCATCTCCACCGAGCGGGTGCCGGCCTCGCTCAGCGAGGCGGCGACGACCTCGCCGGCGGAGTTCCGCCAGCGGGAGGTGCCGGTGTAGGCGGCGAAGACGACCGGCCGGACGACGGCGTCGGCCAGCGCCTCCTTGTAGCCGTAGGTGAAGTCGGCCGTCGACATCAGGCCGCCCTGGCCCTCGAACCCGTCCTCCACGTACTTCACGAAGGGGATGCGCTCGTCGGCCTTGGTGCGGAACGGCGTGCCGGTCAGGCACAGCCGGCGGGCCGCGCGGCCGTAGGCCTCCTCGACCGCCTCGCCCCAGGAGAGGCCGTCGCCGGCGTGGTGCACCTCGTCCAGGATGACCAGCGTCTTGACCGTGGTCGCCCGCGCCGAGTGCAGCATCGGCTTGCCGGCGACCTGGGCGTAGGTGGTCACGTAGCCCTGCGTGCCGGCGCGCACCGGGCCGACGGCGTTGGTCAGGTTCGGGTCGAGCGCGATGCCCATCGCATCGGCGGCGTCGGCCCACTGCATGCGCAGGTGGTCGGTCGGGCAGACCACGATCACCCGGGCGACCTCGCGCTTGGCGAGCAGCCGGGCGGCCAGGGTCAGCGCGAACGTGGTCTTCCCGGCACCCGGGGTCGCGGTGACCAGGAAGTCCTTCGGGGACTCCTCCTCGTACTTGCCGAGGGCCGCCTGCTGCCAGGCCCGGAGCGGTCGGCTGTTCGTCTGCGGGGCCCGGGCCGCCGCCTGTGTCGCAGTCGCCATGTCGGGGCCCATTCTGGTCGGCGGGGGAACAACACGCCCAACCGGGTGCCTCCGGCGCGCCCCCTCCGGCAGGGCGTATGGGGCTCGGCCACCGGGCCGCTGAGCTGCACGTTCGCCGTCCCGGCCGGTTGGTTGTGGCGCTCGTCATGCTCGGGCCGGACCGGCTCGTCACGCCCCGCCGGCCCCGTCGCTCCCAGGTGTCCCGGAGGGTGCCGAGGAGCTCCGGCAGTGACGGCAGCCCCCGGCGAGTCGTAAGCTGGGGACGGCCCCTTGACCAGGAGGCCCCTCGGCGCGGACCCGGGCGGGACACCCCCCGCCCCCCAGCGCCCCTTCCCTCGCTGCGCCATCTCCCGTGCGCCATGCCTCCTGGAGCCCCTGTGTCTGCTGCCGTCCTCGCCCCGCCCACCCCTGCGCTCGCCCAGCGGCTGACCGGGGTCGCCAGTTCCCCGGTCCGCGAGCTGCTGGCCCTGCTCGACCGGCCGAAGGTCATCTCCTTCGCCGGTGGCCTGCCCGCCCCCGAGCTGTTCGACCTGGACGGCGTCCGCGCCGCCTACGACGCCGTGCTCTGGAGCCCGAACGCCCGTCGCGCCCTGCAGTACGCCCCGACCGAGGGCGACCGCGGTCTGCGGGCCCGGGTGGCCGGCCGGATGACCGCGCGCGGCATGTTCAGCTCCGTCGACGACCTGCTGGTCACCTCGGGCTCGCAGCAGGCCCTCACCCTGCTGGCGACCGCGCTGGTCGACCCGGGGGCGGTCGTCCTGGTCGAGGACCCGACGTACCTGGCCGCGCTGCAGTGCTTCCAGCTGGCCGGCGCCCGGGTCGTGCCGGTGGCCACCGACGGGGACGGCATGGACCCGGACGCGCTGGAGGAGGCGATCCGGCGGGAGCGGCCGGCGCTGGTCTACCTGGTCCCGACGTTCGCCAACCCGACCGGCCGGACCATGCCCACCGAGCGTCGCGCGGAGGTCGTCGCGCTCACCGAACGGCACGGGGTCTGGCTGGTCGAGGACGACCCCTACGGTGAGCTGCGCTACCGAGGCCACGACGTCGCGCCGCTCGCCGCCCAGCCGGGCGCTGACGGGCACGTCGTCCACGTGGGCAGCTTCTCCAAGATCGCCGCTCCCGGACTGCGGCTGGGCTGGCTGCGGGCGCCGTCCCGGCTGCTGCCGGCGCTGACCGTCGCCAAGCAGGCGGCCGACCTGCACACCTCGACGATCGACCAGGCGGCCGCGGCGGCCTGGTTCGCCACGGCCGACGTCGAGACCCACCTCGCGCGGCTGCGGACCGCCTACCGGCGGCGCCGGGACGCCATGGTGGACGCACTGCCGGCGGCCCTGCCGGCGGGCAGCGCCTGGACCGAGCCGGACGGCGGCATGTTCGTCTGGGTCCGGCTGCCCCGCGGCGTGGACACCGCCGAGCTGCTGCCCCGGGCGCTCGCCGCCGACGTCGCGTTCGTGCCGGGGGCCGCGTTCTACGCCGGCGTCCCCGACCGAGCCACGCTGCGGCTGTCGTTCACCACGCACACGCCGGAGCGGATCGCCGAGGGCATGACCCGGCTGGGCACCGTCCTCAGCAGCTGCTGAGGGACCGGCTCTGACGAGGAGCGCCCCGCTGCTGGGTCCCCTGACGGGGTCCCCGCAACGGGGCGCTCCTCGGTCCGGCCCCCTTGCTCAGTCGGCGGGCTCGTCGACCCAGTCGGGGCCGTTGACCTCGCCCGGGCCGGCCAGGTCGGCGGCGTCCACGATCGTGTACGCGTAGCCCTGCTCGGCCAGGAAGCGCTGCCGGTGCGCGGCGTACTCGCTGTCCAGGGTGTCCCGGCTGACCACGGTGTAGAAGTGCGCCTGCCGGCCGTCGGCCTTGGGGCGCAGCACCCGGCCGAGCCGCTGGGCCTCCTCCTGCCGGGACCCGAACGTGCCCGACACCTGCACCGCGACCGCGGCCTCGGGCAGGTCGATGGAGAAGTTCGCCACCTTGGAGACGACGAGGGTGCGGATCTCGCCGGTGCGGAAGGCCTGGAACAGCCGTTCCCGCTCCTTGTTCGTCGTCGACCCCTGGATCACCGGGGCGTCGAGGGCAGCGCCCAGCTCCTCCAGCTGGTCCAGGTAGGCGCCGATCACCAGGGAGGGCTCGTCGGGGTGCCGCTCGAGGACCCGGCGGATCACCGGCAGCTTCGACTGGGCGGTCGCCGCGATCCGGTACCGCTCCTCGGGCTCGGCGACCGCGTAGGTCATCCGCTCCTCGTCGTCCAGGCTGACCCGCACCTCGACGCACTCGGCCGGCGCGATGTGCCCCTGCGCCTCGATGTCCCGCCAGGGGGCGTCGTACCGCTTGGGCCCGATCAGGGAGAAGACGTCGTCCTCCCGGCCGTCCTCGCGCACCAGCGTCGCGGTCAGCCCGAGCCGGCGCCGCGACTGCAGGTCGGCGGTGAGCCGGAAGATCGGCGCGGGGAGCAGGTGCACCTCGTCGTAGACGATCAGGCCCCAGTCCTGGGCGTCGAAGAGGTCCAGGTGCCGGTACTCGCCCTTCCGGCGGGTGGTGATGACCTGGTAGGTGGCGATGGTGACCGGCCGGATCTCCTTGCGCTCCCCGGAGTACTCGCCGATCTCCTCCTCGGTCAGCGTGGTGCGGGCGATGAGCTCGCGCTTCCACTGCCGGCCGGAGACGGTGTTGGTGACCAGGATCAGCGTGGTCGCCTTGGCCTCGGCCATCGCCGCGGCGCCGACCAGGGTCTTCCCGGCACCGCAGGGCAGCACGACGACGCCCGAGCCGCCGGCCCAGAAGCCGTCGACGGCCTGCTGCTGGTAGTCGCGCAGGTGCCAGTCGGACTGGTCGAGCTCGATCGGGTGGGCCTGCCCGTCGACGTAGCCGGCGAGGTCCTCGGCCGGCCAGCCGATCTTCAGCAGCGCCTGCTTGAGCCGGCCGCGCTCGGAGGGGTGGACGACGACCGAGTCGGCGTCGATGCGGACGCCGAGCATCGGGGCCACCCGCTTGCTGCGGACGACCTCCTCCAGCACGGCCTTGTCGGTGCTGGTCAGCGTCAGCCCGTGCACCGGGTGGTTGGCCAGGGTCAGCCGGCCGTAGCGGTCCATCGTGTCGGCGATGTCGACCAGCAGGGCGTGCGGCACGGGGTAGCGCGAGTACCGGACCAGCGCGTCGACGACCTGCTCGGCGTCGTGGCCGGCGGCGCGGGCGTTCCACAGCGCCAGCGGGGTGACCCGGTAGGTGTGCACGTGCTCGGGGGAGCGCTCCAGCTCGGCGAACGGGGCGATCGCCGCCCGGCACTCCTTGGACGACGGGTGGTCGACCTCGAGCAGCAGGGTCTTGTCCGACTGGACGATCAGGGGGCCGTCACTCACGCGTACGCATCCTCTGTTCGGGGCTCCGGCGCAGACGGGCGCGCCGGACTGTCCACGGTAACGCCGGGGGAGGACGTCCCCTTCCGCGCCGCGGGTGTGCGACCGACCTCAAGGCGTCGGCAGCTGCGCCGCGAGCCGGAGGCTGAGCCGCCGAGTCGACCGTCGAGCCGCGGCACGGCGCGGCTCGACGGTCGGTGGCGCGGCTCGAG
>NZ_JPMX01000023.1:25600-89424 GCF_000761485.1 Modestobacter caceresii
GGCGGTGCGGCGCAGCGGCGGCTGCTCGCCCCCGGTCTTCTGCAGCAGCACCTGGTTGACGCCCATGTCCCCGGCCTCGAAGGCCAGCGCGCAGGCGGCCATGTACAGCCGCCAGACCCGCGCACGCCCCTCGCTGGAGGCGGCGACGGCAGCGGACCAGTTCTGCTCCAGCAGCCGCACCCAGGCGCGCAGGGTGAGCGCGTAGTGCTGGCGCAGCGCCTCGACGTCGAGCACCTCGAGATCAGCGGACTCCAGCAGGCCGACCGTCTCGCCCAGCCCGAGCAGCTCCCCGTCGGGGAAGACGTAGCGCGAGATGAAGGTGTCCGGGTCGGGGGTGGTCGTGCCGGCGTTCCAGTTGATCGCGTGGTTGAGCAGCCGGCCGCCGGGGCGCAGCAGGGCGCGCAGCTGGGCGACGTACTCGGGCATCTGGGCCCGGCCGACGTGCTCGGCCATGCCGATCGAGCTGATCGCGTCGAAGGGCTCGTCGTCGACGGACCGGTAGTCCTGCACCCGGATGTCGATCCGGTCGGTCAGCCCGGCCTCGGCGACCCGCTTGCGGGCCATCCGGGCCTGCTCCTCCGACAGCGTGATCCCCACGACCTCGGCGCCGTACCGCTGGGCGGCGTGGATGGCCATCGAGCCCCAGCCGCAGCCGACGTCCAGCAGTCGCGCCCCCTCGGTGAGGCCCAGCTTGCGGCAGACCAGATCGAGCTTGGCCTCCTGGGCTGCGTCCAGCCCGGTCTCCGGGGTGGCCCAGACGGCGCAGGAGTAGACCATCGAGGGGCCGAGGACGAGCTCGTAGAAGTCGTTGCCGACGTCGTAGTGGTGGGAGACCGCCGCCGCGTCGCGGGACCGGGAGTGTCGTCGTCCGGCCCGCCCCAGGTCGACCTCCTCGGCCGGGGGTGCCGGTTCGGGGCCGAGGGCCCCCAGTGCCACCGCGGTGCCGAGCAGGCCGAGCCGTTCGCGCCAGGTGGGCGGGGCCATCGGGCCGGTCTCGGCCAGCCGGCCGGCGGAGCGCAGTGCGGCGAAGGTGGCGAAGACGTCGCCCTCGATGTCGATGTCCCCGGCGACGTAGGCCCGGGCCAGGCCGAGCTGGCTGGGTGACCACAGCAGCCGGCGCAGCGCCCGGCGGGAGCGGATCGCCAGCACCGGT
Source organism: Modestobacter caceresii (assembly GCF_000761485.1). Taxonomy (GTDB): domain Bacteria; phylum Actinomycetota; class Actinomycetes; order Mycobacteriales; family Geodermatophilaceae; genus Modestobacter; species Modestobacter caceresii. The sequence continues at coordinate 26,754 of NZ_JPMX01000023.1, forward strand.
GCGCCGGGCGGCCCGGCCAGGGAGCCGTCCCACCCGCGCAGGCGCAGGGGTGGCTGCGCCGTCCCCAGCACCGCTCCCAGTGCCGCTGCCAGCCGATCGGCCACCGTCCGCTGCCTCGTCATGTCCACGCTCCTCACCCCGGCGGCAACCAGCGGAGGTCCGGGGTCTGCTGCCCGACAGCTGGTTGCACACGCCAACCGATCCGCGCAACGCCGGGCGGATGCTTGATCATCCCGGACTCACCCGATCAAGGGAACAGAGATCAGGACGGCGTGGCTGCGTCCTCCGCGCCGACCAGGGCGACCGAGGTGATCCGGTGGACGGCGAAGGTGCGGCTCTCCCCGCGCCCCTCGTCGAACCCCTGCAGGAAGCCGCCGGCCAGCGAGACCGGCTGGACGACCCGCTGGCTGCCGCTGCCCTGCGCGTCGACGTAACCCAGCCAGACGGCCAGGCCCTCACGCACGGCCCGGCTCAGCAGTTCCAGCGTGCTCGCGGTGGTCACCCCGGGCACCTGGCGCACCGACTCGGTGCGCCGGGCGGCGAGGGCGGCGTCCCCGGCCCGGATCTCGCGCACCGTGGCGGCGACGTCGTCCGGGGCGAGCGGGCGGGGACCGACCGCAGCCACCGCACCAGGACGGCGACCGGCCGCCCGCGGTGGCGCCTTCGGGCGGGTCAGCACCGCGCCGCCGGAGGACTCCCCGGCCGGCGCGTACCCGGCGGCCCGCAGCACGGTGAGCACCTCGTCGGCGCCCAGCCCGCTGACCAGCACCCCCGGGGCCAGTCGGCGGAGCTCTGCGCCGGCGGTCCGCCGGTCGCTGAGCACCTGGGAGACCAGGCCGTGGTCGTCGGAGCGGACGTAGCACTCGATGGCGCCCACCCGCAGCCGCCCGTGCTGACGGGCCACGTCGTCGATCAGGAACTCCAGCGCCTGCGGCACCTGCGTGCGGGAGGCGCGGGTGAAGAGGTCCTGCAGCTCACCGGCCGACCAGCCGGAGTCCAGTGCCCGCCGGATGCTCGCGTCGGACACCCGGTACACCGTGGCCCCGCCCGAGGACTCGACGTCGGCGACGACCGCGAGCGTGGCGGCCAGGTCGGCCACCAGTGGCCCGGGGGCGATCAGCGACAGGTCGGGCTGGGCGAGCACGTGGTCGACCGGGGCCGGCAGCAGCCCACGCATCGCGTCCGCGGCGTCGTCCTCCCCGGCGGTGAGCAGGGCCCGCCCGCCGCTGCTCAGCACGCCGCCGACCAGCACTCCCAGGCGGTCGGCCTCGGCCAGCAGGTCGGGGACGGGGGCCAGCCGGTCGGCCCGCCGGGGGGTGCGCCAGCGCAGCAGCGCCACCAGCTCCGGTGCGGTCAGACCGTGCCCCGGCGGGAACTCGGCGAGCACGCCCAGCGCCGAGCGCCGCAGGGTGGGCGCGGTCTGCCGGACGACGTCGGGGGACAGCACGTTGACCGCCTTGCCGGCCACGTCGCGCTGGCCCACCAGCGAGATCAGCCGGACGCTGGTCAGCCAACCGGCGGCGAGCAGCGCCCAGCGGTCGGCGAGGTCCTGCTCGCGCCACGCGTCGTACCCGCGGGTCGGCAGCCACTCGTCGCGCTGCGCGCCGCCGACGTCCAGCAGGCCGGCGGCGTGCGCGACCTCGACCAGGAAGGCGAGGTCGGCCTCGCCGATGCGCAGCTCCTTGGCCAGCCGCTTCTGGTCCCGCACGCCCAGCCCGCCGCTGCGCAGCAGCCCGGCCGGTTCCTCCTCCAGCGCGGTGAGCACGTCGTTCACCCGGCTGAGCACCTCGAGTGCGGCACCGGCGGCCTGCCGGTCGACGATCGCCGGGTCCCGCTCGCTGACCTCCGGCTCCGGACGCAGCCTCGGGGGGCCGAGCGGGCGGTCCCCGCGCAAGGCCAGGCCGATCTCGCGGGGCAGCTCCACGTTGACCGCGTCGATCCGGGCCAGCAGCCCGGCCTGCAGCAGCCGGCGGGCCGGGCTCAACGACCCGTCGGTGCTGTCGGGGAGGTGGCCGACCGGGCGGTCGCCGGCCAGCCGCTCGAGCACCGTGCGCTCGTCGGCGGCCAGGTCGGCGAGCGTGTCGGGCAGGTCGCGGGGGAGCGGGACCCGCAGGTCGGTGGCCCGGCGGCCGAGCCCGGCGGGGTAGCGGACCGCCCGGCGCACCGGCTCGGGGGCGTGCAGGTCGGCGTCGCCCCAGAGCAGCGCCCGGCCGGTCAGCGTCTCGACGGCGGACTCGACCACCCCGGCCGGCACGTCGGGCAGCAGCCCGGGCAGCTCGGTGCGCGGGACGCCGTCGGTGGGGGAGAGCAGCACCGCGTCCAGCACCTGCAGGGTCGCGGCGTCCAGCTCGTCCAGCGCGCGGTCGACCGAGACGGGCACCGCGAGCCGCGTCGCGAGCCCCACCACGTCGGAGGGCGCCGGGCGTGCGACGTCGGGCCGGGCCGCCAGGAGGGCGCCCAGCTGCTCGTCGGTGCGGGTGCGCAGCCAGGCGGCGAGCGTGGCGGGCTGGTCCGTGGGCATCCGGTCCACGCTACGTCGCGCTCCGGCCCGCCCGCTCGGGCGGCCGGGCTCTGTCACCATCCGGGGGTGCCCGCGCTCGACGACCCGCAGACCCGCACCGACCTGGCCGCGCTCCGGGCGGGGGCGCTGCGCTGGCTGGCCGGTGGCGTGGTCGCCGTCGTCCTGGGGTGGCTGATGGGCGCCGCCGTCATCCGGATCACCGCCGACGGCGGGGCGCGGCCGCCGTTCGCCGGGCTGATGGTCGTGCTGCTCCTCGTCGGCGGGCTGGTCGTGGCCGTCATCGGGCTGGGCGCCTGGCTGCGCGCCCGCCGGTGGACCGCAGCCCTGGCCCGGGAGCCGTGGCAGCACGGGCGGTTGCGGATCGCCGGCCCGGCGCTGCTGCAGGTCGAGCCGGTCGGGTACGACGAGCTCACCGACGAGCCGCTGCGGCTGCAGCTGATGTCCACGGCCGTCTGGCGCACCCGCGCGGTGCAGCGGCTGGACGGCGCCGAGGTGCGCTACGCCGAGGTCTCCCCGCGGGAGTGGCTGCTGACGGCCGACGGTGCCGGCACGGTCTACGGCGCCCGGCGGGCCGGCGGGCGCTGACCCCTCCCAGCGACACGGCCACCCCGCGGCGTGCGGAAGCCGGGTGCGACGCGGGAAGATGGCCGACGAGGCACCCGGGCAGCACTCCCGGGCCCGGCAGAGCAACTGGAGGCGTCATGTCCAAGCGCAAGGCGAAGCACGCTCACCTGGTCGAGCCGACCTGGGGGCAGTCGAGCGGCGACGGTCCGCCGGTGACCGAGCTGGTCAGCGAGATGGCCGGCGGTCTCTCCCCGTTCGGTGAGGACCACGCCTTCCCGCTCCCGCCGGAGCGGCTGCGCTACGCCCACCCGGTCGACAAGCCCAACCGGGCCGGCCTGATGGCGGGCGAGGGCCGGTGACGGTGCCCGCGCTGCCGTCCTACAGCAGCGGCGCCTCCACGGTGCCCCTGCTGGGCGACACGATCGGGGACGACCTCGACCGGACGGCAGCGCGGGTGGGCGACCACGAGGCGCTCGTCGAGTGCGCCACGGGCCGCCGCTGGACCTATCCCGAGCTGGTCGCCGAGGTCGACGCCTGCGCGCTCGGCCTGGACGCCCTCGGCGTCGCCAAGGGCGACCGGGTGGGCATCTGGGCGCCGAACTGCGCCGAGTGGGTCTTCGTGCAGTACGGGACGGCGAAGCTCGGCGCCGTCCTGGTCAACATCAACCCCGCCTACCGCACCCACGAGCTCTCCTACGTGCTGCGCCAGGCGGGCATCTCGGTGCTGGTGGCCGCGCCGGAGTTCAAGGGCAGCGATTACCGCGCCATGGTCGACGAGGTGCGCGGGGGCTGCCCTGACCTGCGCGATGTCGTGTTCCTCGGTGACGAGGAGTGGGCGCAGCTGCTGGAGACCGGCCGGGCGGGCGACCGGGTCCGGCTGGTCGAGCGGGCGGCGCAGCTCTCGCCCGACGACCCGATCAACATCCAGTACACCTCAGGGACGACGGGCTTCCCGAAGGGCGCCACGCTCACCCACCACAACCTGCTCAACAACGGGTTCTTCGTGGGCGAGGGCTGCGGCTACACCGAGGCCGACCGGGTCTGCATCCCGGTGCCCTACTACCACTGCTTCGGCATGGGGATGGGCAACCTCGGCTGCACCTCGCACGGCGCGACGATGGTCATCCCGGCGCCCGGCTTCGACCCCGCCGCGACGCTGCGGGCGGTGCAGGAGGAACGGTGCACCTCGCTCTACGGCGTCCCGACGATGTTCATCGCCGAGCTGGCGTTGCCGGACTTCGCCTCTTACGACCTGTCCAGCCTGCGCACCGGGATCATGGCGGGCTCGCCGTGCCCGGTCGAGGTGATGAAGCGGGTGGTCGAGGAGATGGGGATGGCGGAGGTGACCATCTGCTACGGCATGACCGAGACCTCCCCGGTGTCCACCCAGACCGGCGCCGACGACAACCTGGAGCGGCGGACGTCGACCGTCGGGCGGGTGCACCCGCACCTGGAGGTCAAGGTGGTCGACCCGGACACCGGGCTGACCGTCCCGCGCGGGCAACCCGGTGAGTTCTGCACCCGCGGCTACTCGGTGATGCTGGGCTACTGGGGCGAGCCGGAGAAGACCGCCGAGGTGCTCGACGCCGCCCGCTGGATGCACACCGGCGACCTGGCCGTGATGGACGACGCCGGCTACCTCAACATCGTCGGGCGGATCAAGGACATGGTCATCCGCGGCGGGGAGAACGTGTACCCGCGGGAGATCGAGGAGTTCCTCTTCACCCACCCCGACGTCGTCGAGGCCCAGGTGATCGGCGTCCCGGACGAGCGGTTCGGCGAGGAGCTGATGGCCTGGGTGCGCCTGCGCGCGGAGGCGGAGCCGCTCACCGCGGAGGGGTTGCGGGCCTTCTGTGCCGGCAAACTGGCCCACTACAAGGTGCCGCGGTACGTGAAGGTCGTCGACGCCTTCCCCATGACGGTCACCGGCAAGGTGCGCAAGGTCGAGATGCGCGAGGCGTCGATCGACGAGCTGGGCCTGCAGGCGGCAGCCGCACACCGGTTCGCCTGAGCCCCGCCGCCCGCTCCCGGCCCGAAAGCGGTGGCCGCGGGGTGGCTGGTCGTGGTTAACCTGGCGGGAGCGCAGCCCACCGCGGCTGCCGACGCCACCGGCCGCGACGGCCGGGACCAGGAACGACTGACTGAGGGATCGACGTGCCCAGCGGCAAGGTGAAGTGGTTCAACGCGGAGAAGGGCTTCGGCTTCCTCGCCCACGCGGGCGGCCCGGACGTGTTCGTGCACAAGGACGCGCTGCCCGCCGGCACCACCGAGCTCAAGCCCGGCCAGCGCGTGGAGTTCGGCATCGTCCAGGGCCGCCGGGGTGACCAGGCGCTGCAGGTGCAGGTGCTCGACCCGTTGCCGTCCGCGGTCGCCGGCACCCGCAAGAAGCCCGACGACCTGGTGCCGATCATCGAGGACCTGATCACCCTGCTGGACGGCGTCTCGGAGGGCCTGCGGCACGGACGGCACCCCGACAAGCCGATGGCCCGCAAGGTCGCCGCGGTGCTGCGCGCGGTCGCCGACGACCTCGACGCCTGACGGAGGACCCCGCTGCCGGGCTCCTGCAGCGGGGCCGTCAGCCGGCGGGGCTGGTGGTCGTGTCGGCGCGGATGAACCCCACCGGCCAGGCGCCGGAGAGCCCCTCGCAGGCGTCGGTGTCGGAGTCCTCCACGACCACCAGGTAGTAGGTCGGGGGGACGACGTCAGAGGTGTTGATCTCGTCGAGGACAGCGGTGCCGGCCGGCACGTCGATGTCGCCGATCCGCTCCTCGAGCCGCTCGTCGAAGACCTGGACGCTCCAGCCGGCCTCGGCCACCACATCGGGCACCTCCAGCACGATCTCGGTGTCCGGCGCGACCTCCAGGTACGTCGGCTCGGTCCGGTAGCGCTGCCCCTCCCCGTCCAGGCAGTACTGGGTCGGGTCGACGGTGATCGGGTCCCCCCCGGCCTGCACGGTGACCGAGGGGACGGTCCCGCCGTCGTCCCCGGCACTTCCGCCGGAGCTGCCGGAGTCCCCGCACCCGGCGAGCAGCAGCACCCCGCTCAGCAGTGCCGTCCCCGATGCTCGTCCTGCGCCGTTCACGGTGCCGCCTCCCGGTCGGTGGTGCGGATGACCCGGCGGCTGCGCAGGCTCCAGAGGGTGTGGCCGACGGCGAGCACCGGCAGCGCTGCAGCCACGGGGAGCCCCGCCGGCCGGTGATGGCCGGCGCGATCCCCAGCTCCCGGCGTGCGCGGGGCGGAGGCGTCGGGCACACGCCCATGGTGCCGCAGTCGCCTGTGCGCGCGGCGGGTGGAAGACGCCTCCCTGGCCGGGACGGCCTTGCCACCATCGGCGACAATGGGGGACGTGTCCGACTCAACTCCTGCCGCCGCGTCCCCTGGCTCCTCTCCCGACGAGGTGCTGGCCGCTGCGGTCGAGCAGGCCCGGGCCGCTGCGATCGAGGTGGCCGGTGACCCGGCGGCGGTCGGCGAGCACCTGGGGGTGACCCCGGAGGCGCTCGGTGAGCAGGCCGACCCCGCGCTCGGCGTCGTCGGCACGCACTCCTTCGCCGCCACCCTGCTCGGCTACGCCGGGTGGCACTGGGCCGTGACACTGGCCACGGTGCCCGGCGCCGAGGAGGTCACCCTCGACGAGGTCGTGCTGCTCCCGGGTGACTCGGCGCTGCTCGCCCCCGCGTGGGTGCCGTGGCACGAGCGGCTGCGCCCCGGCGACCTGTCGGTGGGAGACGTCCTGCCCTCCACCGAGGACGACGCCCGGCTGGTGCCCGCGTACCTGGCCGACGACGACTCCGCCGAGGACCCGGCCGGCCGCGTCGTCGCCGAGGAGATGGGCATCGGCCGGGAGCGGGTGCTCTCACCCGAGGGGCGGATCGAGGCCGCGCAGCGCTGGCGCGACGGGGACTTCGGGCCGCGCTCGTCGATGGCCCGGCACGCCCCCGGCCCCTGCTCGACCTGCGGCTTCTACCTGCCGCTGGCCGGTTCGCTCCGGCTCTCGCTCGGGGCCTGCAGCAACGCCTACGCCCCGGCCGACGGGCACGTCGTCACCGCCGACTACGGCTGCGGCGCGCACAGCCAGGCCAGCCTGGAGCGCACCGACGGCGAGCCGGCCGAGTTCACGCCCACGGCGCGCTACGACACCGCGGACTTCGACGTCATCTGAGCGCGGCGCTGCGGCGCACTGCACGCTCTCCACCCGCCGTGCACGTCCTGCAGCACGTGCAGTGCGTCCACTCGGCGTGCAAGGCAGCAGGTCGTCTCAGCGCTGGCCCTGCCAGCGCATGAGCGCCAGCCCGAGGCCGGGCAGCACGATGCCGGCCACGCAGGTCCAGGTCCAGACCGGGTCGACCCGGTCGCCGAGGAGGAGGAGCACCACCAGGGCGATCGCCCACAGCGCGGTACCCGTCAGGACCACCCGCACCGTGTCGACCTGCAGGGGCGGCGGAGAGGGCCGGGTCGGAGCGGGCACCCCCCGACCCTAGGCCGCTGAACCGCAGGTCGGAACGGTGGTCCGTCCGACGCGCCCGGGCGGTGTGGCACGCTGTCGCCGCTCGATGCCACCCGCACCGGGCGGCCCGCCGGGGACGTCGACCCCGCCGGAGCCGTGCCGGTCGCCGTCCCCGGGGGTCCACCCATGCCCGACAAGTCCCGCAAGCGTGCCCGCAAGGTCGTCAGTGGCACCGGTGCGACCGCAGTCGGCTCCGCGCCCGCACCGGCCGACGCCGGGACCCCCGCGGAGGTCGTGACCGGCCCCCGGCGCAGCCCCGGGCCGAGGGTGCGCCCCAAGAACGGGCTGGACCGCTACTTCTCGATCACCGAGCGGCGGTCCACGGTTGCCCGTGAGGTGCGTGGTGGCTTCACCACCTTCTTCGCGATGGCCTACATCGTCGTGCTGAACCCGATCATCCTGTCCGGCGCGGACGTCAACGGGAACACGCTGCCGTTCGCCTCGGTCGCCGCCGTCACCGCGTTCGTGGCCGGCGTGATCACCATCGCGATGGGCGTCGTGGGGCGCTACCCGTTCGCGCTGGCCACCGGCCTGGGCATCAACGCGATCGTCGCCGTCTACGCCGCCACCCAGCTCACCTGGCCCGAGGTGATGGGGCTGGTCGTGCTGGAGGGCCTGCTGATCGCCGTGCTGGTGCTCACCGGCTTCCGCCGGGCGGTGTTCGAGGCGATCCCGGCCCAGCTGAAGATCGCCATCGCGGTCGGCATCGGCTTCTTCCTGACCATCATCGGGCTGGCCGACGCCGGCGTCATCCGGCCCGGTTTGCCGCTGATCAGCTTCGGTGTCGGTGGCCAGCTGGCGGGGTGGCCGATGCTCACCTTCGTCGTCGGCCTGCTGCTCACCAGCGTGCTCGTCGTCCGCAAGGTCCGGGGCGGGCTGCTCATCGGCATCGTGCTCACGACGCTGTTCGCCATCGTGGTCGAGGCGATCGCCGGCATCGGGCCGCGGGTGGGCCCCGACGGCAACGAGCTGGACCCGCGGGGCTGGGCGCTGCAGGTGCCCTCCTGGCCCGACGACTGGTTCGGCCTGCCCGACCTGTCGTTGATCGGCAACTTCTCGCTGTTCGGGGGCTTCGACCGGATCGGTGTCCTGGCCGCTCTGCTCATCGTCTTCTCGATCATGATCGCCGACTTCTTCGACACCGTCGGCACCGTGACGGCGGTGGGCGCCGAGGGCGACCTGCTCGACGAGGACCGCAACCTGCCCCGCTCCCAGCCGGTCCTGCTGGTCGACTCGCTGGCCGCGGCGGCCGGTGGCGCGTCGAGCATCTCGTCGAACACCACCTACATCGAGAGCGCCGCTGGCGTCGGGGACGGCGCCCGCACCGGCCTGGCCAGCGTCGTCACCGGCCTGGTCTTCCTGGTGGCCGCCTTCTTCACACCGCTGGTGCAGGTGGTGCCCTCCGAGGCCGCCGCTCCGGTGCTGGTGATCGTGGGCGCCATGCTGATCAGCCAGATCCGCGACCTGTCCTGGGACGACATGTCGCTGGTCATCCCCGCCTTCCTGACGATCGCCCTCATGCCGTTCACCTACTCGATCACCAACGGGATCGGTGCCGGGGTGGTCAGCTTCGTGCTGCTGCGGCTGGCGGTCGGCCGCGGTCGCGACGTGCACCCCCTCATGTGGGTGGTGGCCGCCGTCTTCGTCGTCTACTTCGCGCTCGAGCCGATCCAGCAGCTCCTCTGAAGGACCCCGTCCTCCCCACCCTTCGCCGGCTCAGGGCGGGCCCCGGGACGGGGCCGTTCCATCACCTACCGTTCGTTAGGCAGGCTTTCTACTCCGGTTAAGGTGGCAGACGTGGCACGGACGACGCTGGACACCGCGGCGCTCGCCCACGACCTGCGGCTGGCCGTCATGCGGTTCTCCCGGCGGCTGCGCAACCAGCGGGTGGACACCTCGGTGACCCTCACCCACCTGGCGGCGCTGTCGACCCTCAAGCGGCACGGTCCGATGAGCCCGGGTGAGCTGGCCGCGCACGAGCGGGTGCAGCCGCCGTCGATGACCCGGGTGGTCGTCGCGCTGGAGTCCCGTGGGCTGGTCACCCGCACCCCGCACCCCACCGACGGCCGGCAGGTGGTCATCGACCTGACCGCGGAGGCCGAGGAGCTCCTGACCGAGGAGATCCGGGCCCGCGAGGCGTGGTTGGCCGGCCGGCTCCAGGAGCTGTCCGCCGAGGACCGCACCGTGCTGCGCGAGGCCGCGGTGATCATGGAGAAGCTCGCCAGTGGGTGACCTCGACGCCTCCTGACCGCACGGAACGCGCCGGCATGTTCCGCGCGCTGCGCGTCCGCAACTTCCGGCTCTACGTCTCGGCCAACCTGGTCAGCCAGACCGGTACCTGGATGCAGCGCATCGGTCAGGACTGGCTGGTGCTGCAGCTGTCGGGGGACAGCGGCGTCGCACTGGGCATCACCACCGCCCTGCAGTTCGGGCCGACGCTGTTCTTCAGCTTCTACGGCGGGGTGCTGGCCGACCGGTACGACAAGCGCCGGGTGCTGATGCTCACCCAGGCCGTCATGGGCGTGCTCGCCCTGACGCTGGGCCTGATGGTCGCCGCCGACGCGATCGCGCTGTGGCACGTCTACCTGCTGGCCCTGGGCCTGGGCGTGGTGTCCTCGCTCGACGTCCCGGTGCGCCAGTCGTTCGTCTCGGAGATGGTCGGCTCGGACCTGCTGGCCAACGCGGTGAGCCTGAACTCCACGGTCTTCAACAGCGCCCGGCTGGTGGGCCCCGCGGTGGCCGGGGCGCTGATCGCGGTCTCGGGCGGCGACACCGCCCCGGCGTTCCTGGTCAACGCCGCCACGTACGCGTCCACCATCGCCGCGCTGGCCGCCATGCGGGTCGGGGAGCTCAGCCGCAGCACGCCGGTCGCCCGCTCGCGCGGCCAGCTGCGGGAGACGCTGGTCTACACCCGACAGCACCCGGACCTGCAGCTGGCGATGCTGCTCGCGTTCTGCGTGGGCACCTTCGGCTTCAACTCCCAGATCACCATCGCACTGATGGCCCGGGAGGTGTTCGACCTCGGCGCCGGCGCATTCGGGCTGCTCTCCACCGCCTACGCCGTCGGCTCGCTGTCCGGTGCACTGCTGTCGACCCGGCGCAGCGCGCGGCCGCTGCAGCGCTTCCTCATCGTCTCCGCCGTCGCGTTCGGGTTGCTGCTCGTGGTCAGCGGGCTGATGGGCAACTACTACGCGTTCACCGCCGTCCTCATCCCGACCGGCGCAGCGGCGCTGGTGTTCAGCGTGGCCTGCAACAGCTTCGTGCAGCTGGGCGTGGACCCGCACATGCGCGGCCGGGTGCTGGCGCTCTACTTCATGTGCTTCATGGGCGGGACGCCGGTCGGTGCGCCGCTGATCGGCTGGGTCTCCGAGCGTTTCGGTGCGCCCTGGGGGTTCATCGGCGGCGGCCTGGTCGTCGTGGTGACGGCGGTCGCGGCGGGGGCGGTGCTCTCCCGGGGCCGGCGGGTGCGCCTGGAGCTGCACGTCCGCCCACCCAGCATGCAGCTGCACGTCGCGGCTGCCACGTCGCCGACCCGCGCCGCCGGGCTGGCTGCGGTGACCGACGGCGAGCGGCCTGGGGAGCAGGGGGCGCGCGACCAGGAGCGCTGAGACGCGCGCATCCGGGTGATTGACTGATTACACCCGGCAACCGACGCGGTAGCGCTCAGCGTTCGCATTGTCACAGGGCGGTGTCCGACGTAGCTTCGGTACGTGCCCTTGGGAGGGTCTGTCTCCGCGCAAGCCGGGGCGTCGTTGCTGCAGCTGAGTGGCACCGTCGCCCTGTTGGTCGTGGGCGTGGCCGTCCTGGTCCTGCTGCTCCGCTGGGCCACCGGCCAGCTCCAGGCCGACCGGGCGGCCCGCCGCCGAGCCCGGGCCGTCCCCGAGTCCGCCGCCCGCCCGGCCGCACCCCTCCCCGCTACGGCACCGCCCCGCCGCCGGGCCACCGGCTCCCACCCCGCCGGGCGTCGCGTGCCGCGGAACACGGTGGCGAGCGGGCCGACCGAGCGCCCACATCGGCCGCTGGAGCGGGTCGCGGCCGACCTGCGCCGGCTCGCCCGCGAGCTCGCCATGGTGCCCGGCGGCATGCCGATGGAGCGGCGCCGCGGCCTGCTGGCCGCCTACGACGACCTGCTCGTGGAGACCGCTGTGCTGCTCGAGGTGCCCCAGCAGCTGACCGAGGTCCCCGAGGAGGCCCGCGAGCTCGAGCGGATCCGGCTGCTCGGGGCGCTGGAGGCCGCCGGGCTGGTGGTGACCGACTGACCGAGTCGGCACCCCGGCTCCCCTCGGCCGGCCGGCTGTTCCTCGCCGTCGACCCGCCCGCACCGGCCGTCAGCGACCTCGACCGGGCGCTCCAGCCACTGCGTCCGACCCCCGGGGCGCCGCGGTGGACGCCGACGTCCCGCTGGCACCTGACCCTGGCGTTCCTCGACGAGGTGCCGGCGCCGCTGCTGACCCCCTTGCGCGCGGCGGTGGCCCCTGCGGTCGCCCGCACGCCGCCCATGTCCCTGCAGCTGGCCGGTGGTGGGCGGTTCGGGTCGCGCCGTCGTCCGTCGGTCTGCTGGGTCGGGCTGGGCGGCGACGTGCCGGAGCTGACCGCGCTCGCCGGGCGGCTGTCCGCCGCCGCCCGGGCCGTCGGCCTCCCCGTCGAGGACCGGCCGTTCCGGGCGCACCTGACAGTGGGGCGGTGGCGGCCCGGCCAGCCGGCGGACGGCGACCTGCCCGACCGGCTCGCCGGGTACCGCGGGCCGGTCTGGCCGGTGCGTGAGGTGGTGCTGTGGCGCAGCCACCTCGGCCCCGAGCCGCGCTACGAGCGGACGGCGGCCTGGCCGGTCGGCTGAGCCCTCGACCTGCGGTGGTGGTCGGCCTGGCACTCTGTCCGCCGTGCCGCAGCCCGAACCCCGTTCCGCGTTCGACACCGCGACCGCCGTCGCCCGCACCGAGGGCGGTGGCCTGGTCGCCGAGCTCGACCCGGGGTGGGACGTCGGCGGCGGCATCCTGAACGGTGGGTACCTGCTGTCCGTCGCCGGCCGGGCCGCCGTCCTGGAGTCGCCGCACGCCCACCCGGTCGCGCTGTCGGCCAGCTACCTGCACGCCGCCGCGGCCGGGCCGGCGACGCTCACCGTCACCCCGGGGCCGGCCGGCCGGACGCTGGCCCACTCGGCCGTCGTGCTGGCCGACGCCGCCGGGCCGGCGGTGACCGTCCAGGCGACGACGGCGACGCTCACGGCCGACGCCGCGGCCTTCTCCTCGCCGATGCCGACCGCGACCCCCGTGCAGGACTGCTTCTCCATCGCGGAGAACGCCCACCTGGCGCCGCCGTCGGTGTCGGTGCCGGGGCTCACCCAGCGGGTCGACGTCCGGCTGGACCCGCTGACCGCCGGCTGGGCGCTGGGGCAGCCGGGCGAGGAGCCGATGATGCGGGCCTGGCTGCGGTTCGCCGACGGCCGCGAGCCCGACCCGCTGGCGCTGGTCACCTTCGCCGACGCGCTGCCGCCGACGTCGTGGGCGATCGGGGTGTTCGGCTGGGCGCCCACGGTGCAGCTGCAGGTGCTGGTCCGTGCGCTGCCGGCACCGGGCTGGTGCCTGGTCGAGGCGCGGGCGAACGAGATCGCCGGCGGCTGGCTGGACGAGGACTACCGGATCTGGGACTCCACCGGCCGGCTCGTGGCGCAGAGCCGCCAGCTCGCCCGGGCGCCGCGCACACGGTGATCAGGTCACCTGATCCACAGCTGTCCTCCCGCACCAACGTCGGTGCAGGGGGACAGCCATTGATCAGGTCACCTGATCACTGCTGTCCGCAGGGGACCGAGGCTCAGGCGTCCTCGCGGAGCACGCTCGCCGGGTCGGCGCGGTCGGCGGCCCGCTGGGCGTACAGCGCCGCGAGCCCGGCGACGGCGACGGTGGCCACCGCGGTGCCGGCGATCGCCGGCCAGGGCACGTCCAGCAGCGGCGTGGGCGGCCGCAGCAGGTCGACGTCCAGCCGCCGGTACACCAGCGCCACGGCCCCCGCCGCCAGCAGGGCGCCCAGCAGCAGCCCGGCCACGGCCACCCCGACCAGCTCGACGAGCAGCGAGCGCAGGTGCGCGCCCCGGGAGAGCCCGAGCCGGCGGGCCATCACGTAGCCGGAGACGCGGCTGCGGGAACGCGCCTCCAGGTACAGCAGCAGCCCGCCGACGGCGATCACCCCGACGAAGACGGCGAGGGCGGAGAGGTAGCCGAAGGTCCACGTGATGCCCAGGAAGTTGGCACTCTCCTGCACCCCGCCGGGGGTGAGGACGCGGATGTTCTGCGCGCCGGCGTCGGTGAGGGCGTCGATCCCGGCGCCGAGGTCACCGTTCGTCCACAGCTCGGCGGCGGGCGCGGCCCCGGCGTTCCGGGTGATCTCCGGCAGCCGATCGGCATGGACGAGCACGACCGGGTCGTCGCTGCGGCGTCCGGGGAGGACCCGGGCCGTGGCGGTCACCTCCGCCGGCACCTCCGTGCTGCCCAGTCGGAGGTCGGGGTCGCCGGCCGGGAGCCCGGCGGCGACCACCGGCAGCCGGCCGTCGACCTCCGGTCCGGTGAGTGCGGCCATCAGCTCCGGCAGCGAGCGGTCGGCGAAGGAGTCGTCCCAGAAGGCGGTGTCGGCGAAGTCGTCGGGGTCGACGGCCAGCACCTGGACGTCCGTGCGCCCGCCGTCGTCGCCGGCCGCCTCGGCGCTGCCGTCGTAGCGGACGACGTAGGTGCCGGCCGCCTCCAGTGCCGGGGTCACCTGGAACCGGGTGACCGTGGCGGCCGCCGCAGCCGCGCCGATCTGTACGCCGACCTTGGCGTCCAAGGTGGTCTGGGCACTGGCGGTCAACGTCGCGGTGTAGCCCAGCACGGCGACCGGGAGGGTGACCGCGACCAGCAGCGTCGCGCTGGCCAGCCGGGCGGCGGTGAGCCGGTTGACGGCGAGGAAGACGGCGGGGGAGCGGCGTCCCGCCCAGCGGCGCAGCCGAGGCAGCAGCGCGGTGATCAGTCGGCCGAGCAGGACGGCGGTGCCGGCGATCGCCAGCAGCGGGAAGGCGACCAGCAACCCGTTCACCTGGGCCACGTAGGCCACGCTCACGACCGCGTCGCGGGACTGCAGCAACAGCCAGCACCAACCGGCTCCGAGCAGCAGGGCCAGCTCCCACGGCACCCGGGCCGGCCACCTCGGGGCCGCACCGAGCGGTCGCTCGGCGGTGCCGCGGGCCCGCAGCCCGGCCACGGCCGAGGCCGCGCCCAGCCCGACCGCGAAGGCGGCGACCCCGGCCCAGGCGGCCGTGGTGGTGGCCGAGGGGTCGAGGTCGTCTGCGGGGCCGAGCCCGGCGATCAACACCCGCGACGCCGCCCAGCCCAGGGCCGCCCCGACCAGCGCGGGCAGCCCGAGTTCCAGCGCGGCCTTGCCGGCCAGCGGCACTGGTCCCACCCCGCGGGCGGCGAGCAGCCGCACCTCGGTGGCCCGCCGGTCGGCCCAGAAGCTCCCGGCGGCGGCGACCAGCACGAGGGCGAGCAGTGCACCGGCCACCGCGACCGGGACGACCGGGCCACGCAGCCCGGACTCGATCAGGGCAGCGCGCTCCAGCACGTCGGGCAGCCGGTCGTTGGGCACGGCGATCCCCACACCGGTGCCGTCGAACTCCAGCGGCAGGCCGGTGCCCGCGGTGATCCGTTGCTGGACGTCCTGCTGACGGCGCACGTCGCTGACCGACAGCGACGCAGCGTCCACCGGCGCCTGCTGGAGCCGGGTCGCCCAGCCCCACGAGGCGGTGGCGAGCCGGTAGAAGGTGCGTTCGTCCGAGGCGAGCAGCAGCGCCGGTGGGGCGGTGTTCGCGGAGGCCTCGTTGGAGAAGAGCAGCCGGTAGTCGCACCACCAGGGGTCGTCGGCGCTGGCGACGGCGAGGTCGCGGTAGACGCCGGCGACCGGTGCGGTCTGGGTGTTGAAGGTCAGCGGGTCACCGACCGCGAGGCCCTCCTGCTCGGCCACGGACTCCGGTACCCAGATCCCGGGTTCCTCGCCACGGTCGACCACCTCGACGTGCTCGAGGGCAGCCGGGCGGTGGAAGAGGCTGACCTGCGCGGAGAGTGGGAACCCGTCCGGACCGCCGATGACGGCCGGCTCGGAACGGGGGGAGGACGAGCCGATGGAGGCGGTGGCCAGCACCGGCTCGGCCGCGAGCCCGTCGTCCGTCCAGGCCTGCAGCAGCGACCCGTCGAGCTCCGGCCGGGTGCTGCCGTCCCCGCCGTCCAGCGGCTGGAACTGCTCGTCCACGAGAGCCGACTGGACGCCGGTCTGCGGGCGGGCCACCTCGTCGCAGCGCTGGGAGAGCTGCTGCTGCAGCGCCGCGGAGCGGGCGGAGGAGAGGAACAGCTGGGCGGAGGCGACCGCGCAGGCCAGGATCGCCGAGGTCACCAGGACGGCGATGACGGCGGCCGGCTGGCGCAGACCGAGCCACGGCGCGCGGGTCCACGGCGCCAGGCGCCACAGCGGTGGCCGGCTCACGAGGCGGCGCCTTCGGTGACCACACCGTCGCGCATGGACAGCACCCGGTCGGCGCGGCCCCAGGCGATCTCGTCGTGCGTGGCGATCAGCACCGCCGACCCCTCGCGGGCCGCGTCGGTGACGGCGTCGAGCAGCCGGTCGGCGTGGCCGCGGTCCTGGTGGGCGGTCGGTTCGTCGGCCAGCAGCACCGCCGGGCGGAGCAGCAGCGCCCGGGCGACGGCGACCCGCTGCTGCTCGCCGAGGGAGGCCTGGTGCGGGTAGCGGTCGGCGAGGTGGTCGACGCCGAAGGCGGTCAGCAGCGACCGGGCGCGGGGCTCCTCGGCGGCCAGGGTGCCGCTCAGCCGGGCCGGCAGCAGCACGTTGTCGGCCAGGCTGAGGTCGGCGACCAGCCCGAGGGCCTGGGGCACCAGCGCCAGGTCCCGCCAGCCGAAGGCGTCGGGACGGCGGTCGGCGAGCGGGCCCAGGTAGGCGAGCTCGCCCTCGTCGGCGGTCTCCCAGCCACAGAGCAGCGCGAGGAGGGTGCTCTTCCCGGACCCGGAGGGGCCGACGAGGGCCACGAACTCCCCGGGGTCTACCCGCAGGTCGACCCCGGCCAGCGCCGAGACGGTCTCCGCGCCGCGCCGGAACCGCTTGACCAGCCCGGTGCCGGTGAACCCGCCGGCGGGCTGCAGGCGCGGCGTCACGAGGCCACCAGCCGGCCGTGGTCCAGCCGCACGAAACCGTCGGCGATGGCCATCACCCGGGGGTCGTGCGAGGAGATGACGAAGCCGACCCCGGCCGCGGCGAGGTCCTCCATCGCGACGAGCACCCGCTCGGCGGCCGCGGTGTCCAACTCGGCCGTGGGCTCGTCGGCGACGACCAGCGCCGGGTCGCCGACGACGCCGCAGGCCACCGCCAGGCGCTGCTGCTCCCCGCCGGAGAGCTGCGCGGGGTGGTGGTCGGCGCGCTCGCGCAGCCCCAGCCGGTCGAGCAGGACGAGCGCCGCGGCCACGGTGACCGGGGCGCCCCGCAGCGAGGCGGCCAGCCGGACCTGGGCGACGGCGTCCAGGTAGGGGAGCAGGTTCTCGCCGGGGCGCTGGAAGAGGTAGGCGACCTGCCGCTGCCGCAGCGCCCGGCGGGCCCGGGCGCCCAGTTGGTCGACCCGCCGGCCGGCGATGAGCACCTCCCCGGCGTCGGGGGAGTCGATGCAGGCCAGCAAGCGCAGCAGCGAGGACTTGCCCGACCCGGACGGGCCGACGACCACGGTCACCTGGGCGCGGGGGATCGTCACGCTGACGTCGTCCAACGCGGTCACCGACTCGCTCGCCGTCCGGTAGGTCTTGCGCACGCTGCGGCACACGGCTGCCGGCGGCGTCTCGGGCGCGGTGAACACCGGGTCGGCCAGCGGGTCGGAGGCGAAGGAGAAGGCCTCGTCGCTGGTCATCGAGGCGAGAGCCTAGGTGCTGGGCGCAACGACACCAGGGAGGTCGACGTCCCCGGTCAGGTACCGCTGCACCGTGGGGCCGATCGCGGCGACCAGCTCGTCGGCCGACGCCGACGCCAGCGGCTCCACCCGCAGCACGTAGCGGGCCATCACCACCCCGATCAGCTGGGACGCGACCAGGGAGCCCCGGGCCTCGCCCTCGGCGCGGGGCAGTCCGAGCGTGCCGACCACCCGGCGCAGCACCTGGGAGACCAGGAACTCCCGGAGCAGTCGCGCGGTCCACTCGTTGGTCACGGCCGACCGGACCAGGGCGAGCCCCGCCGCCCGGCCGGGGCCGTCCCACACCTGCAGCAGCAGCCGGACGACGCTGGCGCCGAGGTCCGCCGTCCCGCCGGCGAGCAGCTCGGGCAGCAGCTCCTCGGGGTCGGCCGGGGCCTCGATGGCGGCGAGGAAGAGCTTGTCCTTGCTGCCGAAGTAGTGGTGCACCAGCGCCGGGTCGACCCCTGCCGCGGTGGCGATCACCCGGATCGAGGCGCCGTCGAACCCACGCTCGGCGAAGGTGGCCCGGGCCGCGGCGAGCACCGCCTCCCGGGTGTCGGGGTTGCCCGGACGTCGTCCGGTCGGGCGGGTGCGCCGTGGTCGTGCCGCCGGGTCGCTCAGCTGGTCCTCCTCCGCAGGGTGGCCGCCGCGAGCCCGAGGGCGAGCAGCGTCGCGCCGGCCACCACGCCGACGTCGACCCACATGGTGCCCGTCGCCTCCACCGAGGCGCCCACCTCCTGCAGTGCCGCCACCGCGTAGCTCAGCGGCAGGACGTCGCTGACCGCCTGCAGCCAGCCGGCCAGCTGGTCCCGCGGCACCAGCAGCCCGCAGAGGAAGAACTGGGGCAGCACGACCACCGGCATGAGCTGCACCGCCTGGAACTCGCTGCGGGCGAACGCACTGGCCAGCAGGCCCAGCGCCACGCCCAGGGCGGCGTCGACGACGGCGATGAGCACGACCAGGGACAGCGAACCGGTGACGTCCAGGTCGTAGACCGTGGTCGCGATCGCCACGGTGACCACCGCCTGCGCCGCCGCGGCCAGGCCGAAGGCGAGGCCGTAGCCGAGCAGCAGGTCCAGCCGGGACAGCGGGGTGGTGAGCAGCCGTTCCAACGTGCCGGAGGTGCGCTCCCGCAGCATGGCGATGCTGGTCACCAGGAACATGACCACGAACGGGAAGACCCCGAGCATCGTCAGCCCGACCCGGTCGAACGTCTCCGGCTGCCCGGGTGGGGTCGGCACGTCGGCCCACAGCAGGTAGAGCAGTCCGAGCAGGGCGCTGGGCAGCACCAGCAGCATCGCCACCGTGCGGTGGTCGTGCCGCAGCTGGCGGAGCACCCGGCCAGCGGTGGCGGAGGTCAACCTCGGGGAGAGCGCGGTGGTCATGCCGCCACCTCCTGCACCAGCGAGAGGAACGCCTGCTCCAGGTCGTCGGTGCCGGTCCGGGCGCGCAGCTCGGCCGGGGTGGAGTCGCTGAGCAGCCGGCCGTCGCGGAGCAGGAGCAGCCGGTCGCAGCGACCGGCCTCGTCCATCACGTGGCTGGAGACGACCAACGTCGTCCCGGCCGCGGCCAGGGCGTGGAAGCGGCTCCACAACTCCACCCGGAGCACAGGGTCCAGCCCGACGGTGGGCTCGTCCAGCACGAGCAGCTCCGGTTCGCCGACCAGGGCGCAGGCCAGCGAGGCCCGGCCCTGCTGGCCGCCGGAGAGGTCACCGACCAGCTGGCCGGCGGCGTCGGCCAGCCCGACGTCGGCGATCGCTGCGTCGGCGGCCGCCGCTCCCCGCCCGTACAGGGCGGCGAAGTGGCGGGCGTTCTCCCGCACCGTGAGGTCGGCGTAGACGCTGGGCGCCTGGGTGACGTAGCCGACCCGGGACCGCAGCGCGGCCGAACCGGCGGGCCGGCCGAGCACGGTCACGGTGCCCGACCGGATCCGCTGGGCGCCGACGACGGCGCGCAGCAGCGTGCTCTTCCCGCTCCCGCTTGGTCCGAGCAGGCCGGTGACCTGCCCGGACGGGACCGAGCAGCCCACCTCGTGCAGGACCTGCCGGGCACCGCGGTGCACGACGAGATCGGTGACGGTGACGGCGTCCATGACGGCCTCCGAAGAACTCAACGGATGATGAACTCAACGGTAGGTGAGTTCTTCCTCGAGCGTCAAGGCCCGCCCGTGCGGGACGGCTCAGGAGCGGTCGGCGGGGGAGCGGGCGGCGCTGCGCAGCCAGTCGGTGACGTCGCCGGCCGTCCGGGGCACGGAGAACAGGTGGCCCTGGACGACGTCGCACCGCAGGGAGACCAGCGCCTCGGCGGTGAGCGTGTCCTCCACGCCCTCGGCCACGACCGTCATCCCCAGCTCGTGGCCCAGGTCGATGACCGACCGGACCACGGCAGCGTCCTCGGTCGAGGAGGTCATCTCGGCCACGTAGCTGCGGTCGACCTTGATCTCGCTGACGGGGAGGTGCTTGAGGTGGCTCATCGCGGAGAAGCCGGTGCCGAAGTCGTCGATCGAGATCGCCACCCCGGCGGCGTGCAGCCGCCCCAGCACCTCCCGGGCCCTCTCCGGCTCGGTCAGCAGTGCGCTCTCGGTCACCTCCAGCCGCAGCATCGCCGCAGGGACGCCGTGCGTGCGCAGCCGGCTCAGCACCCGGTCGGGCAGGTCCGCGCGGATCAGCGAACGCGCCGACAGGTTCACCGACACGGGTACGGCGATCCCCTCCGCGCACCACTCCCGCAGCTGCGCCAGGACGGCGTCCAGCACGGCGTCGGTGAGCGGCTCGATCAGCGCGGTCCGCTCGACGGCCGGGAGGAACTCCGCGGGGCCCAGCAGGCCGCGGACCGGGTGCTGCCAGCGGACCAGCGCCTCCACGCCGGTCACCCGGCCGGAGCCCAGCGACAGCTGCGGCTGGTAGTGCACGACCAGCTGGCTCTCGGCCAGCCCGAGGCGCAGCTCGGAGAGCAGCAGCAGCCGGCTCCGGTCGTGGTCGTCGGCGCTGGGGTCGTAGAGCTGCACCCCGCTCTGCCGCTCCTTGGCCGTGTACATGGCGATGTCGGCCTGGCGCAGCAGCGCACCGATGTCCAGCGACTCGGCACCGGCCACGGCCACCCCGATGCTGACGTCGACGTCGAGGGCGAGGCCGTCGACCAGGAACGGCGTCCCGAGGGCGGCCTGCAGGCGTGCGGCTGCGGCGCAGGCTTCGGCCGCGGTGACGCCGGGGAGCAGCACGGCGAACTCGTCGCCACCGAGCCGGGCGACCAGGTCGACGTCGCGCACCAGCGGTCGCAGCCGCGGGCCGACCTGGGCGAGCAGCCGGTCGCCGTAGCTGTGCCCCAGGGTGTCGTTGACCTCCTTGAACCGGTCGAGGTCCATCAGCAGCACGGCGAGCCGGGCCGGCCCGGTGAGCAGCTCCGCGCCCCGGGCCAGCAGGGCCGCGCGGTTGGGCAGCCCGGTGAGCGCGTCATGGGTGGCCTGGAAGGCCAGCCGCTGCTGCAGCTCCAGCCGGTCGGTCACGTCCCGGGCGGTGATCAGCAGGCCCCCGATGACCGGGTCGCCGCGACGGTCGGAGGAGCTGACCTCCAGGTGCCGCCAGCTGCCGTCCCGGTGCCGGGCCTGGACGAGGAACACCTGGGACAGCGCGTGACCCTCCGGGGCGATCGGTGCGCCCGAGTCGGTGAACAGGTCGGCGTCCTCGACGTGCAGCAGCTCGCCGGCGTGTCGGCCCAGCAGCTCCTCGCGGGTCCAGCCGAGCACGTCGGCGACCGAGTCGGAGAGGAAGGAGATCTCCCCGGTCGGCGTCAGCAGGGCCATGACGTCGTTGCTCGCGTGCACGGCCGACCGGAAGCGGCGCTCGTGGTCCAGGGCGGCCAGCAGGGCGTTGAACGCGGCCGCCGTGATGCCCAGGTCGTCGCGCGAGCCGACCGGGAGCGCCAGGTCGGCGGCCGGCCGCGCCGGGCCCTGCGCCGAGGCAACCGGGTTGCCGACGGTGGTCGCGATGTCGGACAGCCGGCCGGCCAGCACCCGCAGCCGGGAGCCGATGACCTGCCGGACGAGCAGCCAGTTGGCGCAGCCCAGCACGAGACCGGCGGCCAGGCAGGCCGCCCGGAACGTGGGCGCGCCGGTGTACCGGGCGGGTACGCCGAGCAGTTCGGCGAAGGACGGGAAGACCGCACCGACGGCCAGGCCCAGCAGCGCCATGCCCACGGCGAGGACGGTGAACGCCGACCAGCGGGCCGGGGTCGCCCCGTCGTCGGTCGTCCGCTCCATGCGGACGGATCGGCGCCCTGAGCTGCGCACTTCAGCGCGGCGGTGCGTGTCTCCCCCAGGAGGGTGGGTCACCGTGACCTGCAGTGCGCAGCGCTCCGCGGCGAGGGCACGGCGCTCCCTTCCGGGGTGGTCCGGTCCGGCGGGGAGGGCCGGTGCTGAGGTCAGGCGGGCGGCCGGCCGGCCAGCGCCCGGCCCAGCGCGTCGCCAGACTGCCATGCGCCGGCGACCTTCGACGGCGCCGACCAGCCGTCACCGCACAGACCCACCCCGTCGACCAGGGCGAACGGCTCGTCCCGGGGAGCCGTCGGCTTCGCCATGCTCCACCGGTGGACGTGGGTCCACTCCGGCTCCTCGTCGATGCCGAGCAGGGTGCGCACGGCGGCGACCACCGCCGGGACGGCGTCCTCGGGGGCATCCAGGTGTGCGGCGGCGGTCTCGGGTGTCGTGTGCGCGACGAGCACCGGGGCGCCGTCCCCGCGCCGGTCGCCGTCGTCGGCCAGCCAGTCCAGCACCGGGGAGTCGTGCACGAAGACGCCATGCAGGTCGGCGGGCCAGCGGCGGTCGGGCCAGCCGAGCGCCACGGCGAGCGTCGGCTGCCAGCCGCCGGTGTCCAGGGAGCCGGCGGTGGCCGAGCCGGTGGGCAGCAGCCGGGCCGCCTGCGGGTCGGGCATGGCCAGGACGACGGCGGCCGCCGGGTCGCCGTCGACGGCCGGGTGCCCGCCGGATCCGGGGGTCACGGCCTGCACCGTGCGATCCAGCTGCACGTCCAGCCCGGTGGCGAGGTCGACGACCAGGCCGCGGAGGCCGCCGGCGGTGCCGTACCGCAGCGGCCCGGACGTCGTCCGCTCGATGCCGGCCGGGCCGGCGACCGCGAAGGTGTCGGTCCACGGCCGGGCCAGACCACGGTCCACCCACCCCGCGACGACCCGGGCGAACCCGTCGTCCTCACCCACGGTGAAGTAGGAGGCGCCCAGGTCGACGGCGCGGCCGTGCAGGGTCCGGCCGCCCATCCGGCCGCCGAGCCGGCGACCCCGGTCCAAGACCTGCACCGGCAGCCCCCGGTCGGCCAGGGCCCGGGCGCAGGCGATGCCGGCGATGCCGCCGCCGACGACGGTCGTGGTCTCCGCGTTGCTCACCCGGTCGATCCTGCTGGCGGCCACCGGATCGTGCGCGTCGGGGGCCGGGGATGATCGTCGGCGTGCCCGTCCCCCCTGTGCTGATCACCGACCCGGCCGACGAGCGGGTCGCCGACTTCCGCGACCTGATCGCCGGCGACCGCAAGCCCGGGACCGAACGCGGCACCGGACCGGTGATCGTGGAGGGGGTGCCGGCGGTCCAGCGGCTGCTCGCCTCGCCCTACCCGGTGCGCAGCGTCTTCGGCATCCCCGGGCGGGTGGCCGACCTGCAGCTGCCCGACGACGTGCCGGCCTACGAGGCCGACCGGTGGGTGCTCTCCGACGTCATCGGGTTCCGGCTGACCCGGGGCGTGCTCGCCTCCGCCGACCGGCTGCCGCCGGCGGACCTGGACGAGCTGCTGGCCGGCCCCGACCCGGCCGCGCCGCGCCGGCTGGCGGTGCTCGAGGGGCTCAACGACCACGAGAACATCGGGTCGATCGCCCGGTCGGCGATGGCCCTCGGGGTCGACGGCCTGCTGCTGGACCCCACCTGCGCGGACCCGCTGTACCGGCGGTGCGTGCGGGTGTCGATGGGGCACGTGCTGTCCTTGCCGATCGCGGTCCTGGGCGACTGGCCCACGGACCTGGACCGGCTGCACGGCGCCGGCTACCTCACGGTGGCGCTGACCCCGGCGGCCGACGCCGTGGACCTGGGCGACGTCGACCTCGCCGCCCACCCGCGCACCGCCGTCCTGCTCGGCGCCGAGGGCCCCGGGCTCACCGACGCGGCCAAGGCGGCCGCCCGGGTACGCGCCCGGATCCCGATGCGCAGCGGGGTGGACTCCCTCGGCGTGGCCGCCGCTGCGGCGGTCGCCTTCGCCACGCTGCGCTGACCTCGCGCGGCGAGGCGCTCCCGCTGCGACGTTCCGGCCCCTACCGTTCCGCCATGACGTTCTTGATCGTGACCGGCGTCCTGCTGGTGGCGCTGCTCGCGGCGGCGGCCCTGTTGGACCACCGCGCCAAGGCCCGCCGTGCCCGGATGTCCGCTGACGGTCCCCGGCTGCCCGGTGACGCGGGCTCCAGGCTCCGTGGGGCCGCCGTGCACGGCAACGCCGACGCCTACCGCGGCATCGACGGCCCGGGGCAGCGCACGGGGTCGGGGGGCACCGGCGGCACGTGATGCCGGCGGTGCGCCCGCTGCCTCAGCCGCGCAGCGAGAGCTTGGCGAGCTCGGCGCGGGCCTGCTCGGCGTGCTGCGGCGCGCACATCACGTCGTAGCGGCTGGCCACCACCTTGCTGGTGCTGGTGAAGTCACGCTGCCCGCGGCTGGTCGAGTACCCGACCGCCCCGAAGACCGCGCCGAACACCAGCCCGATCAGCAGGCCGGTGAGCACCGAGCCGATCCAGCCGCCGCCGTCCGCGGCGAA
Organism: Modestobacter caceresii; assembly: GCF_000761485.1. GTDB lineage: Bacteria > Actinomycetota > Actinomycetes > Mycobacteriales > Geodermatophilaceae > Modestobacter > Modestobacter caceresii. The sequence goes on from NZ_JPMX01000023.1 coordinate 51,110, forward strand.
GATGCCCAGCAGCAGGCCCACGAAGAGCCCGAACCACGCGCCGCTGGCCGCACCGGCGGCGATCGCCCGGCCCCAGCTGAGCCGGCCGGTGACCCGCTCGACCATCCGCAGGTCGGTGCCGATGATCGTCACGTTCTCGACCGGGAACTTCTCGTCGGAGAGGAAGTCCACCGCCCGCTGGGCCTGCTCGTAGTCCTCGTAGGACCCGACCTGGACGCCGCCGAGCGGCATGGACACCGAAGCTGACATGTCTGTCTCCGTTCCGCGCCGGCCTGCTGGCGGAGGCCGGACGTTCCGGCCACCCCTCGCATCCCGCAGGGCGACGACCGGCGTACTACCCGGAACGACCTCCGCGGACCCCCTGTTCCTGCGGCCCCCTCCCGGGTACCGCCGCGAGCTTGCTCGTGGTGGGGAGGAGGGGGTCCTTCATCAGACGAGACTGTCGGCCCAGGCGCGGTGCAGGTCGGCGAACCGCCCGGCCCCGCCCACGAGCTCGGCGGGGGACCCGTCCTCGACGACCCGGCCGGCCTCCATCACCAGCACCCGGTCGGCGATCTCCACCGTGGACAGCCGGTGGGCGATGATCAGCGCCGTCCGGTCGGCCAGCAGCGTCTGCAGTGCCCGCTGCACCAGCACCTCGCTGGGCACGTCGAGGGAGCTGGTGGCCTCGTCGAGCACCAGCACCGCGGGGTCGGCGAGGAACGCCCGGGCGAAGCTGACCAGCTGGCGCTGACCGGCGGACAGCCGCCCGCCCCGCTTGGCGACCTCGGTGTCGTAGCCCTCCGGCAGCGCCCGGATGAAGGCGTCGGCCCCGATCGCCCGGGCCGCCGCCTCGATCTCGGCCCGGGTGGCGTCCGGCTTGCCGAAGGAGATGTTGTCGGCGATCGACCCGGAGAACAGGAAGCTCTCCTGGGTCACCATCACCACCGCCCGGCGCAGGTCGGCGTCGGCGAGCCGGTCCAGCGGGACGCCGTCCAGCCGCACCTGCCCGGCGCCCGGGTCGTAGAACCGGGCGGCCAGCCGGGCCAGGGTGGACTTGCCCGCGCCGGTCGCCCCCACGAGCGCGACGGTCTGCCCGGCCGGGATCGTCAGGTCCAGCTGCGGGAGCACGGTCGCGCCGCCGTAGCCGAACCGGACGCCGTCGAAGACGACCTCCCCGGCGGTCGGCGAGGGCAGCGGCAGCGGATCGGCGGGCTCCGGCACGCTGGAGCGCTCCTCGAGGACGCCGGACAGCTTCTCCAGCGCCGCACTCGCCGACTGGTAGCTGTTGTAGAACATCGCGATGTCCTGCAGCGGGTCGAAGAAGCGGCGCAGGTAGACCAGGAACGACAGCAGGAAGCCGACCTCCAGGTCACCGTCCATCACCCGCAGCGCGCCGTAGCCGAGCACCGCGACGGTGACCAGGTTGCCGATCATGGTCACCGTCGGCACGAAGACGGCGATCAGCCAGAAGGCGCGGTGGTGGGCCTTCCGGTTGGCCTCGTTCAGCTCGGCGTGCAGGCCGTCGTTGCGCGGCTCCCGGCGGAACGCGTGCACCGCCCGGATGCCGCCGAAGGTCTCGGTGAACTGGACGATCAGGGCGGCGATGGTCTGCCGGGTGCGCCGGTAGGCCACCGTGGAGCTGCGCTGGAACCAGCGGCCGACGAGGTAGAGCGCCGGGAGGCCGAGCAGCGCGACCAGGCCCAGGGGCAGGTCGAGCACCAGCATCAGGACGCCGATGGACACCACGCTGAACAGGGCGGTGAGCAGCCCGTCGAGCCCCTCGTCCAGCAGTTCGGCGAGCGCCTCGACGTCGCTGGTGAGCCGGCTGATCGTCTTGCCCGACGTGTACCGCTCGTGGAAGGACAGCGGCAGCCCCTGGACATGGGTGAACACCCGCCGCCGCAGGGTGAGCAGCACCGCCTGGCCGACCCGCCCGGAGCCGATGAGGAACCGGTAGCGCAGTGCGGCGTCCAGCACGGCCGCGGCGACCATGGCCGCCGTCGTCCAGACCAGCGGCCAGGGATCGCCGTCCAGCAGCGCCGGGACGGCGACGTCGATGCCGATCCCGATCAGCAGCGGGCCGGCCAGCCAGGCCAGGTTCTGCACGACGATCACGGCCAGCAGCTGCCACAGCACCCGCCGGTGGGGCCGCAGCAGCTCGCCGAGCAGCCGACGGGAGCGGCCGCGGAGGAAGGAGCTGGCGGAGGTGTCGAGGTCGTCGGCGTCCTCTCCGGCCACGCCCCGCCAGTCGGCGTGCGCGTCGGCCGGTGCGCCGGTGGTGGTGGTCACGGCGGCGCCGGTGCCCGGGGTGGTCATGGGCAGCCCGCCCCGCTCAGGTCGGTGCGGCTCCGGTCGGCGTCGATCGACCCCGCCAGCTCCGACTCCGAGGAGAGCAGCGCCCGGTAGGCGGGCACCTGCGCGAGCAGGTCGGTGTGCCGCCCGACGGCGGTGATCCGGCCCTCCTCCAGCAGGGCCACCCGGTCGGCGAGCACCACCGTGGAGGCCCGGTGGGCGACCACCAACGCCGTCGTCTCGGCGAGGACCTCCCGCAGCGCGCGCTCGACGAGGGCCTCGGTGTGCACGTCGAGGGCGGACAGCGGGTCGTCGAGCACCAGCACCGACGGCCGGCCGAGCACCGCCCGGGCCAGCGCCAGCCGCTGCCGTTGCCCGCCGGACAGCGACAGGCCCTGCTCGCCGATCCGGGTGTCCAGGCCCCACGGCAGCTCGTGCACGAAGTCGGCCTGGGCCACCCGCAGCGCCTCGGCCACGTCCGCGTCCCCGGCGTCCGGGCGGCCCAGCGTGACGTTCTCCCGGACGCTCATCGAGAACAGCGTCGCCTCCTCGAACGCCGTGGCCACCACGGTGCGCAGCTGGGCCAGCGGGAGGTCGCGGACGTCGTGGCCGTCGAGGGTGATCCGCCCGCTCGTGACGTCGTAGAGCCGGGCGACCAGCGCGGTCATCGTCGTCTTGCCCGACCCGGTGGCGCCGACCAGCGCGATCGTCTCGCCGGGCTCGACCTCGAGGTCGACGTCGGTGAGCACCGGGTCGCCGGCCCCGGGGAAGCGGAACCCGACGTGCTCGAAGCGCAACCGGGCCGGTGTGCCCACCGGGGCGGGCCGGGCGCCGGGGGAGTCGGTGACGGTCAGCGGGGCGTCGAGCAGCTCGCCGATCCGGTCACAGGCGCTGGCCGTCTCCTGGGCCTGGGCGAGCAGGAAGCCCAGGGAGAGGATCGGCCACAGCAGCACGGTGAACAGCGCGACGAAGCCGATCAGCCCGCCGACGGTCAGGGCGCCGCTGCCGACCGCCAGCGAGCCGCCCACCAGGATCACCGCCAGGGTGATCTGCGGCTGGAACTCGAACAGGCACCAGATCAGCGCCAGCGTGCGGACCTTGCCCAGTTCCATGTCGCGCAGCCGCAGCGCCTTGCGGTCGTAGCGGCCGAAGACCATCCCGCTGCGGCCGAGGGACTTGACCACCCGGATGCCCTGGACGGCCTCCTCCACGTCGGTGGCCAGCTCGCCCTGCTCGTCCTGCACCAGCCGGGACTCGGCGTTGTACCGCTTCTCCAGGCGCAGTCCGAAGAAGACCAGCGGCAGGGTCGTGGCCAGCACCGCGACGCCCAGCGGCCAGTAGGTGACCACCAGCAGCACGCCGACGACGACGCAGGTGAGCAGGTTGACGATCAGGAAGACCGCGCCGAAGCCGACGAAGCGCCGGATGGTGGAGACGTCGGAGGTCGCCCGGGACAGCAGCTGACCGGAGGACCAGTGGTCGTGGAAGGTGACCGGCAGCCGCTGCAGCCGCTGGTACAGGGTGTCGCGGAGGTCGCGCTCGATCTGCAGGCTGCTGATGTTCATCGCCCAGCGGCGCAGGAAGAACAGGGCCGCCTCGGCGACACCGAAGAGCAGCGCCAGGGCGAGCAGCGGGATGAGTGCGGACCGGTCGCCGCGGGCGATCGGCCCCTCGACGATAGCCGGCGTGAGCAGCGGGACGGCCAGCTGGGCGAGGGTGGCGAGCAGTGCGCCGGTGAAGGTCAGCGCGATGAGCCCGCGGTAGGGACGGGCGAAGGGCAGCAGCCGGGTGAGGGCCGACAGCCGGCCCCGGGTGTCGTCGGCGGGGGCGGCGGTCTCGGTCATGGCCGAGTCAGGCTATGCCGGGGGACCGACCGGGACGAACGGATTAGGAGCCCGGCCGAGTCGCTGGGTTCAGCGGTTCCGGCGGACCCCGAAGACGATGTCCTCCCAGGCGGGGATGCGGGCGCGCGGGTCCTCGTCCTCGCCGTCGAGCAGCGAGCCCAGCACCGCGGTGTCCTGGTTGTCGGGGTCGACCTCGTCGTAGGCGCTGCGGCGGGGGAGCCCGTCGTCCGGGCCGTCGCCGGCGGGCAGCCCGCCGGTGTGGAGCACCTCGGCGGGGAGCGCGTCGACCTGGTCGCCCTCGGCCAGGACGGCGTCCCGAGCCCCGTCGTCCCGGGTCCCGTCGGCTGGCCCCTGGTCGTCCGCGTCGCCGTGGTCGTCGGCCGGCTCGGGGTCGGGCTGCGCCTCGTCCTCGCTGTGCTCGTCGCCGCGGACCACGGAGATGCCCCGGCGGTCGACCGGTGCGGCGGGCAGACCGGCCGGGACGTCCGGGACGACCCGGACCAGCCGGGTGCCCTCGGCGAAGTCCATCGTCGTGGCGTCGACCGGGGTCACCGTGCGGGCCGGGATGTCATAGCTCCAGCGGGTGCTGCCGGACTTGTGCCCGGCCTGCCAGTCCGCACGCACCTGCCAGGTGCCGTCCTCGGCGCGGTGCGCGTCCCAGCCGACGGTCTCCAGGTCGGTGCCGAGCAGCCGCAGCCGCTCGGACATGAACTGGTCCAGGGGCACGCTGGGCGTGCCCTCGGACAGCCGCACCCGCGCGCCGCGGGCCTGCTCGGCGACCCGGGCACGCTCCTGGAGCACCGGGTGGGCGAAGCGCATGATCCGCTCGACCCGGGTGCCGGAGGCGTGCGCCACCTGCTCGGGGGTCTCGCCGGCCCGGATGCGGGCCTGGATGACCCGCGGGGGCAGGTCGTCGGCCACCTCGGCCGCGGGCTGGGCCGGGGCGTCAGCCCGCAGCAGCTGCCGCAGCCGGTCGTCCACGGGCAGCTCGAAGCGCTCGCCGTCGGTCGAGTCGGGCGCATCCGCGGCGAGCACCAGGTGCCTGCCGTCCTCGGAGAGCGCCACGAGGCGCAGTGAGCGCATGGGAGCGACCTCCAGGAGGGTTCGGCGCGGTTCGCAGACCGACGCAACGCTAACGGCGGACCCTCGGGCCCGCGCCGCCGACACGCCCGGTACGGCGCGTCGGCTCGACAGCGGCCCCCGAGGCCTCCTCGCGCTCACCGGGAGGCCCGGTCGCCGCACCCCGCCGCAACGACCAGAATGGACACTTCGGCAGCCCCGGACCCGCTCGGCCACGTGCCGAGGGGGACGGCGGGACAGCGAGCCGGCGCAGCGCGGCGCCGCACCACAGGAACAGGGGAGGGGCGCACGTGTGCGGCATCTCGGGTGAGGTCCGGTTCGACGGCGGCGTCGCGGACATGGCGGCGGTCAGCGCGATGTGCGACCAGCTCCAGCGACGAGGGCCCGACGGCTCGGGCGGCTGGCAGGCCGGGCCGGTCGCACTCGGGCACCGGCGGCTGAAGATCATCGACCTGACCGACGCCGGCGCCCAGCCGATGGTCGACGCAGAGCTCGGGCTGACGATGGTCTTCAACGGGATCATCTACAACTACAAGGAGCTGCGCGCCGAGCTCCAGGGCGTCGGCTACCGCTTCTTCTCCACCTCCGACACCGAGGTGGTGCTGAAGGCCTACCACCGGTGGGGCGCGGCCTGCGTCGAGCGGTTCCTGGGGATGTTCGCGTTCGCCGTCGTCGAGCGGGACTCCGGCCGGGTGGTGCTGGCCCGCGACCGCTTCGGGATCAAGCCGCTGTACCTCAGCCGCGGGCCGGGCCGGGTGCGGTTCGCCTCCTCGCTGCCCGCGCTCGTCCGTGCCGGGGGCGTGGACACCAGTATCGACCCGGTCGCGCTGCACCACTACATGTCCTTCCACGCCGTCGTCCCGGCGCCGCGCACGATCCTGGCCGGGGTGGGCAAGCTGCCACCGGCCACGGTGCGCACCTACGAGGCCGACGGCCGGGAGTCCGACTGGGAGTACTGGCGCCCGGTGCACGAGCGGCGGGCCGAGTTCGCCGGCCTGTCCGCCGGGGAGTGGCAGGAGCGGGTGCTGGAGTCGCTGCGCGTGGCGGTGCGCCGGCGGATGGTCGCCGACGTCCCGGTGGGCGTGCTGCTGTCCGGGGGCATCGACTCCAGCCTCGTCGTCGGCCTGCTGGCCGAGGAGGGGCAGAAGGGCCTGGCCACGTTCTCCATCGGCTTCGAGGCGGTGGGCGAGCGGTCCGGTGACGAGTTCGCGTACTCCGACGTGGTGGCCGAGACCTTCGGCACCGACCACCACCGGCTGATGGTGCCCAGCGCCGACGTGCACGCCGGTCTCGACGGCGCGGTGGCGGCGATGAGCGAGCCGCAGGTCAGCCACGACGCGGTCGCCTTCTACCTGCTCTCCCAGCAGGTCAGCCAGCACGTCAAGGTGGTGCAGAGCGGGCAGGGCGCCGACGAGGTGCTCGCCGGCTACGACTGGTACCCGCCGTTGGACGGCGTCCCGGCCGAGCAGGCCGTCGACGCCTACGCGCGGGGCTTCGTCGACCGGTCGCACGCCGAGCTGGCCACCCAGCTCGCCGACCGCTGGATGGTGACCGACGACGTCAGCCGGGCGCTGATCGCCGAGCACTTCGGCCGGCCCGGCGCGGAGACGACGCTGGACAAGGCGCTGCGGCTGGACTCGACGATCATGCTGGTCGACGACCCGGTCAAGCGCGTGGACAACATGACGATGGCCTGGGGCCTGGAGGCCCGGGTGCCGTTCCTGGACCACGAGTTCGTGGAGCTGGCCGCCGCCGTCCCGCCGGAGCTCAAGCTCGCCCACGGCGGCAAGGGCGTGCTCAAGGACGCCGCCCGCAAGGTCATCCCCGCGGACGTGATCGACCGGCCGAAGGGCTACTTCCCGGTGCCGGCGATCACCGACCTGCACGGCGACTACCTGGAGACGGTGCGCGCGGCGCTGCACGCACCGGAGGCTCGGGAACGCGGCCTGTTCCGCACCGACTACGTGGAACGGCTGCTCGCCGACCCGAACAGCCACCGCACGACCCTGGGCGCCAACCAGCTGTGGCAGGTCGGTCTGCTCGAGCTGTGGCTGCAGCGGCACGGCATCCGCTGACCTGACGTGGCCGCGCTCACGGCGCGGCGAGGAACACCACCACGCCGTCCGTCTGCTCCACTCGGGGCCGACGGACGGCGTGGTGCGGTGTGGCACCCGTCGCGCCGCCCGACCGATCCCCGACCGAGGAGGTGTGCCGTGACCGACGTCCTGCGCCAGACCGGACTGTCCACCGAGGTGCGCCTCGCCGTCGCCGAGATCGCCGGCGCCCCGGGTGCCTGGTGCCCCAGCCTGGCGCCGACGGGGGACCGGGTGGCCTACGTGAGCGACCGCTCCGGCGTCCCCCGGCTGGAGGTCGCCGCGCTCGACCAGCAGACCCCGCCGGCGGTGCTGTCCGGTGCCGACGAGGAGGTCGTCTCGGTCGCGTGGTCGCCGGACGGCGGGTGGCTGGCCTACCTGGTGAGCCCCGGCGGCTCGATCTGCGCGCAGTTGTGGGCGGTCCGGCCCGACGGCACCGAGCGGCACCTGGTGGCCGGGGAGGACCCGCGGGCCACCGTCTTCGCCGGCGGGTGGACCGCAGGTGGCCACTACGTCTGCTCGATCGCCCCGGGTGACGGCCCGGGCGCCGACGTCGTCCTGGTCGACGTGGTCAGTGGCGCCCACCGCACCCTGGCCACCGGCGGCTTCCTCGCCGTCACCGCGGTCTCCGCCGACGAGCGGACGGTGCTGGCCCGGCGGGGTCCGCGCGGGCACCGGCACATCGTGCTGGTCGACGTCGCCAGCGGCGCCCAGCAGCGGGTCATCCCGCTCGACGCCCCGGGTGGCGGCGCCTCCGAGGACGGCCGGTTCGCCCCGGACGGCTCGGCCGTCTTCCTCCGCGCCGCGCTCCCGGCCCGGCCCGGGCTGCCGCGCAGCGACCGCACGGCGCTGGTCCGGGTCCCGGTGGACGCCGGTCGGCAGCCGGGCCCGGCCCAGGTGCTCATCACCCGGCCCGACGCCGACCTGGAGTCCTACGCCGTCCGCGCCGACGGCACGGTGCTGTGCGTGTGGAACGCCGACGGGGTCACCGAGCTGGAGCTGCGGGACCTGGCCGAGGGCGGCCTGCTGCGCACCGTGCGGCTACCGCAGCCGGTCATGCCCGGCTGGTCGCTGTCGGCCGACGGCGGCACGCTGCTGGCCGAGCTGACCGGCCCCACGTCCCCCCGCTCGCTGTGGTCGGTACCGCTGGACGTCGACGGGGAGCCGGTGCCGCTGCTCAGCACGCCCCGCCACCCCGACCCGCACCTGCTGGTGACGCCGGTCCGGCTGCGCTACCCGGCCGCCGACGGCACCGAGCTGGACGGCTGGCTGTACGCCCCGCCGGGGGTGGACGGCCCCAACCGCACGGTGGTGAGCTTCCACGGCGGCCCAGAAGGGCAGGAACGCCCGGACTACCACCCGGTGGCGCAGTCGCTGGTCGCGGCCGGGCTGACCGTCTTCGCGCCGAACGTGCGCGGTTCGGGCGGGCACGGCCGGGCGTTCATGGCCGCCGACGACCTCGCTGCCCGGGAGGAGTCGTTCACCGACGTCGTCGCCACCGTCGACCACCTGGTGGCCGAGGGGATCGCGCTGCCGGGGCAGGTCGGTTCGCACGGCTGGTCCTACGGCGGCTACCTGACGCTGGTGGCGCTCACCCGCTGGCCGGACCTGTTCGCCGCCGGCGCCACGCTGGCCGGGATGAGCGACCTGCGCACCTTCTTCGCGGGCACCGAGCCGTGGATGGCGGCGGCCTCGGTCACCGAGTACGGCGACCCGGTCACCGACCGGGACATGCTGGCCGCGATCTCCCCGATGACCGTGCTGGACCGGCTGCGGTCGCCGGTGCTGCTCACCCACGGCGACCGGGACACCAACGTGCCGGTGCTGGAGTCGATCCAGGCGCACCAGGAGCTGACCGCGCTCGGTGCGCCGGCCGAGCTGCTCCTCCTGCGGGGCGAGGGTCACACGATCGTGGGACGGGAGAACGTGCTGCACCTGTCGGAGCGGGTCGCCGAGTGGTTCGATCGCTGGTTGTGACCCTGCGATGACCGACGCCTCCGGCGTCTTCGCGCGCTACCCGGGCTCGGCGGACGACGAGGCGACGGGTGCGCGGCGGTCGGCCTACCGCCCGGTGCTGCAGGCGATGGACGACCTCGGTGCCGACGGGATCGGCGCGGTCGTCGACGCCATCGACCGGGAACGCCGGTCGCGCGGGGTGGTGGCCGGCAGCTACGTCGACGGCCGGCTGCAGGAGCGGTCGCTCCCGCTCTGCCCGGTGCCGCGCGTCGTCCCGACCGCCGACTGGGCGCACGTCGCCCGCGGCGCCGAACAGCGGCTCCGGGCGCTGAACGCCTTCCTCGCCGACGTCTACCGCCCGGCCGGACGGCGCCGCACCGACCCCGACCGGCACCCGGAGGTGGTCCGCGCCGGCATCGTGCCGGCGTGGGTCGTCGCCGCCAGCCCGGGGCTCCGCGCGTCGGCGGCCGGGCTGGCCGTGCCCGGGCAGCAGCGGGCCACCGTCGCGGCTCTGGACCTGCGGCACGGCCCCAGGGGCTGGGTGGCGGTCTCGGACCACCTGCGGACGCCGTCGGGCATCGGGTACGCCCTCAGCGACCGGGCCAGCAGCCGGGCGGCGCTGCCGGAGCTGCACGCCACGGCCGACGCCGCCGGGCTCGCCGACCCGGGCGAGGCGGTGCCGCTGCTGCGGGCGGCGCTGGCCGAGGCCGCACCGTCGGCGTGCACCGGGACGCCGCAACTGGCCCTGCTGTCGGAGGGGCCGCGCAGCACCAGCTGGTTCGAGCACCGGCAGCTGGCCGCGGCGATGGGCGTCCCGATCGCCACGCCGGACACGCTCTGGCCGACCCGCGGTGGGGGAGTCGCGGTGCAGGTGGACGGGCAGCGGCTGCAGGTCGACGTCCTCCACCTGCGGCTGGACGAGGCCGGGCTGGCCGCCCACCTGACGCCGAGCGGGGCGGCACTGGACGTGCTGCTCGGTGCCGCGGTGCGGGCCGGGGAGCTGGCGCTGGCCAACGTGCCGGGCAACGGCGTGGCCGACGGCGAGGCCACCTACCGGTACGTGCCGGAGCTGATCCGGTTCTACCTGGGGGAGGAGCCGGTGCTGGACACCGTGCGCACCTGGTTGCTGGCCGACGACGCCGACCTCGCCGAGGTGCGCGACCGGCTGCACGAGCTGGTCGTGACGCCGGTCGACGGGTACGGCGGTCGCGGGGTGGTGGTCGGTCCGCGCTGCTCGGCGGCCGAGCTGGCCGAGCTGCACGCCGAGGTGGCGGCCGCCCCACACCGCTTCACGGCCCAGGAACCGCTCGACGTCTCCACGGTGCCCACCGTCGTCGACGGCTCGCTGGCGCCGCGCGTCGCCGGCCTGCGGGTGTCCACCGTCGCCGGCGCGACCACCCGGGCGCTGCCCGCACCGTGGACCCGGGTGGAGCTGGTCGAGGGCTCCGGCGTGCTGGACGGCAGCAAGGACACCTGGCTGCTGCCCTGAAGGACCCCGAGGCCCATCCCTCGCGAGCTCGGGACGAGCCTCGGGACGGTGCCCCTACAGCTTGCCGACGACGTGGTCGATGCAGGCGGTCAGTGCGCTCACGTCGTCGGGGTCGATCGCCGGGAACATGCCCACCCGCAGCTGGTTGCGGCCCAGCTTGCGGTACGGCTCGACGTCGACGACGCCGTGCGCGCGCAGCGTCGTGGCGACCAGCGCGGCGTCGACCGACTCGTCGAAGTCGACCGTGCCCACGACGAGCGAGCGGTGCTCGGGGTCGGCGACGAACGGCGACGTGTAGGAGGTCTTCTCCGCCCACCCGTAGAGCCGGCTCGCCGACTCCTCGCTCCGCGCCACCGCACCGGACAGCCCACCCAGGCCCAGCATCCAGTCGATCTGGTCGGCCAGCAGGAAGAGCGTGGCGACGGCCGGGGTGTTGTAGGTCTGGTCCTTGCCGGAGTTGTCGACGGCGATCGACAGGTCCAGGAAGCCGGGGACCCAGCGGTCGGAGGCCTTGATCTCGGCCACACGCTCCAGCGCCGCGGCCGACATCAGCGCGATCCACAGGCCGCCGTCGCTGGCGAAGGACTTCTGCGGGGCGAAGTAGTAGACGTCGGTCTGGGCGACGTCGACCGGCAGCCCGCCGGCACCGGACGTCGCGTCGATGAGCACCAGGGCGTCGGCGTCGATGCCCGACGGGCGGGTGACCGGCGCCATGACCCCGGTCGAGGTCTCGTTGTGCGCCCAGGCGTAGGCGTCGACCCCGGCCTCGGCCGTCGGCAGCGCCAGCGAGCCGGGCGCGGCCTTGGCGATCACCGGGGCGTCGAGGAACGGCGCCTCGGCGACCCCGGAGGCGAACTTCGCGGAGAACTCGCCATAGCTGCCGTGCGCGCTGCGCCGGCGGATGAGGCCGATGGTCGCGGCGTCCCAGAACGCCGTCGTCCCGCCGTTGCCGAGCACCACCTCGTAGCCGTCGGGCAGGTCGAAGAGCTGGGACAGGCCCTCCCGCACCCGCGTGACCAGGCCCTTCACCGGCGCCTGCCGGTGCGAGGTGCCCATCAGCCCGGCCCCGTCGGTCGCCAGGGCGCGCAGCGCCTCGGGGCGGACCTTGGAGGGGCCGCACCCGAAGCGGCCGTCCCGGGGGAGCAGGTCGGTGGGGATGGTGATGCTCATGTGCGGTCTGCCTCTCGGACGGTCCTTCTTCAGGCGGGGGCGGGGTCGCTGATCGACTTGGTCTGGATGGTGTCCCAGCCCTCAACGTCCTCGGGCTTGCGCGGGTCGGGCCCGACGTAGCGCGCCGACGGGCGCACCAGTCGCCCGGTGTTCTTCTGCTCCAGGATGTGCGCGCACCAGCCGGCCGTGCGGGCGCAGCTGAACATCGAGGTGAACATGTGGCTGGGCACCTCGGCGAAGTCCAGCACGATCGCGGCCCAGAACTCGACGTTGGTCTCGATCGGGCGGTCCGGACGGCGCTCGCGCAGCTCGGCGAGGGCGGCCTTCTCCAGGGCCAGGGCGGCCTCGAAGCGGGGCGCGCCCAGCTCCTCGGCGGCCCGGCGCAGCACCCGGGCGCGGGGGTCCTCGGCGCGGTAGACGCGGTGCCCGAAGCCCATCAGCCGGTCGCCCTTGTCGAGCAGGTCCTTCACGTACCTCACCGCGTCGCCGGAGGCCTCGACGCCGTCCAGCATGTGCAGCACCCGGGAGGGGGCGCCGCCGTGCAGCGGGCCGGACATCGCCCCGATCGCGCCGGACAGCGAAGCGGCGACGTCGGCGCCGGTGGAGGCGATGACCCGGGCGGTGAAGGTCGAGGCGTTCATGCCGTGCTCGGCGGCCGAGGTCCAGTAGGCGTCGACGGCGGCGACGTGCCGCGGGTCGGGCTCGCCGCGCCAGCGGACCATGAACCGCTCGACGATGCTGGAGGCCTCGTCGATGCGCTTCTGCGGCACGGCCGGGATGCCGATGCCCCGCGCCGACTGGGCCACGTAGGACAGCGCCATGACCGCGGCTCGGGCCAGCTCGTCGCGGGCCTCCTCGGCGGAGATGTCCAGCAGCGGGCGGTAGCCCCAGATCGGGGTCAGCATCGCCAGCGCGGCCTGCACGTCGACCCGGACGTCACCGGTGTGCACCGGGATGGGGAACGGCTCGGCCGGGGGCAGGCCGGGGCCGAACTTCCCGTCGACCAGCAGCGCCCAGACGTTGCCGAAGGTGACCTTGCCGACCAGGTCCTCGATGTCGACGCCGCGGTACCGCAGCGCCCCACCGTCCTTGTCCGGCTCCGCGATGGTGGTCTCGAAGGCGATGACGCCCTCCAGGCCCGGTACGAAGTCGTCGGCCATCTCGCATGCTCCTCTGCGCGCGGGTGGGGACGGACGCTGGTCAGCGCACGACGAGCCTCAACTTAGGGGCTGGCCGGCCCGGGGGTGCACCCCGGCTCCCGGCCAGCGGGCGGTGCGCGCTGCAACGGTGACAGCATGGGCCGGTGGCCGACCTGATCCGCATGCGCAGGGACTACGACGACAGCGGCTTCGGCGAGGAGGGCCTCGCGGCCACCTGGGTGGAGCAGTTCGACCGCTGGTTCGCCGACGCCGTCGCCGCCGAGCTGCCCGAGCCCAACGCCATGGTGGTGGCCACCGCGGACGCCGACGGCATGCCGGATGCCCGCGTCGTGCTGATGAAGGGCTACGACGTCGACGGGTTCGTCTTCGGCACCAACTACGCCTCGGCCAAGGCCGCCCAGCTGGCCGTCAACCCCCGGGCGGCACTGGTCTTCCCCTGGCACGCCCAGCAGCGGCAGGTCCGGGTGGCCGGTGCTGTCGAGCGGATCGGTCCGACCGCGTCGGACCTGCTGTGGGACCCCCGGCCCCGCGGCTCGCAGCTGGCCGCCGCCGCCTCGATCCAGTCGACGGTGGTGGAGTCCCGCGAGCTGCTGCGCACCCGGGTGACCGAGTTGGATGCCCAGACCCCGCCCGGGCAGCTGCCGCGTCCGGAGAACTGGGGCGGCTACCGGGTGCTGCCGGAGCGGGTGGAGTTCTGGCAGGGCGGCCATGACCGCCTGCACGACCGGCTGGTGTTCGTGCGCGATGACGAGGAAGGCGGCGGCTGGGTCGTGCAGCGCCTGGCCCCGTGAAGGGCCCGAATCACCCCGACAACCCCGACCACCAAAATGGCCATTTTGGTGGCGTGGAGCCGGTGGATCCGGTCGAGGGGGGTCTGCCGGTCGAGCAGCCGCAGCCGGTGAACCGCCGGCGCGGCTGGGCGCTGGACACCGCGCCGCTGCGCAACCGCGCCTTCCGCCGGGTCTTCGGTGGTGTCGCGGTGACGATGCTCGGCCAGCAGATGACACTGGTCGCCGTCCCGTACCAGGTCTACGAGCTGACCGGCTCCTCCCTGATGGTCGGGCTCACCTCGGTCGTCGCGCTGGTGCCGCTGGTCGTCTTCGGCCTGCTCGGCGGGGCGATCGCCGACGCCATGGACCGCCGCCTGCTGATGCTGATCAGCTCGACGGGTGCGGCGGTCACCAGCGCGCTGCTGGCCGTCCAGGCGCTGCTGCCCGGGGACGGGCACATCAGCGTGCTGTGGGTGCTGGCCGCCGCCGTCTCCGGATTCGCCGCGGTCAACCAGCCCGCCCGCAGCGCGGTGATCCCGGCGCTGGTGGGGCGGGACCAGGTCGCGGCGGCCAACGCGCTGGCGATGACGGTGCGCCAGGCGGGCGTGATCGTCGGGCCGCTGCTGGCCGGCCTGCTCATCGGCCTGGGCGACCTCTCGATCGTCTACACGATCGACGCCCTCGGCTTCGTCGCCGCCGTGCTGCTGCTGCGCGGGCTGCCGCCACTGCCGCCGGAAGGGGTCTCCGGTCCGCTGCGGCTCGGCGCGGCCGTGCGCGGGGTCGGGGAGGGCTTCGCCTTCCTGCGCACCCAGCCGGTGCTGCTGATGACCTTCGTCGTCGACGTCATCGCGATGCTCTTCGCCTGGCCGCAGGCGGTCTTCCCCGAGCTGTCCCAGACGGTCTACCGGGGTGACGCCAACAGCCTGGGTTGGTTGTTCGCCGGGGTGTCGATCGGCTCGCTGCTGATGGGCCTGACCTCGGGGTGGGTCAGCCGGGTCGACCGGCAGGGCGCCGTCGTGCTGGCCGCCATCGCGGTGTGGGGCGTGGCGATCATCGGCTTCGGGCTGGCCTCGACGCTGTGGCTGGCGGTGCTCTGCCTCGCCGTCGCAGGCGCCGGCGACATGGTCAGCGCGGTGCTCCGTTCGGCGATGCTGCAGACGGCGGCGCCGGACGAGATGCGCGGCCGGATGCAGGGCGTGTTCATCGTGGTCGTCGCCGGCGGGCCACGGCTGGGCGACCTGCGCGCCGGCCTGATGGCCAGCAGCGTCGGCGTCACCGCGGCGATGGTCTCCGGTGGCGTGGTGATCGTGGTGGCGATGGCCGTGGTCGCCGTCGCGGTGCCGTCGTTCTGGCTGTTCCGGGCGTCCCGGGCCGACGAGGTGGCCCGCGACGCCCGCCGTCGGCTGGCCGAGGAGCACGCCGCGCCGCCCGAGGGGTGAGCCGCCCGCGCCCGGGTACGTGGGCGGCCATGGCACTCCCGCGGGTCCTCGTCCTCGTCCTCGCCGGTGGCAAGGGCAGCCGCCTCGAACTGCTGACGGAGACCCGGGCCAAGCCCGCCGTCCCGTTCGCCGGGGTCTACCGGCTCATCGACTTCCCGCTGTCCAACTGCGAGCACTCACAGATCCCCGACGTCTGGGTGTCCGAGCAGTACCAGCCGCAGTCGGTCAACGAGCACCTGGCCAACGGCCGCCCGTGGGACCTGGACCGCACCACCGGCGGGCTGATGATGCTGCCGCCGTTCCAGGGCAGTGAGCGGGGCGGCTTCACCATGGGCACCGCCGACGGGCTCTGGCGGCAGGCCGAGCTCATCCGGCAGTTCGGCGCCGACGCGCTCGTGGTGGTCAGCTCCGACGCGGTCTACAAGCTCGACTACCGCGACGTCGTCGAGGCCCACCTGGGCTCCGGGGCCGAGGTCACCATGGTCACCACAGAGGTCGAGGACGACGACGCCAGCCGCTACGGCATCGTCCAGGCCGCGGACGACGGCAGGGTCACCGACTACGCCTACAAGCCCGACGAGCCGGCGACGACGACCGCCACCAACGAGGTCTTCGTCTTCTCCCCGAACGAGACCCTGGACCGGCTCGAGGCGATCAGCGACGAGGTCGGCGACGACGGCCTGGAGGACCTGGGCACCCACCTGCTGCCGGCGCAGACGAAGGACGGGCTGGCCCGGGCCTACCCGCTGAACGGCTACTGGCGGGACGTCGGCACCATCGAGTCCTACTGGGAGTCCCACCGCGAGTTCCGCTGCGAGGAG
This sequence comes from Modestobacter caceresii, assembly GCF_000761485.1. Lineage (GTDB taxonomy): Bacteria > Actinomycetota > Actinomycetes > Mycobacteriales > Geodermatophilaceae > Modestobacter > Modestobacter caceresii. The sequence goes on from NZ_JPMX01000023.1 coordinate 67,206, forward strand.
CCGCCGATCGACCTGGACAAGCCGAGCTGGCCGATCCACACCCGCGGCGGCCGGCACAGCGCGGCCCGCCTGCTGAGCGGCGCGGTGGTCGAGGACAGCCTGGTGTCCGGGGGCACCCGGGTGGCCGGCGAGGTGCGCGGCTCGGTGCTGTCGCCGGGGGTGATCGTCGAGCCGGGGGCGACCGTCATCGACTCGGTGCTGCTGCCCGGCTCCCGGGTGCGCGCGGGGGCCACCGTCACCCGCACCGTCCTGGACGACGGGGTGACGGTGGGGGAGCGGGCCACAGTCGGTGGGGACGGCGCGGTCACCCTGGTCGGCCGCCGGGCGACGGTGGAGGCCGGGACCGAGCTCTCCGCCGGGGCCCGCCACCCCGAGCCCGAGGACGACTGACCCCTCCGGGAGGGGCCAAAGTCGCGACTTTGGCCCCTCAGGGGTGTCAGGCGAGGGCGTGGGCGACGACCCGGAGGTCGGCCACGAGCGCGTCGTACGCGGCGGCCCGGGCGTCGTCCGGCGTCCGGAGCACGGCGGAGGGGTGCGCCGTGGCGAGCACCCAGGTCTGGTGCGGGGCGTCCTCGTCCTGGTCGGCGTCGGCCAGCGACGCCTCCGCGGCACGTACGCCCGGCGGCGTCCACGGCAGCAGCTGCCCCCGCTCGCGGGTGATCCGGAACGACGGTGAGATCAGCGCCTTGGCCGCCACCGCGCCCAGGCAGACCACCACCTCCGGCTGGAGGACGGCGAACTCCGCCTCCAGCCACGGGCGGCAGGCCCGCAGGTGCTCCGCGCCCGGGGACTGGTGGATCCGCCGCTTGGGCGTGGGCGTGAACCGGAAGTGCTTCACCGAGTTCGTCACGTAGGCGTCGCGCCGGTCGATGCCGGCGTCGGTCAGCGCTCGGTCCAGCAGCTTCCCGGCCGGGCCGACGAACGGCTCGCCCGCGCGGTCCTCCTGGTCGCCGGGCTGCTCGCCGACGAAGACGACCCGCGCGGTCTCCGGGCCCTCGCCGAAGACGGTCTGGGTGGCCGGCTCCCACAGCTCGCAGGCTCGGCAGCCGGCCGCCGCCTCGCGCAGCCCGGCCAGGCCCACGTCGCTGGGCACCTGTGCTGGGTGGTTCTCCGTCATGCCCCGATCCCACCTGACCGAGGGCGCCGGCGCAGCACGAACGGGAGGACGCACCGCGCTGTTCACTTGACGGGTTGGAAAGTCATGCGACAGGCTCCCACTCGTTGCGGATGGCAAGGGCTGCACGCACACGACGGACACCGGAGGAGCAGTGCTCGAGTTCGACGGCCTGTACAAGGCCTACGACAGCAACCAGGTGCTCGAGGGGGTGAGCTTCACCGTGGCCCCGGGCCAGATGTTCGGCTTCTGCGGGTCCAACGGGGCGGGGAAGACCACCACCATGCGGATCGCCATGGGCCTCGCGCGCGCCGATGCCGGGGAGGTGCGCTGGACGGGGCGGCCGGTCGACGAGGTCGTCCGCCGCCGGATCGGCTACATGCCCGAGGAGCGCGGCCTCTACCCGAAGATGAAGGTCGGCGAGCAGCTGGCCTACTTCGCCCGGCTGCACGGCCTGGACGCCCGGGCCGCCGGCCGCGCCGCCGAGCACTGGGCCGAGCGGCTCGGGCTGGGGGAGCGGCGCAACGACCGGGTGGAGAAGCTGTCGCTGGGCAACCAGCAGCGCGTGCAGCTGGCCGCCGCCCTGGTCAGCGAGCCCGACGTGCTGATCCTCGACGAGCCCTTCTCCGGGTTGGACCCGGTGGGCGTCGACTCGCTGGCCGAGGCGCTGCTCGAGCAGTGCCGGCGCGGCGTGCCCGTCGTCTTCTCCAGCCACCAGCTGGACCTGGTGGAACGGCTCTGCGACGCGGTCGGCATCCTCGCCCGCGGCAAGATCGTCGCCAGCGGCACGGTCGACGAGCTGCGCTCCGCGGCCGCCGGTCGCCAACTGCGCGTCGTGGTCCCGGACGCGTCGGTCGGCTGGGCCGCCGCCGTGCCCGGCGTGCGAGTGGTCTCCGAGCAGCGCGGCGACACCGTGCTCGAGCTGGCTCCCGGCGCCGACGACCAGCAGGTGCTGGCCGCCGCCCTGGCCACCGGCCGGGTCGCCCACTTCGCCTGGCGGGAACCGACGCTGGTCGAGCTCTTCCGCCACGCCGTCACCGACACCCGGGAGGTGGCGGCATGACCGCGCCCGCATCCACCGACATCAAGCCGCACAGCCCGACCCAGCTCGTCCGGCTCGTGGCCGGCCGGGAGATCTCCACCCGGATCCGGGACAAGGGCTTCCTGGTCAGCTCCGCGGTGCTGATCGTCCTGATCATCGGCCTGATGCTGTTCCAGGTGCTCCTCGGCGGCGGGGAGTCGACCAGCCGGATCGGCCTGGTCGGCGGCGACCGGGCCGTCGAGCAGGTCCTGCAGCAGCAGGGCGATGCGCTGGGCACCGAGGTGACGGTGGTCGAGCTGGCCGACGAGGCCGCCGCCCGCACCGCCGTCGCGGAGGAGGACGTCGACGCCGCCCTGCTGGACCCGACGGGCAGCCGGCCCGAGCTCCTGGTGCAGTCCGCGGGCGGGAGCACCGAGGACCTCGTGCGGAGCGCACTGGCCGCCCTCTCGGTGGCCGACCAGCTCACCGAGGCCGGGGTGCAGCTCGAGCCCGCCCCCGCGGTCGACGTCGTCGCCCTGGAGGCGGACGAGGCGGACCGGACGCAGGCCACGGTCGTCGCGCTGCTCGGGGTGGGCCTGCTGTACTTCCTCTTCATCCTGTTCGGGCAGTTCGTCGCGCAGGGCGTGGTCGAGGAGAAGTCCAGCCGGGTGGTCGAGCTGCTGCTGGCCACCATGCGCCCGTGGCAGCTGCTGGCCGGGAAGATCATCGGCCTGGGTGCCCTCGGGCTGCTGCAGACCGCGGTGATCGCCGTGGTCGGGGTGGCCGGGGCGCTGGCCTTCGACGTCATCGACCTGCCGGGCCAGCTGATCGGCACCGTGTTGAACGTGCTCGCCTGGTTCGTGATCGGCTACGCGTTCTACGCGGCGGTGTTCGCGGTCGCCGCCTCGCTGGTCAGCCGGCAGGAGGACCTGGGCAGCGTGCTGACGCCGACGACCATCCTGCTCGTGGTCGGGTTCATCGTCGCGATCCAGGCCGCCCAGGACCCGGGCAGCACGCTGGCCACGGTGACCTCCTACGTCCCCGGTCTGTCGCCGATGGTGATGCCGGTACGGCAGGCCGCCGGCGAGGCCGCGTGGTGGGAGGTCGGGCTCGCCGTCCTGCTGATGGTCCTGGCGATCGCAGTCATCGTCCGGATCGGTGGGCGGATCTACTCCGGGGCGCTGCTGCGCACCGGCGGCCGGCTCAAGCTCCGCGAGGCCCTGGCCGCCGAGAAGGCCTGACGCCGCTCGCAGCGTTGATCAGGTGACCTGATCAACGACTGTCCCCCTGCACCAGCGTTGGTGCGGGGGGACAGTGTCCGATCAGGTCACCTGATCACTGCGGCGGTGCAGGGACGACGGCGGTGCAGGGACGACGGCGGTGCAGGGACGACGGCGGTCAGCGCTGGCGGAGGGCGCCGAGGGGGCCGCGGTAGGGGTTCGCCGGCGGGCCGCTGACCCCGGGTCGCACGGTGAACAGCCGGCCGGCGTCCGGCTGGGCGGCCCGGGCGGCGTCGTCCATGCCGTGCACCGACGTGCTGATCACCAGCAGGTCGCCGGCGAACGCGCAGCTGGTGGTGTTCTGGGCGGCGACCTCGACGACCGCGAGCAGCTCGCCCTCGGGCGACCACCGCCGCACCTGGGCACCGCCCCACAGCGCCGTCCAGAGACAGCCCTCGTCGTCGACGGTGAGGCCGTCGGCGACGCCGGCCGGGTCGTCGCTGAAGTCCAGCAGCACCCGGCGCTCGCCGAAGGCGCCGCTGTCCAGGTCGTACTCGAACGCCCACACCGTCTTCGCGCCGGAGTCGGAGAGGTACACGGTGCGGTCGTCGGGTGACCAGCCCAGCCCGTTGGAGATGGTGAGGCCGTCGAGCACGGTGCTGACCGTGCCGTCGAGGTCCAGCCGGTAGAGGCTGCCGGCGCCGGGCCGCTCGTCGAAGGCCATCGTCCCGGCGAAGAACCGGCCGGCCCGGTCGCAGGCGCCGTCGTTCATCCGGGTGCCGCCCGCGGACTCCGAGCCGCCCTCTCCGGTGAGCTCGATCAGCACCTGTGCGTCGCTCTCGGCGGTCAGCCGGGTGATGCCGGCCCCGGCGCCCAGCAGCCAGCCGCCGGCGGCCGCCGGGGCGACGAACCCCACCGTGTCACCGCCCCGGTGCGAGGCCACCGGGACGACGTCGTCCCCGGCGATCGTGCCGCGCCGGACCAGCCCCGCGGTGATGTCCACCCAGAGCAGTTCCTGCGCGGCGGCGTCGAAGACAGGGCCCTCTCCGTGCTCGGCCGGGACGGGGCTGGTCGGTGTCGCCTGCAGTCGGATCACCCGCCCATCCTCCCCGGGACACCCGACCGTCACACCGGTTGCGGATACTGCCCCCGTGTCCGAAGCCACCGTCGACGTTGCCGACCTACGCCCCTCCGGGAGTCCCACCGACCCGGACGACCGCACCGACGAGCCCTTGCGGGCCGACATCCGACTGCTGGGCCGAGTGCTCGGGGAGGTGATCGGCGAGCAGGCCGGCGCCGACGTCCTCGAGCTGGTCGAGGCCACCCGGGTCGAGGCCTTCCGGATCCGACGCTCCGAGGTGGGCCGCTCCGAGCTCGCCGACCGGCTGGCCCAGCTCGACCTGCACGAGGCCAACCACGTCGTCCGGGCGTTCAGCCACTTCTCGCTGCTGGCCAACATCGCCGAGGACGTGCACCACGAGCGCCGCCGCCGGCACCACCGGCGGGAGGGCTCACCCCCGCAGAAGGGGAGCCTGGCGGCGTCGCTGGACCTGCTGGACGAGGCAGGTCTCGACGGCGACGTGGTGGCCCGGGAACTGGCCGGGGCGCTCGTCGTCCCAGTGGTGACCGCGCACCCGACCGAGGTGCGCCGCCGGACGATCTCCCAGGTGCAGCAACAGGTCACCGACCTGATCCGGCAGCGGGACGACGCCGGGCCGTACGGGATCGACGAGCGGGCCTGGGCGGCGCACCTGTCCCGCGAGGTGCTCACCCTCTGGCAGACGGCGCTGCTGCGGCTGTCCCGGCTGCGGCTGGCCGACGAGATCGACGAGGCGCTGCGCTACTACGACCTGTCGCTGTTCGAGGTCGTCCCGGCGATCAACACCGAGCTCCGCCAGGCCCTGCGCGCGCGCTGGCCGGACGCCGACCTGCTGGCCACCCCGATGCTGCAGCCGGGCTCCTGGATCGGCGGTGACCGGGACGGCAACCCGTTCGTCACCGCCGACGCCGTCCGCCGGGCGACCACCCGACAGGCCGAGACGGCGCTGCGGCACCACCTCGCCGAGCTCATCTGCCTGGCCGACGAGCTGTCGATGTCCGACCGGCTGGTGACGCCGACCGACGAGCTGTACGCCCTGGCCGAGGCCTCCGGTGACGACTCCCCGTTCCGCGGCGACGAGCCCTACCGGCGGGCCCTGCGCGGGGTTTACCGGCGGCTGGCCGCGACCGCGCGGCGGGTCCTGGGCTCGGTGCCGGGGGAGGAGCCGGACGTCGAGCTGTCGCCCTACGAGCTGCCCGAGGAGCTGATCGCCGACCTCACGACGGTCGACGCCTCGCTGCGCAGCCACGGGGCGGGTGCGCTGGCCGACGACCGGCTGGCCCGGCTGCGTGACGCGGTGGAGGTCTTCGGCTTCCACCTGTGCGGGCTGGACATGCGGCAGAACTCCGCGGTGCACGAGGAGGTGCTGGGCGAGCTGCTGGCCTGGGCCGGGGTGTGCGAGGACTACGCCGCCCTCGACGAGACCGCCCGGGTCGAGCTGCTCACCGGCGAGCTGCAGCTGCGCCGACCGCTGGTGCGCCCCGGCGCCGAGCTCTCCGAGCTGGCCCGCGGCGAGCTGGACCTCCTGGTGGCGGCCGCCGAGCAGGTGGCGCTGCTCGGCCCACGGGCGATCCCGAACTACGTGATCAGCATGTGCGAGTCGGTCAGCGACGTGCTGGAGGTCGCCGTCCTGCTCAAGGAGGTCGGGCTGCTCGACCCGGGCGCAGAGGGTGGCCCCACCTGCTCGGTGGGCATCTCCCCGCTGTTCGAGACGATCGGCGACCTGCAGGCCGCCGGCACGATCCTGGCCGCGATGCTGGACCAGCCGCTGTACCGGGCGCTGGTGGCCAACCGCGGCGACGACCAGGAGGTGATGCTCGGCTACAGCGACAGCAACAAGGACGGCGGCTACCTGGCCGCCAACTGGGCGCTGTACCGGGCCGAGCTGGCGTTGGTCGAGGTCGCCCGCGCCAACGGCATCCGGCTGCGGCTCTTCCACGGCCGCGGCGGCACCGTCGGCCGGGGCGGCGGCCCCAGCTACGAGGCGATCCGGGCCCAGCCGCCGGGCTCGGTCGCCGGGGCGCTGCGGATCACCGAGCAGGGCGAGGTGATCGCGGCCAAGTACGCCTCACCCGACCTGGCCCGCCGGAACCTGGAGGCGCTGGTCGCGGCCACCCTGGAGTCGACGCTGCTGGACATCGAGGGGCTCGGCACCGAGGCCGAGGACGCCTACACGCTGCTCGACGACCTGGCGGCCCGTGCGCAGGGCGCCTACCGGGCGCTGGTGCACGAGACGCCCGGCTTCGTCGAGTGGTTCCGCGCCGCGACCCCGATCCGGGAGCTGGCCGAGCTGAACATCGGCAGCCGGCCGCCGTCCCGCAAGGCCGGGGACAAGATCACCGACCTCCGGGCGATCCCGTGGGTGTTCAGCTGGTCGCAGGCCCGGATCATGCTGCCCGGCTGGTACGGCACCGGGACGGCGCTGGAGTCCTGGGTCGACGGGGACCCCGGCCGGCTGGCCCAGCTGCAGGACCTGCACGAGCGGTGGCCGTTCTTCCGCACCGTGCTGTCCAACATGGGCATGGTGCTGGCCAAGACCGACCTGGAGCTGGCCGCCCGGTACGCCGAGCTGGTGCCCGACCCCGAACTGCGTGACCGGGTGTTCAGCCAGATCACCGCCGAGCACGAGCGCACGGTGCGGATGCTGCTGGCGGTCACCGGCGACGACCAGCTGCTGGCCGACAACCCGTCGCTGGCCCGGTCGATCCGCAACCGGTTCCCCTACCTGGAGCCGCTGCACCACCTGCAGGTGGAGATGCTGCGCCGCCGCCGCGAGGGGGACGACGACGAGCTGGTGCGCCGCTGCATCCAGCTGAGCGTCAACGGCGTCGCCACCGCTCTGCGGAACTCCGGCTGATGTGCGCTGACGGCGGGTTCCACCTCCGGGACCCGCCGTCAGCGCACAGTGCTCAGGAGCGGGCGGCCTCGATGGCGGCGGCCAGCCGGCGGACGCCCTCGTCGACGTCGCCGGGCTGCACGGCCGAGTAGGCCAGCCGGAACGAGTTCTCCCCGCCCTCGAGCAGGAAGTCGGTGCCCGGCACGATCGCCACCCCGCGGGCGGCTGCCTCGGTGGTGATCCGGGCGACGTCGTGGCCCTCGCCCTCGGGGAGCGACACCCACAGGAAGTACCCGCCCTCGGGACGGCGGAAGGACGCCTGCGGCAGGCGCTCGCGGAGCGCGTCGTCCAGCAGCCCGACCCGCTCGGCCAGCGCCGACTTCACCCGCTCCAGCGCGGCCGGGAACCGCTCGCCCTGCAGGTAGGCGTAGACCGTGCCCTGGGCGACCATGTTCGGCGCGATGTAGGTGTTCGTGGCCCGGACCTGGATCTTCTTGATCAGCGCCGGCGGCCCCACCAGGTAGCCCACCCGGATGCCCGGGCAGACCGTCTTGGAGAACGACGAGGCGTAGACGACGTGCTCGCTGGCCGCGCCGCCGTCCAGCTCCAGCATCCGCGGCAGCGGCTCCCCGCTGAACCGGATGTCGACGTACGGGTCGTCCTCGAACAGCACGAAGTCGTGCTCGCGGGCCAGCTCCAGCAGTCGCTCACGCTTGGCCAGCGAGAGCGTGTAGCCGGCCGGGTTCTGGAAGTTGGGGATGACGTGCGCCAGCGTCGGCCGGAGCCCACCCTCGAGCAGGGCGGCGAGCTCGTCGACGGAGATGCCGTCCTCCTCCAGCGTCACCAGGTGCACGTCGGCGCCGCGGTTGCGCAGCCCGAGCAGGGTGCGGTCGTAGGTGGGCCGCTCGGTCACCACCGCGGCGCCCGGCGTGGCCAGCTCGTCGAAGAGGAAGGCATCGGCCTGCATCGAGCCGTTGGTCACCAGCACGTGCTCGACCGGGACGCCGTGCTTCTCGGCGATCCACGCGCGCAGCGGCACGTAGCCGACCGCCGTCCCGTAGCCGGTCATCCCGGCCGGGTCGGAGTCGAACGCGGCGACGGCGGCCTGCTTGAGGCCCTCGACGTCGACGATGTCGGTGGACGGGGCACCGCGGGCGAAGGAGATCATCGTGGTGGCGGGCGAGGTCTGTGCTGAGCCGGTCACGTCACCGAGTCTGCCGTACCGCGCCACCCCACCTCAGCCCTCCTGCGCTGCCGCGGCGGCCCGGACGGCGGCGAGCAGCGACTCCCGCTCGTGCAGCGTGGTGCGGGCCCGGCCGTGCACCGCACCCAGCGCGATCTCGGCGGCGTCGATCGCCCGCCAGTCGGCCAGCAGCACCGGGTGCCCGCCGCGGGCGAGCAGGGTGTCGACCCAGTCGTCGTCCCCACCGGGCTGCAGCACCCCGGACGCGACGTCGGCCAGCAGCGAGGCGACGGTCTCCCGGGCGTCGTGCTTGTTGGTGCCGACGACGCCGGTCGGGCCCCGCTTGATCCACCCGGCCACGTACTCGCCGCGGCTGACCTCGCCGTCCCGGACCACCCGGCCGGCGTCGTGCGGCACGGTGCCCCCGTCCAGCGGCAGCCCGGGCAGCGCGTGCCCGCGGTAGCCGACCGAGCGCACCACCAGGTCGGCCGGGACGACGTCGAGCTCGCCGGTCCCGACCGCCCGGCCGTCCGCGTCGACCCGGGTGCGCTCCACCTCCACCCCGATGACCCGGTCGGTGCCGAGCAGCCGCACCGGCCGGGCGTGGAAGCGCAGCCGCACGCTGACCGTGCCGGGCGCGGCCTCGTGGCCGGCGTAGTCGGCGAGTGCGGCGAGGTTGCGGGCGACGTGTCGGTCCTCGGCGGCCAGGGCGGCGTCCCCTGCGTCGGTGAGGTCGGCCGGGTCGACGAGCACGGTGGCTGCGGCGAGGTGGCCCAGCTCGCGCAGCTCCTGGGTGGTGAAGCTGGCCTGGGCCGGGCCGCGGCGACCGAGCACGGTGATCCGCTCGACCGGTGCGGCGGCCAGGGTGTCGAGCACGTGGTGCGGCATCTCGGTGGGGTGCAGCTCGGCGGGGGAGCGGGCCAGCACCCGGGCCACGTCGAGCGCCACGTTGCCCACCCCGACCACCACGACGTCCCGGGCCCGGGACACCAGCTCCTCGACCCGGCCCCGGTCGGCGTCGGGGTGCCCGCAGTACCAGGCGACGACGTCGGTGGCGGCCAGGCTGCCGGGCAGCTCCTCGCCGGGGATGCCCAGTGCGCGGTCACCGGCCGCGCCGTAGGTGTAGACGACGGCGTCGACGTGCCGGCGCAGCTCGTCCAGGGCCAGGTCGGTGCCGATCTCCACGTTGCCGACGAAGCGCACCCGCTCGTGGTCCAGGGTGTGGTGCAGCGTCTCGCGCAGCGCCCGCATCTTCAGGTGGTCCGGGGCGATGCCGTGCCGCACCAGGCCGAACGGGGTGGGCAGCCGGTCGATCAGGTCGACGGCGACCGGGACGTCGTCCTGTCCGGCGAGCGCGTCGGCGGCGTAGATGCCCGCCGGCCCGGCACCGACGACGGCGACGCGCAGCGGGCGTCCGGGCACAGCGGGTTGGGCCACGCCCGCATCGTCGTCCCGATGGCGGGTAGGCGCCAGGGTGAACCCGGGCAGCCGTGCCCGGTCACCGCTGAGGAGCCCTGCGTGTCCATCACGATCGTCGCCACCATCTCGCCCAAGCCCGGCCGGGCCGACGCCGTCCGGGAGGCGTTCACCGCGGCGATCCCGAGGGTGCACGAGGAGCCCGGCTGCGAGCTCTACGCGTTGCACGAGGACGGCTACGGCTTCGTGATGATCGAGCGATGGGCCACCCAGGACGACGTCAAGGCCCACGGGGCGGGCGAGACGTTCAACCAGCTCACCGAGGCCGTCAAGGACGACCTGACCGAGCCGATCGGCGTCCGGCTGCTGCACGCCCTGCCCGCCGGCGACGAGGCCAAGGGCGCCCTCTAGACCGCCTGGCAGGTGGGGCACCAGAAGAGGTTGCGGCCGACCATGACCTCGGTGCGCACCTCGGTGCCGCAGATCCGGCAGGGCAGCCCGGCGCGCCGGTAGACGTAGTGGGCGTCCTCCCGGAGCGCCGGACCGCGCCGGCGTTCGCGGTCGGTGCGCTCGGTGGTGACGATCCGGCCCGCCTTCACCCCGGCCTTCATCAGCGTCACCAGGTCCGCCCACAGCCGGTCCCAGAGGTCGGCGTCGACGTCCCGGCCGAGCCGGAACGGGCTCAGTCGCTGCCGGAACAGGACCTCTGCCCGGTAGACGTTCCCGACACCGGCGAGCACGGCCTGGTCCATCAGCAGCGCGCCGATGGTGGTCCGGCTGCGGGAGATGCGGGCGAACGCCTTCGCCGGATCCGAGCGCCGGCGCAGCGGGTCCGGGCCGAGCCGGTCGAGGATCAGCTGCACCTCGCCGTCGGTGATCAGGTCGCAGGCGGTGGCGCCGCGCAGGTCGGTCCACACGCCCTCGCCGTCCTCACCCGGGCCTTCCCAGCGCATCCGCAGGGCGCCGCGGGGAACCGGGGGCAGCCCGGTGCCGGAGGTGAACTTCCCGTAGAGACCCAGGTGGACGTGGACGACGTCCGGGCCGAAGAAGGCGAACAGGTGCTTGCCGTAGGAGGTGACCTCGTCGAGGACCCGGCCGTCGAGCAGCTCGGCCTGCCCGGCGAAGCGGCCCTGCGGGCTGGTCACGTGCACCTCGCGGCCGGCGAACGCGGCCTGCTGCTCGCGGGCCAACCGGAACAGGGTGTGGCCCTCAGGCACCGACGATCACGCCGTCCAGCTTCACCCGCCGGGGCCCCGCTCGCCACGACGGCACCGGTGACCCAGCCGACACCTCGACAGAAGTGGCCATTTCTGTCGAGGTGTCAGCGGGCGCGGAGGGCGGCGTAGCGGTCCAGGGACACCTGGCGCTCATGGGCGTGGTCGACGACCGGCTCGGGGTAGCCGGCCGGGACGCCGCCGGGCGCCGTCCACGGTTCGTGCACGTGCTTCGGGTCGAGATCGCGCAGCTCGGGCACCCAGCGCTTCACGTAGCTGCCGTCCGGGTCGAACTTCTTGCCCTGGGTGATCGGGTTGAACACCCGGTAGTACGGCGAGGCGTCGGTGCCGGTGCCGGCCACCCACTGCCAGCCGTGGTTGTTGCTGGCCAGGTCGCCGTCGACCAGGTGCTCCATGAAGTACTTCGCGCCCAGCGTCCACTCCTGGTGCAGGTCCTTGACCAGGAAGGAGGCGACGATCATCCGCACCCGGTTGTGCACGTAGGCCTCACCGAGCAGCTGCCGCATCCCGGCGTCGACGATCGGGAAGCCGGTGCGGCCGGTCTCCCAGGCGCGCACCAGCTCCTCGGCGTCCGGCCCGGAGTCGTAGCCCATGCTCTGCAGTTCGGGCTTGAGGTACTCGCGGGCCGAGTCGGGCCGGTGCCACAGGACGTCGGCGTAGAAGTCGCGCCAGGCGAGCTCGTCGGTGTAGCGGCGCACCGACTCCGAACCCTCCTCGGCGGCCAGGTCGGCGAGCAGCGTGCGCGGGTGGATGCAGCCGTACTTCAGGTAGGCCGACAACCGGCTCGTCCCGTTGGTCGCCGGCCGGTCGCGGCCCTCGTCGTAGCCGCGCAGCCGTTCGTCGCGGAACCGGTGCCAGGCCTCCAGGGCCGCGGCCTCGCCGGCGGTGGGCAGCTGGACGTCGCCCAGGGCCGGTCGCGGTGGGCGGTCGTCGGAGCGGACGTCGCGCTGCCACGGGACCGGGTCCGGGCGGACGGCGGGGGAGTGCCAGCCGTGTTCCCGCCAGGCGCGGGCGAACGGGGTGAACACCTGGAACGGCGTGCCGTCCCGCTTGACCACCCGCCCGGGAGCGACCGCGTACGGCGAGCCGGTGCGCACCAGCGGGATGTCGCCCAGCGCCCGCTCGACCGCCTGGTCCCGGCGCCGTCCGTACGGGCCGGCGTCGGCGGTGACGTGCACGCTCACCGCGCCCAGCTCTGCCGCCAGCCGGGGGAGGACGGCGGTCGGGTCGCCGGTGCGCGTGACGAGGGCGCCGCCGGTCGCGGTGTCGAGCTCGGCGAGGCAGTCGAGCAGGAACCGCCGGCGCGGCTCGCCCGAGGGGCCGTAGAGCCGGTCGTCGAAGACGAAGACGGGGACGACGCTGCCTTGGGGCCCGGCGGCGTCGATGGCGGCGAGCAGGGCCGGGTGGTCGTCCAGGCGCAGGTCACGGCGGAACCAGAGCAGCGCGGTGGGCACCCGACCGAGCCTAGGAAGCCACGACCGGCGCCGCTGGGTGGACCAGCTGCCGGGTGGCTCAGCTGTGGGCGGGCGCGAGGCCGAAGGTGGGCCGGTCGGCCTCGGCGACGAGGTCGAGCTGCTCGGGGTGGTCGACCAGGTACTTGCGGATGAACGAGCAGTAGGGGAGCACGTGCAGGCCCCGCTCGCGCGCGGCGGTGAGGACGGCGGACACCAGCTGGGTGCCCAGACCTCGACCGCCCATCGTCGGGTCGATCTCGGTGTGCGGCAGGGTCATCACGCCCTGGTCGACGTGGTAGCTGGCCAGGCCGACGACTCGCTCGCCGTCCCGGATCTCGAAGCGGCCCCGCTCGGGGACGTCGACGACCGTGATCTCCATCGGTGCTCTCCACCTCCCGCGCCTCCGGCGCCCTTGCCGGGGCTCGTATGTGCTGACACAAGGTAACGGTTGCGACACGGTGTCGCCCGCATCTCCTCCCACGCGTCGGGGACCCCAGAGGTTCCCCGTCCCACGCGCACCACAGTCGCCGATGCGGTGATCGGCCGGGGGTGAATTGCACTCAAGTTGGTGTCACATGGAGATCTGATGACGATCCCATGACAGCGTGGCAACACATTTCTCGGTTGCCCTCGGGCCGCGCCCGAGTACGTGTACCCGCAGTTCAGGCGGGTGACACCTACCGGACGGTGCCGATCTCGACCGAGCGGCGGAATTGTCGTTGTGCTGTTCGACACCCCGTGCGAGTCACGACGACATAACGGAATTGCCCGATGGGCTGAAAGTGTCATTTGTGTCCGCCATCCGCTGTTAGCGTCCTGTTCCGAGATGGGAGCGGGCCCTGCCTGCCCCACCCCGGCTCGCTGACCGGCGCACCGCGACGTGCGTGCCGACGCCCTGGCGTCGTGGCCGGTGAGCCGCACCCGCGCCCCGTGGCGCCCGCTCCAGGAGCGGTGCGCCCGGCGGGACGACACGGCAGGTGGTGACCGCTCCGCGGAGCGGTCGCCCGCCTGCTCGTCGTGCCGCCAGGCCCGGGCCGTGTCCGCTGACGAGAGGTTGCCCGTGCCCGCAGTACATGCCGAGGGGTTGTTCAAGGTCTTCGGCCGGCGCACCGCCGAGGCGGTCGACCGGCTCCGGGACGGCGCCTCTGTCGCAGAGGTGCGGGACCGTGGCGCCATCCCGGCCGTCATCGACGTCAGCTTCACCGTCGAGCCGGGCGAGATCTTCGTGGTCATGGGGCTGTCCGGCTCGGGGAAGTCGACGTTGCTGCGGATGCTCAACGGGCTGCTGGAGGCCACCGCCGGGACCGTGCGGGTGGGCGACGACGAGCTGACCGCGCTGGACGACAAGGCGCTGCGCCGGCTCCGGCAGGAGCGGATGAGCATGGTGTTCCAGCACTTCGCGCTCTTCCCGCACCGCAGCGTGCTGGACAACGCCGCCTACGCCCTCGAGGTGCGCGGCGTCGACCGCGCCACCCGCCGGGCCAAGGCGCAGGAGGCCCTCGCGCTCGTCGGGCTCGAGCAGTGGGCCGACCAGGAGCCGGGGCAGCTCTCCGGTGGCATGAAGCAGCGGGTCGGCCTGGCCCGCGCGCTCGCCGCCGACACCGACCTGCTGCTGATGGACGAGGCGTTCAGCGCGCTGGACCCGTTGATCCGCCGCGAGATGCAGGACCAGCTGCTGGAGCTGCAGGCCTCGCTGGGCAAGACGATCGTCTTCATCACCCACGACCTCAACGAGGCCATGCGCCTGGGTGACCGGATCGCGATCATGCGCGACGGGCGGATCGTGCAGATCGGCACGCCCGACCAGATCCTCGAGACCCCGGCCGACGACTACGTCCGCCAGTTCCTCGCCGACGTCGACCGTGGGCGGGTGTTCACCGCCCGGCACGTGATGGTCGAGGCGCCCACGCTGGTCTCCCCGACGGCTGCGCCCGCGCAGGTGCTGCAGGCGATGCAGGACCACCGCTCCGGTTCCGTGCTCGTCGGGGACGGTGACGGCCGGGTGGCCGGCGTGGCCACCGAGGACGCCGTCCGGGCCGCCGTCGCGGCCGGGGCGCCGTCGCTGGCCGGCCTCCCCCTGCTGCCCCCGGTCGACGTCCGGGCGACGACCACGCTGAGCGAGCTGCTCGCCCCCGCCGCCCAGGACGAGGTGCCGGTGACCGTCGTGGACGACGCCGGCCGGCTGCTGGGGGTGGTGCCCCGAGGCGCGGTCCTGGCTGCACTGGGGGGCGTGCCGCGCCCCGCACCGTCCCTCTCGCGGGCACCGGCCGACCCGGTGGGCGCCACCGCCGTGACGACGAAGGAGGCCGTCCGTGGCTGAGACCGTGCTCCGGGCCGCCGAGGACGGCGCCCTGCCGCAGATCCCGGTGGGCGACTGGATCGACACCGGCTTCGACTGGGTCACCGAGAACTTCTCCCCGGTCTTCGACGTGATCAGCGCCGGGACCGAGACCGGTGTGGAGGGCCTGCGCGACGCGCTGCTGTTCCCCCCGCCGGTCCTGCTGGCCGTGCTGCTGGCCGTGCTCGGTGGCGTCGTGCGGTCGGTGCGCTTCGCCGTCGTGTCGCTGCTGGGCCTGCTGCTGTTGATCAGCATGCGGATGTGGGAGCCGGCCATGGCGACGCTGGCACTGGTGCTGGTGTCCGCGGTCATCGCGGTCGCCATCGGCATCCCGATCGGGGTGTCGGCCGCCAAGAGCGACCGGGTCAGCGCCGTCCTCCGACCGGTGCTCGACTTCATGCAGACGATGCCGGCGTTCGTCTACCTCGTGCCTGCGGTGACCTTCTTCGGCATCGGCCTCGTCCCGGGTGTCGTCACCACGATCATCTTCGCCATGCCGCCCGGCGTCCGGCTCACCGAGCTGGGCATCCGGCAGGTCGATCAGGAGCTGGTGGAGGCCGGGCACGCCTTCGGCAGCCCGCCGGGTCGCATCCTGCGCGGGATCCAGCTGCCCCTGGCCCTGCCGACGATCATGGCCGGGGTCAACCAGGTGATCATGCTGGCGCTGTCCATGGCGGTCATCGCCGGGCTGATCGGGGCCGGGGGCCTGGGTGGCGTCGTCGTCACCAGCATCTCCCGGCTCGACGTCGGGCTCGGCTTCGAGGGCGGCCTCTCCGTCGTCGTCCTGGCCATCTACCTCGACCGGCTGACCAGCGCGTTCGGTCAGCGGCGCGGGCGGCTGTCCGGCTTCCCGTCCTTCCTCAGCCGCGGTGGCACCGTCACCGCGAGCCCCGTCGCCACGAGCCGCGCCACCGACGCGGCGCTGCCCGGCGCGACCACCCAGAACTCACCGACCGAACCTGCCCGGTAGCCGACCGGCGCGGCCCTCCCAGGCCGTCGCCACGGAGCCGGAGCACCGACGGTGCGCGGGGCAGTCGACCGCCACCAGATGTAGGAGAGGAACGACCGCATGAACAAGCACCTGACCACCCGAGGCGCGCGCCTCGCCGCCGGACTCGCCGCCGTCGCCCTCACCGCCACCGCCTGCGGCGGGGACGCCGAGGAGGAGACCACCGCAGCCGGTGGGACGTCGTCCGGCAGCGGCTGCGAGACCGTCAACCTGGGCTTCATCCCCTCCTGGACCGACGGCCTGAGCATGGCCCACCTGTGGGACAGCGTCCTCGGCGAGCAGGGCATCGAGGTCGAGATGACCGAGATCTCCGAGGCGGCTCCGCTGTACGCCGGCCTGGCCGGGGGCGACGTCGACGTCTACCCGTCCGCCTGGTCCGAGGTCACCCACGCGGCCTACATGGAGGAGTACGGCGACCAGCTCGAGGACCTCGGTGCCTGGTACGAGGGCGCCAAGCTGACCTTCGCCGTCCCGGAGTACACCGACATCGAGTCGATCGCCGACCTGGCCGGCAACGCCGAGATGTTCGACGGCCGGATCGTCGGGATCGAGCCCGGTGCCGGCCTCACCGCCACCACCAAGGACAGCGTCATGCCGACCTACGGGCTGGAGGAGGACTACACGCTGGTCGAGTCCTCCACCACCGCGATGCTGGCCGAGCTGCAGGCGGCGACCGACGCCAACGAGGACATCGTCGTCACCCTGTGGCGCCCGTTCTGGGCCAACAGCGAGTTCCCGGTCAAGGACCTGGCCGACCCCGAGGGCGCGCTGGGCGGGTCCGAGGGTCTGCACACGCTGGCCCGTGAGGGCTTCTCCGCCGACTGCGCCGATGTGGCGTCGATGATGGAGAACGCGGCCCTCACCGACGAGCAGTACGGCTCGCTGGAGAACATGGTCGTCAACGAGTACGGCGAGGGCCGGTACGACGAGGCCGTCGACGCCTGGCTCGAGGAGAACCCGGACTTCATGGAGTCCCTGCAGGTCTGATCGGTGCGCACCGCCGCTCGCTGAGCGACCGGAGCACACGCCCGAGGGGCCCGACGGCGCGTGCCGTCGGGCCCCTCGGTCGTCCGATACCCTCTCGTCGGCAACCGGCCCGCGCGCAGCGGCCCGGTGGTGGTGCAGCCGCACCGCCGCAGCCCCCGTAGCTCAGGGGATAGAGCATCGGTTTCCTAAACCGTGTGTCGCAGGTTCGAATCCTGCCGGGGGCACCAGTACGACCGCAGGTCAGGCGCTCGTCGAGGTTGTCGCCGCGTGGGGACGAGCACTGGCATGACAAGACGGTGTCACTTTGGGCCGTAGATCCGCTTGCGCCGACGCAGCGCATGCAAGGAAGTGCAGGGAGCGGCACGGACCGGCCCTGGGTGGCGCCAGGCCCGAAGACGATGCGGTCTGGGCGCGCACTGGCCTCGCCAGCACCGGGGCCGCATGCCGCGGACGTCCGAGCCGCGCGAACCAGGAGACCTGAGTGGCTCGCCGGGACTGCTGACGCGCTCCTCAACGACCGTGCGTGACAGTCTGTACGCACACGAGCATCGCTCTTTGGTGGCCGACCAGATTGTCGTCGGAGCAGCCTGAGCAACCGCTCGGCTGTCGGTCAAGCAGCACTGCGCCTCAAGGGCTGAGAGCGGGGAACTGGGAGTTTGCGGATGCGCGAGCAGTCATCAGGCGAAGGCAACCTGCTGGACAACGCCATCGCGAGTGTTGGTGACCCGGGCCTGAGGACCACGCTGGCACAAGAAGTGGAGCGGCTGCGCGGCGCCCGCCACTTTGGCCTCGTCTTCGACCGGCATCTGCCCGAATCGGCCAGGCTGCCTCACCATCCGATCCGAAAGGGCGCCACGGGATTGCTGTCGGTCCAGTTGACACTCGATCTGCGGGACGTGGTCCCGCGGGGAGGATGTCACTGTGCCCAAGAAGTTCCCGCCCGAGTTCAAGCGTGACGTCGTTCGGGTCGCCCGTCGGGGCGATCTGAGCCACGCCGAGGTCGCGGCCGATTTCGACATCTCGGTGGAGTCGGTCCGTCGCTGGTGCCGGCAGGCCGACATCGATGACGGCGTCATGTGGGCAGACCAGCAGCGAGCAGAACGAGTTGGTGCAGCTGCGCCGCCAGATGCGGCGGCTGGAGATGGAGAACGAAATCTTGCGCCGTGCCGCGGCCTATTTCGCCGCGGGCAGCCTCCCAAAATGAGCTACCCGCTGGTCCGTGACCTGGCCGCCGAGGGCATTCCGGTGCGGCTGACCTGCGGGGTGCTCGGACATTCGAGACAGGCCTACTACGCGTGGCTGTCCAACCCGGTCAGCGACCGTGAGTTGCAGGACGCCTACCTGACCAACGCCCTGATCGACACCTACAGCGATGACCCTGAGTTCGGCTACCGGTTGCTCGCTGACGAGCTCGAGCGCGCAGGCCACGCAGTCGGCGAGCGCCGGGTGTGGCGGCTGTGCTCGCAGCAGAAGCTGTGGTCGAACACCGTGCGCAAGGGGCGCCGGGGGGCAGGCAAGACCCCGGGCCCGGCGGTGCACGACGACCACGTCCAGCGCGACTTCACCGCGCCCGCGCCTGATCGCGTGTGGCTGACCGACATCACCGAGCACCCCACGGCGGAAGGAAAGCTGTACTGCTGCGCCATCAAGGACGTGTTCAGCAACCGCATCGTTGGCTACGCGATCGACGAGCGGATGACCGCACAGCTGGCCGTTACCGCGCTCCGCACCGCGGTTGCTCGGCGCCAGCCGGTCGGTGTGGTGGTGGTTCACAGCGACCGCGGATCGCACTTCCGAGCCCGATCATTTCGGGCCGTGCTGACCGCTGCCGGGCTGCAGGGATCCATGGGCCGCGTCGCCTCGGCCGGCGACGACGCGGCGATGGAGTCCTGGCATGCGCTGCTGCAGAAGAATGTCCTCGACCGCCGCCGCTGGCGCACCCGCGACGAGCTCCACGCCGCGATCGTGTTCTGGACCGAACACACCTACAACCGCCGCCGACGCCAGCGAGCCCTCGGCAAGCTCACCCCGGTCGAGTACGAACTCGCCTTCACGACCCAAGCCGCGGCCATCGCGGCATGATCACCACTCACCCCGTGTCAACTGAACCTGCAGCAGTCCCAGACGGCAACCACGGGGACGTACCTCGGGCAGCGCACACAGTCGGGCTCTTGGCGCGGCGGCGGGCGTCCGCCGAGAACGCCCGGCCCCTCTTGAGGGAGGGACATGGAGCGTCTCGCAACGGGCCGCTTTGAGGGACGCCGCGCTACGAGGCACGGGCTTACCCCTGATGCGAGTGGGTCGTGACGACTTGATTTCGCCCCTGATTTCACCCCTGATTTCGGAATCAGGGGTAGTCCGACGACGGCACGCCGTTGACCTGGGAAAACGTCCACTCATGAGCGCTCGGCGGAGTGCAACTAAATGTAGTGCAAATGGGGACCGCGCAGATAGTGAGTTGGATGCTCCGCCTCGGCCGCCGGACAGCGCCCGAATGACGGTTCGACGGTGCCACATTGTGGTGCGCGATAGCGATCGAAACGCTGGGCGAGGAGGGGACGCAAACGAAGCCGAGTGCCCCGCTGGGGCATGACGAGTAGCCCCAGGAGGTGCGGCTCCACCTCCTCATGGACGGCGGTCTGGCTTGGCGCCGACCTGCTCGACCCGGAGATCCAGGGGCCTCGTTGCTGAGTTTTGCCCGGGTCTGACGCGGGCCATTTGTCGGATGGCCATGGCGCTGGAGGGCACACAGCCGAAAAGGTGGCAGGTGTCGCAGTGTGTGTGGGGCGGCCATGGCCCCGATAGCAAGTCCTCAAGCGCCAGGACTGCGCTGAGGCATCGAGGGCCGGGCCGCGAGGCGCAACTTCCTCGCGCGGTCGTGGCGGGCCTGAAGTGCGCGCTCGTCGTCGCTTCAAGGTGAACCATGTACGCGCGCACACCCTCGCGGTGCAACGGAGACACTCTCGCTACCGGTACAGACTGCCCGGCCCGGCTCCGACACGTACAGGGTCAGCGTCATCGGGCCCGAGGCAGACAGTCTGTCCCGCTTCCCGTGGCTCCCCCATCCTGAAGGGACAGGTTGTGGCCAGGCAGAAGCGCGAGAAGCGGCAGGAGCCTCCGATCCTCCGCCTGGAGAAGGCAGACTCGGAGTGGGCTCAGAAGGTGCTCGCGGAGATCGACCACGTCGTCCGCGGAATCGAGGGCAGCCCCAAGCGCACCCAGTTCGTCTCAATGTTGATCGACCCAGGCACCAAGACGGGCAGAGCGCAGTGGCGGGATGACCATGATCGACCCAAGACGGAGCAGCGCGCGGCATCCCGGGTCGCTCGTGCCCGCCTGCGTGTGATCAGCACGCTGCGCGATTCGGGGATGTCCCGGAAATCCGTCGGCGACGTGATGGGGCTGACCGGAGACGCGGTCAAGGCCCTGGAGGACCGGGCGGCTCAGACGCGAGCGACGCAGGTACGGATCTCCCGCCGGGACGCCGCCCTCCTGGCTCAGGCCAAGGAAGCGGCAAGGGGAGGCGATGGCGACGTGCGCTGGTCGAACACGGACGTTGCCCGCTGACCGCGCCAGCGCCCGAGTCAGACATCCGTCTACAGATGTAGACGGATGCTGACCGACGGTCCGACGTGCACCCCACTTGCTCAGGAAGCACTCGGATCAAGACTGACCTCCCACGTGCTCCGGGACGCCCATAGACATGACCCAGTCCTGGAGTGCGGGAACCATCGCAGCGGCGTGGTCACTCACCTGGAGTTCCACAGTCAGGCGTTCGAACACATCGTCTGTTGGGTCGCCACAGAACGCCTGGAGCGCGTTGAGACCGAGATCGGCTGCGTCGAGCAAGCGGTGGAGGTATCCGCATGCGCATCCCAGCGCGACTACATCGAACGGCTTCATCCAGCAATCGATCTCGACCAGGCGACCACCGTCGATGCGCAAAGGCACCGTCGTCATGTAATGGCTGATCATCGGTGCGGGCGGGGGACGCGCGTGGAGTCGAACATAGGGAGGCCGTGCACGATGACGGGCACCCCGGTGAGCGCGCCGAGCGCATACCAGTACGAGATCAGGTTCCTCGCCTCGCGCTCTTCGTTCGGATGAACCATCTGCTCGTACGGCAACCGCGCCGCCTCTTCGCGGAATGCCTCGCTCTTCTCCCAGCAGGCGTCACAGCCGCGCGGCTGTCCCGGCCGACACGGCAGATGAGAGTCAGGGTGATCACCGGCCTCGGCCCACAGCAGATAGTGCGCCAGTGCCACCGGGTCAGTCGGCCGTTCGCGCAAGTACGGCGGGAGCACCGCTGCCAGCGCCTCCGGCGGAAGCGACTGGATCCGTCGGTGGAACTCGTCCATCAAGACCTCACTTCGAAGGCCCACCATGGGCGCCTCAAGATCATCGTCTCGCATGGGACTGACAGTTCCGGAACGTCGGAACGGGGTGCCCGGACGACGAGGGCACGGGGCGCGGCGATGGGGACTGACCCGTCATCGTGGGCAGCAGTCCCACGCGCCAGGCGCTGCTGCGGTGCGGCCGGGTCGCGCCGCCGTCCGCCTCGCTGACGACACAGAGATGGCCTTGCTGCGAACTGCGGGCGCGCGAACCAACCGGACGAACACTGCGCACCAACCCAGAAGGCCGCTAAGCCACGCGGCAGGGCCAGTCGCTTGCCCGCACAGTCAGCCCGCCGGGCACGCAGTGTGACGAGTGGCGCAGGACGGGGGCGGACGTTGGCGTCCGTGGCCGTCCCGCGCCCCAGCATCCTTACTCTACGTAATCGCATGTCAGCCGATCAGGCGTTCTTCTTGCGAACTCAAAGATGCTTCTGCGAGTCGACCGAATCGGTCATGCACTGGCCGATTGCAGGGCGGCACTGACCGGAAGAGCCGGGCAGGACGACGCCTTGGAGGGCAACAAAATGCACGGGTTGGACCAAATCGAGCCGGGGGACCTCGGTAACGGCCGTCGGCTTATCGACGTCGCGGAGGCAGCGCAGCGGCTTGGCATCTGTGAGCGCCATCTGCGGAGCGAGATCGCCTTGGGGCGCATGCCACACCGGCGCCTTGGCGGCAAGGGCGGGGCGCGTGGGCGGATCAAGGTCCTTTTCCCCGACGACGTCAACGCCTATCTGCGGGAGACCGCGGCGGGACCGGCCGCCGCCTGAGGCGGCCAACAATCTACGAAGAACCTGGACGGTAGCGTTTCCCATGACCAAGTCATTCAAGAAGTCAATGCCGCGTGAGCCGCGAGTGGCGTCCACCAAGGTGGTGTGCCAAGGGGCCCGGTGAGGGCGTCGGCGTAGAC
>NZ_JPMX01000024.1:0-70119 GCF_000761485.1 Modestobacter caceresii
GGGCGGGGCTCGGCGATGGCGGCGGCGGCGCCCACGCCGGTGCTGCGCCGGCTGGTCGCCCGGCTGCCCCCGACCGTCGACGACCCCGAGGTGCCGGCCGACCGCGCCCGCGCCGGCGACCGGGAGTTCTCGCTGTGGCGGCTGATCCGCCCGTTCCGGTGGCCGCTGGCCGGCGCGCTGGTCCTGGTGGCACTGGACACCGCGGCGCAGCTGGCGATCCCGGCGCTGGTGCGCGAGGGCGTCGACGACGGGATCACCGCCGGGTCGACGTCCCTGCTGTTCGCGGTCGCCGGCATCGCCCTGCTCGTCGTCGGCGCCGGTCTGCTCGTGGGACGGGGCGCGGCGTGGCTCACCGGGCGCACCGGCGAGCGGCTGCTCTACACGCTGCGGGTGAAGACCTTCGCCCAGCTCCAGCGGCTCGGGCTGGACTACTACGAGCGCGAGCTCGGCGGCCGGATCATGACCCGGATGACCACCGACGTCGACGCACTGTCGGCGTTCCTGCAGACCGGGCTGACCACGGCGGTGATCAGCGTGCTGACCCTGGTCGGGGTGCTGGTCGTGGTGTTCCTCTACGACGTGGTGCTGGCACTGGTGCTCGTCGCGTCGCTGCCGGTGCTGGCGGTCACCACCGTGTGGTTCCGGTCCCGGTCGGTGCCGGCCTACACCGAGGCCCGGGAGCGGGTCAGCGCGGTCAACGCCCGGTTGCAGGAGGACGTCGCCGGCATCCGGGTGACCCAGGCCTTCGACCGGGCCAAGCACTCGACCGCCACCTTCCGCGGGTACGCGCAGGCCTACCGCGACGTGCGGCTGCGGGCCCAGCGGTACATCGCCACCTACTTCCCGTTCGTCGAGTTCCTCTCCGAGGTGGCCGCCGCCGCGGTGCTGGCGGTGGGCGCCGCACGGCTGGCTGCCGGCGACATCACCGCCGGCGTCCTGCTGGCCTTCGTGCTGTACGTGAACACGTTCTTCTCCCCGGTGCAGCAGCTGTCCCAGGTGTTCGACAGCTACCAGCAGGCCGCGGTGGGGCTTCGCCGGCTGCGCGACCTGCTGCGGACGCCGACCTCCACCCCGGCCGCGGCCGACCCGGCGCCGGTGGGCCGGCTGCGGGGGGAGGTGCGGCTGGTCGACGTCACGTTCAGCTACCGCGGCGCCCCGGCCCCGGCGCTGCGCGACGTCTCGCTGACCGTGGCGCCGGGGGAGACCCTGGCGCTGGTGGGCGAGACGGGGGCGGGCAAGTCGACGGTGGTGAAGCTGGTCGCCCGCTTCTACGACCCGACGTCCGGGGCGGTCTGCGTCGACGGCGCCGACCTGCGCTCGCTGGACCTGCTGCAGTACCGGGCCCGACTCGGCGTCGTCCCGCAGGAGGCGTTCCTGTTCGCCGGCACGGTGCGCGACGCGGTCGCCTACGGCCGGCCGGACGCCTCGGACGCGGAGGTGGAGGCCGCGGCTCGCGCGGTGGGCGCGCACGAGATGGTCGCCGGGCTGCCGCAGGGCTACCGGACGCGGGTGGGGGAGCGCGGGCGGTCGCTGTCGGCCGGGCAGCGGCAGCTGCTGGCGCTGGCCCGGGCCCAGCTGGTCGACCCCGACGTCCTGCTGCTGGACGAGGCGACGGCGTCACTGGACCTGGCCACCGAGGCGGCGGTCACCCGGGCGGCCGACGT
Organism: Modestobacter caceresii; assembly: GCF_000761485.1. Lineage (GTDB taxonomy): Bacteria > Actinomycetota > Actinomycetes > Mycobacteriales > Geodermatophilaceae > Modestobacter > Modestobacter caceresii. The sequence continues at coordinate 1,665 of NZ_JPMX01000024.1, forward strand.
CGTCGCCCGGCGGCGGACCACGCTGGTCGTGGCGCACCGGCTCACCACCGCGGCCCGCGCCGACCGGGTGGCGGTGCTCGACGGCGGGCGGGTCGTCGAGGTGGGCCCGCACGCCGAGCTGCTGGCCGCCGGCGGCGCCTACGCCGCACTGTGGGCCGCCTACACCGCCGACGAGGACGCCGACCCGCTGATGGACTGAGCAGCACGGCCCGGGGCAGAGGGGTCCGTCCTCAGTCCAGCCGCCACGACATGAGCGCCGCGCCCATCGGGGAGAAGTAGAACGCCAGTGCGGCGAGGCAGCTCAGGGCCACCAGCGCCAGACCGGCCGTCACCACCGGGGCGCTCCGCCGACGGCGCGGGGCCAGGCCGGTCAGTGCGGCGGTGAGCACGGCCAGCAGGCCGAGCGGCGTCAGACTGATGGCGAGCAGGCCGGCGAGCTGGGTGAGGCCGGCGAGTGGGCCCTGCGGCCAGAGGTCCTTGGGGTCGTACGCGCCACTGGACACCTCGGCCAGCGGCAGGACGTCGAGGTCGTTGACGTAGTAGGGCACCAGGATGCCGGCCAGGTAGGGCGCCACCGCGAGCACGGTCGACCCGGCGAGCAGGGCGACCCGGCGACGACCCACCGGTCGGGGCGGGGCGCTGACCGTCCCCTGTGCCACGGCGCTCATGCCGGGAAGGCTGACAGGTCCGGCCCATCTGGACCAGCAGGCCGTCGATCGTTCACCTGGTCGATGTCCACCGGCCTGCTGAGGACGAGCTGGGACTCAGTCCAGCTGCCAGCTGGTCAGCGCGCTGCCCAACGGCGAGAGGAACCAGTACAGGGTGGCCACGCTGCCGACGGCGACCAGCGCGAGCGCCGCCGCGACCCAGGGGGTGAGGGTGCGCCGGTCGGCGGGCAGCAGGGCGAGCAGCTGCAGCGCTGCGCCGCCGAGTGACAGCAGGGCCCCCAGCAGAACCAGCACCAGTGCGGCGACCCCGGCGAGGTCCAGCGCTCCGCTGTGCGGCCACCCCGGGGCGAGCGCCCCGGCGGCGAGCTCGGGGAGCGGCAGCTCGTCCAGGTCGCTGGTCGCGAAGGGCACGAGCACGGTCAGGGTGTAGGCCAGCACGGGCAGCAGCAGGGCGGCGGCCAGGACGACCACCGATCGCCGAGAGACCTGCTCGGCGGGCGCCTGCCCTGACGTCGCCGTGATGACCGCCCCGGTTTCCATGTCCGGCAGGCTGACAGACCCCCGCGTCCACGACCAGAACGTGCAGGCGTCCGCCGAGTGAGCAGTTGGTGCTGCCCGCGCCGGCGAGTCCGCGCGTGTCGTCGACCAGTTCTGCGCACTCGGGGTCCGACGAGCAGGGCCGCCGCGGTCGACACGTCGATCCGTCGACGTGTCAGGGTGCCGACATGTCGACAGGTGGACCGCCGGTGCGGGTGGCCGACGAGGAGGACCTGCAGCAGCTCCCGGCCGTGGAGGCCGCCGCTGACGAGCTGTTCGTCCCGCTGGGCATCACCGACCTCCCGCTGCCCGCGACCGCCGGGGAGCGCGCCCGGGCCTGGCGGGTGCTGGTCGCCGGCCGCCCGGTCGCCGGGTTCGCCGTCCTGGAGCTGGTGGACGGCGCCGTCCACCTCGAGCAGCTGTCGGTGCACCCGGCGCACGGCCGGCGGGGGATCGGCACCGCGCTGCTGGCGGCGTCCCTGGACGCGGCCCGGCAGTCCGGCGCCGACCGGGTCACGCTGCTCACCTACGCCGACGTCCCGTGGAACGCCCCGTTCTACGCCCGGCACGGCTGGTCGGTGACCACCGAGCTGACCCCCGGGCTGCAGGCGTTGCGCCGCCGGGAGACCGAGCTCGGACTGGACCGGCACGGGCCGCGGGTAGCGATGGTGCGAGTGGTCACCTGACGGCGCAGCGGTGCCCACGCCACGGAGGGTGCTGTCCTACAGTCCCTCCCCGTGGCAACCGCGGTGCGAGGTAGGCGATGAGCGGTCCGGCGGCCGAGCAGAGCGGCTCCGGCCGTTCCCTCGGTGCGGTGATCGCCGCGCTGGAGGCCCGCTACGACCCGGCGCTGGCCGAGCCGTGGGACGCCGTCGGGCTGGTCTGCGGCGACCCGGCGGAGCAGGTCCGTTCGGTGCTCTTCGCCGTCGACCCGACCTCCGCCGTGGTCGACGAGGCCATCGCCGCCGGCGCCGACCTGCTGGTCACCCACCACCCGCTGCTGCTCACCCCGGTGCACGGCGTGCCGGCCGACGACCCCAAGGGTCGCGTGGTGCACCGGCTGGTGCGCGCCGGCATCGGGCTGTTCGTCGCGCACACCAACGCCGACCGGGCCGCCGGCCACGGCGTCAGCGACGCGCTGGCCGCGGCCGTGGGGCTGGTCGATGCGGTGCCGCTGGAGCCGGCGGCCGCCCCCGGGGCGGGGCTCGGCCGGGTCGGGGTGCTCCGGGAGGGGATCAGCCTCGGACAGTTCGCCGAGCAGGTGGCGATGGCGCTGCCCACCACGCCCGGGGGCGTCCGGGTCGCCGGTGACCCCGAGCGGCTGGTGCGCACCGTCGCCGTCTGCGGCGGCAGCGGCGGCTCACTGCTGGCCGCGGCTGCGGCGGCCGGCGCCGACGTCCTCCTGACCAGCGACGTCAAGCACCACCCGGCGGTCGACGCGGCCGAGGTCCCCGGTCCGGCCCTCTGCGACGTGGCGCACTACGCGTCCGAGTGGCCGTGGCTGCCGGTCGCCGCCGACCTGCTGCACCGGGACCTGGGCGGGCAGGTGCAGGTCACCGTCTCCGGCCGGCGCACCGACCCGTGGACGTTCCGCGTCGACGGCCGCCTCCGCCGCTGAGCGCACCGGGCCGAGCCGTTGTGGAGGGGGCCGGGCCGGGTGGTCCGGCGGCCCCGGCGGCGCGGGTAGGTTGGCCCCGTGCAGGCTGACCACTTCGACCAGCAGAAGCTGCTGGCCCTCGCTGCGGAGGACGTCGCCCTCGCGCAACTCGCCCACCGCAAGCGCACCCTTCCCGAGCTCGCCGCCGTCGACGCCGCCCAGGAGGCGCAACGGGCCCTCGTCGACGACGTCGTCCGGGCCGAGACCGAGGTGCGGGACCTCGACCGCGAGCAGAAGCGGCTGGAGGGCGACGTCGACACCGTCCGGCAGCGGGCTGCCCGCGACCAGTCGCGGATGGACTCCGGCGGTGCCACCCCCAAGGAGATCACCGGCCTGCAGCACGAGCTGGAGTCGCTGAAGCGCCGGCAGGCCGACCTGGAGGACCAGGTGCTCGAGCTGATGGAGCGCCGCGAGGCCGCCGACACCGCCCTCGCCACGGCGCAGGGCGGCCTGGCCGGGGCACAGGCCGACCAGGAGCAGGCCGAGCAGCGGCGGGACGCCGCTCTCGCCGACATCGCCGAGGCCACCGGCCAGCACCGGGCCAAGCGCGACGAGATCGCGGGCACCATCCCGGCCGACCTGCTCAAGGTCTACGACCGGGTCGCCACGCAGACCGGCAGCACCGGCGCCGCCGAGCTGAAGGCCCGTCGCTGCCAGGGCTGCCGGATCGAGTTCTACGGGACCGAGCTGGCCTCCTACCGCAACGCCGACCCGCACACCGTGCTGCGCTGCGAGAACTGCAACCGGGTCCTGGTGCGCACCGCCGAGTCCGGGCTGTGAGGCGTCCGAAGACGAAGGTGTCGGGAGCATCGCAGGGAGCGCCAGCGACCGAGGAGCGGACCGAGACCGGAGTCGAGCAGTGAGGCGGCTCATCGTCGAGGCCGACGGCGGGTCGCGGGGCAACCCCGGGCCCGCCGGGTACGGCGCGCTGGTGAAGGACGCCGAGACCGGCCGGCTGCTCGCCGAGCGGGCCGAGTCCGTCGGCCGGGCCACCAACAACGTCGCCGAGTACGGCGGTCTCGTCGCCGGGCTGCAGGCCGCCCTCGACCTCGACCCCAGCTCGAGCGTCGAGGTGCGGATGGACTCCAAGCTCGTCGTGGAGCAGATGTCCGGCCGCTGGCAGATCAAGCACCCGGACATGAAGAAGCTCGCCCTGCAGGCCCGGGACATCGCCCGGCAGCTCGGCTCGGTGCGCTACACCTGGATCCCCCGGGCGCAGAACAGCGCCGCCGACGCGCTGGCCAACAGCGCGATGGACGGCAATCCGGTGCGCCGCGACCTGGCCACCGAACCCGTGGTGGTCGAGGACGACACCCAGCCGACCACGGAGCCCGCCCCCGTCGTCGTGACCGTGACCCACCTGCTGCGGCACGGGCGCACCGAGCACACCCCGGAGCGTCGGTTCAGTGGCAGCAGCGACCTGCCGCTGTCCGAGCTCGGGCGCGCGGACGCCGAGGCCGCGGCCCGGCACCTGGCCGGGCGGGGCATCGACGTGATCGTCAGCTCCCCGCTGCAGCGCACCCGGCAGACCGCCGAGGCGGCCGCGCAGGTGCTCGGCGTCCCGGTCGAGGTCGACACCGACCTGCGCGAGCTGGACTTCGGCGCCTGGGAGGGGCTCACCGCGGCGGAGGCCCAGGCGAAGAGCCCGCTGGCGTTCCGGCGCTGGTCGGGGGCGACCGACGTCCGTCCGCCCGGCGGGGAGTCGGTGGCCGACGTCGCCACCCGCGTGGCCCGGGCCCGCGGCCGCATCCTGGACCGGCACGCCGGGGAGACCGTGCTGCTGGTCAGCCACATGATGCCGATCAAGCTGCTCTTGGCCGCCGGGCTCGGCGTGGGCGAGGACGTCGTGCACCGGGTGTTCCTGGAGGCCGCGTCGCTGTCGACGGTCACCTGGTCCTCCGACGGCCGCACCTCGGTGCGGCTGGTCAACGACACCTCCCACCTCGGCTGACCGCCCGGGGAAGCCGGGGGCGTCCCCGGCTGTTGGACCAAGGAGTACCGAAGCCCGGCCTGCTGAGGAGTTCTGTGACCGCGACCGTCGCCGCCGATGACCGCACCATGTCCGCCACCGAGTACGAGACGTGGGCGGCGGAGATCCGCCGGCTGGCCGACGAGCGCGGCGCCGTCGTCCTGGCGCACAACTACCAGGTGCCCGAGATCCAGGACGTCGCCCACTTCACCGGCGACTCGCTGTACCTCTCCCGGGTCGCCGCCGAGACCGACGCCCGCGAGATCGTCTTCTGCGGCGTCCACTTCATGGCCGAGACGGCGAAGATCCTGTCGCCGGACAAGACCGTGCTGCTGCCCGACCACGCCGCCGGCTGCTCACTCGCCGACAGCATCACCGCCGAGCAGTTGCGCGAGTGGAAGGCCGATCACCCCGGCGCCGTCGTGGTCAGCTACGTCAACACCACGGCCGCGGTGAAGGCCGAGACCGACATCTGCTGCACGTCGTCCAACGCCGCCGACGTCGTGCGCTCGATCCCGGCGGACCAGGAGATCCTGTTCTGCCCGGACCAGTTCCTCGGCGCCCACGTCAAGCGGGTCACCGGCCGGGAGAACATCTCGATCTGGGCGGGGGAGTGCCACGTGCACGCCGGGATCAGCCCGGCCGACGTCCGGTCGCAGATCGCCGCGCACCCCGACGCGGAGATCCTGGTGCACCCCGAGTGCGGGTGCACGACCTCGGTGCTGGACCTGGTCAGCCACGGCGACCTGCCGGCCGACCGCACCCGGGTGCTGTCGACCGGGGGCATGGCCGACGCTGCCGCCGCGACCACGGCGGGCCAGGTGCTGGTGGCCACGGAGATCGGCATCCTGCACCAACTGCGCGCGCTGAACTCGAAGACCGAGTTCATCCCGATGAACGCCCGGGCGGCCTGCCGCTACATGAAGATGATCACCCCGGCCAAGCTGCTGCACACGCTGCGCACCGGCGAGGGCGCGATCGACGTCGACCCGGACACCGCCGCCCGCGCCCGCCGCGCGGTCGAGGCGATGATCGCGATTGGCGAGCCCGGCCGCGGCGGCGAGTGAGCCCCACCCGCAGTTGATCATCGACGAACGGTGGCCCGCCTCGGCGTGTCGAGCAGCCGTTCGCCGATGATCGACAGGGGCCCGGTGCTCAGCCGCGGAGGAACAGGTAGATCGACACGGCGATGCCGAACACCACGATGAGCACGCGCAGCGGGGTGGTCGGGATGCGGGTCGCCACCTTCGCCCCGAGGAACCCGCCGAGCAGGGCGGCCGGTGCGCAGACGGCGACGTAGGCCCACTCCACCGGGCCCCAGATGCCGAACACGACGACGGTGACCGACGCGGTGACCAGCGAGATCGCGCTCTTCATCGCGTTGGCCAGCTTGAGCCGACCCAGCCCCAGCCCGAGGACGCCGACCAGGATCACGCCCAGCGCACCGCCGAAGTAGCCGCCGTAGACGGTGGCCAGGAACAGCGCCACGTACAGCCAGGCCGGGTCGGCGTGGGCGACGCCGTCCTCCTGCTTCTTGAGCCGCTTGGTGATCATCGTCTGGAAGGCCAGCAGGATGCTGGCGAGGAACACCAGCAGCGGGACGACGGTGTCGAAGGCCTCGGACGGCGTGGTCAGCAGCAACACCGACCCGGTCGTGCCGCCCAGCACCGCGACCACCGAGAACCGGATCATCCGGGCCCGCTGGCCGCCGTACTCCTTGCGGAAGCCGAGCACCCCGCCGATGTACCCGGGCCACTGGGCCACCGAGTTGGTGACGTTGGCCGCGACCGTCCCCAGCCCCAGGCCGACCAGCACGGGGAAGAGGATCAGCGACCCGCCGCCGGCGATCGAGTTGATGCCGCCGGCCAGGAGGGCGACCCCTGCGGCGATGAGCAGGTCGACAGGGGACACGGCCGCGGAGCCTACTGTCCGGCCCATGAGGGACGACGTGCGCGCACTGGGCATGGCGGCGGGGATGACCGCGACCGGGGTCTTCCACCTGGTCCGCCCGCAGGCCTACGACTGGATGATCCCGCCGGAGCTGGGCGCGCCGCGGCCGTGGGTGCTCGGCAGCGGGGTGGTCGAGCTGGTCACCGCCGGGTTGCTGGCCGTGCCGGCCACGCGGCGGGCCGGGGGCTGGGCGGCGGTCGGGCTGCTGGTCGGCGTCCTGCCCGCACACGCGCAGACGGTGCGCGCGTTCCGGCGCCAGCCGGGGAAGCTGGCCCTCGCGGTGGCACGGATCCCCTTCCAGATCCCGATGCTCACCGCCGCGCTGAAGGTCGCCCGCGGCCGCCGCTGAGCGGACTCCGGAACGGCTCGTGGTCCGACCCGAGCTGGTGGGGGCCCCTTCAGCGGCCGCGGACCGGCGGCGGCTCGGGGTCGGTCAGCCGCGGCCCGTCCATCAGGCTGCCGGCCTGCTTGACCCGGCGCAGCACCGTGGAGGTCTCCAGGGTGCGCACCGGCAGCGCGCCGACCCGGTCGGTGAGGAACCGGTAGAGGTGGGCGGTGTCCCGGCAGGTCACCGCCACCATCAGGTTCGCCGGGCCGGTGACGACCGCGGTGAACCCGGTCTCCGGTGCCCGGGCCAGGGACTCGCCGACGTGCGCGAGGTCCTTCGGGGCGACACCGAGCCACAGCAGCGCGCTGACCGGGTGCCCGAGCAGCTCGGTGGCGATCTCCAGGTCGAAGTAGAGGGCGCCGGCCGATCGCAGGGCCTCCACCCGCCGGGCCACCCGGCTCTCCGACCAGCCGGTGACCCCGGCGAGCTCGGCGTAGCTGAGCCGGCCGTCGGTGGCCAGCGCGGCCAACAGCAGCTCGTCCTCCGGGTCGAGGGCGACGGGGGTCGGGGTGGCCCGGGCCGAGTCGGAGCCGAGCGCGGCGATCTGCTCCTCGCTGAGCGGGTCGTCGAAGTCCGTCCACTCGTACGCGCCGCCGACGTAGGAGTGCAGCACCGAGAACGCGGCCAGGTCGATGACCTGGACGGTGCGGGGCAGCCGGTCCAGCAGCAGGGCGTCGCGCTGGCGGGTCGTGCGGGGCCGGGTGGAGCAGGTGATCTCGGCGCCGCCGGCGGTCAGGCTCACCCATGAGACGTCGGGACGGCGGGCCAGGGCGTCGGCGACGGCGCCCGCGGCGGCCGGCTGCACCCGCATCCGGATGTGCCAGCTGGGCTCGCTGGCCTCCGGGGTGGTCAGCCCGAGCACCCGGACCACGCCATCGGCCCGCAGCCGTCGCCACCGGCGGGCCACGGTCTGCTCGGAGACGCCCAGGACGGCGCCGATGCGGCTGAACGGCGCCCGGCCGTCGACCTGCATGGCGTGCACGATCTGGCGGTCCACGGCGTCGAGCACGGTCGCCATCCTGCACCACGGACCTGTGGATGGAGGATCCCGTCACCGGCGGGCTCCTGGCGTGGGTCCCGTCGGTGGACCGTTGCACAGTGGGACCATGCGCAAGTGGCTGCCGCTGGTCGCGATCTGCACCGGCACGTTCATGCTCCTCATCGACGTCACGATCGTGAACGTCGCCCTGCCCGACATGGCCACCGACCTGGACACCAGCTTCAGCCAGCTGCAGTGGGTCGTCGACGTCTACGCCCTGGCGCTGGCCGCCCTCGTGCTGGGCGCCGGTTCGCTGGCCGACCTGTACGGCCGGCGCCGGCTCTACCTGATCGGTCTGGGCCTGTTCGCGCTGGCGTCGCTGGCCTGTGGGCTCGCCCCGGGGGCGGAGCTGCTGATCGGGGCGCGGGCGGTGCAGGGCATCGGGGCGGCGGCCATGCTCGCCACCACCATCGCGCTGATCAACACCAGCTACGAGGGGCGTGACCGCGGGACGGCCTTCGGCGTCTGGGGGGCCGTGGTCGGTGCCGCCGCGGCCATGGGCCCGATCCTGGGCGGCGCGCTGACCGAGCTGGACTGGCGCTGGATCTTCTACGTCAACCTGCCGATCAGCGTGTTCGGCGTCGTGCTGACCCTCATCGCCGTGGAGGAAGCGCGCCAGCCGGGCGCCCCGCGTCCCGACGTCCCGGGCATCGTGCTGTTCACCCTCGGCGCCGGCGGGATCGTCTTCGGCCTCGTCCGGGCCGCCGCCGACGGGTGGGGTGCCCCGGTCGCCTGGGGCCCGCTGGCCGCCGGCGTCCTGGTGCTGGCCGCCTGGGTGCGCGTCGAGCGCAGCCGCCGGGCGCCGATGCTCGACGTCCGGCTGTTCGCCAACCGCTCCTTCACCGGGATCATGCTCGGTGCGCTGCTGCTGAACGGGGCGGCGTTCGCGCACAACCTCTACATCTCGCTGTGGCTGCAGTCGGTGCTGGGGCTCTCGCCGCTGCAGGGCGGGCTGGTGTTCATCCCGCTGTCGGCGTTCAGCTTCACCGTCGCCGCCTTCGCCGGGCGGTACCTCCAGACGCTGCCCCCGCGGTTCGTCGTCGGCGGTGGGCTGATCGTCATCGGCGTCGCCGCACTGCTGTTGGCCTCCATCCAGGCCGACTCCTCGTGGCGGGTCCTGGTCCCGGGGCTGGCCGTGCTCGGCATCGGGGTCGGGGTGGCCAACCCGACGCTGGCGTCGGCCGCGCTGGCCGCGGTGCCCCGCGAGCGCAGCGGGATGGCCTCGGGTGCGGTGAACACCGCCCGGCAGCTCGGGTTCGCCCTCGGCGTGGCGGTGCTGGGCAGCGTCTTCACCGCCCAGGCCGCAAGCGTGCTCCGGGACGGCGACGCGGCCGACCCCGAGGCCACCGCCGCGGCGCTCACCGCCGGGCAGACCGGGCAGCTCGTCGACGCAGCGCCCGCCGCGGACCGGGCCGGGCTCGCCGACCTGCTGGGCAGCGCCTACGCCAGCGGGCTGCGCGAGGTCTTCCTGGTCAGTGGCGGCGCCGGGATCGTCGGGGGGCTGCTGGTGCTGTGGCTGGTCCGCGCCGCGGCGCCGAGCCAGGGCGGACCGCGGGCCGCGGCGCCGGAGCCGGCCCCGGCGCGCTGAGCGGGCAGACTCCGGGCATGGCCTCCGCTCCCGCCCCGTTCCCCGACGACTGGCAGCGCGCACTCGTCGTCGCCGCGCACCCCGACGACATCGAGTACGGCCCCGCGGCCGCGGTCGCGGTGTGGACGGCGGCGGGCAAGGAGGTGCACTACCTGCTGGCCACCCGCGGCGAGGCGGGCATCGCCGGGCTGTCCCCGGCCGAGGCCGGTCCGCTGCGCGAGGAGGAGGAGCGCCGGTCGGCTGCCGTCGTCGGCGTCTCGGAGGTGGAGTTCCTCGACCACTCCGACGGCGTCCTCGTCGCCGACCTGCAGCTGCGCCGGGACCTCGCCGGGGCGCTGCGCCGACACCGGCCCGATCTGGTCGTGGTCATGCACGGCGGGGACACCTGGACCCCGCCGGAGGTCACCCCCGGCGCTCTGAACTCCGCCGACCACCGCGCGCTGACCCGGTCGCTGCTCGACGCCGTCGCCGACGCGGGCAACGAGTGGATCTTCCCCGACCTGACCGAGACACCGTGGTCGGGCGTGCAGTACGTCGCCGTGCACGCGGTCGGGTACCCGCCGCCGCACGTGGTCGGCGTCAGCGACGGCGTCGAGACCGCCGTCGCCTCCCTCGTCGAGCACCGCCGCTACCTCGAGGCGCTGTCCGACGACCCGGTCGAGGAGCAGGCCCGCCGCCAGGTCGACATGGCGACCCTGACCGAGGACGGCGGCCGGCAGGTCGGCTTCCGCCTCTACTGGGGCTGAACCGCCGGGGTAGGCTGCCGGCACGACGGACGAGTCGGCTGGGCGGTCGCGTCGGTGGGGGAGACCCTGCCGCCGAGGAACGTCCGGGCTCCACAGGGCAGGGTGGTCGTCAACAGCGACCCGGGGTGACCCGCGGGACAGTGCCACAGAGAACAGACCGCCAGTGCGTGCACTGGTAAGGGTGAAACGGCGGTGTAAGAGACCACCGCACACCGGGTGACCGGTGTGGCTCGGTAAACCCCACCCGGAGCAAGGTCGAAAAGGGACGGCGGTCCGCCGCCGTCCTGCGCAGGCGTTCGAGGGCTGCCCGCCCGAGCCTGCGGGTGGACCGCTCGAGCCTGTCGGCAACGGCAGGCCTAGATGGATGGCCGCTCATCGGGACGCCGCGAGGCGCCCGGGGACAGAACCCGGCGTACAGGTCGACTCGTCCGTCGCCTCAGCGCCCGGCGGTACCGCCGACCTCGGCGACGATCGCGCGGAACGTGGTGGTGTCCACCTCGTCGTCGACGGTGACCCGCACGATGTCGGTGATCTGCTGGCTGGACGTCGTCCGGCAGGCGCTCACCCGGGCCGCGGCGATCAGCGTCAGCTGCTGGAGGCGGGCGGTGGGCTGGGGGACCGGGGGAAGTCGGTTCGGGCGCATGGACGGACGGTAGGCAGACCGTCCAGCCGATCCCGGCAGGTTGCAGCACCGTGTCGTCTCACGGCCGCCCCACAGGGCACACCAGCCGTCTCCGTCCCCGTGGGCACCCCCGCGGTCGGGTCCCCCGGTCGGGCGGTGGGGCTGGGAGACTTCCCGGGTGACGCGCTGGCTGACCTGGGTGGGCATCGCCGTGGCCGTCGTCCTGCTCAGCTGGGCGGTGCTCGTGCTGCTGGCGCGCACCCTCCCCCCGGGCACGGCCCGCGAGCTGGCCCGGTTCCTCCCCGCGTGCGGCACCGCTCTCCGCCGGCTGCGCCGGCACCCGGCGGTCCCTCGCCGGGCGAAGGTGGCGCTGCTGCTGGCCGGGCTGTGGGTGCTCTCGCCGATCGACCTGATCCCGGAGTTCCTGCCGGTGATCGGGCCACTGGACGACGTCGTGGTGGTCGCCCTGGCGCTGCGCTACGCCGCCCGCCGGGTGCCCCGGGGCGTGCTGCTGGATGCCTGGCCGGGTGACCGCCGCATCATCGAGCGGCTGCTCGGTCCAGGTGTGCCGGAGGCGCCCCGACCGACCGGGCACTGAGCCGGAGTCGGTGAGCCGACCGGACGCGCGGGCTCCCGGCCTGCCGGGTGCAGGAGTGGCGGCGTGTCAGGGTGGCCGCCGTGCGCCTGTCCGGTGACCCCGTGCTGACCGCGGTCACCGGCGGTGCCTTGCTGTTGCGGTGTGCACCGGCCTGACCGCGCTGCGCGTCGGGCCGACGGCGGCGCTGCCTGCCTTCCTGCTGCTCGCCGTCGTCGCCGTGCTGCTGGCCGTGGTGGACGTGCAGCACCGGCTGCTGCCCGACCGGATCGTGCTTCCCCGCGCTCGCCGCCGGCGCTCTGCCGCCTCGTCCTGCTCGCCGCCGGCCGGGTCCGGCGCGCCAGCGCCCTGCCGTTCGGACCGGCCATGCTGCTCGGGGCAGCTGTGGCAATCGCACTCCCCTTCTCCTGACGCAGCCACGGGCAGCGGGGACCGCAACGCTGCGTGACGGTCTCCGGCGATCCACCCCGGATGGCTTGCATCGGTACTCCGGACGAGGGGTGTTGCTCAAGTTCGCCGCTCCGGAACTCGATGGTCTCGGTGCAGCCGCGAGGACGGGTCAGCCGACCCGCTCCAGTCGGCACGACCACCAGAGGAGCACCTCGTGACCCAGCTCTACACGACCCTGTTCACGCTCGCCTCCGTCGCCTCCGACCGGCTCAAGAAGGAGGAGAAGGGCGCCACCGCCGTCGAGTACGGCCTGATGGTCGGTCTGATCGCCGTCGTGATCATCGTCGCCGTCACCGCCCTCGGCGGTCAGCTGAACACCCTCTTCACCAGCATCACCACGGAGCTCGGCGGGACCGTCACCCCCTGACGTCCGCGCGCGTCCGAGTCCAGTAGCGGCTGCCCGGCGCGGCGGCCTCCTCCGGGGGGCCGCCGCGCCGCTGCACACGCAGGGGACAGCTGCACCAGCCCGGACAACGAGGAGGTGGGACATGGTCGGACGCCGACTGCGCGACGAGCGCGGGGCGAGCGCGGTGGAGTTCGCGATGATCGTCCCGCTGCTCATCGCGCTCGTCCTCGGCATCGCCGAGTTCGGGCACGCCTTCTCGGTGCAGGGGACGCTGTCCGCGGCTGCTCGTGAAGGTGCCCGGGCGATGGCCCTGCAGAATGACCAGGCCGCCGCCCGCACCGCCGTCCGCGGTGCAGCCGCCACGCTGGACCCGGACATCACCGACGCGCAGATCACGATCACGCCCGCGTCGTGCCCGCTCCTCGGTGGCATCGGCAGCAGCACGTACGTGAGCGTGACCATCAGCTACCCCAAGCCCTACCTGACCGGGTTCTTCGGGTCGGGTCTGAGCCTGAGCGCCAAGGGGGTCATGCGGTGCAACGGCTGATCTCCCGGGTCACCTCCCGGACGGCGCGCCGGCTCGGCGACGAGCACGGGGCCGCCGCCGTCGTGCTGTCGCTGCTGATGGTCCCGATGCTCGGCTTCGCCGCGATCGCGGTCGACGTCGGTGCGCTCTACGCCGAGCGGGCCCGGCTCCAGGTCGCGGCCGACGCGGCCGCGTTCGCCGTCGCCCAGGACTGCGCCCGCGGCGCCTGCGGGGACATGGTCGCCACCGCATCCGCCCTGGTCGAGGCCAACGACGGCGACGCCAGTGCCGCCCCGCCGGTGCTGTCGAGCGACCCGCTCAGTGTCAGCGTCACCGGCAGCACCCCGGTGCAGCACTGGTTCGCGCCGGTGATCGGGCACGACGCCACGGGGGTGACCGCCTCGGCCACCGTCGGCTGGGGCAGCCCGGACGCCGGCACGGCGGTGCTGCCGCTGACCTTCTCGTGGTGTGAGTTCGAGCGGCAGACCCACGGCGGTCTGCCGTCGGCGACCACCGTGCACACGATCACCTTGACCAAGGGGACCGCGGACGCGATGTCCTGCACCGGCCCCTCGGGCAACTTCGTCCCGGGCGGGTTCGGGTACCTGGACACCGAAACGGGCACGTGCAGCGTGGCGAGCGCCGTCGAACAGCGCTCGTACTCCTCGACGGGCAACACCCCGCCCTCGTCGTGCTCCGCGGCGGACGTGACGCAGTGGATCGACCGGATCGTGCTCCTGCCGATCTTCGACGAGTACGACGGCACGGGGAACAACGCGTGGTACCGGGTCTACGGCTACGCGGCGTTCCGGCTCACCGGCTTCCACTTCGGCGGCCAGTTCTCCACCAGCCCGAAGCCGTGCTCCGGGAACGACCGGTGCGTGAGCGGCTACTTCACCCGCTTCGTCGACCTCTCCGAGGCCTTCAGCTACAGCTCCGACGCGCCCGCGCTCGGCACCAACATCCTCCGACTCATCCGATAGGGGCTCCTGTGAGACGCCGACTGCTGGCCGCCTTCGCGGCCCTGGTCCTCGCCGTCGTCGGCACGGTGGTCCTGGTGGCCTACGTGCGCGGCGCCGACACCCGTGCCCTTGCCGGTGTCCAGACCGTCGAGGTGCTGGTCGTGGACCAGCTCGTCCCCGCAGGGACGGCGGCTCCCGAGCTGGCCGCCCTGGTCCGGCAGGAGCAGGTGCCGGCCAAGGCCGCGGTGGCGGGCCGGGTCACCGACCTCGCCGACCTGGTCGGCCAGGTGGCCACCGTGGACCTGCAGCCGGGGGAGCAGGTGCTCGCCGCCCGCTTCGCCCGCCCGGACCAGCTGCAGGTCCCGGGCACGGTCGCTGTCCCGGCCGGCGCGCAGGAGGTCAGCGTGCTGCTCGAGCCCCAGCGCGCCGTGGGCGGCCGGCTCGCCGCCGGTGACACGGTCGGGGTCTTCGTGTCCGTGGGTGACCCGCCCAGCACGCACGTGATCCTGCACCGCGTGCTGGTCACCCAGGTGCAGGGCGCCCCGGCGCCGGTCGGGGAGGCAGCCGACGTCGAGACCGCGTCCGCCGGGTCCGCGGCGCCGGCGGCCAGCCTGATGGTCACCCTGGCGGTCACCGCCGAGCAGGCCGAGGGCGTCGTCTTCGGCGCCGAGCACGGCACGCTGTGGCTCTCCCTGGAACCCGACGGCGCCGACATCGACGGCACCGAGGTCATCACCCCGGGCAACGTGTACGGAAAGGACTGGTCATGAGCCGCGTCGTGCTCGCCGCGTCCGACGACGAGCTGGCCCGGCGGGTCTCCGCCGCCGCCGACGGCGACGTCCACGTGCTGCCGGCCGGCCGGCTGCCCGGCGACCCGGCACGCCTGTTCGAGCAGCTCACCGACGGCGAGCTGCCGGAGGTGCTGATGATCGGCCCGGGGGCGCCGGCTCCCGACGTGCTCGCGCTGGCTGCCCGGATGGACGCGCAGTGCCCCGGGATCAGCGTGGTGCTCGTCACCCGGCCGGAGCCCGAGCTGTGGCAGGCCGCCATGCGGGCCGGCATCCGCGACCTGCTGGACCCCGGCGCCGACGTCGGGGAGATCCGGGCGGCCATCGAGCGGGCCGCGCAGGCCGCGGCCGGCCGGCGGCGTGCGCTGCGCCCGGCCGACGACACCAGCCGCTACACGGGCCGGGTGATCACCGTCGCCTCCCCGAAGGGCGGGGTGGGCAAGACGACGGTTGCGACCAACCTGGCCATCGGGCTGACCGCCTCCGCGCCGCAGTCCACGGTGCTGGTCGACCTGGACGTGCAGTTCGGCGATGTCGCCTCGGCGCTGGGGCTGGTGCCCGAGCACACGCTGCCCGACGCCGTGCACGGCCCGGCGAGCCAGGACACCATGGTGCTCAAGACCTTCCTGACCGGGCACCCCAGCGGGCTGTACGCGGTGTGCGGCTCGGACTCCCCGGCGGCCGGTGACACCGTCTCCGCCGCGGACGTCACCGCGCTGCTCACCTCGCTGGCCCGCGAGTTCCGCTACGTCGTGGTCGACACCGCCCCGGGTCTGTCCGAACAGACGCTCGCCGCCCTGGACCGGGCCACCGACGTCGTGATGCTCAGCAGCATGGACGTGCCCGGGGTGCGCGGCCTGCGCAAGGAGCTCGACGTCCTCCGCGAGCTCTGCATGATCCCGGCCGGCCGGCACGTGGTGATGAACTTCGCCGACCCGAAGGGTGGGCTGTCGGTGCGCGACGTGGAGACCACGATCGGCACCGGCGTGGACGTCGTCCTCCCGCGGTCGTCGGCCGTGCCGGCGTCGACCAACCAGGGGGTGCCCCTGCTGCAGAGCGGCGGCCGGGACCCGATGACCAAGGAGCTGCGCCGACTGGTGGCCCGGTTCGCCGCCACGCCCCTGGTCAGCCCCGGCCGTGTCCGCGCCCGGCACCGGGCGGCGTCCTGATGAACCTCGCCTCCCGCCTGGACGCCGCCCGTGGCGTCGCCGTCGCGCCGGTACCGGTCGCGCCGGTCGCGCCGGTGACGACCGCGCCCGCCGCCGGCTTCACGGGTCCGCCCGTCCCCGACGCCCTGAGCCGGCTCAAGGACCGGGTCGGCAAGGCGCTGTTCGAGCGCATGGGCAGCCGGATGAACGACCCGAGCCTGAGCGAGGACCAGCTCCGCGCCATCGTGCTCGGCGAGCTCGACGAGGTGGTGGAGGAGGAGAGCGTCCCGCTCAGCAGCGACGAGCGGCAGCGGCTCACCGCCGAGCTGGCCGACGACGTCCTGGGTTACGGCCCGCTGCAGCGGCTGCTCGACGACCCCGCGGTCACCGAGATCATGGTGAACGGCCCGGACTCCATCTACGTCGAGCAGCACGGCCGGCTCAGCCGGACCGCGTCGCGCTTCACCTCCGAGGAGCACCTGCGCCGGGTCATCGACCGGATCGTCTCCCGGGTGGGACGGCGGATCGACGAGTCCTCGCCGCTGGTCGACGCACGCCTGGCCGACGGCTCCCGGGTCAACGCCGTCATCCCGCCGCTGGCCTTCAGCGGCTCCACGCTCACGATCCGCAAGTTCTCCAAGGACCCGTTCACCGTCGACGACCTGATCGCCTTCGGCACCCTGTCACCGGAGATGGCCGAGCTGCTCGACGCCTGCGTGGCGGCGCGGCTCAACGTGATCGTCTCCGGTGGCACCGGCACCGGGAAGACGACGCTGCTCAACGTGCTGTCCTCGTTCATCCCCGAGGGCGAACGGATCGTCACCATCGAGGACGCCGTCGAGCTGCAGCTGCAACAGGACCACGTGGTCCGCCTGGAGTCCCGACCGCCCAACATCGAGGGCAAGGGCGCGATCACCATCCGCGACCTGGTGCGCAACTCACTCCGCATGCGACCCGATCGCATCGTGGTGGGGGAGTGCCGCGGTGGTGAGTCGCTGGACATGCTGCAGGCGATGAACACCGGCCACGACGGCTCGCTGTCCACCGTCCACGCCAACACCCCGCGCGACGCGATCGCCCGGCTGGAGACGCTCGTGCTGATGGCCGGGATGGACCTGCCGCTGCGGGCGATCCGCGAGCAGATCGCCTCCGCCGTCGACGTCGTCGTGCAGATCACCCGGTTGCGTGACGGCAGCCGGCGGGTCACCCACGTCACCGAGGTGCAGGGCATGGAGGGGGAGACGGTCACCCTGCAGGACGCCTTCCTCTTCGACTACTCCGCGGGCGTCGACGCACACGGGAAGTTCCTCGGCAAGCCGGTGCCCACCGGGGTCCGCCCGCGGTTCACCGACAAGTTCGACGACCTCGGGATCACGCTCTCCCCGCGGGTCTTCGGCGCTCCGGAGGTCCCCCGCCAGCGGAGCTGGTCCTGATGGCCTCGGCGTTCCTCGTCCTGGGCGTGTCGGCTGTGCTGGCCGCGCTGCTCCTGACGGCTCTCGTCGTCCTGCCCGCGGGCCCCGCCCAGGTCCCGCTCAGCCGGCTGGACCCGGCCACCGCGCCGCCGTCCTCCGCGCTCGCCGGTGCCGGGGCGGCCGCCGGTGCGGCGGTGGGCAGGGTGCTGGAGAGGCGGGGCCGGGCGGCCTCGGGCACCGCCGCGCTGGAGCGGGCAGGGATCGCGACGGCGCTGCCGGACTTCGTCCTGCTGGTCGGCGTGGCCACGCTCGGCCTGGGTGCCACCGGGGCGCTGCTGGGCGGGCCGGTGCTCGGCGTCCTCGCCGCCCTTGCCGGGCCACTGGGTGTCAGGCTGCTGCTGAAGGTCAGGGCCGCACGACGGCGGGCCGCGTTCGCCGACCAGCTCGACGACTCCCTGCAGCTGATGGCCAGCAGCCTGCGGGCCGGGCACAGCCTGCTCCGGTCGGTCGACTCGGTGTCCCACGAGGCCGAGGCGCCGACGTCGGAGGAGTTCGCCCGGATCGTCAACGAGACCCGGGTGGGACGCGACCTCAGCGACGCCCTGGACGAGGTGGCCGCGCGGATGGGCAGCGACGACTTCGTCTGGGTCGCGCAGGCCATCGCCATCCACCGGGAAGTGGGCGGGAACCTCGCGGAGGTGCTGGACGCGGTCGGCCACACCATCCGGGAGCGCAACGCGATCCGCCGTCAGGTGAAGGCGCTGTCCGCGGAAGGGAAGCTGTCGGCGACCGTGCTGATGGCGTTGCCGTTCGGCATCGTCGCCTTCCTCTCGGTGACCAACCCGGCCTACCTGGCCAAGTTCACCCAGAGCCTCGCCGGCTACGCCATGCTCGCGGTGGCCGCGGTGATGATGGCCGTCGGCGGCTTCTGGCTCAAGAAGACCGTGGCGATCCGGTTCTGATGATGGACCTGCCCCTCGTCGTGCTGACGGCCGCCGTCGCGTTGGCCCTCGCGCTGCCGGTGCTCGGCTGGGCCACCCTCAGCCGACCCGCGCCGGCCGCTGTCCAGGCACGGGAGAACCTCACCCGCGGTCTGGACCTGGGCTCTGCCTCCGCGGCCCGGTCCGGGTCCCGGGCGGGCGCCGGCCTGGTCCGGGCGCTGACGCCGCGCGGCACCGTCGCCCGGCTCAACCGGCTGGCCGGCACCGCCGGCCGCCCGGCGGCCTGGCCGCTGCCCCGGCTCATCGCGGCGAAGCTGGTGCTCGCCGTCGTTGCTGCGGGCCTGGGGCTCGTGGTCGTCTCCGGTCGCCCTGGTCTCCTGCCCGGCCTCCTCGCCGTGGCGGTGACCGGCGTGGCCTACTTCGTGCCGGAGCTGCTGCTGTACAGCCGCGGGCAGGAGCGGCAGCAGGCCATCAGCCTGGAGCTGGCCGACACGCTGGACCAGATGACCATCGCCGTGGAGGCGGGGCTGGGCTTCGAGTCGGCGATGGCCCGGGCCGGGAAGAACGGCACCGGCCCGCTCGCCGAGGAGCTGGTGCGCACCCTCCAGGACATCGCGGTCGGCCAGCCCCGCCGGGAGGCCTACCTCGCTCTCGCCGAGCGCACCGCCGTCCCGGACCTGCGCCGGTTCATCCGCGCGGTGGTCCAGGCCGACCAGTACGGGGTCTCGATCGCCGACGTGCTGCGGACCCAGGCCCAGGAGATGCGCCTCAAGCGCCGCCAGCGGGCCGAGGAGAAGGCCATGCAGATCCCGGTCAAGGTGATCTTCCCGCTGATCCTCTGCATCTTGCCGACCCTGTTCATCGTCCTGCTCGGGCCGGCCGTCATGGACATCGTGGCGGCCTTCAGCGACTGAGCCGGCCGCCGTCCGGAGAGCCCGGCGGCCGGCCCGTCACTGATAGCGGCCGGTCAGCCCGTGGAGCGGGGCTGGGCGGGGTTCGTCGGGTCGCCCTGGGACGGCGGGTTGATCTTCGGGCCGGTGGTCGCCTCGGAGACCTGCGAGCCACCCGAGGGCGCGGGAGCGTGCTCGGGCTGGGCGGCGGCGGGGTCTCCACCGGAGGGCTGGGCGCCGGCCTCGAGGTCGGCCAGTCGGTGCTTCATCGCCTGCACCACCTGCACCCGGTTGGCGTGGGCCTGCTCATAGGTGAGCAGGGTCCGCAGGTCGTCGACGGCCAGGGTGCGAATGCGGGAGGTGAGGCTCCCCACCGGCAGATGGTCGTAGTCGGGCAGCGGGAGGGTGTCGTGCTCGGGCATCCCAGCTCCTTCCGGTTGCGGGAACGTGTCCCGGACCGCCTACCCGGACCGGGCCCGCTGACACACCCGGGTGTGAGACGACCGGACCGGTGGGTAGGCCGCGACGACGCACCGCTCGGGGCCGAGTCTCCGGCCCCGTCCGTTTCCATCGACCACATCGAAGGAGCCACCCGTCCCATGGACGTGACCTTCCTGGAACAGGTGTTCAGCGCGCCGGGCCCGTACGCCACGATCTGCGCCGATGTCACCCACACCACCGAGAACGCCGACGCCGAGGTCGAACTGCGAGTCCGCGCGGTCTGCGAGGAGCTGGCCGCCGGCGGCGCACCCGAGGGGGTGGTCGAGTCGGTGCGCAGTCAGCTGCTGCAGGCCAACGACGGTGGTGAGATCGCCACCCTGCGCGGCCGCGCCCTGATCGTGGCCGCCGACGGCTCCGTGGTGCTGGACGAGGCGCTGGCCGACGTCCCGCGCGACCCGGTCGCCCGCTGGTCGCCCCACCCGGACCTGCTGCCGGTGTTGCGCCAGCTGGCCGGCCGGGTGCCGCACGTGGTCGTCGTCGCCGACCGGGTCGGCGCCGACCTCTCGGTGGCCACCACGCCCGGGCGCCCCACGGACGAGGAGACCGTCGAGGGCGACACCTTCCACATGCGCAAGGTCAAGGTCGGCGGGTGGGCGCACAACACCTACATGCACACCGCGGAGAACCAGTGGGAGGAGAACGCCGGTCAGGTGGCCGACCACCTCCACCGGCTGGTCACCGGGAGCGGCGCCCAGTTCGTCCTGGTCGCCGGGGACGTCCGGGCCCGTCAGCTGATCGCCGACAAGGCCAGCAAGGAGGTCGGCGACATCCTGATCTCGATGGAGGAGGGCGGCCGCGCCGCCGGGGCGGACCGCGCGCCGATCGAGCGCCGGGCGCTGGAGCTCGTCGCCGAGTACGAGGGGCACGGGCAGGCGGGAGCGGTGGAGCAGGTCCAGGCGGCCTCTGCCCACGGACTGGCCGTCACCGGCACCGCGTCGGTCGTCGAGGCTCTGCGCAAGGCCCAGGTCGAGACCCTGGTGCTCGCCGACCAGGCCGACGACGAGCAGCTGCTCGTCGGCACCGATCCGTTGCAGATCGGCGTGGACGAGGCGGACATGACCGCCGTGGGGGTCTCCGACGCCCAGCGCGTCCCGGTCGACCAGGCGCTGCTGCGCGCCGCCGTCGGCAGCGATGCGGCGGTCGTCGTCGTACGGCGGTCGGCGATGCCCGACGGCGTCTCGGTGGCCGCCGTCCTGCGCTACACCGACGCCTCCACCCCCAGCTGACCCACGGGTCACCCCCACCCCCAGGCCGCGCCGCGGCCGATCGAGACGAGGAGCACCCCATGACCGACCCCCGCCAGCCCGCCACTTCCCCCGGCACCGACCCGGCCGACATCGAGCACCGGGCCGCGATCGCCGAGGCGCTGGGCAAGGAGGTGTGGCCGGCCGACAAGGCCACCCTGGTCGCCAAGGCCCAGGAGTCGAACGCCCAGGACCGCGTGCTCGCCGACCTGAACCGGCTGCCGGCCGGCACCGAGTTCACCAACGTCCAGGAGGTCGCTGAGGCCCTCGGGATCCACACCGAGCAACAGCGCTTCTGATCAGCAGGCGTCGGCTCGGGGGACGTGGGTAGGGCAGCACCATGCCCTCCATGAAGGACCCGTCCCCCGAGGCGATCGCCAACGTCACCGAGCACAACGTCGAGACCCGGGCGCAGTTGCTGCCCGAGGAGCAGTCCGTCGAGGGTGACACCGACCCCACCAACGACGGCCTGGACCCCAAAGTGCAGGCCGCGGTCATCCTCGCCGAGTCGGAGGAGCGCACCGTGCACGCCGACCCCGACGACGCGCAGGGCGGGCACCGGCAGTCCGCCGAGACCGCCGACCTGCCCTAGGCAGGGCGCCGCTCAGCCCACGGAGCGGGGCGGGGCGGTGCTCTCCCGGACGACGAGCCGCGTCGACAGCTCCAGCCGGGGGGTCTCCAGGTGCTCGCCCCGCACCAACCGCAGGACGGTGCGGGCGGCGAGCGACCCCATCTCCGACAGCGGCTGGTGCACCGTGGTCAGCGGCGGGGAGGACCACTGGGCCACGGGCAGGTCGTCGAAGCCGATCACGCTGACGTCCTCGGGCACCCGCAGCCCCGCGCGACGGACCGCCTCGAACACCCCGAAGGCCATCTGGTCGTTCGCGGCCACGATGGCGGTGGGCGGCTCGGGCAGCTGCAGCAGCTCGGTCGCCGCACGGAAACCCGCCTCGTGGCTGAAGTCGCCGACATGGTGCAGCTCGGGATCGACGGTGAGACCGGCCGCCTCCAACGCGGCACGGTGACCGTCCTGGCGGGCCCGGCTGGACAGGAGGGTGGGCGTGCCGGCCACGACGCCGATCCGGCGGTGGCCCAGGCCGATCAGGTGCTCGGTGGCGGTGAGGCCGCCGGCCCAGTTGGTCGCACCGATCGTCGGCACGTCCAGTTCCGGGACCCCGGCCGGGTCGATCACCACGGCCGGCACGTGCAGCCGGCGCAGCTCCGCGTGTAGCGACGGGTCGACGTCGCTGGTCACCAGGATCGCGCCGTCGCTGTTCCGCCCGGCGAGGTTGTCCAGCCACGAGCGGGTGTCGCTGGCCCGCCGGTGGATCGCGGTGACGACGGTGCCCACCCCCTCGGCGTGGGCGGCGTCCTCGACGCCCCGGATGATCTCGACCGCCCAGGGGCTGTCGAGGTCGTTGAAGACGAGGTCGATCAGTCGGGCGGCGTTGGGGGGCCGACTCCCGCGGCGCCGGTAGCCGTGGTCGCGCAGCAGTCGCTCGACCCGCTCCCGGGTGTGCGGGGCGACGTCCGAGCGGCCGTTGAGGACGCGCGAGACGGTGGGTACGGACACCCCTGCCTCGGCCGCGATGGCCGCGATGGTGACCGTGCGCGTCTGGGTGTCGGACACCGACCCCTCCTCCTCGTGGACGGGCCCACCCTACGGCCAGGGGGCGTGCCCACCAGCCCCGGCCGGGTGACACCAGGACACGCCGGGCACCTGTTGTCAGGACGGTCGGTGGTTCGTAATGTGCCGCGCAGCACTTCCGGAAACTACCGACATGGCAACGATGCCGACGAGAGGTTGCGCCATGCGCTCCCAGCGGTCCCTGTCCCGAACGTTCGTCCGTTGCGCGGTGGGGGTGGGCATGCTGCCCGTCCTCCTCGGCGCCACCCTCGCCCCGGCAGCGGCCGGGGAGCGTGGTCGGGTTCCCGACCATGCCGTGGAACAACGCGTCCACAAGGCCCTCGACCGGCTCGGCCTGCGCGACGTGGCGCCGCGCGACCTGGAGATCGGCACCGCCGTCGCCGGGGGTGGGCACCACCTCGAGCAGGACTACCCCGACCCGTTCACCTACGACCAGACCTACCGCAAGGCCCTGGCGCGCGAGTTCAGCTCCCTCTCGCCGGAGAACCAGATGAAGTGGGAGTTCATCCACCCGGAGCAGGGCGAGTACAACTTCGCCCCCATGGACGCGATCGTCGAGTTCGCCCAGCGCCACGGGCAGGAGGTGCGGGGCCACACCCTGCTGTGGCACAGCCAGAACCCGGCGTGGCTGACGGAGGGCGACTTCACCCCGGACGAGCTGCGCGCGATCCTCAAGGACCACATCCAGACCGTGGTCGGCCGCTACGCCGGCAAGATCGAGCAGTGGGACGTCGCCAACGAGATCTTCACCGACGGGCCGAACCCGACTCTCCGCCCGGAGAACATCTGGATCAGCGCGCTCGGCCCGGGCATCATCGCCGACGCCTTCCGCTGGGCGCACGAGGCCGACCCGACGGCGAAGCTGTTCCTCAACGACTACGCGGTCGACGACATCGGGCCCAAGAGCGACGCCTACTACGCCCTCTCCCAGGAGCTCCTGGCCCAGGGCGTGCCGCTGCACGGCTTCGCCACCCAGGCGCACCTGAGCTTCGGGTACCCGTTCCCGGCGACGCTCGAGCTGAACCTGCAGCGCTTCGACGACCTCGGCCTGGAGACGGCGATCACCGAGCTCGACGTCCGCATGCCCCTCGGGGAGAACGGCCGGCCCACCCAGCAGCAGCTGGAGCAGCAGGCCGACTGGTACCGCTGGGCGCTGGAGGCCTGCCTCGGCGTCGAGGACTGCAACTCCTTCACCATTTGGGGCTTCAACGACAAGTACTCCTGGGTGCCGGTTTTCTTCGAGGGCACCGGCGCGGCCAACGTGATGTTCGAGGACTACACCCGCAAGCCCGCCTACTGGGCGCTGGCCGTGACCCTCGCCAAGGCCCGCTGGCTGGGCGTGCGGTGACCGACGGGATCGCCTGACCCCGGTGGGGAGCCCGGTGACTGGCCGGGCTCCCCACCGGGTAGCCGTTCGAGGCCGACCGTCCCGACGACCGAGGAGAACGGCCATGCCGAAGACCACGAAGAGCGGCGACGCGAAGCAGGACGAGATCCCCAGCACCCTGCAGCGCTCGGACGAGAAGGCGCAGCGGACCTTCGCCAAGGCGCACGACTCCGCCGCCGACTCCTACGGCGACGAGCAGCGGGCCAACCAGGTCGCCTGGAGCGCGGTGAAGCACACGCACGAGAAGGTGGGCGACCACTGGGAACCCAAGGACCACAAGGGGCCGAGTGATCCCCAGGCCGAGGGCGGCCGGGACACCGACCGGGAGACCAAGGGCGGCGTGGACGCGAACGCCTCCAAGTCCCACCTCTACGACGTCGCCAAGGAGCTGGACGTGGAGGGCCGGTCGACGATGGACAAGGACGAACTGGTCGACGCCATCCAGAAGGCCAACGACGAGAAGACCGCCGAGGCGCGCGAGAAGTGACCCGGCGACACTGACCGGGTGCACCGGGAGGAGATGCGGGCCCGCTACGAGCGGGCCAGCCAGTGGCCGTTGGTCGTCGTGGCCGTGCTGTTCGTCGTGGCCTACGCCTGGCGGGTGCTGCAGCCCGGCTTCCCGGGCTGGGTGCAGACGGTCCTGCTGGTGGTGACCGTCGGGGTGTGGCCGGTGTTCCTGGCCGACTACGTCATCCGGCTGGCGCTGGCCGAGCACCGGTGGCGGTTCGTCCGGCAGAACTGGCTCGACGGCCTGGCCGTGCTCCTGCCGCTGCTGCGCCCGCTGCGGATCATCAGCCTCGTCCGGGTCGCCCGGGTGCTCGACCGCAAGCTCACCGTCTCGCTGCACGGACGGGTCGCCTACTACGTCACCTCGATCTCCGCTCTCGTCGTCTTCATGGCCTCACTGGCCGTGTACGACGCCGAGCGGGACGCCCCCGACGCCGTCATCACCGACTACGGGGACGCCGTCTGGTGGGGGCTGACCACGATCACCACCGTCGGCTACGGCGACGAGTACCCGGTCACCGGCGAGGGGCGGCTGGTGGCGGCCCTGCTGATGGTCGGCGGCATCGCCCTGCTCGGTGTGGTCACCGCCGCGGTCGCCTCCTGGTTCGTCGGCCGGGTCGCCGACGCCGCCCATGCCCAGGACGAGGCGGACGACGCCGTGTTGCGTGCGCAGCTGGCCGACCTGACCGAGGAGGTCCGCCGGCTGCGCAGCGACCTCGCCGGGCAGCCCCTCGGCGAGCTCACGCCGACGGGATCAGGATCAGCTCGGTCTGCCGCTGGTCCAGGTACTCCACGCCTGCAGCCGTGAGCGCGATGCCCTGCTCCAGCGCCATCCGCACCAGCTGACCGCCCCACTCCGCGACCGGCACCCGCACACACAGCTCCAGGGCGTAGACGGTGTCCGGGTGCACCGGCGCCGAGCCCGCGCCGGGGACGCCGTCCTGCTGGTCCCACATCCCGATGGCCGGGCCGGCGCCGTGACCGTGCACCCCGACCGGGTGGGAGTAGACGTCGCCGTCGATGCCCGCCGCAGCTGCGGCGGCGCGGGCGGCGGCGAGCACCTCGTCGCCGGTCCGGCCCGGCTGCAGTGCTGCGGTCGTCAGGTCCTGCATCCGGTTGCCGACGCCCAGCGCCGCGACCAGCCCGGCCGGGGCGGCGCCCTCCCCGGGGCGGAGCACGTAGGCGTTGCGCTGGGTGTCGGTCATCAGGCCCAGGCTGGAGAGCCCGACGTCGCAGTGCACCAGGTCACCGGGTTCGATGACCGCGTCGTAGCGGACGCCGGGCAGCACGGTGCCGCGCTCGTCGGCGAGCGGGCTGCCGGCCCGCTGCAGCCCCACGGTGGGCTGGAACCAGGCGTCCACCCCGAGGTCGGCGAAGCGCTGGCGGATCCACCAGGCGACGTCGAGCGCCGTCGTCTCGCCCACGGTGATGACGGCCGGTGAGAACGCCTCGTCGATGACCTCGTGGGCCAGCCGGTTCAGGGCGTGCAGGGCGGCGATCTCCTCGGGCAGCCGGGTCTCCAGCCAGCCCACCGCGAGCTGCTCGGCCGAGACCAGCTCCTCCGCGTGCGGGCCCAGTGCCTGCACCAGCAGGTCGTGCTCGGTGTGGGCCAGGCCGTCGGCGTGGGCGAAGGTGGCCGAGACGTCCACGCCGATCGTGCGCGGCGCAGCCTGGTCCACGAAGCGGCGGACGGCGGTCCACTGCGACTCCTCCGCCGTCAGCCCCGGCTGCTCGTCGGCGTCCCAGGAGCTGAGGAACTGACCGACCGGGTACCGGGAGACCGCCGCGGCCGTGACGCCGTCGTCGCTGCGGTGGAACAGCAGGATGGTGCGCCGCCGGGCCGACAGCCAGGTCGCCGGCAGCAGGGTCGGGAGCACCGGGTCCTCGTTGTACTCGCGTCCGATGACCACCCACAGGTCGATCTCCGCGCGGTCCATCAGCCCAGGGAGCACGTCGAGCAGACGCTGGGTCAGCCAGCGGTCCCGGACGTCGGCCTGCTCGCGCAGCGACAGCGGCACGGTGCGGGTGGGGTCCGGGACTCCCGGCTCTGCGGTCGCGATCATGCTGGCAGGAAAGCAGACCGCCGACCGGGCCGCCCGGGGACGGTGGGTCGCCGCTCCCGCTCAGGCCATCCCGCCGCCGCCCGGACCACGCCGTGAGCCACCGGCGACCGGGGGGCGGGGGGCGAGCAGGCTGCCGGCCACGACCACCCGGTCCCGACCGCCCTGCTTCGCCTCGTACATGGCGGCGTCGGCGCGGTCGACCAGCCGCCACAGCGCGTCGGTGGGGTCCTCGCCGTCGACCGGGCCGGCCAGCGCGACCCCGATCGAGGCGGTCACCCCCCGCTGCCGTCCGCACTCGCTGTCCACGACGGCCAACCGGAGTCGCTGCGCCAGCCGCCAGGCCACGTCGGGGTCGGACACCAGCCCGAGCACGACGAGCTCCTCCCCGCCGGTGCGCGCCAACATGTCGGCCGGGCGCACGCTGGCGGCCAGGGCGTCGGACACCTCGCGGAGGACGGCGTCGCCGACAGCGTGGCCGTAGGTGTCGTTGAGCCGCTTGAAGTGGTCCAGGTCCAGGACCAGGGCCGCCACCCGCTGGCCGTCGCGCCGGGCCTGCCGCCAGATCCGTGGCGCCTGGTCGACCAGGGACCGCCGGTTCGCCAGGCCGGTCAGCGGGTCGGTGGAGGACAGCGCCTGGGTCGCCGTCAGCAGGCGCTGCACCCGCCGGCGCAGCACGAAGACCCCGAAGGTGGCGGCGTTGAGCAGCCCGGCGCTGGCCGTCACGGCGACGACGAGCCCGGCGGTGCCCGGGTAGCTGTCGGCCAGGGCGAGCCAGCAGGCCACGACGACGGCGACCATGTGCACCGCGAGCGCACGGATGCCGAGGAACCAGGCGGCGACGAGGCAGGTGAACAGCAGCATCAGGGGAGGGGCGTAGCGCAGCGGGTCGCCGGTCGCCCAGGCGAACACCACGTAGACCAGGTCGCCGAACAGCACGAGGGCGACGGTCGCGGCCTCACCGGCGCGCCGGTGCACCCCGAGGGCAGCGGCGAGCAGGAGGCAGGCGCCCAGCGTGACGGCGTAGACCGGACGGCTGGCGCCCTCGCGTACAGCTCCGTCGATGAAGAGGTTGATCGAGCCCAGGACCGCGCTCACCGCGAGCAGCACCGCCAGCGCCCCGGCGACCAGGGCGCTCTCCGGCCCCCGACCGGGGCGCAGGGGATCGAGCGCCGCACGGGTCGACTCCCCGTCGCGCCGTGTGCTGGGCGTGTGGCCCCCCGTCATGGGCAGGAGCATGCCGCAGGTGAGGGCTCAGCAGAACGGGATGGGGCGTGTCATTTCCGGAACCGGTTCTGTTGCCAGGCGCAACGGCCGGGCCCACGGCGAGGACGACCAGCGGATGCGAGGCTGGACGTCACGAGCCGGAGACCACCAGCTGGACACGACGAGCCGGACACCACGAGAGGAGCCGACGATGGCGCAGGGACCGTGGTTCTACTGCCTGAAGCACCACGCCGTCGAGACGCGGGACGGCTGTGCCGAGCGGCACCGCCTGGGCCCGTACGACGACCGTGCGGAGGCCGAGGCCGCCCTGGAGAAGGTCGCCGAGCGGAACGAGGCGGCCGACGCCGCCGACCGCGCCTGGGAGGAGGGCCGGGGCTGAGCCGACCCGCGCGGCCGGGTGCGGTCGCGCGGGGCATGATCGTCGGCAGGGGGCGTCCGTGAGGGCGCCCGGAGGATCAGGAGGAGTCGTGACGGACGGACGCGCGATGGAGGACCTCGTCGTCGGCGTGCTCGGGGGCACGGGGCCGCAGGGGCGGGGCCTGGCGGTGCGGCTGGCCGCGGCCGGGCAGCGGGTGCTGCTGGGATCCCGGGACGCCGCACGCGCCGAGGAGGTCGCCGGCGAGGTGGCCACCCGGGCCGATGCAGCCGCCGGCGGCGTCGGGGTGTCGGTCCGGGGTGGCTCCAACGACGACGTGGCCGGTGCTGCGGACCTGGTGATCGTCGCCGTCCCGTACGCCGGGCACGCCGACACCCTCGCCGAGCTGGCGACCCCGCTGGCAGGGAAGGTCGTCGTCGACTGCGTCGTCCCGATGGGCTGGGACGAGCTGGGCGCCTACGTGCTGGACGTTGCCGAGGGCAGTGTGTGCCAGCAGGCCGCCGCCCTGCTGCCGGACAGCTCCGTCGTCGGCGCCTTCCACCACCTCTCGGCCGTGACGCTGGAGGACCTCTCCCAGCCGACGCTCGAGGGCGACGTGATGGTGGTCGGCGACGTCCGGGAGGCCACCGACCTGGTGCAGGCCCTCGCCGGCCGGCTGCCGGGGATGCGCGGGGTCTACGCCGGCCGGCTGCGCAACGCCCGCCAGGTCGAGGCGCTGACGATCAACCTGGTGTCGGTCAACCGCCGCTACAAGGCCCACGCCGGCGTCCGCATCACCGACGTGTAGTCGCGCTCTTGCGGCCGGGAGGCCGCTGTCCGGGCTCGGCGCGGGGCCGGAGGCTCCCGCCGGGCCCGGACCAAGCGGCTCAGTGGCAGCCGGGACGGCTCCTGGCCGCGATGCGGCCCGGGGGGTCGCTATTCAAAAGAGTGCTCCGGCCCCGGGAAGGAGCCCTCGCGGACCTCTGCCGCGTACTCCTGGGCGGCCCGGAGCAGCTCGCCGCGCAGGTCGGCGTACTTCTTCACGAACTTCGGCACCCGCCCCGAGGTCATCCCGGCCATGTCCGGCCAGACGAGCACCTGGGCGTCGCAGTCGGGCCCGGCACCGATCCCGATCGTCGGGATGGACAGCTCCTTGGTGACCTGCCCGGCGACCTCGGCCGGCACCATCTCCATGACGACGGCGAACGCGCCGGCGTCCTGCACCGCGTGCGCGTCGGCGAGCAGCTGCTCGGCCCCGGCGCCACGGCCCTGCACCCGGAAACCGCCCAGGGCGTGCTCGCTCTGCGGGGTGAAGCCGATGTGCGCCATCACCGGGATGCCGGCCTCGGTGAGCAGCCGGATCTGCGGCGCCACCCGGACGCCGCCCTCCAACTTGACCGCCTGCGCCCCGCCCTCCTTCATCAACCGCACCGCGGTGTCGAAGGCCTGCTGCGGGCCGGACTCGTAGCTGCCGAACGGCAGGTCGGCGACGATCAGCGAGCGCTTCGTGGAGCGGGTGACCGCCTTGGTCATCAGCAGCAGGTCCTCCACCGTCACCGGCACGGTCGAGGTGTGCCCGAGGACGACGTTGCCCGCGGAGTCACCGACCAGCAGCACCGGGATGCCGGCCTCCTCGAACACCGCGGCCGCATAGGTGTCGTAGGCGGTGAGCATCGCCCACTTCTCGCCGCGCTCCTTGGCCTGCTGCAGGTGGTGGACGCGCACCCGGGCGGTGGCGGTGCCGCCGTAGAGGGGGGACTCGGTCATCGGGCCGCTCCTTCGCGGACGCTGGGCAGGCTCTCCCGCCAGCGGTTGGTGATGGGCAGCCGGCGGTCCCGGCCGAACGCCTTGAGCGAGATCTTGGTGCCCGGCGCGGACTGGCGGCGCTTGAACTCGGCCAGGTCGACCAGCCGCAGCACCCGGGCCACCACCTCGGGGTCGTGGCCGCGCTCGAGCAGCTGAGCCAGCCCCAGGTCACGGTCGACGTAGTCGGCGATGACGGCGTCGAGCTCCTCGTAGGAGGGGAGCGAGTCGCTGTCCTGCTGCCCGGGGGCCAGCTCGGCCGACGGTGGCTTGTCGATGGAGTTCTGCGGGATCGGCTCCACCTGGCCGCGATCCCGGGCGTGCGCGTTGCGCCACCGCGCGAGGTCCCAGACGAGGGTCTTGAGCACGTCCTTGATCGGGGCGAAGCCACCGGCGGCGTCGCCGTAGAGCGTGGAGTAACCGACGGCCACCTCGCTCTTGTTGCTCGTGGCCAGCAGCAGGTGGCCGTGCTGGTTGGACA
Source organism: Modestobacter caceresii (assembly GCF_000761485.1). Lineage (GTDB taxonomy): Bacteria > Actinomycetota > Actinomycetes > Mycobacteriales > Geodermatophilaceae > Modestobacter > Modestobacter caceresii. The sequence continues at coordinate 32,100 of NZ_JPMX01000024.1, forward strand.
GCCCCATCAGCAGCGTCCCGCGCACCCGGGCCTGGACGTTCTCCGCGGCGACGCCGGACAGCTCAACCGCCTCCTCGAACGCCGTCACGACCGGGGCGATCGGGACGACGGAGTAGTGCATGCCCAGGCGCTCCGCCGAGTCCGCGGCGTCGGCCAGGGAGTGCTCGCTGGACCACCGCGAGGGCAGCCCGACGCCGAACACCCGGTCGGCGCCCAGGGCGTCGACGGCCAGCGCGGCCACCACCGCCGAGTCGATGCCGCCGGACATGCCGAGCACCACGGAGGGCATGCCGTTCTTGTCGATGAAGTCGCGCAGCCCCAGCACCAGGGCCCGCCAGACCTCCTCGCAGTCGCTCAGCGGCTCGGCCACCGTGCCCGGCTGCGCCGGGTAGGCGGCCACCGGCTGCTCGGACACCAGGTGCCGGGTGACGGTCATCGGGCCGATCCGGCCCTGCCGTCGGTCCGGCACGGCCGCCGGGTCCACCGCCAGGTCGACGGTGAGCAGGTGCTCGACGAACTGCGGGGCGCGGGCGAGCAACTCGCCGGCGGCGGAGACGGCCAGCGAGTCGCCGTCGAAGACCAGCTCGTCCTGGCCGCCCACCTGGTTGCAGTAGACGATCGGGGCGTTCGCCTCCGCGGCGCGACGCTGGACCAGCGGCAACCGCAGGTCGTCCTTGGCGCGCTCGTAGGGGGAGGCGTTGGGGGAGACGACGAGGTCGACGCCGGCCTGCCCGGCCACCCCGCACGGGCCGCCCTCCACCCAGAGGTCCTCGCAGACGGTCAGCGCGACGTCGACGCCGTGCAGCCGCACGATCGGCAGCTCGGTGCCGGGCACGAAGTAGCGGGCCTCGTCGAAGACGCCGTAGTTGGGCAGGTGGCGCTTGTGGTAGCGGGCCACGACCTCCCCGCCGTGCAGCAGGGCGGCGGCGTTGCGCGGGGCGCCCCGGCGGGGGTTGGCGTCGCCGGGGGCGTCGTCCGCGTCGGTCGGGATCGCGTCCACCGGGGCGGGGCCGGCTCCCTCGGTGTGCGCCAGGTAGCCGACGACGACGGCGGTGCCGCCCAGGCCCTGCTCGGCCAGCGTGCCCGCCAGCTCGACCAGCGTCTGCTCGCTGGCCCGGGCGAAGGACTCCCGGAGCACCAGGTCCTCGGCCGGGTAGCCGGTCAGCGTCATCTCCGGGAACACCACGAGGTGGGCATCGCGGCCGGCGGCCCGCTGGGTCCACTCGACGACCAGCTCCGCGTTGCCCGCGAGGTCGCCGACCCGGGTGTCGACCTGGGCCAGGGCCACCCGCAACTGCCGCGCCGACTCCGCCGTCCGCTGCTGATCACTCACACCGGAGAGTGTGGTCGCCGCCCCACCCGGTCGCCCAGGTGGGGACTCCCCGGGCGGGTGTGGTTCACGCCACATGAGCGGCGGCGTGCGACCGGTCCGGGGTGCCTGTTCCGCCCGGCCCCTCCGAGGGGGCAGGCTGGGACCACGTAACACCGTTGTCACGACTGGAGTGGAGCATGGCGAGCATGGACCGCCAGCAGGAGTTCGTCCTGCGCACCCTGGAGGAGCGCGACATCCGCTTCGTGCGGCTGTGGTTCACCGACGTCTCCGGCTACCTGAAGGCCGTCGCGGTGGCCCCGGCCGAGATCGAGGCCGCGTTCGCGGAGGGCATCGGCTTCGACGGCTCGGCGATCGAGGGCTTCGCCCGGGTCTACGAGTCCGACATGCTGGCCAAGCCCGACCCGGCCACGTTCCAGGTCATGCCGGGCTCCCGTGGGCAGGCGAGCGAGACCGCGCGGATGTTCTGCGACATCACGCTGCCCGATGGTTCACCGGCCTGGGCAGACCCGCGGCACGTGCTGCGGCGGGCGCTGGGCAAGGCCGCCGACATGGGGTTCACCTTCTACACCCACCCCGAGATCGAGTTCTTCCTGCTCAAGGACCTGCCCAGCGACGGCACGCCCCCCGAGCCGGCCGACGTCGGGGGCTACTTCGACCTCTCCACGCACAACGTGGCCCACGACTTCCGCCGGGAGGCGGTCTTCGCGCTGGAGGCGATGGGCATCTCGGTGGAGTTCAGCCACCACGAGGTCGCCCCGGGCCAGCAGGAGATCGACCTGCGCTACGCCGACGCACTGTCGATGGCCGACAACATCATGACGCTGCGGCACGTCGTCCGGGAGGTGGCGCTGGCCCAGGGCGTGCACGCGACGTTCATGCCCAAGCCCTTCACCGAGCTGGCCGGCTCGGCGATGCACACCCACCTGTCGCTGTTCGAGGGCGACCGCAACGCCTTCCACGACCCGGCGGACCCGATGCGGCTGTCGACCACCGGCAAGCAGTTCATCGCCGGGCTGCTCACCCACGCCCGGGAGATGACCGCGGTCACCAACCAGACGGTCAACTCCTACCGGCGGCTGCTGGCCGGCACCGAGGCGCCCACCGCGGCGACCTGGGGCCGGGCCAACCGGTCGGCGCTGGTGCGGCTGCCCTCCTACAAGCCGAACAAGGGCAACTCCGCCCGGGTCGAGGTCCGCTCGCCGGACTCCGCGTGCAACCCCTACCTCACCTTCGCGGTGCTGCTGGCCGCCGGCCTGCGCGGCATCGAGAAGGGCTACGAGCTGCCGCCCGAGGCCGAGGACGACGTCTGGTCGCTGACCGACACGGAGCGGCGGGCGGCCGGGTACGAGGACCTGCCGGTCTCCCTCGGCGAGGCGCTCACCGCGATGCAGGGCAGCGAGCTCGTCGCCGAGACCCTCGGGGAGCACGTCTTCGACTTCTTCCTGCGGAACAAGTGGGAGGAGTTCAACTCCTACCGCCAGAACGTCACCCCCTTCGAGCTGAAGCGCTACCTCCCCGGCCTGTAGAAGGACCCCCTCGCCCCCCAGGCCTCGCCAGCTCGGCCCGGAGCCCTGCGAGGGGGCCGTTCCAGTCCAGACCCGACGCCGCTCACTACGCTGCGAACATGGCCCGTCTGCTCGTCGTCGTCCCCTCCGACACCGACCCGCCGACCCGGCTGGGGGAGTGGTTGCGCGACGCCGGGCTGGAGCTGGACGAGCGGCGGCTGTCCGGCGGTGAGCCGTTGCCGGCGGACCTGACCGAGGTCGACGGGCTGCTGGTGATGGGCGGCCCGCAGTCCTCGCTGGACGACGAGCAGACCTCACCCGAGCTGGTCGGCGTGCGGCACCTGCTCGGCCAGGCGGTCGCGGCCGACATCCCGACCCTGGCGATCTGCCTGGGCGCCCAGCTGCTGGCCCAGGTCGGTGGCGGCAGCACCCGGGTCGGCGCCGACGGCCCGGAGGTGGGGGCCACGCTGGTGGCCAAGCGGGACTCCGCCGACGCCGACCCGCTGTTCGCGCCGCTGCCGCTGTCGCCGGACGTGCTCCAGTGGCACCACGACGAGATCGACCGGCTGCCCGCCGGCGCGACCCTGCTGGCCAGCAACCCGCGGTACCAGCACCAGGCCTACCGGGTCGGTGAGCACGTCTACGGCCTGCAGTTCCACATCGAGACCGACCCGGCGCTGGTGCGGCAGTGGGCCGACGGCGACGCGGTCGGGGTGGCCAGCAGCGGCCTGGACGTCGAGACGATCTGTGCCCGCGCGACCGCCGTGCACCCGGACCTCGCCGAGGTCTGGGCGCCCTTCGCGGCCCGGTTCGCCGACCTGGTGCGCGCTCGCGCCACCGCCAGGGGCTGACGGTGGCGGCCGCTCCGCAGCTCGACGACGAGGTGCCCCGCCGCGCCGTCGTCCGGCTGGTGCGCTTCGGCTTCGACGACGGCGCCCGGGTGGCCCGGCTGCTGGCATCCCCGGAGCTGGGCCTGTGGGACCTGGAGCGCAACGAGCCGGCCGACCCCGAGGCGGCGCCGGTGGTCTCCGCGCTGGCCCGCGCCGGCGACCCGGACCTCGCCGTCCGCTCGCTGGCCCGGCTGGTCGAGGCCCTCGACGCCGCCGACTCCGACGGCGAGCTCGCGGCCGCGCTGCTGGCCCGGCTGCGGGGCTCGTCGACGGTGCGCTCCCGGCTGCTCGCCGTGCTGGGGGCCTCCGCCGGTCTCGCCGACCACCTGGCCGCCCACCCGACCGACTGGGTCGTGCTGGACACCGAGGACCGCGCCGCCCGCCCCAGCCCGCAGGAGCTCGAGCAGCAGCTGCTGTTCGCCGTCGGGGCCGACCCGCACGACCCGCCGTGGGGGGTCCGGCTGGGCACCGCCGCACCCGACGCCGACCCCGCCCGGGTCCGCGACCTCCGGCACGCCCACCTGCGCGCCGTCCTCTCGCTGGCCGGCCGTGACCTCGGCGACGGGCTGCCCGCCGACGAGGTGGCCGCCGAGCTGTCCGACATCGCCGGGGCCGTGCTCACCGCCGGCCTCGCCGTGGCCCTCGCCGAGCAGCCGGCCGACGCCACCCCGTGCCGGCTGGCCGTCATCGCGCTGGGCAAGTGCGGTGGCCGGGAGCTGAACTACGTGAGCGACGTCGACGTGGTCTTCGTGGCCGAGCCCGTCGACGGGGAGGACGACGCCGCGGCGACGGCCGGCGCGGCGCGCGTGGCCAGTGCGCTGATGCGGATCTGCGGGCAGGCCGCCTGGGAGGTGGACGCAGCGCTGCGCCCGGACGGCAAGGCCGGTGCACTGGTGCGCACCGTCGCCGGGCACCGCGCGTACTACGACCAGTGGGCCAGCACCTGGGAGTTCCAGGCCCTGCTCAAGATGCGGCCGGTGGCCGGGGACCCCGGGCTCGGCCGGGAGTACGTGGACGAGATCTGGCCGCTGGTCTGGAAGGCCGGGGACCGCCCCGGCTTCGTCGCGGAGATCCAGGCGATGCGCCGCCGGGTGGAGCAGAACATCCCGGCCGCCCAGGCCGAGCGGCAGCTCAAGCTCGGCCGCGGCGGGCTCCGCGACGTCGAGTTCAGCGTCCAGCTCCTGCAGCTGGTGCACGGCCGGGCCGACGTCTCGCTGCGCGCCGGCGGCACGATCCCGGCGCTGACCGTGCTCGGCGCCGGCGGGTACATCGGGCGGGACGACGCCGCCACGCTCATCGCCTCCTACCGCTTCCTGCGCACCGTCGAGCACCGGCTGCAGCTGCTGCGGCTGCGGCGCACCCACCTGCTCCCGGTGGCCGGTGACCAGCTGCGCTGGCTGGCCCGCTCGCTGGGCTACAAGCCCGACGACCGCGGCGACTCGGTCGCCGTCCTGCAGGCCGAGCTGGCCCTGCACACCCGGGTGGTGCGCCGGCTGCACGAGAAGCTCTTCTACCGGCCGCTGCTGTCCTCGGTCGCCCGGGTGCCGGGCGAGCAGCTGCAGCTGGGTCCGAAGGCAGCGGGGGAGTGGCTGCGGGCGCTCGGCTTCGCCGACCCCGACGGCGCGCTGCGGCACCTCACCGCGCTCACCGGTGGACTGAGCCGGTCGGCGTCGATGCAGCGCTACCTGCTGCCGGTGCTGCTGCAGACCTTCGCCTCCTGCGCCGACCCCGACGCCGGGCTGCTGGCCTACCGCAAGGTCAGCGAGGCGCTGGGCAAGGACCAGTGGTTCCTGCGGCTGCTGCGGGACGAGGGCCAGGCCGCCGAGCGGCTCGCCGTGCTGCTGGGCTCGAGCCAGTACGTCGCCGGCCTGCTCACCCGGACGCCGGAGGCGATGCGGATCCTCGCCGACGACGCCCAGCTGGAGCCCCGCAGCGCGGATGCGCTCACCTCGGCGTGGCGGCAGGCGGTGGCCCGGGCCGACAACCCGAGCGCCGGCGTGCAGGTGCTGCGGTCGCTGCGCCGCCAGGAGCTGCTGCGGATCGCCTGCGCCGACCTGCTCGGCCGGCTGGACGTGCTCCGGGTCGGCCAGGCCCTGTACGACGTCGCGGTGGCCACGCTGCGCGCCGGCCTGGACGCCGCGGTGCGCAGCTGGGCGGCCGAGACCGGGCTGGCGGTCGCCGACGTCCCGGTCGACGTCGCGGTCATCGGGATGGGCCGGCTGGGCGGTGCGGAGCTGGGCTACGGCTCGGACGCCGACGTCCTCTTCGTGCACCGCGTCCGCCCGGGCGCGGACGAGGGCCGGGCCACGTCGGCGGCCACCGCCATCGCGCACGCCCTGCGCCGGCTGCTGAGCGAACCCGCGCCCGACCCGGCCTTCGAGGTGGACGCCAACCTGCGCCCCGAGGGCCGGCAGGGCGCGATGTCTCGGAGCCTGAGCGCGTTCGCCGAGTACTACGAGCGCTGGGTCTCCACCTGGGAGGTGCAGGCACTGCTGCGTGCCGAGCCGGTGGCCGGGGACGAGGCGCTGGGCCGGGAGTTCGTGGCGCTGATCGACCCGCTGCGCTACCCGGCCGCCGGGCTGTCGACCGAGCAGGTGGCCGAGATCCGTCGGATCAAGGCCCGGGTGGACAGCGAACGGCTGCCCCGCGGCGCCGACCCGGCCACGCACACCAAGCTCGGCCGGGGTGGGCTGGCCGACGTCGAGTGGACCGCGCAGCTGCTGCAACTCCAGCACGCCGCGACGCACCCGGCGCTGCGGGTCACCGGCACGGTGGCGGCCCTGGAGGCGCTGGCGGAGACAGGCCTGCTCGACGACGAGGAGCGGGACGCGCTGCGGGCGGCCTGGGAGCTGGCCAGCCGGGCACGCAACGCGGTCTTCCTGGTCCGCGGTCGGCCGGGTGACCAGCTGCCCCGGCAGGGGCTCGAGCTCAGCGGGGTGGCGCGGGCGTGCGGGTACGGGCCGGAGACCGACGCCGGGCAGTTCCTGGACGAGTACCGGCGGGTCACCCGGCACGCACGCACGGTCGTGGAGCGGGTCTTCTACGGCCGGACCGAGGAGGGCTGAGCAGGTGGACGGCCGCCCGCGCACAGCCGACGGGGTGGTCGGTTGAGCACGACCGGTCCCGGGCACCATCGACCGGTGCCCACCGATGAGAGCTCGGTCCCCGTGTCCGCCGACGCCGCCGACGTGACCGACGCCCGGGTGCGCGACGAGCCCCCGGCCGACGAGCCGACGGCCACCATCACGCCCTACCGGGACGGCCCGCTGATCGTGCGCGGCAACTTCCAGCTGGTGGACACCGACGGCCAGGAGATCGATCCGGGTCGCAAGACGGTGGCGCTGTGCCGCTGCGGGAAGTCCGGGATCAAGCCCTTCTGCGACGGCACCCACAAGCTCGCCGGGTTCCACTCCGGCAGCGCCCCGTCGCGTCCACGCCCGGCGGCCCGGCTGTTCCAGGAGGCCGGCCGCGAGGCCGACGACGGGCAGCGGCCCCCGGCCTGAGCGGACGTCGGCCCTGGTCCACCGCGTGTTCGCCGGTGGGCCACCTGCTGGCCGTGCGGGCGTACCAGGGTCGGCGGCGACCCTGACCCGAACTCCCGAGGTGGCCCGTGCTCCGTCGTCCGCTCCGTCCCGTCACCGCCGTGCTCTCGCTCAGCGCGCTCGCCCTGCTGGCCGCCGCCGGCCCGGCCGCCGCCGCACCGGCGCGCACCTTCACGCCGCTGGCCACGTTCCCGGTGGCGGGTGAGGTGGCCGAGATCATCTCCGCGACGCCGGACGGGCGGACGGTCGTCTACAGCGACTCCGAGCTCGGTCGGATCGGACTGGTCGACCTAAGCGACCCCCGCGCACTGCGGGACCGGGGCGCCATCGACGTGGGTGGCTCACCGACCTCGGTGACGATCACCTCCAGCGCGCGGTACGCCCTGGTCGCCGTCAACACCACCACCGACCTGGCCTCTCCCTCGGGCCACCTGGCGGTCGTCGACCTGCCCCGGCGCGCGATCGTGCGGACCATCGACCTGGGCGGCCAGCCGGACTCGATCGACATCGGCCCCAGCGGCGTCTTCGCGGCCATCGCCATCGAGAACCAGCGCGACGAGGAGATCGAGGTCGGGGACGTGGAGGGTGGCCTCCCGCAGCTGCCGGCCGGCTTCCTCTCGGTGGTCGACCTGCGCGGCCCGGTGAGCGCGTGGACGGTCGGCCGGGTGGAGCTGACCGGGCTGCCGGGCGCCGTGTTCGCCGAGGACCCGGAGCCGGAGTTCGTCGACGTCGACGGCCGGGACATCGCCGCCGTGACCCTTCAGGAGAACAACGCGATCGCGCTGGTCGACCTGGCCCGCCACACGGTGGTCGGCTCCTTCTCGGCCGGCACGGTCACCCGCACCGACGCCGACACCGCTGACGACGACGTCGTCGCCTTCGACGACCCGCTGGTCGCCCCCCGTGAGCCGGACACGGTGCAGTGGACGCTGCGGGGCAACCTGGTCACCGCCGACGAGGGGGACCTGGCCGACGAGCCCAGCGGTGGCCGTGGCTGGACGGTGTTCGGTCAGGACGGCACGGTGCTGCACAGCAGCGGCAGCTCCGCCGAGCGGGCACTGGCTGCCGCCCGTGCCTACCCGGACGGGCGCAGCGACGACAAGGGCGCGGAGTTCGAGGGCGCCGAGGTGGCCCGGATGCGCGGGGTCGACCACACGTTCATCGGCGCCGAGCGCGGTGACGCCGTGCTGGTCTACGACACCGACCGCGACGCCGCACCGGAGCTGCTCCAAGTGCTGCCGGTGGGCGACGCACCGGAAGGGCTGCTCGCCATCCCGTCCCGCGGCCTGTTCGTCGCCAGCAACGAGGACGACGGCACCCTCTCCGTCTTCGGCCTCCGCTGAGGCCGGGCAGCCGGTCGCCTCAGGCGGCGACCGGCTGCTCCTCACGCAGACCGGAACGCCCGGCCTCCCAGGCGCCCAGCAGGTGCTCGGCGGTCAGGCCGTCGAGGGCCAGCGAGCACTGGGCGCCGAACAGGACGTCGGCGGCCAGTGACGGGTCCTCGGACACCAGCGAGCCGCACATGTCGACCGAGGCGATCTGCTCGTGCACGGCGTCGGCCTCCACGTGCTCGTCGTAGAAGACGCTGGTCTGCTCCCCGAATCCGAGGCGCCGCAGCCCGGAGGAGTAGCGGCGGCTGGGCTCCGAGGAGGTCATCTCCACCGCGGCCAGGTGGCCCAGGCACGCCCCGCGGAACCGGCGGTGCAGCCCGAACAGCGACATGGTGTTGACCGACGTGAACGCCACCGCGGGGGCGTCGTCCCAGAGCGCGCCGTACCCGGTGTCCAGGTCGAGGTCGGCCATCATCCCGGCGAACAGCTGGCTGTGCATGCGCTCGGCCGACCCGCCGCCGTACTCGTCGGCCTGGATCTCCACCATTGCCGCCTTGGCCCGCCCGCTGATCCGCGGGATGGCCCAGGTGTGCGGGTCGCCCTCCTTGAGGTGGTAGACCGACCGCAGCGTGAGGTACTCCTGCCACTGCTCGCGGGTGCCGTGCCTGGCCAGATACCTCGACAGCGACGGTCCGTCATCGGCGGCGATCACGGCGGTGAGCTGCTGGTCGACCGGTTCGTCGGTGACCTCCACCGGGGTGACCAGGGCCCGCAGCGCTGCGAGGTGCCGCTGCTCGAGCAGGGCGCGCAGCCGCAGCAGCTCCGGGTCCCACTCCCAGGCGTCGTCCACCTCGTCGAAGCCCCGGTAGTGCAGCTCGTAGCAGACGGCCAGGGTCAGCTGGAGGTCGTCGTCGGTCAGCGGGTCGGCCACCGAGGCGGCCAGCCCCTCGGCGGCGGCGAGCGTGCGGGGGCTGAGGGTCGACCCGGCGGTGAGGTCCGCGCACAGCGCGGCGCTGACGGGACCCCGTGGCTTGGGAAGGCGCATGGACCCGGTCATGCCCAGCCGGTCGGCGTCCGGAACCTCTCGCGGCGGATCGGTGGTGCGCCATCTGCTGCCGGGCCCCGGAACTCGGGTCGGGGCCCGGCGTGCTGCGAGGTCAGATGTCCCGGTCGAAGGCGGAGGCCATCCGGGCCTGCTCCTCCAGCACCTCACCGATCCGGGCCTGGACGGCGTCCAGCTGACCGATGATCTCCCCGGTGGTGTGGATGCCGTCGGCCACCGCCTTGCTGCTGGCCTGGATCCCGGCGACCTGGTCGGACACCTTCTGCGTGGCGTTGGCGGTCTCGCGGGCGAGGTCCTTGACCTCGCTGGCCACGACCGCGAAGCCCTTGCCCAGCTCACCGGCGCGCGCCGCCTCGATCGTGGCGTTCAGCGCGAGCAGGTTGGTCTGGTCGGCGATGCCGGAGATGATCCGGATGACCTCGCCGACCGCGGCCGACGCCTCGTCCAGCGCCTCGACCTCACTGGTCATCGTGGACGCCTGGCTGACCGCGCTCTCCGCCACCCGGCCGGCGTCCCCGGCGGCCTCACGGAGCCGGGAGACGGTGTCCAGCAGCTCGCGGGCGTTGTCCGCCGACTCCTCCGTGCGGCGCAGCACGTCCAGCCGCTGGGAGACCAGCTGCTGCACGTTGCGCAGCGCCGAACGGCGGGAGTCTGACAGCTCGATGGTCGCGGTGACGAAGAAGTCCATCGTGCCGACGACCCGGCCACCGACCATCAGCGGGAAGCACACACCGGACTTGACCCCGGCGCGCTGGGCCGCGGGGGCACGCACGCAGTCGGTCATCTCGCCGATGTCGCGGACGATGAACAGGTCCCGGGACCGCCAGGTGCGCCCGGACAGGCCGACCCCCTCGGCGAAGCTCGCCGCCAGGGTGACCTTGCGGAACTCCTCACCGGCCGAACCCGACTCCTGCTGGAAGCGCAGCACGTTCGCGCTCTCGTCCAGTGCCCAGTAGGAGCCGTAGGCCCAGCCGAACGCCTCCCGCACGGTGTCCAGCGCGATCCGCAGGGCGGCCTGCTGGTCGCGGGCCGCGCTGACCTCGGTGACGACCGTGGTGACCGCGACCCGGTCGTCGAGGGTCTCCTGCAGCTCGGCCCTGCCCAGGGCGGACCGGCGGGCATGGGTGAGCAGGCGGCCGAGGGAGTCCCACTTGCCCTGGCGGGCACCGAAGAAGGGGAGCTCGCCGGCGTTGTAGTACTCGTAGAGCGCGACGACCCGGCCGTGCTCCACCAGCGGCACGATGCACCCGGCGGTGGCGCCGGCGGCGAGGGCCGCCGCCCAGCGCAGGCACTTCCTGGGGTCGCTGCTGGAGTCGGTCACCAGCGCCTTCTTGTTCCGGATCGCCTCACCGCCGTAGCCGTCGGAGGTGGTCATCTGCAGCGCCTGGTTCCCGAAGCCCGCGGCGATGGTCGGTGCGAGGGGGCCGGACTCGTGGGTCAGGTGGAAGCTGCCGCGGTCACCGGCCAGCCACACGGCGCCGTAGGCGATGCCGAGCTCCTGGACGAGCGTCTCGAGGATCAGCTGATGGGCGTGGGGCTCGTCGGTGACGCCCTGTTCGAGCCGTGCGATCACGGCCTCCACCGCCTCGACGTCCCGGGGCATCTGCCCCGCCTCGATCGCGGGCGTGACCGGGGTGCTGGTGCGCCGCCTCATCCATGTCCTCCATCGCAGGCCGTGGCCGGCCTGCGGGGATCGCAGCCGGCGTGCTGTGCTGCCCGGCCCCCGGCAGCGGTCGGCGCAGTCCACCCAGAGAATCGGCAGGTCGGGGCGGAAGTTGAACCGGGGGCGACTCGATCGTGTGCGGTCGAGTCGGCTGGTCGTTCGACACCGCCCGGAGGCCCTCCCCGCAGGTGTTTGCGGCCCGTTCCGGTGGCAAGGGCCACAGGGTCAGGAAGACACAACGCGACCGGATCGGGGTCTGCCTCGTGAACACCTTCCTCGCACTCTCCTTGTCCCTGCTGCTGGCGACCAGCGGACTGGTGGGCGGCGCCAGCGCCGCTCCGTCGGCCGGACCACCCGCCCCGGTGCCACTGGCCGGACCACTGGCTCCGGCGACCGAACCCGTGGGCACACCCGGCACCGGCCCGGAGCAGGCAGGCGACTTCCCTGCCGTGACCGGGCCGACGGCCCACCTGACCGACGTGCGGACCGCCCGGCAGGACGGCTTCGACCGCGTGGTCCTGGAGTTCGCCGGCACGGCGGCGCCCGGGTACCGGGTCTCCTACGTCCAGCCGCCGATCACCGAGGACGGCTCCGGCGCCGAGGTCCCGGTGCCCGGTGCGGCGTTCCTCGAGGTGCGGGCCGCGCCGGCCAGCGGCGTGGACCTCTCCGGCGACGAGCCGCAGGAGACCTACACCGGGCCCGACCGGGTCGCCCCGACCGACGGCGGCGTCGTCACCGAGATCGTCCGGACCGGCGACTTCGAGGGACAGCTGGCCTGGACGATCGGCCTGCAACAGCGCGTGCCCTTCGGCGTGGCGGTGCTCGAGGAGCCGACCCGGTTGGTCGTGGACGTGCACCACGAGCCGGGACGGTCGATCGAGCCGATCGGGGCCGGGGACACCGCCGACTCCGTGGTCGCCGGCGCCGGGGCCCCGGTCGTGGTCACCGACGTGCGGTTGGGTGCCCACCCCGGCTTCGACCGGATCGTCCTCGAGGTCGCCGGCGAGGGGGAGGCCGGCTGGCGGATCGGGTACACCGACAACCCGCGGGCCCAGGGCTCCGGTGCGCCCGTCGAGGTGCCGGGGGACGCCGTCCTCGGCATGACGCTGACCAACGTCGCCCTGCCCGGCGACGCGCCGGACGGGGTGCAGCCCTGGGACGGTCCCGACCGGCAGCAGGTGCCCGGGGCCTCCACCCTGCAGGCGCTGGTGGAGGACACCGTGTTCGAGGGGCACCACACGTTCTTCGCCGGGCTCGACGCCGAACGGCCGTTCGCGGTGTCCCGGCTGTCCTCGCCGCAGCGGATCGTGGTCGACGTGCTGGCCCAGGACGGGCTGCCACCGGTCGACCTGGGCAGCCGGTGCGAGCACCCCGACGGCTTCGCGCTCAGCTACCCCGGGTCGTGGACGACCAACACCGGTGACGTGCTGCCGCCCTGCTCGCGGTTCGCGCCGGAGCCGTTCACGCTGACCGCGGGGACCGACGTGCGGACGGCCCCGATCGCCGCCTCGGTGGAGCCGGTGCCGTACGCCCGGGTGAGCGCTCCCCAGGAGGGCATCGAGGAGAGCCGGAGCGGCACCGTCGTCGACGGGCGGCAGGGCGTCCGGATCCAGCGCACCTGGGACGGCGAGGGACTGTGGCCGGAGGGCACCCGGACCACCACCTACGCCATCGACCTGGGTGCGGACGGGCCGGACGGCCCGGCCACGCTCGTGGTGGACACGGTGGGGCTGCCGGAGTTCGACTACGAGCGGAACGTCCGGGTCCTCGACCACATGGTGCACACGCTGGACATCACGGCCGGCTGACCGGTCGCGGCACGGCCCGCCTCCGCCGGAGGCGGGCCGTGCGGTGCGCCCGTGCGCCCTGGGACCGACCGGAGGTCAGACCCGCTCGACCAGCCGGAGCACCGCCTCCGCGACCACGTCGGGGCGGTCGGCGGGGACGAAGTGGCTGGCGTCGTCGACCCAGGTGAGTCGCGCACCGGGCAGGTCGTCGGCCAGTCGCTGACCGTGTTCGGGCTTCATCTGGTGGTCCTGCCGACCCCAGACCACCTCGGCAGGGACGGTGAGCCGCGGGAGGAACGGGGCGACCGTCTGGGTGTAGACGGAGTCGAGCGAGCGGAGGTGCCGGCTCAGCAGGCGGGGGCCGTCCGGCCGTTCCCACGGCTCGACGAACCGGTCCAGGAAGGGCTTCGCACGCTCCTGGTGGGCGAACAGCGTGCGCAGTGCCGGCCGCAGCGCCGTGCCGAGGGCCGCGGGGGGCAGCTGCCGGACCAGCGGCCAGCCGGCCTTCATCGCGCGCACCAGCGGCACCGGCCACGCGTCGTAGCAGACGCCGTCGACGACCCCCAGGCCGGCGACCCGTTCGCTCGCCGTCGTGGCGAGGATCTGCGCCACCCCGCCACCGAGGTCGTGTCCCACCACGACGACCCGCTCCAGGTCGAGCGCGTCGAGCAGCCCGAGCAGGCGGGCGGCCTGGGCGGCGAGGTCCACCGGCTGGCCGTCGGGTGCGGGGGAGTCGCCGTAGCCGGCCATGTCCACGGCCAGCACCCGGGCCCGCTGGGCCACGGTCGGGACGACGTCCCACCACAACCGGTGGTTGGTCGGGATGCCGTGGACGAGCAGGACGGTGGGTCCGTCGTCCCCGGCCGTCCAGACGTTCATCGGGCTGTCGCCCACGGGGATGAGCTGGGTCTCTCCCATCGGTAGGTCCATGGCAGCACCAGTGCCCGCGACGGCCGGGTCGGCATGCGCGGTGTGACGAATTCGGGTGAAGTGCTTCAGCTCGGGCCGGGCCCCGTCGATGGGACCAACGAGGCCCCGAGGAGGGAACGTGGAGAAGAGACGGTCGGACACCGACCAGAAGGTCGCTGAGCTGCTGCGGACCGCGAAGGAGTCGCTGCAGCTGTCCGTGGCGTTCCTCTCCCGGCTGGACGGGACCACCCAGCACCTGGAGGTCGTCGAGTCGTCGGTGCCGTTCCTCTTCCAGGAGGGGAACCAGCAGCGCCAGGAGACGTCCCTCTGCCAGGCCGTCCTCGACGGCGAGCTGCCCGCGGTGATCCCCGACCTCCGCCGGCACCCGGCGGCCATGGCGTTGCCGGCCGCCCGTCTGCCGAGGATCCGCAGCTACGTCTCGGTGCCCGTGGTGCTCAGCGACGGGGAGCTCTACGGCACCTTCTGCGCCGCCGGCCTCACCACGGACAAGGGGCTGACCAAGCGGGACCAGTCCCTGATGACCGTCCTCGCCTCGGCCGCGGCCGTGCTCATCGAACCCTCGGTGCGCGAGCGGGAGCGCCGCGGGGAACTGCTGAGCCGACTGGTGCCGGTGGTCACCGCTGGTGGCCCGATCGTCGTCCTGCAGCCCATCGTCGACCTGGCCACCGGGCTCCGGGTCGGGCAGGAGGCGCTCAGCCGGTTCCCGGCAGCGTGGGGCAAGGCGCCGGACGTGTGCTTCGAGGAGGCGCACAGCGTGGGGCTGGGACACGAGATGGAACTGCTGGCGCTGCGTCGCGCGGCCGACCACCTGGCGGCCGTCGACGGGTACGTCGCCATGAACATCTCCCCGGCGACGCTGGTGCAGCCGGAGTTCGCAGCACTGATGGACACGTTGCCGCTGGACCGAGTGCTGCTCGAGCTCTCCGAACACGACCAGGTGGCGGACTACGCGGCCCTGGCTGCCGTGCTGAGCCCGCTGCGGGCCCGGGGGATGCGGCTGGCCATCGACGACGTCGGCGCCGGGTTCTCCTCGTTGCGGCACATCGTGATCACCGCACCGGACGTCATCAAGCTGGACCGCAGCATCGTCTCCGGGGTCGACGTCGACCCGGTGCTGACCCGGCTGGTCTCGTCCCTGGTCGAGTTCGGACACAGCTGCGGCGCGAGTGTCGTGGCCGAGGGCGTGGAGACGGCCGCGGAGGCCTCGGCGCTGCGTGGGCTCGGGGTGGACCTCGGTCAGGGATGGCACTTCGGTCGACCGGAGCTGCCCGGGGCGACGGTCACCCTGCCGACCGTGCAGGTGCCGGCCCCCCGGACCCCGGTGGCGACCCCGCCAGTGCCCGCGGTCGCCGGCTGAGCGGTGCCCGCGGCGCGGGTCGCCCACGACAGCGCAGCCCCCGCCGGGAGACCGGCGGGGGCTGCGCTGTCGAACGGGTCAGGGCCGGTGAGGACCCCGTCGATCAGATGTCGTAGTACATCGCGAACTCGTGCGGGTGCGGGCGGAGCCGGATCGGGTCGATCTCGTTCTCCCGCTTGTACTCGATCCACGTCTCGATCAGGTCGGAGGTGAACACGCCACCGTCGAGCAGGTAGTCGTGGTCGACCTCGAGCCGGTCGAGCACCGCGTCGAGCGACGCCGGCACCTTCTCGATGCCGAGGGCCTCCTCGGGCGGCAGCTCGTAGAGGTCCTTGTCGATCGGTGCCGGGGGCTCGATCTTGTTCTTGACGCCGTCGAGGCCGGCCATCAGCATCGCCGAGAAGGCGAGGTAGGGGTTGGCCGACGGGTCGGGCACCCGGAACTCGATGCGCTTGGCCTTCGGGCTGTCGCCGGAGATCGGGATGCGCGTGCACGCCGACCGGTTGCGCGCGGAGTAGACCAGGTTGATCGGTGCCTCGTAGCCGGGGACCAGTCGGTGGTAGCTGTTCACCGTCGGGTTGGTGAAGGCCAGCAGCGACGGGGCGTGGGCCAGCAGGCCGCCGATGTAGTGCCGGGCCATGTCGGACAGGCCCGCGTAGCCGGTCTCGGCGTGGAAGAGCGGCTCGCCGTCCTTCCAGAGGCTCTGGTGGCAGTGCATGCCCGAGCCGTTGTCGCCGAACAGCGGCTTGGGCATGAACGTCGCGCTCTTGCCGTGCGCCCAGGCGGTGTTCTTCACGATGTACTTGAAGAGCATCAGGCTGTCGGCCGAGCGCAGCAGCGTGTCGAACTTGTAGTTGATCTCGGCCTGGCCGCCGGTGCCCACCTCGTGGTGCCCGCGCTCGAGCTCCAGCCCGGCGTTGGCGAGGTTGACCATCATCGTGGCCCGCAGGTCGCTCTGGTGGTCGTACGGCTCGACCGGGAAGTACCCGCCCTTGGGTCGGGTCTTGTAGCCCAGGTTGGGACCGCCGTTCTCACCGGTGAGCGCCCCGGTGTTCCAGGAGCCCTCGACCGCGTCGATGTGGTAGTAGCCCTCGTTGATCGAGGTGTTGTGCCGCACCGAGTCGAACACGTAGAACTCGGCCTCGGGGCCGAAGTACGCGGTGTCGGCGATGCCGCTGGCCGCCAGGTAGGCCTCGGCCTTCTTCGCCACGTTGCGCGGGTCGCGGCTGTAGGCCTCGCGCGTGATCGGGTCGTGGATGAAGAAGTTGATGTTCAGCGTCTTGTGGATGCGGAACGGGTCGACGTAGGCGCTGCTCGCGTCGGGCAGCAGCAGCATGTCGGACTCGTTGATCGCCTGGAACCCGCGGATGGACGAACCGTCGAAGCCCAGGCCGTCGGCGAAGGTGTCCGGCCCGAACGTCTCCGCGGGGATGGTGAAGTGCTGCATGACGCCAGGGAGGTCGCAGAACCGGACGTCGACGAACTTCACGTCGTTGTCGCGGATGTAGGCGGTGACCTCTTCGGGACTGTTGAACATCGATCCTCCGGGAGTGGACGGAAAGCCACCCGCAAGTTACGAGTGCGGGGTTGCTCCGGGGTGTCTCTCGTGTTTCGTCGCTGTAACACCGTCCTCCGGCGTGTCGCGGAGGTGGCGGTCGAGCCGCTGCTCACCCCACCGGACGGCTCCCGACCGGGACGGCGTCGGGCAGGACATACGCTGGTGGAGTGGCCAGGGACGACGCTCAACCCTCTCAGGAGCGCGCCCGCGGCGACGCACTGGGGCTGCCCGGCACCGGACCGGGCTCACTGGCGTCCTTCGGGCAGCGGGTCGTCGCCTTCCTCGTCGACGCGCTGGCCGCGGCGCTGGTCGCCGGCCTGGTCACCGCGCCGGAGCTGCCCCGCAACTGGAGTCTGCTGGCCTTCGTGCTGATCACCGTGGCCTTCCTGGTGCTGGCCGGTCAGACACCGGGCATGCGGCTGCTCGGGCTGCGGCTGGCCCACCCGGAGCCGGAGCGGCGGCTCGCCCTCTGGCGTGCGCTCGTGCGCACCGGGCTGCTCGTGCTGCTGGTGCCGGCGCTGATCGTGGACGTCGACGGCCGGGGCCTGCACGACCGGTGGACCAGCACCGCGGTCGTCCGCGACCGCTGAGGCCGTCACGCCCGGGCGGCCGTCTCGGCGAACCACCGGCGGGTGGTCTCGTCCGCCGGGAGGAACGTCTCGATGGCGAGCTCGCTCGCGGCGACGTCCAGCGGGGTGCCGAAGGTGGCGACGGTGCTGTACGTCCGCAGCACGGCGCCGTCCACCTGAAGCTCCAGGGGCAGCGCGAACGTCGGGCCGGGCTGCACCGGGGTGGCCGAGGGCCGGCACGGGTACCCCTCCACCTCGCGCAGCAGGGCCCGTAGGTCCGCCGACGGTGCGGCGGCAGCGTGCCGGCGGACCTGCCGGAGCAGGTGCGCGCGCCAGGCGGCGTGGTCCACGATCCGGTCGGCCAGTCCGCGTGGGTGCAGCATCACCCGGACCACGTTGACCGGCGGGTCGAGCAGCTCCGGGTCGACCAGGGCCATCAGCCGGTCGACGGCTGCGTTGGTGGCGACGACGTCGAAGTGGGCGTCGATGACCAGCGCCGGCCACGGGTCGTGTGCGGCGAGGGCCAGCTCGAGCACCTCGAGCAGGTACCGGGTGGCCGTGGCGTCGCGTCGGGCGTCCGGGAACTCCGGCGCGTGTCCCGCGGCGAGCAGGACCTGGTTCTGGTCGGCCAGTGGCATCTGCAGTGCCTCGCCGAGCCTGAGCACCATCTGGCGGCTCGGCCGGGACCTCCCCGTCTCGACGTAGGACAGGTGTCTGGTGGAGGTCTGCGCCAGGTCGGCCAGGTCGAGCTGGCTCAGCCGCCGGCGCTCCCGCCACTCCTTCAGCAGGGCGCCGGCGACCGGGGGCCGGAGGGTCGCCGTCACGGCACGACGCCCGGCGCCGTCGTGACCTGCCGGCCGGGAGGGGCCGACGACGTGGGCCCGGGTGCCGGGATCACGCTCCTGCTCACCGCCGGCCGGCCCGCAGCTGGACGAGGGCGAGCGCGCCGACGGCCAGTCCCTGAGCGGCGACGAGGACCCGACCCGCCGTGCTGAGGTCGGCGAACGCGGCGACCGCCAGGCTCGCCACCTCCCAGCCGATGTTCCCGATGGCGGCCGCCCGCAGCGCCGTGCGGGCCCAGCGGGTGCGGGAGCTGACGACCAGGCCGACGGCGTAGACCACCAGCGCGATCCCGACCCCGCGGACGACACCGGTCGCGTCGGTGCCCAGGAGCTCGGCGACCGGACCGGCGGCGATCCCCATGACCAGTCCCATGGCGGCGCAGAGCACGCCGTCGAGCTGGAGCAACCGGACTGGTGCCGTGCGGGCCGGGGGCAGGGTGAGCGCGGTCATGGTGGGTCCTCTCGACGGAGCCGACGCGGCCGGTCGTCCGGCCAGGACCACCGTCGCCGGTCCGTGGCGCGCCGTCCATGACCCCGCAGGTCATGGCCGGACCGAGGGGCCGACCGACCCGCCTGGCGGGCGACCAGTCGGACGCACGACGCCCCGACCGCTGGGGCAGCGGCCGGGGCGTCGTGGTGCTGTGCTCGCGAGGTCAGCGGCGGCGGACCTGGCGCTGGCTGACCGACATCTGCCGGCCACCGGGGAGCGGGCCCCCGGGCACCGGCGGGCGGGGGCCGCCCAGCGCCGACATCCGCTTGCCGAGTGCGTTGACCTCGCCGCCGGAGAGGTTGCGCGGCAGCTTCATCACGTGGGCGCTGAGCTTCTTCAGCGGCACCTGGCCTTCACCGTCGCCGACGGTGACGTCGTAGATCGGGGTCTCGCCGACGACCTTGGCGATCCGACGCTTCTCGGCCGCGATCAGGCCGCGGACCCGCTGCGGATCGCCCTCACCCACCAGCACGATGCCCGGCCGCCCGAGCACCCGGTGGACGGAGTCCAGCTCGCGGTTGCCGGCGACGCCGGAGCTGACCCGCCAGTCGCCGCGCATGCCCTCCAGGACCCAGGACGCCGCACCCGGCCGGCCCTCGACCTGCCGGTACGCCGAGCCCTGCGCCCGGCGGCCGAAGATGATCAGCGCCGCCAGCAGACCGAGCAGGACGGCGAAGGGCAGGAAGAGGAACGGTGAGCTGAGCAGGATGCCGACCAGCTCGACCACGCCGGCCACCGCCACGAAGGCGATGAGCATCACCCAGGGCAGCTTCGGGTCGTTCTTGTAGGTCATCGAGTAGGCCTGCCGGATCATCCCGGCCTGGCGCTTCAGCTTGGTCAGCCGCGAGACCTTCGGCTGGCCGTCCTTGCCCAGCTTGGGTGCCTTCCCTGCCTTGCTGCGCCGGCCCTTGCCCGTCGCGTCGGGCGCGCCGACCGCGGTCGAGCCCTTGCTGCCGCGCCCGGGCGGGGCGCCAGCCGGGCCGCGGCCCGCGGCGCCGGCGGGGGCGGAGGTGTCGGTGGACCTGCTGCGTGCCATGCCACCCACGATAGTCGGAGGAGCGGCCGCCCTCCCGCCACTCGCGAGCTCGCGGCGGGCCGCCCGCAACTGGCCGGGGGAGGAGCTCAGCGGGTGACGGTGAGCCCGCGGGCCTCGGCGGCCTGCTGGTAGAGCCGGCCGGCGCGGTAGGAGCTGCGCACCAGCGGACCGGCCAGGACGCCCGGGAACCCGATCCGCTCGGCCTCGGCGGCGAAGCCGACGAACTCGTCGGGCTTGACCCACCGGACCACCGGGTGGTGCCGGACGCTGGGCCGCAGGTACTGGGTGATGGTGAGCAGGTCGCAGCCGGCGTCGTGCAGCGCCTGCATGGTCTCCACGACCTCCTGCGGCTCCTCGCCCATGCCCAGGATCAGGTTGGACTTGGTGACCAGGCCGGCCTCGCGGGCGGCGGTGATCACCGACAGGGACCGCTCGAAGCGGAAGCCGGGGCGGATCCGCTTGAAGATGCGCGGCACCGTCTCGACGTTGTGCGCCAGCACCTCCGGCCGGGAGGAGAACACCTCGGCCAGCTGGTCGGGCTCGGCGTTGAAGTCGGGGATGAGCAGCTCGACGCCGCAGCCGGGGATCTGCTCGTGGATCTGGCGCACCGTCTCGGCGTACAGCCATGCGCCGCCGTCGGGCAGGTCGTCGCGGGCGACGCCGGTGATGGTGGCGTAGCGCAGGCCCATCGTGGCCACGCTCTCGGCGACCCGGCGGGGCTCGTCGGCGTCGAAGTCGGCGGGCTTGCCGGTGTCGATCTGGCAGAAGTCGCAGCGCCGGGTGCACTGGTCACCGCCGATGAGGAAGGTGGCCTCGCGGTCCTCCCAGCACTCGTAGATGTTGGGACAGCCGGCCTCCTCGCACACCGTGTGCAGGCCCTCGCGCTTGACCAGCGACTTGAGCTCGGTGTACTCCGGCCCCGTCTTGAGCTTGGTCTTGATCCACTCGGGCTTGCGCTCGATCGGCGTCTGGCTGTTGCGGACCTCCAGGCGCAGCAGCTTGCGGCCGGCCGGCCCGATCGGCGAGGACGTCGTGGACGTCTCCGGCGCTGCAGTCGTGGCTGCCTCCTCCATGCCCAGGCTCATGTCCAGCACGGTACTCCCGCCGATCGCCCCCGCTCGGGGCCCGGAGACGGCTCGAGGGCCCAGCCGGATCGGCTGGGCCCTCGGGTCGGTGTGGTGCGGGGAGGTCAGTCCTCGCTGGGCATCTTGCCCAGGCTGGACGGCGTGTCGGACGGCCCGGCCGTCTTCGACGGGGTGTCGCCGGCGTCCTTCGTGCCGGTGGCGGAGTCCGGGCGGTCCTGGTTGCTGGACTCGCCGGGACCGGACGCAGGCTGGGCGGTCTGCGCGCCGAGGTCGCTGTCGGGCGGGGTCGCGTCGCCCACGGCGTTCTCGGCCGTGGAGACGGTCTTGCCCTGGGCCTCGGGGCTCTCGGTTCCGCCTGCGGGGGTGCTCGGGGAGGTGGGCACGGGGTCCTCTCGGTAACTGGGCACGGGGCCGTCGCCGGTCGGCGCCGGGGTCCAGGGGTCGCTGGCGTTCTTCTTGCGCAACACCACGGCGACCGCGGCGAGGACGGCGAGGACGGCGACCACCCACGGCCAGCGCCGGGGCTCGGGCTCTACGCCGATGCGCCGCTTGACCGTCGTGACGGTCTTCGCCGTGCGCTTGCCGGCCTCCTTGCGGGCCCGGCCGGCGGCCTTCTCCAGCTCGGTGCGCCGCTTGGCCGCCTTCTTGGACAGCTTGTCGGCCCGCTTGCCCAGCTTGTCGGCCTTCTTGCCGGCGGCCTTGCGGTTGGTCTCGGCGGCGGCGCGCACCGCGGCGACCCGCAGCGCAGCCTGCGCACGAGCGGCGTCGGCGGCAGCAGCGGCGTCCTGGCGGACCTTGTCGCCCTGCTTCGCGGTGGCCGCACCGAGGGTCGCCGCGGTGGCGGCGAGCTCCGCGCTGCGGGCGTCCAGCTGGGCCCGCGCCGCCTCGACGCTGGTGGCCAGGCCGGCGCGGGCGTCGGCCAGCGCGGGGCCGGCTGCACCGCGAGCGGCCTCGATCCGGGGCGCCGTGGCGGCGATCGCCGCCTCCAGGTTGGCCCGGGCGGACTTGGCGGCGGCGTCGAACGCCGGGCCGCTGGCCTCACGGGCGGCCTCGAGCCGTGGGACGGCGGTGGCCACCGCCAGCTCCAGGTTGGCCCGCGCGGCCCGGGTGGCCGCGTCGAGACGTGGGACCAGGTCCTTCTCGTAGGCCTTCTGTGCCGCGTCGATGCGCGGTCCGAGGTTCTTCTGCGCCGCCTCCAGCCGCGGGACCAGCACCTCACGGGCGGCGTCCAGCTGGGGGGCGAGTGCGGCCACGGCCGCCCCGACCCGGGGGGCCACGTCAGCGGCGTAGGCGGTCTGGGCCGCCTTCGTCGCGGCCGCCACCTGAGGGGCGAGCTGCTCCGCCGTCGCCCGACGGGCCTCGGTGACCGCCGCGCCGATGTGGGCGAACCCCTCTTGCAACTCGGTCCCGATGACCTCTGTCGAGCTCTTCTTGCGGAACACTCCAGCACCTCCGAGTTGATCGCTTCAGCGATCATCCTGCCCGCTGGCGTCCCCGGGCACACCCCGAACCCCCACCGCAGTCGGCGAGAGGCCCGAACCGAGCGGCCGCGCCGCTGGCAGACTCGACCGGGTGCAGCTACGGATCTTCACCGAACCCCAGATGGGCGCCACCTACGACGACCTGCTCGCGGTGGCCCGGCGCACCGAGGAGACCGGCTTCGACGCCTTCTTCCGCTCTGACCACTACCTGACCATGGGCGGGGACGGCCTGCCCGGCCCGACCGACGCGTGGGTGACCCTGGCCGGCCTCGCCCGGGAGACCTCCCGGATCCGGCTCGGCACGCTGATGACGGCGGCGACCTTCCGGCTGCCCGGGCCACTGGCCATCGCGGTGGCGCAGGTCGACCAGATGAGCGGCGGGCGGGTGGAGCTGGGCATCGGCTCGGGGTGGTTCGCCGCGGAGCACCGCGCCTACGGCATCCCGTTCCCCGAGGTGGGGGAGCGGTTCGACCGCTACGAGGAGCAGCTCGCGGTCATCAGCGGGCTGTGGGCCACCCCGCTGGGAGAGACCTTCGACTTCGCCGGTGACCACCACCAGCTCACCGGCTCCCCGGCGCTGCCCAAGCCGGTGCAGCCCGGCGGCGTCCCGATCCTGATCGGCGGGACGGGCAAGAAGCGCACCCCGCGGCTGGCGGCGCGGTACGCGGCCGAGTTCAACGTGCCCTTTGCCTCCGCCGAGGAGAACGCCCGGCTGTTCGCCGGCGTCCGGGACGCGTGCACCGAGGCCGGCCGCGACCCCGGTGACCTGGTCTACAGCTCCGCGCTGGTGCTGTGCGTCGGCCGGGACGAGTCCGAGCTGGCCCGCCGGGCCGCCGCCATCGGCCGGGACGTCGACGAGCTGCGCGCCAACGGAGTGGCCGGCACGCCCGCCGAGGCCGTGGACACCCTGGGCCGGTACGCCGAGGCCGGCGCGAGCCGGGTCTACCTGCAGGTCCTGGACCTGGCCGACCTGGACCACCTGGACCTGGTGGCCGCCGAGGTCGCCCCGCAGCTGGGCTGAGCAGCACTGCGCCCCGCCCGCCGGTGGCGGACGGGGCGCAGGGACCTCAGCACAGCGACCTCAGTGCGGTGACCTCAGCGCAGTTCGGAGGCGAGTGGCTCCAGCGCGGCCCGGGAGCCCAGCCAGGTGTTCGCCCGCTGCAGGTCGTCGTCGAAGTCGATCTCCACCGCGGAGAACCGGGAGATGTCCAGCGGCCGGAAACGGACGCCCGCCCGCTGGATCGCCAGCTCCATGCCGCGCTCGAAGTAGTCCGAGGCCTCGCAGGCGCTGAGGTGCTCGATGAGCGCGGCCTTGTCCGCCCCCGAGACGTAGTTGATGCCGACCGCCTCGCCGAGGCCACCGGCCACGGTCTTGGACAGCTCCCGGACGAACCCGTCGGCGTCGAGGGTGTACTTGACCTCCTCGTCGGCGACCGTGGAGGTGTCCACGCAGACGAAGCTCTCGTCGGCCTGCACCAGCGGTGCGGCGTGGTCGAGCACCGCCGGGTCGAACACCACGTCGCCGTTCAGCCACAGCACGCCGCCGGGCTGCGAGGTGCGCAGCGCGCGGAGCAGGCTCTGCGAGGTGTTCGTGACGGCGAAGTCGGGGTTGAACGCGAACAGCAGGTCGGGCTGGGCGCGCATGACCGCCTTGGCCCGGTAGCCCACCACCGCGGTGATCGGGGTGGCATCGCCGAAGACGGTGCGGATGCCCTCCAGCTGCTGCTGCATGATGCTGCGGCCGTCCATCAGCGGGGTGAGCGGCTTGGGCAGCTTGCGGCCCAGCCGGGTTCCCATGCCGGCGGCCAGCACGACCACCTGGGGAGCGGTGGGCGTCGGACTGGTGGGCGCGGTGGCGGAGGAGCGGCCGGGAGCCGCCCGACGCGACCGCTGATCGCGGCCCCCGGTCAGGATCGGGTCAGTAGTCCGCATGCTCAACTCCTCTTTCCGTCGTGCGTGGGTGCAGCCGTCGGCCCGGGAGGGCCGGCCGGGAAGAACAGCTGGAGGACCCGCTCGGTGGCGCGGCCGTCCTCCAGCGAGCAGAAGGCCTCGTGGAAGCGGTTGTACCGCTCCGTGGGGACCCAGGGCACCCGGCCGAGCTCGGCGATGGCGGCCAGCACCTCCTCGCTGCTGCTGAGCAGCGGGCCCGGTGCGGCCTCGGCGAGGTCGAAGTAGAAGCCCCGCAGTTCGTTCTGGAAGTACTCCAGGTCGTACGTGAAGTTGATGATCGGCTTCCCGGTGACGGCGAAGTCGAACATCGTCGAGGAGTAGTCGGTGACCAGGACGTCGGCGGCCAGGTAGAGGAAGCGGATGTCCGGGTAGCTGGACACGTCGCGGATGGGCGCCCCCGACGCGAGGTCCAGCCGGTCGGAGACCATCTGGTGCACCCGCAGTAGCAGGACGTGGTCCTCGCCCAGCGCGGCGGCGAACTCGCCGAGGTCGAGCGGGAACGAGTGCTGAGGTCCACCGTCGGCGGCGTTGAACACCTGGTCGTCGCGCCACGTCGGGGTGTAGAGGACCGCCGTGGCGCCCTCGGGGATGCCGAGCTCGGCCCGCACCTGTGCCCGCAGTCGGTCCGCGTCGGGGGAGGAGAGCACGTCGTTGCGCGGGTAGCCGGTCTCGTGCACCGGCCCGGTGAACCCGAAGGCCTTCTGGAAGCGCGGAGTGCTCACCGCGTTGGGCGACAGCAGCGCGTCCCAGCGGGCGATCTCGGTGTCCAGGTAGGCCAGCCGGCCCTCCGGTGCCCACAGCACGTCGTTGTGGATCCGCTTCAGCGGCGTGCCGTGCCAGGTCTGCAGGTATGTCGTGCCGGGGGACTTGTCCCAGTCGAAGCCGATGTGGTCGTTGGAGACCACGACGTCGGCGGCCTCCAGCGCGGCGACCGCCGCAGGGGTGCCGAACTCGACCGTCGACGTGCCGGCGGGGAAGTCTCCGACCCGGTCGGCAGCGGCGAGCCAGGTGACGTCGACGTCGTCGCCGCGCTCGACCAGGGCCTCGAAGAGGGCGCGCGGGCTGTCGGAGTACATCCCGCGGAAGCTGTTGAAGACGACCTTCACCGCTGACCACCCGTCTGCAGTAGGGAGGGCCGGGACGCCGGGCGGCGCTCCAGCACCGGGAGGACCAGCTCGGTCAGCTCGGCCCAGGTGGAGACCACCGCGAGGACGCCGGCGTCCCACAGCTGCGCCTCACGCTCGGCGCGCTCGGCCGGGGCCACGAAACGCAGGTTGCCCACGGTCGGGCAGCCGGCCCGGACGGCGGACAGTGCACCGGGCACGGAGTCCTCCACGGCCAGGCCCTGGGCCGGGGAGATCCCGATCCGGGCGCACGCGTGCAGGTAGACCGCGGGGTCGGGCTTGCTGGTCGGGATGGGGAGGGAGTCCTCGGCGCTGTAGCGGCCGGCCGGGGGAACCAGCTCGTCCAGGCTGGTGGCGGTGAAGCACCCGGCCAGGCGGGTGAGGGCGCTGGAGCTGACCGCGGCGAGGGTGAGGTGCCGGCCCAGCGCGCTCAGCGCGGCGGTGACCTCGGCATCCGGGCGCAGCACCTGGGAGAGGTGCGCGGTGACGGCCTGCTTCTCCTCGGCGACCCAGCTGTCCAGGTCGGTCACGGGTACGCCGGCCGCAGCGGCCAGCTCAGCGGCCGTCGTCCGGAAGTTCTTCCCGGTGGTGGCCAGGCGCAGCTCCTCGGCGGTGAACCGCCGGTCGACGCCGTGCGCGGCCAGGAACCGGTTGGTGACGTCGGCGGAGGCGACGAAGGCCGGCTCCTCGGAGGGGAAGAGGTTCCCGTCCGCGTCGCAGAGCAGCGCCTCGAGTGGCTCGATGAGCGCGTCGATGAGCCGGGGCATGGGGGGCGCCTCCTCCGTGGGGTCGGTCGGACGGGTGGTCATGCCGGCAGCAGGGCGCCGGACAGTGGGGAGTGGGCCGGTGCGGGGACCGCGGCCGCGTCGCCCTCGGCGAGCGCGTAGGCCACCGCGCCCCGGACGCCGAGCTCCTCCAGCTGCCGCAGCGCGGTGGCGAGCGCGGTGACGAACGACTCGTCCCGGCCGAGGTCTCCGAAGACTGCGTCGACGGCGAGCAGCGGCCGCGGGTCGGTGCCGCCGGCGCGGGCCAGGACACCGAGTTCCTCGGCGCGGTCGTCGGCCAGCGCGAGCGGGCGGCCGGCGAGGTCGGTGCCCTGCAGGTATCGACACCACCCGGCGACGGCGAGGGTGAGCAGCCGGGAGGGGCGGCCCTGCTCCCGCGCGGTGAGCAGGGAGGGCAGCACGTAGAGCGGGATCTTCGACGAGCCGCGACGGCACAGCCGGTCCAGCCGGTCACCGATGGCCGGGTCGGTGAAACGGCGCAGCAGGCTCTGCTGGTACTCGCCCAGGTCGATGCCATCGGGCGAGGGCAGCAGCGGCGCGACCTCCCGGGCCATCAGCCGGGTCACGTAGCGGCCCAGCACCGGGTCGGCCAGGAACTCGTCGACCCGCGCGACGCCGGCCAGCTCGCCCAGGTGCCCCATCGCGGAGTGGCTGCCGTTGAGCAGCCGGGTCTTCATCAGCTCGTGGTGGCCGACGTCGGCGACGAACTGCACGCCCACCTGCTCCAGCGGCGGGCGGCCGTTGCAGAAGGAGTCCTCCAGGACCCATTGGGAGAACGGCTCGGTGATCACCGGCCAGCGGTCGGCGACGCCGAACAAGCGGGTGACCTCGTCCCGGTCGGAGAGGCTGGTGGAGGGGGTGATCCGGTCGACCATGCTGCCGGGGAAGGTGACCTGCTCGTCGATCCAGGCGGCCAGTCCCGGGTCGCGCAGCTGGGCGAAGCCCACCACCGCGGCGCGGGCGGCCTCGCCGTTGGACTGCATGTTGTCGCAGGACAGCACGGTGAACGGGGCCAGCCCTGCCCGCCGCCGGACGTCGAGGGCCTCGACGATGTAGCCGAACAGGGTCTGCGGATGGTGCGGGTCGGCGAGGTCGGCGTGTACCGCGGCGTCGGGGACGAACCGGCCGGTGCCGGCGTCGATCCTGTAGGCGTTGCCGGTGATGGTCATGGTGACCAGCCGGGTGCGCTCGTCGGTGAGGACGGCCAGCACTGCCTCCGGGGAGTCCGGGGCGAAGAGGTAGTCGATCAGCGAGCCGATCACGCGGGCGTGCTCGCCGGCGCTGCTGCGCTCCACCACGGTGTACAGGTGGTCCTGCGGCTGAAGGGCATCGCGCATCTGCGGTGAGCGCAGCCCAACGCCGACGACGCCCCAGTCGGTACAGCCGGACTCGGCCAGGTCGTCGAGGTAGACCAGCTGGTGCGCCCGGTGGAACCCGCCCACGCTGAAGTGGACGACTGCGGGGGTGAGCGCGGCCCGGTCGTAGGTGGGCACGCGGACGTTGGCCGCGTGGTGGGGGAGCGTCAGCTCGGACAGCGAGGCCGCCGCGGAGGCGGTGGGGGCGCCGGTGGGGTCGGTGCCGTGCTGGGCGAGCTGTTCCATCGACGTCCTCCTGTCAGCCGTTCAACGCTCCGCGTGCACGGATGTGCCCATTGCCTGCACCCGGGGAGCGGCGGCCTGTCGGATGCCGCCTGCCGAACAGGTGACGCCCGCTGCCGGCGACGAACTCCACCGGGGGCTCGGGCCGGACGACAGGGGAGTGTCGTCGGCCTCGTGCCCGCCGGGAGCGCGCTGTCGGCGCGGACGTGCGCAGGCGGCGCTGCTGCTCAACGCCGGACAGGTGTGATGCCCGGAACGGTCGTTGGGCAAACCCACGGTGATCATGAACATACGGGTCGGGACCGGTCGTTGGCCAGCGTGCGCCCCACCGTGCTCCCTACGGGTGTGGCGCAGCTCGCTCTCCCGGGGCACCAGGTGGCGCGCGCTAGGATCGGCGCCGTGACCGGCGGACTCCTGCTTCCCCAGCCGTGCTGATCTGACCTGGAGCAGACCAGCACGGCGACCCCTCCTGTGTGAGGGGTCTTTTTCTGTCCGCCGCCAGATCCTTCCCGTGGGAGCACCGACGATGAGCCAGACGGCCAGCCAGCACACCGAGCCCACCGCCGACGGGGTGCCGCCGCACCGGTACACCCCCGCGCTGGCGCAGCAGATCGAGCTCGCCTGGCAGGACCGCTGGGAGGCCGAGGGCACGTTCCACACGCCCAACCCGGTCGGCCGGCTGAGCGAGGGCTTCGACCGGGTGGCCGACCGGCCCAAGGCCTTCCTGATGGACATGTTCCCGTACCCCTCCGGTGCCGGGCTGCACGTCGGGCACCCGCTGGGCTACCTGGGCACCGACGTCACCAGCCGCTTCCTGCGGATGGACGGGCACAACGTGCTGCACCCGATGGGGTACGACGCCTTCGGCCTGCCCGCCGAGCAGTTCGCCGTGCAGACCGGCCAGCACCCGCGGGTCACCACCGAGGCCAACATCGCCGCGATCAGTGCCCAGCTGCGCCGGCTGGGTGTCGACCACGACACCCGCCGTACCTTCGCCACGATCGACCCGGGCTACTACAAGTGGACCCAGTGGATCTTCCGGCAGATCTTCGAGGCCTGGTTCGACGAGTCCGCCGACGGCGGTCGGGGCAGGGCCCGGCCGATCCCCGAGCTGGTCGCCGAGCTGGACGCCGGCACCCGGCAGCCCGCTGCGGGCACGCTGCCCGAGGGGCGCGACTGGGCCGAGCTGTCCGACGTGGAGCGCCGGAGGGTCGTCGACGCGCACCGGCTGGCCTACCGGCACCAGGCGCCGGTGAACTGGTGCCCCGGGCTGGGCACGGTGCTGTCCAACGAGGAGGTCACCCCGGACGGCAGGTCCGAGCGGGGCAACTTCCCGGTTTTCCGCCGTCCGCTGACCCAGTGGATGGTGCGGATCACCTCCTACGCCGAGCGGCTGCTGACCGACCTGGACCGGCTGGACTGGTCGGACTCCCTGAAGCAGATGCAGCGCAACTGGATCGGCCGGTCGACCGGCGCCCGGGTGCGGTTCGCCACCGGGGCTGAGTCCATCGAGGTGTTCACCACCCGGCCGGACACCCTGTTCGGCGCCACCTACCTGGTGCTGGCGCCCGAGCACCCGCTGGTCGGCACGCTGACCGCCGGCCAGTGGCCCGAGGGCACCGACCCCCGGTGGACCGCCGGCGCGCCCACCCCGGCCGAGGCCGTCGCCGCCTACCAGCGGCAGGCCTCCCGCCGCTCGGAGCTGGACCGGCAGGCCGAGGGCCGGGAGAAGACCGGGGTCTGGCTGGGCGCCACCGCCCGCAACCCGCTGACCGGGGCCGACCTGCCGGTGTTCATCGCCGACTACGTGCTCACCGGCTACGGCACCGGCGCGATCATGGCGGTGCCCGGCGAGGACGCCCGGGACTGGGACTTCGCGCAGGAGTTCGGGCTGCCCGTCGTCCGCACCGTGCAGCCGCCGGCCGACTTCGACGGCGGTGCGTACACCGGCACCGGCCCGATGATCAACAGCTCGAACGAGCACCTGTCGCTGGACGGTCTGGACAAGGCCGCCGCCATCGCCCGGGTGACCGAGTGGCTGGTGGCGAAGGGGGTCGGCGAGGCGACCACGACCTACAAGCTGCGCGACTGGCTGTTCAGCCGGCAGCGGTACTGGGGCGAGCCGTTCCCGGTGGTCTACGCCGTCGACGGTGACGACGCCGACCTGCCGGTCGCCGTCCCGGAGTCGATGCTGCCGGTGCTGCTGCCCGAGGTCGACGACTACTCGCCCAAGACGTTCGCCGACGACGACGCCGACTCCCAGCCCGAGCCGCCGCTGTCCCGGGCCACCGAGTGGACGACGGTCACCCTGGACCTGGGCGACGGCCCTCGCCGGTACCGCCGCGAGACCAACACCATGCCCAACTGGGCCGGCTCGTGCTGGTACTACCTGCGCTACCTGGACCCGGCGAACGACGAGCGGTTCGTCGACCCGGAGCTGGAGGCCTACTGGATGGGCCCGCGGGAGCCCGGTGACGTCGGCGGCGTCGACCTGTACGTCGGCGGTGTGGAGCACGCGGTGCTGCACCTGCTGTACGCCCGGTTCTGGCACAAGGTGCTGTTCGACCTGGGTCACGTCTCCAGCGAGGAGCCGTTCCGCCGGCTGGTCAACCAGGGCTACATCTCCGCCTTCGCCTACACCGACGCCCGGGGCTTCTACGTGCCCGCCGCCGAGGTGGTGGAGAAGGACGGCCAGTTCCTCTACCAGGGGGAGCCGGTCAGCCGGGAGTACGGGAAGATCGGCAAGAGCCTGAAGAACATGGTCACGCCGGACGAGATGATCGGGCAGTACGGGGCCGACACGTTCCGGGTCTACGAGATGTCGACCGGGCCGCTGGACCAGTCCCGCCCGTGGGAGACCAAGGCCGTGGTCGGCTCGCAGCGGCTGCTGCAGCGGGTCTGGCGGGTCGTGGTCGACGAGGAGTCCGGCGCGGTGCGCGCCGGCGACGTCGAGCCGGACGACGAGACCTCGCGCGCCCTGCACCGGGCGATCGAGGCCGTGCGCGACGGCATGACGACCCTGCGGTTCAACATCGCCATCGCCCGGATCACCGAGCTGACCAACCACCTGACCTCGGCCTGCCCGCCGGGGACGCCGGTGCCGCGCTCGGTCGCCGAGTCGCTGGTGCTGCTGGTCGCGCCGCTGGCCCCGCACCTGGCCGAGGAGCTGTGGGCCCGGCTGGGGCACTCTGACTCCGTGGCCTGGGCGTCCTTCCCGGTGGCCGACCCGCAGTGGCTGGTCGACGAGACGGTGCAGGTCGCCGTCCAGGTCAACGGCAAGGTGCGGGCCCAGGTGGCCGTACCGGCCGACGCGGACGCCGCGGCGCTGGAGGCGGCGGCCCGGGCGGACGAGCGGATCGCCGGCTACCTCGACGGCGCGACCGTGCGCAGGGTGGTCGCGGTGCCGGGCCGGCTGGTCAACTTCGTCCTGGGCTGACCGCCGCGCGGGGTGTCAGCGCTGATCAGGTGACCTGATCAGGAACTGTCCTACCGCATCAACGCTGGTGGGGGAGGACAGTCAGTGATCAGGTGACCTGATCACTGTCGGGCGGCGGGGGTGATGCGGATCATCGTCTGGCGTTCCCGCCCGCGGTGCGTGAACCGCGCCGCGATGCGGGAGGTGCCGTAGGTGATCCGCCACTGCCAGCCGTAGCGCCGGGCGAGGGCAGCCCGCGCGCCGGGCCACTCGGACGGCTCGAGGAACTCGGCGAGACCGTCGACCGCCGGACCCTCGAGCCGGCCCCGCATGTCGCAGGGGGCGACGGTGACCCGGCTGGTGTGCCGCAGCCGCTTCACCTTGCCGGAGTCCGCCCGGGTCCAGACCACCAGAGAAAGGACCTCGTCCCCCTCCCTCCTCGCCCGCTCGGAGCGAGCCTCTGGACGAGGCCCGACCGGCGCCGCCCAGACTGGGGTGGGCACGGCCTCGCCGGTGCGCCGGAAGGTGGTCAGGCTGACGTACCGGCTGGTGGGGAGACTGGTCATGCCACCGCGGTGCGGGTCAGCGCGCGGCGCATCGCGGCCTCGACCGGGTCGATGACCTCGGCGACGGTCACGTCCCGGTCGAGCTCGACGCTCAGGGAGGTGGCCCCGGCGTCGGGGATCCCGCACGGGACCATGTTCGTGAAGGCGGCCATGTCCGGGTCGCAGTTGAGCGCGAACCCGTGCATCGTCACGCCCCGGGCGACCCGGACGCCGATCGCGGCGATCTTCCGGTCGGGGCCGCGCTCGTCGGCCCGGACCCACACGCCGCTGCGCCCCTCGACCTGTTCGGTGGCCAGGCCGAAGCTGCCGCAGACCTCCATCAGGGCGCGCTCCAGCCGGCGCACGTGGGCCACCACGTCGACCGGGTCGGGGAGCGCGATGATCGGGTACCCGACCAGCTGGCCGGGCCCGTGCCAGGTGATCTTGCCGCCGCGGTCGACGTCGATGACCGGGGTGCCGTCGAACGGTCGCTCGTGCGGCTCGGTGCGCTTGCCGGCGGTGTAGACCGGCGGGTGCTCGAGCAGCAGCATCGTGTCCGGACCGGTGCCGGCGACGCGCTGCTCGTGCAGGTCGCGCTGCTGCGCCCAGGCCTGCTCGTAGGGGACCAGACCCGCCCGGACGACCACCAGCTCGCTCATGCCGCCGAGCCTATGCCGCCGACGTGCGGAGCCGCTGCTGACCGCCGATCAGGACGGCGGCGCCCCGAGCCACCGGAGCACGGCGCGCGCGGTCCGGGACCCGCTGGCCATCGCACCCTGGATGGACGGGGTGTCCCGGTGGTCTCCGCAGACGAAGAGCCCACCGCCCAGGTCGACCGGGCGACGGTGTTGCAGCGGGGGAGTGGCCGCCGGCTGCGCTCCGGTGACGGTGACGGTGGTGAGGTGGGTCAGCTCGGCGGTGGGCACACCGTGCAGGCGCGCCACCTCCTCCCGGACGTCCGGCTCCCGGGTCGGCGCCAGGGTCGAGCTGGCGACCAGCGCCCGGCCGTCGGGGCTGTAGGCCGGTTGCGCGTCCGAGACCACCGCGCTGTTCACCAGCCGCCCATCGGGCTGCCCCAGCACGATCAGCGGAGCCGACCAGGGCGACTCCGGCAGCACGTGCAGGTGCGTGGTCACCTGCCGGGGTGCCGACGCCCCGAGCCCGGGGAGCAGGACCGCCGCGGTGTCGGGGTCGGTCGCCACCACGACGGCGTCGGCGGTCGTGGTCCCGGCGTCGGTGTGCACGGCCCCGCCCTCGACCCCCGTCGCGCGGACGCCGAGGTGCACGCGGTCGGCGGGCAGCCGGCCGGCGAACTGCTCGCCGATCGCCTGCATCCCGCCGGCGGGCAGACCGACCCGGCCCCGGACGAAGCTGCGCCAGACCAGGTCCAGGTAGTGGCTGGAGGTCTCCAGGCGGTCCTCCAGCAGGACGCCGGCCAGGAACGGCCGCAGGAACACCTCGAGCGCCTGCTCGCCGAGCCCCGCGGCGCGGAGGGCCTCGGCAGCGGTGCGTTCGCGCGCCTCCAGCAGCCGGGACACCGGTGCGTAGCCGGCCCGCGCGGAGAAGGCGGCGAGCGCAGCCTGCCGGACCGGCCCACCCAGCGGTGCCCGCAGCGTGTCCACGACGGTGCCCGGGTGCTGGCGGGGGTCGACGACCCGGTGGGCGCGCCCGTCCACGCGGACCATCGCACCGGTCCAGAACCAGCCCAGGTCGAGCGCCGGAAGGTCGAGGTCGGCGGCCCGGGGGTAGCCGGTGTTGAACACCTGGAAGCCGCGGTCGACCAGGAAGCCGTCGATCCGGGCGGTCGACAGCCGGCCGCCCGGGTGCTGGGCGACGTCGAGCAGGTGGACGTCGCGGCCGGCCGCCGCCAGCCGGGTGGCGGCGCTGAGCCCGGCCAGCCCTGCACCGACCACGACGACCTCGGCACGTGGCGGCGGTGGCATGGGTCCGAACTTAAGCGGTCCGGGATGACCCGTCCTGCCCACCGCCGCAGCTGTGGACGGGCCAGGGGCCTGTGGACGAGCCCAGCAGGGGACCGGCCATCGGCCCTACCGTCCCGGCATGCCTGCGCAGCCCTCCCCGTCGGCGGCCCCGGTCGTGCCCGGCTACGTGCTCGAAGAGCTCCTGGGCCGGGGTGGCTCCGGCCAGGTGTGGCGGGCACGGCCACGGTCGGGCGGGCCGCCGGTGGCGGTCAAGGTGCTGTTGCGGGGCGACCCGGAACGGCAGGAGCGCGAGGCAGGGCTGCTCGGTGAGCTCGACCACCCGCACCTGGTGCGGCTGCACCACGTCGTCCGTCGCGAGGTGCGCGACGGCCCGGCCCAGGTGGCGCTGGTGCTCGACCTGCTCGCCGGCGGCAGCCTGGCGGCCCTGCTGGCCCGGCGGTGGCGGCTGCGCCCCGGAGAGGTGGTCACCACGGTGGCCCCGGTGGCGGCTGCACTGGCCCACGCCCACGAACGGGGCGTCGTGCACGGCGACCTGTCGCCGGGCAACGTCGTGTTCACGGAGGAGGGCCGCCCGGTGCTCACCGACCTGGGCACCGCCCGGTTGGTCGGCGACGTCGCGCGGGCCGAGGTGACCCCGGCGTACGTCGACCCGGTGGTGGCCCGCGGCGGTGCGCCGGGGCCGGCGTCGGACGTCTTCGGTGTCGCTGCGGCGGCCTTCCACGCGCTGACGGGGGTCGCTCCCTGGAACGCCGCCGACCCCGCGGGCACGTTCGCGGTCGCAGCCGGCGGCGACCTGCCCGATCTCGCCCTCCTGGCCCCCGATGCGCCCGACGAGCTGGTGCGCGTGGTCCTCCGCGGGCTGTCGGCCGAACCGCACCTGCGAGGGTCCGCCGCGGCGTTCGCCCTCGACCTGCGGCACTCCTGCCGGCCGGAGCCGGTCCGGCTCCCGGTGGCCGGCGTGCCCGACGGCGAGCTCGGGGCCACCGGGCGGGGCCCACGGACCGAGCTGACCCACCAGGTGCCGGGCCGGCGACCCCGCGCCGCCCATGCCGTGCCGGCTCCCGAGGGGCGATGGGCGCAGCTCCTGGCGCGGTTCGGTGACCGGATCGCCGTCGCAGGGGCAGGCAGTGAGGTGGGCGTGCATCCCCTGGTCCGCGGCGCGCTCCGGCGGACGGCGACGGCTGCCCTCGTGCTCACCGCCCTCGCTGCGGCACTGGCCGGTGCCACCTGGCTCGGGGCGAGCTGGGGTGGGTCGGGGGGTGATCCGGTGCCCGCTGCGGGCCGGACTGCGGCGAGCAGCGTCCCCCCGTCGGCGGCGACACCCACGGCCCCGGACGATGCCGTGGAGGTCGCGGAGGCATCGCCGGCCGACCGGTCGGCGACGCCGGTGGCGGACGACGAGTGGGCTGCGGTGCTCAGCGACCTCTACGGACGGCGGAGCGCTGCCTTCACCGACCCGGACCCGGCGGCGCTGGGGGAGGTGCACGCGCCTGGCAGCGCCTCGCTGTCCCGCGACACCGATCAGGTGGAGCAGCTGGTCGCGGCGGGTCAGCGGCTCGACGGCTTCGCGCCCCGGCTGGTCCGCCTCGTCGACGTGACGGCCTCCGGGCCGATCCGGTTCGACGTGGAGCTGGTCGACGAGCTGCCGGCCTACCGGGTGGTGCACGCCGGCGTGCCCGACGGCGCGGTGGTCGCCGAGGTGCCTGCCCGCGGTGCGGCGCCCGTGCAGATGGTCGTGGAGCGCACGGCGTCGGGTTGGCGGATCGCCGATGCCCGGCTGGGCGGGTGAGGGGTCAGCGGGCGGCGACGGCGGCCCGCAGCGCCTCTCGGAGGTCCTCGTGCGTGAACCGGAACCCGGCCGACCGCAGGACGTCGGGGACGGCACGCTGCCCGGCCAGCACACCCACGTCGGCGAACTCGCCGAGGGCCAGTCGCAGGGCGAACCCGGGCACGGTGAACAGGGCGGGCCGGTGCACGACCTCGGCGAGCGCGGCGGTGAACTCCGCGTTGGTGGCCGGACTGGGGGCAGTGAGGTTGACCGGGCCGGACACCGGCGCGGTGAGCAGGAACCTGATCGCGTCGACCTCGTCCTGCAGGCTGATCCAGGGCATGTACTGCTGGCCCGAGGCGAGCTTGCCGCCCAGCCCGAGGCGGAACAGGGGGAGCAGCCGACCCAGCAACCCGCCGTGGCCGAGCACCAGCCCGGTGCGCAGGGTCGCCACCCGTACCCCGGCGGCGACGGCTGGCGCGGTCGCTGCCTCCCAGGCGACGCAGACCCGGGCCAGGAAGTCGTCGCCGGCCGGCACGGTCTCGTCGACCACCCGTTCGCCGGTGTCGCCGTACCAGCCGACGGCGGACGCCGAGAGCAGCACCCGGTCACGACCGGGCACGGCTCGGGCCGCCTCGACGAGGGCCTGGCTCACCGTGGTCGTGCTGTCGACCCGGCTGGCCAGCACCTGCTGCTTGTGCTTCTCCGTCCAGCGCCGGTCCCCGACCCCGACGCCGGCGAGGTTGACCACGGCGTCCACGTCGTGGAGGAGGCCGTCGGGGAAACGGTGGTGTGCCGGCTCCCAGCGGTGCTCGTCCGCGGTGCGCGGGGTGCGGCGCACCAGGCGCAGCACCTCGTGCCCGTCGGCCACCAGCGACCGGACGAGCGCAGATCCGATCAACCCGGAGGACCCCGTGACGGCCACCTTCATCGAGTGCTCCTTCGGGTCGGTACGGGGACGTGCACCAGAGGAGACGACGAAGGGCCCCGGCCGAAGCCGGGGCCCTTCATCGGTGGATCAGGAGATGCCCAGGTCGCCCTGGAACTGCCCGCCCTCGAGCCGCTCCCGCACCGTGGTGAGGAACCGGGCGGCGTCGGCGCCGTCGACGATCCGGTGGTCGTAGCTCAGCGCCAGG
The DNA here is from genome assembly GCF_000761485.1 of Modestobacter caceresii. Classification (GTDB taxonomy): domain Bacteria; phylum Actinomycetota; class Actinomycetes; order Mycobacteriales; family Geodermatophilaceae; genus Modestobacter; species Modestobacter caceresii. The sequence continues at coordinate 68,826 of NZ_JPMX01000024.1, forward strand.
TAGACCATCGACCGGACGGCGATCACCTCGCCGAGCTCCGGGTCCTGCACCACCACGGGGCGCTTGACCACCGAGCCGACGCCCAGGATGGCGACCTGGGGCTGGTTGATGATCGGGGTGTCGAACAGCGCGCCCCGGCTGCCGGTGTTGGTCAGCGTGAACGTGCCGCCGCCCAGCTCGTCCGGCGTGACCTTGTTGGTGCGGGTCCGCTCGGCCAGGTCGGCGATCTTCCGGGCGATGCCGGGCACGTTCAGGTCGCCGGCACCGCGGATCACCGGCACCAGCAGGCCGCGCTCGGTGTCCACGGCGATGCCCAGGTTCTCGGCGTCGTGGTAGGTGACCGTCCCGGCCTCGAGGTCGACCGAGGAGTTGACCACCGGGTGGGCCTTGAGGGCCTCGACCGCGGCCTTGGCGAAGAACGGCAGGAACGACAGCTTGACGCCCTCCCGGGCGGCGAAGTCGTTCTTCACCTGGTTGCGCAGGTTCGCGATCCGGGTGACGTCCGCCTCGACCACGGTGGTGAGCTGCGCACTGATCTGCAGCGACTCGAGCATCCGCTTGGCGATGACGGTGCGCAGCCGGGAGAGCTTCTCCGTGTTGCCGCGCAGCGAGGAGTCCGGGGTCGCGGCCGGCGAGGGGGTGCGGGCGCCGCCGGAGGAGGCGGCAGCGGGCGCGGCGGCCGGCTTCTTGGACTCCTCGGCGGCGGCGAGCACGTCCTGCTTGCGGATCCGGCCGCCGACGCCGGTGCCGGTGACCGAGGACAGGTCGACGCCCTGCTCGGCAGCCAGCCGGCGCACCAGCGGGGTGACGTAGGCGCCGCCGCCGTCGGGTGCCGGGGCGGGCGCGGGCTTCGAGGCCGGTGCGACCGCCTCGGCGGGAGACGGCTGGTCAGTGGGCGACTGGGTCGGCATGCTGCCGCCCGACCCGTAGTCGGCACCGGGCTGGCCGCTGTCGGTGTTGGCCTCGGCCGGGGTCGGCTGGTCCGCCTTCGGGGTCGCCTTCTCCTTCGGCTCCTCCTTCGGAGCCGGCTTCTCCTCGGCGGCGGGCTCCTCGGCGGCGGGCTCCTCGGCGGCGGGCTCCGCCTTCGGCTCGGCCTTCGGCGCGGACTCGGCCGTCGCCGAACCGCCACCGGAGCCACCGATGACCGCCAGCTCGGCGCCGACCTCCACGGTCTCGTCCTCGGACACGACGATCTTGGTGAGCACACCGGCGACAGGGGAGGGGATCTCGGTGTCGACCTTGTCGGTGGAGACCTCCAGGAGGGGCTCGTCGACCTCGACCTGGTCACCCTCCT
>NZ_JPMX01000024.1:70129-117683 GCF_000761485.1 Modestobacter caceresii
GCCCGCCGCGGGGGAGGGGATCTCGGTGTCCACCTTGTCGGTGGAGACCTCCAGGAGGGGCTCGTCGACCTCGACCTGGTCACCCTCCTGCTTCAGCCAGCGGGTGACCGTGCCCTCGGTGACGCTCTCGCCCAGGGCGGGCATGGTGACGGACGTCGGCATCGAAGGCAGGTCTCCTCAGGTCGTGGGGTGGTGCTGAGCGGGTCGTGCGGGTCCAGCGGTCGTGCTGAGCAGGTGGTGTCAGTTGTGCGCGTGCAGCGGCTTGCCGGCCAGGACCAGCGCCGCCTCGCCGAGGGCCTCGCTCAGCGTCGGGTGCGGGTGGATCAGCTGGGCGACCTCCTCCGGCAGGGCCTCCCAGTTGTAGACCAGCTGGGCCTCGGCGATCATGTCGCCGACCCGGCTGCCGACCATGTGCACGCCGACGACCGGCCCGTTGCCGGCGACGCGGATCAGCTTGACCGCGCCCGCCGTCTTCAGGATCGCGGCCCGGCCGTTGCCGGCCAGGTCGTAGGTGGCGACCTCGACCTCGCCGTGCTTCTCCTTGGCCTGGGCCTCGGTCAGGCCGACGGAGGCGACCTCGGGCTCGGAGTAGGTGACCCGCGGGACACCCGCGTAGTCGATCGGCACGACCGGCAGGCCGGCGAGGCGCTCGGCCACCAGGATCCCCTCGCCGAAGCCCACGTGCGCGAGCTGCAGGGTCGGGATCAGGTCACCGACGGCGGAGATGGTCGGCACGTTGGTCTGGCAGTACTCGTCGACCAGGACGTAGCCACGGTCCATGGCGACGCCGGCCTCCTCGTAACCCAGGCCCTCGCTGACCGGGCCACGGCCCACCGCGACGAGCACGAGCTCGGCCTCGTAGTCCTTGCCGTTCTCCAGGGAGACCTTCACGCCGTCGGCGGTGGTCTGCACCTTGGCCACCCGGCTGCCCAGGGAGAAGTCGATCTTGCGGCGGCGGAAGGCGCGCTCCAGCAGCTTGGAGGACGACTCGTCCTCCAGCGGCACGAGGTGGGGCAGGCCCTCGACGATGGTCACGTCGACGCCGAAGGACTTCCAGGCGCTGGCGAACTCGCAGCCGATGACGCCGCCGCCGAGGATGATCGCCGACGTCGGCACCCGGTCGAGCTTCAGCGCGTGGTCGCTGGTGATCACCTTGGTGCCGTCGATCTCGATGCCGGGCAGGGAGCGGGCGTAGGACCCGGTGGCCAGCAGCACGTGCTTGCCCTCGAAGGTCTCGTCGCCGACCTGGACGGCGGTGGGGGAGACCAGCCGGCCCTCGCCGCTCACGTACTTGATGCCGCGGCTCTTGATCAGGCCCTGCAGGCCCTTGTGGTTCTTGGAGATGACGCCGTCCTTGTAGGCGTTCACCCCGTCCATGTCGATGCCCGAGAGGGTCGACTTGACGCCGAACTGCTCGCCCTCGCGGGCGTTGTCGGCGACCTCGGCGGTGTGCAGCAGGGCCTTGGTGGGGATGCAGCCGCGGTGCAGGCAGGTGCCGCCCACCTTGTCCCGCTCGATCAGGACGACGGACATGCCGAGTTCGGCGGCCCGCAGTGCGGCGGCGTAGCCACCCGAGCCACCACCGAGGATGACCAGGTCAGCGGGGGTGGTCGGTGCGCTCACGGCTGCTCCTCAGTGCTGGGTGGCCCGGAGCTGCTCCGGGCACGGCGATCCTGCGCGTGCCCATCCTGCCACTCCCGGGAACGGCGCGTTCGGATGCTCCGTTGCTCCTTGCAAGAGCGTCGCGGTGCAGTCCGCGGCAGGCGAGGACGGGGGCAGTGCGATGGGGCTGATCGACCGGCTGCGGAGCCGCAGGGCGAGGGGCGCCGCAGGGGACGGTCGGGGCCGGCGCGGCACGCTCGACCGCCCGTCGGGGTCGGCGGACCTCAGCCACCTGGAGCAGTTCGTCGCCACCCGGCGCGGCGTCGAGGGGTACGTCGAGCCCCGTACCGCGGTGACCGAGACGACGATCCTGCTGGTCGCCGCCGACGGGGAGTGGACGCGGCGACGGATCGACGGCCCGGACACCGCCCGCAAGCTGTCCCGCGACCTCGCCGTCCCGGTCTACGACGCGCAGATCACCGGCTACCCGCAACGGATGCGTGACTGGTCCGCGCGCCAGCGGGCGGACGACGAGCTGTAGCCCCCGCCCCCGGGTCGGGGGGCAGGGGGCCGGCAGCTCACTGTGCGGCGATGAGGCCCTCGATCGTGGCGAGCAGGGTGCGGACCGGGACACCGGTGCCGCCCTTGGGCGTGTAGCCCCAGGGCGCCCCGGTGTTGTAGGCCGGACCGGCGACGTCGATGTGCGCCCAGGGCAGGCCGGCGGGCACGAACTCGGACAGGAAGTGCCCACCCACGAGCATCCCGCCCATCCGGTCGGCGTTGGCGTTCACCAGGTCCGCGATCGGGGAGTCCAGCCCGCGTCGCAGCTCCGGCGGCAGCGGCATCGCCCACATCGGCTCCCCGCTGCGCCGGCTGGCCGCGACGACGGCGTCCCGCAGGTCGTCACTGCCCATCACGCCGGAGGTGCGGGTGCCCAGCGCGACCAGCTGCGCGCCGGTCAGCGTCGACGTCTCCAGCAGGTGGGTGGGGGAGTCCTCGACGGCGCGGCAGATGGCGTCGGCCAGCACGACCCGGCCCTCGGCGTCGGTGTTGGTGATCTCCGCCTTCTTGCCGTTGCGGAAGGTGACCACGTCGGCCGGACGGTAGGCGGTGCCGCTGGGCATGTTCTCGGCGATCGGCACGGTGGCGGTCACGTCGACCGGGAGGCCGAGCTCGGCGACGAGGCAGACGGTGGCGATCACGGCCGCGGCGCCGGCCATGTCGCTCTTCATGTCCTCCATCTTCGCCGCGGGCTTGATCGAGATGCCGCCGCTGTCGAAGGTGATGCCCTTGCCGACCAGCGCGACGCTGGTCTTGGCCCTCTTGCCCTTGTACTCCAGGCGCAGCAGTCGCGGACCGCGGCTCGAGCCGCCGCCGACGGCGAGGATGCCCCCGTACCCGCCGGCCGCCAGGGCCTTCTCGTCGAGCACCTCGACCGACAGCCCGGCCTTCTTGCCCGCGGCGGCACCCCGGGCGGCGAGCTCCGCCGGGTACAGGTCGTTGGGCGGGCTGTTGACCAGGTCACGGACCAGGGCGACGGCGGCGGCGACCGCGCGCACGCGGGCCAGCGGTGCCTTCGCGGCGCCGGCGTCGGGGACGACGAGTTCCACCGAGGACGGCGGGGCGGGACGGTCGGCCGGGAGGTCGGACTTGTAGGCGGTGAACTCGTACGCGCCGAGCAGCGACCCCTCGCCGACGGCGTGCAGCCGGTCGGTGTCCGGTGCGCCACCCACGGCGGCGAGCAGGCTGACCAGGGAGCTGCGGCCGGTCAGCGCGCGGCTGGCGGCACCGGCGGCCCGGCGGACCGCCTCCGCCGAGTACGAGCCGTCGGCCTGCGGGGCGCCCAGCCCGGCCACGGCGACGACCGGGAACGGACCCTGGCCGAAGGTGGGCAGCTTGGTGACCTCGTCCTCGGCCCCGCGGGCGCCGAGATCGGCCAGCGCGGCCAGGAGCCGACCGCCGAGGAGCCGGTCGACCGCGTCGGCCCCGGGCGTGGACAGCAGGCCTGCCGGTCCCTGGCCGACCCCGACGACGAGGGCGTCGGCGGTCAGCTTCTCGAGCGGGCGGTCGGTGGCGGAGATGGTAGGCGGCACCCGTCGATCGTAAGGAGGTGGTGAGGACGGCGTACGACCGGCAGGCCGCCGACCACTAGCGTGCTGGCGGTGAGCCCGCTGACCTCCCCCCTGCACGATCGTCACGTCGCCGCCGGTGCGAAGTTCGCCGACTTCGGTGGCTGGTCCATGCCGATCGAGTACGCCGGTGGTGGCGTGCTGGCCGAGCACACCGCGGTCCGGGAGGGCGTCGGGCTCTTCGACGTCTCGCACCTGGGCACCGCGACGGTGCGTGGTCCGGGGGCCGCCGACTTCGTGAACTCCTGCCTGACGAACGACCTGGGCAAGATCGGGCCCGGCCAGGCCCAGTACACGCTGTGCTGCGTCCCCGACGGTGAGCCGCAGGCGGGGGGCGTGGTCGACGACCTGATCGTCTACCTGCACGGCCCGGACGACGTCCTGCTCGTGCCCAACGCGGCCAACGCGGCCGACGTGCTGGCCCGGCTCTCGGCCGAGGCGCCGGCGGGGGTCACCGTCACCGACCGGCACACCGAGGTCGCCGTCCTGGCGCTGCAGGGACCGCGCTCACCGGAGGTGCTGGCGGCCGTCGGCCTGCCCGGCGAGCTGCCCTACATGTCCTTCGCCGAGACATCCGGCTCCGGCGGGGACGAGGTCACCGTCTGCCGGACCGGCTACACCGGCGAGCACGGCTACGAGCTGCTGGTCGCCGCCGAGCGTGCCGGGACGCTGTGGGACGCGCTGCTGGCTGCCGGCGAGCCCGAGCAGATCCGGCCGTGCGGCCTGGGCGCCCGGGACACCCTGCGCACGGAGATGGGGTACCCACTGCACGGCCACGAGCTGTCGCGGGACATCACCCCCAACCAGGCGCGGTCGGGGTGGGCCGTGGGCTGGGGCAAGGACGCGTTCTGGGGGCGCGAGGCGCTGGCCGCGGAGAAGGCGGCCGGCGCGCCGCGTCAGCTGTGGGGTCTGCAGGCGCCGGGTCGTGGGATCCCGCGCCCCGGCATGCTCGTGCTCGGTGCCGACGGCTCGCGGGTCGGCGAGGTCACCAGCGGCACGTTCTCCCCGACCCTGCGGACCGGGATCGCCCTGGCCCTGCTGGACAGGTCCGCCGGTGTCGCCGAGGGGACCGAGGTCGCCGTCGACGTCCGGGGACGGCCCCAGACGGTCGTCGTCCGGCGTCCCCCGTTCGTGGAGTCGCACGTCCGCTGAGGGCCGGGGCGCCGCTCGTGGTGACTACTTGCTGGGCACCGGGGGGTCGGGCACCTCGTCGGCGACCACGGCGTCCCGCTTCCCCATCGGCTCGGGATCGCCCTGGGTGGTGTCCTGCGCGGTCTGGTGCTCGGTCTCGGCGTTGATCTCCGCGCCCAGCAGCACCAGGTAGCAGGTCAGGTACAGCCACAGCATCAACACGATGACGCCGGCGATCGCGCCGTACGTCTCGTTGTAGGAACCGAAGTTGTTCACGTAGAAGCTGAAGGCGACGCTGACGACCGCCCAGATGACGGTGACCACCAGGGAGCCGAGGCTCACCCAGCGGATCTTCGGCGCATCCCGGTCCGGGGCGACGCGGTAGAGCACCGCCAGGGAACCGACCACCACGGCCAGCAGGAGCACCCAGCGCAGGACCTGGGCCAGGACCGTGCCGACACCGCCCAGCGGGAGCGCGTCCAGCACCACCGGGACCACGGCGATGAGGGCGAAGGTGATGAGGATGAAGACGATCGCGCCCAGGGTGAGCACCAGGGAGAGCGCGCGCAGCTTGAGGAAGTTGCGGGTCTCGACCTCGTCGTAGGCGATGTTCACCGCCTTCACCATGTTGTTCACACCGCCGGACGCCGTCCACAGCGCACCGAGCACCGAGGCGATCAACCCGAAGGTGAGCGCCCCGCCGGCGTTGCTGGTGATGTCGGTCAGCTGCTCGGTGAGGATCTCCTGGGCGCTCTCCGGGAGCTGGTCGGACAGCGACTCGATCTGCTGGGTGACCTGCTCGGGGGAGGCGACCAGGCCGTAGATCGAGATGGTCGCGATCAGCGCCGGGAAGATCGAGAGGAAGGCGAAGAAGGCCACCCCACCGGCGATGATCGGCATGTTGTCGGCGTTGTTCTCCGCCCAGGACCTCTTGAGGACCTGCAGCCAGCCGCGCGGTGGGATGTCCGTGGGCCGGTCGGCGTGGATGCCCGGCATCTCCTCGGCCTCGGGCACCTCCGGAGCCGGGCGGGCGGCTTCCCGCTGCTCGCCGCGGACGACGGCCGTGGAGGATGCCCCGCTGGCCCCGTCGTCGCGTCCCGCAGCGCGGGCTTCTGCAGCCCTCATCGCGGCCCGCCGCTCGGCCTTCTCCTGGACCCGCACGCGGATGTTCTCCACGGCGCTGCCCGGCCGCCCGTTGTCGACCATCGGTCTCGTCCCCTTGTCTCGGGTCTGCAGGTGGATCGGTGGAACGGCGGCGTCCACCGGTTCCCGGCCGGCCCCACGCGGGGGCCGGCCGGGAGGCGGACCGTGCAGCTCAGGCCGGGTTCACCGGCGTGAGCTCAGCGGCTCAGCTGGGCCAGCGTGCGGCGCCAGCCGGAGCGACGGCGCGGCAGGCGCCGGGCGGCGGCCCGCTGGGTCGCGGTGACCTGCTGCACCGCGACGCGCTCGCCGGCCCGCACCCGGGCAGTGGCGGCCCGCTGCGTGGCCGACAGCTGCCTCGACGCGGCCCGCTGCTTCGCGGACAGCTGCTCGGTGGCGGTGCGCTTGTGCGCGGTGAGGCTCTTGACTGCGGCCTTCCGGCGAGCCGTCGCGGCCTTTCGGCGGACCTCGGCGCGCTCGGCCGCCTTCTTCCGTGCCGCCACGCGCTCCTTGCCGGCGCGCTTCGCCCGCTGCTGGGCCGCCTTCCGGGCCGCTGCCTGACGGCGGGCGGCCTGCTTGGCCGCCGCCCGCTCCTCCGCGGTCCGCCGGCGCTTGCGGCGCCAGGAGAGCAGCCCGATGACCGCGGTGAGGGCGGCCACGCCGCCACCGATGACGGCCGGCGGGTTCTCCCGGTACGTCTCGACCGCGGTGTCCTTCGTCCGGTTGGCGCTCTCCAGTGCCGAGCTCTTGGCCTGGTCGACGCGCTCGTGGGCCCGGGCCGGGACGTCGAGCCGGTGGCTGAGCTCGTCGACCGTGCGGCCGAGCTGTTCCCGGGTCTGCTCGATGTCGGCGCGGATCGCGTCGGGGTCGTTGGGCCCCGCAGCGCCGTCCGCTCGGGTGTCGTCGGCTCCGGTCATCGGGACGCACTCTCCTTCACGGTCGCGACGTCGGTCTTGACGCTCGCGATGGCCTCGGTCGGCACCGGCGGGGCGGCCTGCTGGACGTCCTTCTTGCCGATCAGGGCGAGCACGGCGGCGACCACGAAGAGCACGACGGCGACGATGACGGCGGCCAGCCAGCCGGGGAGGACCAGGGCGAGGGCGAGGACGGCGGCCGCGACGAGCACCTGGAGACCGAGGAAGCCGAACAGCCCGGCGCTGCCGAAGAGGCCGGCTCCCAGCCCGAACTTCTTGGCCTTGGTGCTGACCTCGGCCTGGGCCAGGCGCATCTCGTCCCGGACCAGCCGGGTCAACTGCTCGGAGAGCTGCCCGATCAGCTGACCGGTGGAGGCGTTCTCGGGGGCGGGCGGGGGCGTCTCCACCCGGCTGGCACCGGCGCCCGTGGTGGGCTGGCTCATCTGTACTCCGCGTGGTCGGGCGTGGGTGATGCCCTCACCATGCCCCTGTGCTTACCGCGTAAACCAAGATCGCCACCGCACGCGCCGGTACGGCCGGCTCGGTCCGGGCTGCTCCGGGGGCAGGAGATCGCTAGCCTGCCGCCATGAGCTGGACCTGGCAGCTGGAAGACCCCTCGGGTGCGCCGATCGACCCTGCCACGCTCGGGGTGGAGGTGCCCGAGTGCGACAACCAGGGCGACGCCGAGTCCTGGCTGGGGGAGTCCTGGCGTGACCTGCTGGAACGCGGCGTCGCCACGGTGACGCTGCAGGAGGACGGCGAGCGGGTGTACGGCCCGATGGGCCTGGCGGCGAACTGAGGCGGCCCGCCCTGTCCCACGGCTCGTGGGCCGGCGGCGGGCCTCTGGGAGAGGGGCCCGCCGCCGGCCTGCGAGCGGGGGGTGGAGGGCTGTGCCCTGCTCAGCCGCGCGAGGTCTTGGCGGGGTCGCGCTCCACGACGTCGCCCAGCACCTGGTCGATGCGGGTCAGGACCTCGGCCGGCAGCTGGACACCGGCGGCCTGCACGTTGTCGTGCACCTGCTCGGGCCGGCTGGCGCCGATGATGGCGGCCGCCACGTTCCGGTTCTGCAGCACCCAGGCGATCGCCAGCTGCGCCATCGACAGGCCCAGCTCGTCGGCGATGGGCCGGAGCTCCTGGACGCGGGTGAGCACGTCGTCGGTCAGGTAGCCCTTCATCGACCCGCCCACCGTGGCGTGCCCGCCGCGGCTGTCGGCCGGCGGCTGCTGGCCGGGCAGGTACTTGCCGGTGAGCACGCCCTGCGCCAGCGGGGACCAGACGATCTGGGAGAGGCCCTCCTGCTCGCTGGTGGGCACCACCTCGGCCTCGATGACCCGCCACAGCATCGAGTACTGCGGCTGGTTGCTGATCAGCTGGACCTTGAGCTCGCGAGCCAGCTCGGCGGCGGCGGCGATCTCCTCGGCGCGCCACTCGGAGACGCCGAGGTAGAGCACCTTGCCCTGCCGCACCAGGTCGGCGAAGGCGGTCATCGTCTCCTCCAGCGGCACCGAGGAGTCGTACCGGTGTGCCTGGTACAGGTCGACGTAGTCGGTCTGCAGCCGCTGCAGTGACGCGTTGCAGCTCTCGGTGATGTGCTTGCGGGACAGGCCGCGGTCGTTGGCCCCCCGGCCGGTGGGCCAGTAGACCTTCGTGAAGATCTCCAGGCCCTCCCGGCGCTGGCCGGCCAGCGCCCGGCCCAGGACCGACTCGGCCTTCGTGCCGGCGTAGACGTCGGCGGTGTCGAAGGTGGTGATCCCGACGTCGAGGGCGGCCCGCACGCAGGCGTGGGCGGCGTCCTCCTCGACCTGGCTGCCGTGGGTCAGCCAGTTGCCGTAGGCGATCTCGGAGATGGTCAGGCCGGAGCGGCCGAGGCGTCGTGTCTGCACGACTGCGGAGACTACTTAGCGGGGCTCACCAGCGTCGGCCCGTCCTGCGGGAGGGTCCCTCTTCAGACCTCGGCGCCCAGCGGCACCTGCGGCTTGGGGAAGCGCCAGCGGCGGATCATCGTGGCCCGGCTGACGCCGTACCAGACCAGGCTGCGCATCTTCTGGTCGGTGTCCGGGAAGCGCTCGGTGACCTTCGCCTTGATCTTGCGGCCGAGGAGGAACGAGTCGCCGATGATCACCAGGAAGAAGGCGAACCACACGAACACGGTGTAGCTCTGCACGGCCGGGATTGGGATGAAGTAGCCGACCAGCACCAGCGCGGCGACCGCCAGGAAGAAGCTGCCGGCGTTGCGGCGGGCGTCGACGACGTCGCGGACCAGTCGGCGCACCGGGCCGCGGTCACGGGCGGGCAGTGCGCTGTCGTCGCCGCGGGCCACGGCGAGACGGGTGTTGCCACGGCCCGCGACCTGCTGCTCGCGCATCCGCTTGTAGGCCTCCTTGCGGGTGGTGGGCGGCGGCGGCACCGGCCCACTGCGCCGTCCCTGCGCCTCGTTGCGGCGCGGGGTGGGGCGGCCCTTGCCCGTCGTGCCGACCGCCGTCGACCCGTGCGGGGTGACGGTGGTGACGGCGTCCGACGCCGTGTCGGAGGTGGGACGGCGGCCGGGCAGGCGGAGCTTCACGGCGGCGAGTCTACGTGGACACCGCCTCTCATCAGGGGCGCCACGACAGCGGTGTGCCCCGGGCGAGCGGTGCGGGCACCGCCCCGTGCGGCATTCGCGCCGTACAGTGGGAAGCAGCTCCGCCACGGCGGTGTTGGCCGTTCTGAGAGCCCGCCCTCCGTGGCGGGCCGAGCAGGACACCCTCGAGTGTGGGAGGACCACGACATGACCGTGCAGGACACGCAGGCCCCCGGCGCCACCGGCGTCATCCTCAGCGACCCCGCCGCCCTCAAGGTGAAGACGCTGCTGGAGCAGGAGGGTCGCGACGACCTGCGGCTGCGGATCGCGGTGCAGCCGGGTGGTTGCTCGGGTCTCCGCTACCAGCTGTTCTTCGACGAGCGCTTCCTCGACGGCGACCAGACCTTCGAGTTCGGTGGCGTCGAGGTGATCGTCGACCGGATGAGCATCCCGTACCTCAGCGGCGCGACGATCGACTTCGTCGACACCATCGAGAAGCAGGGCTTCACCATCGACAACCCGAACGCGGGCGGCTCCTGCGCCTGCGGCGACTCGTTCCACTGATCGCCCGCTAGCCCGAATGCACCGAGGCCCGGCACCCCGCGAGGGGGCCGGGCCTCGGTGCGTCCCGGGTGGGAGGAGCGGCCTCAGTCGGCCGGCTGCGAGGGGATCGGCATCGGGACGCCGGCCGAGGCGGACGGCATCCTCGGGACCACTGCGCCGGGGTCCGGTGCCGGCGTCGGCAGGGTCGTCGGTGCGGGGGGCGCCGCCCCGGGTCCGGGTGCGTCGGCGGACGGGTCCGGGCGGGGGGCGATCGGCGGTGGGGTCCGCGGCGAGGGGGTCGTGGACGTGGGTCTCGTGGACGTGGGTGTCGTGGACGTGGGTGTCGTGGACGTGCGGACCGGATCGCCCGGCACCTCGCCGTCCGTGCCGGAGCAGGCGGTGATCAGCAGCCCGGTCAGCAGCGGGGCGGTCAGCAGGCCGCCGGCCGCGGCGACCCTCCGGCGGACGGTCACATCCGGACGGGGTAGGCCGGCTCGGGGATCTCCGGGGTGATCCGCTCCTCGACGAAGATCCCGTGCCAGATCATGAAGACCAGCACCTCCCAGACCTGCCGGGCGATCCGCTTGCTGGGCACCTCTGCCTCGCGCAGCCGGTCGAGCAGACCCAGCACGTGGTCGCGGTCGAGCCGCTCGTCGGTCTGGCTGGCGGTCACGATGTCCCGGGCCCACCCGTGCAACGGGCCGGCCAGGAACTCCGCCGTCGGCACCGGGAAGCCCAGCTTGCGGCGGTTCATGATCTTCGGCGGGACGATCTGCCGCATCGCCTGCCGCAGGGCGTACTTGGTCGCGTCCCCGCGGCGGGGCACCCGCATCTCCAGCGGCAGGGTGCTGGCCAGGGCGAAGACCTCGGGGTCCAGGAACGGGACCCGCAGCTCGAGGGAGTTGGCCATCGTCATCTTGTCGGCCTTGACCAGGATGTCCCCGCGCAGCCAGGTGAAGAGGTCGACGTACTGCATCGCCGTCACGTCGTCGTAGCCGGCCTCGCGGGTCTGCTGGTAGAGGGCCTCGGTGACGGTGACGTGGGAGAGGTCGGGGTCGCGGCCGGGGAGCAGCTGGGCGAGCTCGGTGGCGTTCAGGTTCCGGGCGTTCCCGTAGTACCGCTCCGCCAGTGGCTGCGACGCGCGCTCCAGCAGGCTCTGCCCGCGGACGCCCTCAGGCACCAGCCTCGACAGCCGGCCGAGCGCCTGCCGCCCGACCTCCGGCAGCTTCGTGGCCCAGGCCAGGCTCAGCGGCTCGCGGTAGATCGTGTAGCCACCGAACAGCTCGTCGGCGCCCTCGCCGGAGAGCACCACCTTGACGTGCTTGCGGGCCTCGCGGGCCACGAAGTACAGCGGCACGAGCGCCGGGTCGGCGACCGGGTCGTCCAGGTACCAGACCACCGTGGGGATGACGTCGGCGAACTCCTGCGCGGTGATCTCCACGGGGACGTGCTTCACCCCGAGGATCGCCGCGGACTCGGCCGCGATGTCGACCTCCGACGTGGCCTCCCGCTGGAAGCCGACGGTGAAGGTGACCAGGTCCGGGTTGTACTTGTGGGCCAGGGCCGCGACGGCGGTGGAGTCGATGCCGCTGGAGAGGAACGAGCCGACCGTGACGTCGGCCCGCATGTGCTTGGCCACCGAGTCGTCGAGCACCTCGGCGATCCGGTCGAACAGTGCCTGCTCGCCTCCCGGGGCGACCGGCTGCGACCGGAACGACGGGTGGAACCACCGCTTCGTGTGTAGTTCGCCGTCCACGACGGTGAAGCTCGTCCCGCTCTCGATCCGCCGGATCCCCCGATGGAGGGTGGCGGGCTCGGGGACGTACTGCAGGGTCAGGTAGTGCTGCAGCGACGCCGGGTCGACGCCGCCGGCGCCCGGGGTCCCGCCCAGCAGCTCCAGCAGGGCCTTCTTCTCCGAGCTGAAGACCAGGCCACCGTCGGCCAGTCGAGCGGTGAACAGCGGCTTGATGCCGAAGGCGTCCCGGGCGCCGAACGCCGTCCCGGTCCGGGTGTCCCAGATGACGAACGCGAACATGCCGCGCAGTCGCGGGACGATCGCCTCGCCCCACAGGTGGTAGCCCGCGACGATCGCCTCGGTGTCGCCCTCGGTGGCGAACGTGGCGCCGGCCGCCCTCAGCTCCTCGCGCAGCTCCAGGTAGTTGTAGATCTCGCCGTTGAAGACGATCCGGTACCGGCCCTGGGCGTAGGGCATCGGCTGGGGGCTGCCCTCGATGTCGATGAACGCCAGCCGGTTGAAGCCGAGCACCGCGTGCCCGTCCGACCAGACCTCCCGGTCGTCGGGACCCCGGTGCCGCAGGCAGCGCAGCGCGTGTTGCACCCCGGAGACGGTCTGCTCGTCGACCCGCTCGGCGTCGGTGGACAGGTAGGCCAGCAGGCCGCACATGCGGGAGGTCTCCAGGAGGTGGGGGAGGGCGGGGCGGGAGGCCCCGTGGTCAGACGCGCTCGCCGGCGCGGGTCTTGCGGGTGGCGATCCGCTCGGCGACGAAGGACAGGATCGGGACGGTGCCCGCCAGGAGCACGAGCACCGAGCCCTTGACCGTCCACCGGGCGCGGAGGGCCAGGTCGCAGGCGGTCACGAAGAAGATCGCGTAGAGCCAGCCGTGCGCGGTGCCGATGACCTCGACCGGGCCCTCGACACCGGCGGTGTACTTCAACGGCACGGCGACCAGGACCAGGGCGATCAGCAGGACGCCGACGACCCAGGCCATCACCCGGTAGCGGATCAGCGCGGCCGGCACGTCCTGCCCGACCCGGCGGGCGAGACCGCGCGGCAGCCGCGACGACGTCGCGGTGCGGTCAGCGGTCACTGTCGCTCCGCGGCCTGAGCGCCTTCTCGTTGAGCTCGGCGAGGTAGGCGTTGTAGGCAGCCAGCTCCGGGTCGCCGGTCGTGTCGATCCGCGGCCGCTGGTACAGCACCAGGGAGGCGCCCGGCTCGTCGTCCGCGGGATCCCGGGCCAGCTCGTCCTTGGCCATCTTCAGGTAAAAGCCCAGACCCATGAACCCGTAGAGCGGCCACTGCAGCGCATAGCTCCAGTTGACGGCGCCGCCACCGGCCTCGGCCTTGGTCAACTGCCAGTAGCCGAGGAAGAACGTCATCACGAAGAGCGCCACGACCACCAGGTGCATGAAGAGCCACCCGGGGCTGAGCAGGCGTCGGTACACGCCCGCGACTGTAACCGGCGGGCCGCCCGTGGGCCGTCGCCCACGGCGTGGCCCCGAGCACGTCAGCGCCTGCGCTGCCGGCCGGCAGCGGGCTCGCCGTCCCGCCGGTGGACGACGCCGGCCGTGTCCGACCAGCGGGCCCGGGGCGACCCGCCGGGGCGGTGCTCCCGCCCCCGGGACGACGGGCGGGGTCGGCTAGTCTCGGCGAGACTGTGGTCGGGGTGGGCAGAGCCTGTCGGGCAACCGAGGAGCACCCGCCGGTGAGACCGCGTGGCGCCGCCACGCGGGGGATGAGGAGGCAGCGGGCAGTGGCTCGACGCAGCAAGCTGGCGAAGGTCGCCGGGCTCGGTCTCCTGGGAGCGCTGACGCTCAGCGGGTGCGACGTCACGGGCAGTTGGCTCAGTTGGGGATGGCCCGAGGGCATCACCGACCAGGCCGAGCGCATGCACGACCTGTGGATCGGTTCGACGATCGCGGCCCTGGTGGTCGGCATCGCGGTGTGGGCGCTCATCGCCTACGCGACGATCCGGTACCGGAAGCGCGGGGACGAGCTGCCTCGCCAGACCGCCTACAACCTCCCGCTCGAGGTCGTCTACACGATCATCCCGTTCCTGATCATCGCGGTGCTCTTCTTCTTCACCGTGAACACCCAGAACGAGGTCCGTGACGTCAGCGACGACCCCGACGTCACGGTGCAGGTCAACGCCTTCAAGTGGAACTGGCAGTTCGTCTACCCCGAGACGGAGACCGCGGGCGGTGAGGCCGTGTCGACGGTCGGCACCAGCACCGAGATCCCGATCCTGGTGGTCCCGACAGACCAGACGATCCGCTTCGAGCTGGCCTCGGCGGACGTCATCCACTCCTTCTGGGTGCCGGAGTTCCTCTTCAAGCTCGACATCCTCCCGGGCAACGACAACGGGCGGGACAACGTCTTCGAGGTCACGGTCCGCGAGGAAGGCGCCTACGTCGGCCGCTGTGCCGAGCTGTGCGGCACCTACCACGCGTTCATGAACTTCGAGCTCCGCTCCGTGTCACCTGATGCGTACGAGGACTACCTCGCGGCACGCGAGGACGGGCTGTCGGGCTACGACGCGCTGGTGCTCATCGGCGAGCCGGGCGAGGCGGTCTCCACGGAGCCGTTCCTGCTCCAGCGCGAGCAGCAGGCGGTGGCCTCGGATGACTGACTCCATCACCTCGCACCACCTGGAGGAGCGGCCGTGAAGGTCGAAGCGCTCATCTTCAACTTGATCACGGTGTTCTGCCTCGTGACCGCAGTCGTCTACGGCATCTGGTCCCGTGAGCCGATCGGGACGACGGCGCTCGCGCTGTCCGGCGGGCTCACCGCCCTGATCGGTGGCTTCTTCTGGTTCGTGAGCCGGCGCATCGACGCTCGCCCCGAGGACCGCAAGGACGCCGAGATCGCCGACGGTGCCGGCGAGCTGGGCTTCTTCAGCCCGGCCAGCTACTGGCCGTTCGGGCTGGCGTTCTCGGCCGGCATCATGGGCCTCGCGCTGGCCTTCTGGTACCCGTGGCTGGTCCTCATCGGTGCCGTCGCGCTCATCGTGACCATCGGTGGGCTGCTCTTCGAGTACTACGTGGGGCAGAACGCACACAGCTGATCATCACCTGCACGGCACGACTCAGCGGGGCCCCTTCCCAGTCGGGAAGGGGCCCCGCTCGGCATGTGGGCCTGGAGCAGCGGACGTGGCGGCTGACGCCCTGTTCGGTCGCTGGTCGGGGTGGCGGAGCCTCAGGACGCTCGTGCGGCGATGGCGGCGTAGCTCCGATCGGGCCGTTCCGGGGACTGGCGCTGCAGTCGCTCCACCTCCGTGAAGCCCACCTTCGTCAGGTGCTGGGAGAAGGCGTCGACGGGCCAGCGGTAGGCGGTGACGACCTTGTGGTCGAACCGCGTCACGTCGTCGTGGCTGTCGAAGAAGCCGACGACGAGAACGCCGGAGGAGCCGAGGAGCCGGCGGAACACCGCGAGCACACGGTCGAGTTCTGGCGGCGGCAGGTGGATGGTCGAGTACCAGGAGAGGATGCCGGCCACGGAGTGCTCGGGGACGTCCAGCTCGGTCATCGAGCCGAGCTGGAACTCCGGGCCGGGATGAGTCGCCTGAGCGTGCGCGATGAACTCGGGGACCATGTCGACCCCCGTCACCTGGGCGCCAGCGGAGTGCAGGAGGGCGGTCCAGTGACCGGGCCCGCAGCCGAGGTCGAGCACTGGACCGGGGAGCCCGGTCAGGTGCCGTCGCACGAGGGCGGTGTCGTCCTCGTGCTCCAGCCAGCCGCGGTCGAACAGGTCGATGTACTGACCTGAGATGGTCGAGTACGCGTCACGCACCGGCCGGAGGTCCACCGCTGGAGAGTAGGACTTGATGCACGCCGATGCGGAGGACGACCGGGCCTGGAGGAGCAGCGGCTGGGCGGATCGAGCCCGGCGGAGATGCAGCAGGGCCCCGACGGAGGTGTCCGTCGGGGCCCTGCTGTTGTTGGTGTCCTGCGTCAGTCGCGCGGAGCCTGCGGCCGACCGCCTTCGGAGGGACGGCCCCCCTCGGACGGGCGTCCGGAGGTGATGGACTGGCGGTCGGACTGCTCCGACTCCAGCCCGCGGGCCTCGAGCTCTGCCTGCCGCTGCACCTCGGCCGGCTCCTCGACCGGCTTGAAGAAGCCCTTGATCGCCCGGCGTGCGCCGCCGACCTGGTTCATCTTCTTGGGCACGGAGGCGCCACCGTAGGCGAGCTGACCGTGGCCGTGCTCGTCCACCGGGCCGAGGGGCTGGTGGACCTCGATGAACTCGCCGCTGGGCAGCCGCCGGATGACCCCGGTCTCGATGCCGTGCTCGAGCACCTCGCGGTCGTGCCGCTGGAGCCCGATGCACAGCCGGTAGGTCAGCCAGTAGGCGAAGGGCGGGAGCACCAGGCAACCGATCCGACCGAACCAGATCATCGCGTTGAGGCTGAGGTCGAACTTCTCCGCGATGACGTCGTTGCCACCGGAGATCCACAGCACGACGTAGAACGTGAGAGCCATGGCGCCCGCCGACGTCCGGACAGGGACGTCGCGAGGGCGCTGCAGCAGGTGGTGCGATGCCGTGTCCCCGGTCAGCTTGCGCTCGATCATCGGGTAGAGCGCAAGGACGGTGAACATCAGGCCGGCCCCGACGACGGTGGGCCAGAACAGGGCCGGGATCGTGTAGTCGCCGGGCAGGTTGAGGTCCCAGGCCGGGAAGAGCCGGGTCGAACCGTCGAGGAAGCCGATGTACCAGTCCGGCTGCGAACCGGCCGACACCTGCGCCGGGTTGTACGGACCCCAGAGCCAGATCGGGTTGATCTGCACCAGACCGCCCAGGGCGGCGCACAGCCCGAAGACGATGAAGAGGAGTGCGGTCGCCTTCCCGGCGAACGCGGGGAAGAGCCGGTTCCCGACGACGTTGTGCTCGGTGCGACCGGCACCGGGGAACTGCGTGTGCTTCTGCTTGACCAGGATCAGCAGGTGCGCCGCGATCAGCGCCAGGATGATCGCCGGGAGGATCAGCACGTGGACGATGTAGAACCGCCCGATGATCTCCGTGCCGACGAAGTCACCGTTGAAGACCGCCCAGTGCGCCCACGTCCCGATGACCGGGATCGACAGGATGATCGCGCTGATGATCCGCAACCCGGTCCCGGAGAGCAGGTCGTCCGGGAGCGTGTAGCCGGTGACGCCCATGAGCAGCGCCAGGACCAGCAGCACGACGCCGATCAACCAGTTGGTCTCGCGCGGGCGGCGGAACGCACCGGTGAAGAAGATGCGGAGCAGGTGGACCACGATCGCGGCCACGAACAACAGCGCGGCCCAGTGGTGGATCTGCCGGATCAGCAGACCGCCGCGGACGTCGAAGGAGATCCCGAGCGTCGACTCGTAGGCCGCCGACATCTCCACGCCGCGCAGCGGTGAGTAGCTCCCCTCGTAGACGACCTCTTGCATCGTGGCGTCGAAGAAGAACGTCAGGTAGGTGCCGGAGAGCAGCAGGATGACGAAGCAGTAGAGCGCGATCTCCCCGAGCAGGAAGGACCAGTGGTCGGGGAAGACCTTGTTCAGGGTGCGGCGCAGCGGGCCGGCGACGATCAGCCGGTCGTCGAACTCGAGTGCCGCCTGGCCGATCTTGGTCGTCGGCGCACCAGGCGCCGCCGTGGTGGTGGCCATCAGATCCGTTCCCGGTTCCAGTAGGTGGGGCCGACTGCCTCAATGTAGTCGCTTCGTGCCACGAAGTAGCCTTCGTCGTCGACCGTGATGGGCAGCTGAGGGAGTGGGCGGGTCGCCGGCCCGAAGACCGGCTTCGCGCCCTGGGTCACCTGGAACTGTGACTGGTGACAGGGGCAGAGGATCCGGCCCGTCTCCTGCTCGTACAGGGACACCGGGCACCCGGCGTGCGTGCAGATCTTCGAGTAGGCGACGTAGTCGCCGTAGGAGAAGTCGGCCTGACCCTCCCGTGGCTCCTCGCTGAACTGCTGCTCCGGCCGGAGACGGATCAGCATGGTGGCTGCGTCGGCCTGCCGGTTGCCACCCTCGACGGCCGGGAAGACCGTCTCGAGCGAACCGGGCTGCTGGTCACCCGGACGGATCGGGGTGCCGTCGTCGCGGAGGAGCCGGACCCCCTCGGCCCACGACGTGGTCCCGAGCGGGTTGCCCGTGTTGGGGTTCTTGATCAGACCGCCCAGCGGAGCGATCAGCATGGCGCCGAAGGCGGCGCCCATCACACCGAGCGTGCCCAGGAGCAGCTTGCGGCGGGGGAGCCCGGACTTGTCCAGGCCGCTCATCAGGGTCGCACCGGTGGTGACCCGGTCGAAGTGTGAGCCGTCGTGCTTGTCCTGCACCGCGGTCTCGTGCGGGAGGAGCTTCTTGACGTACTGCACCAGGCCGATGCCGATGCACAGCAGCGACAGGCCCATCGCCAGGCCGAGGAGCGGGGTGAACAGCGCGCTCCAGGCGTCGGCGCCCACCTCCCACTCCCAGCCGGGGAGGAACCAGCCGGAGCCGGCGTAGACGACGAGGAAGGCGACGGCGAAGAACGCGGCGAGGGCGAACCACATGGTCACCTGGCGGGTGGCCTGCTTCTCCAGCCCCGAGCCCGGCAGGGGTCCGGGCTCGACGTGGAGGATCTCGACGCCGTCGTAGCGGGCGCCGAGCCGGTCCAGCTCCGTGCGGTCCATCGCCGCCAGCTGCGCCGGGGTGTGGTCGTCGTCCGGCCCGCCGTGGGTGGGGCCGGCGACGTCGCTGCCGCTCGAACCAGGGTGCTCGTCCGTCGTGCTCACGCCTTCGTCCCCATCCAGAAGATCCCGAACAGCAGGGCGCCGACGCCGGCGACCCAGAGCACCAGGCCCTCGGCGACCGGCCCGGCGCGACCGATCGGGACGCCACCGGGGTCGGCCTGGTCCTGGATCGTCTGCACGTAGTCGATGACCGAGCGCTTCTCCTCGGGCGTCAGCTGGTTGTCGCCGAACACCGGCATGTTCTCCGGGCCGGTCAGCATGGCCGCGTAGATCTGCGCGTCGGTGAGGCCGTCCAGCGAGGGCGCTCGCTTGCCGGAGGAGAGCGCGCCGCCCTCACCGACGAAGTTGTGGCAGGAGGCGCAGTTCAGACGGAACAGCTCGCCGCCCTCGGCCAGCTCGCCGTCGCGCAGGTCGCCCGAGGGAACGGTCGGACCGCCACCGTTGGCCTGCACGTAGGCCATCAGCTGCGCGATCTCCGCCTCCGTGAACATCACCGGGTGCTCGGGGGCCTGGGCCTCCTGGCGGACCAGCGGCATGCGGCCGGTGGAGACCTGGAAGTAGACCGAGGCCGAGCCGACCCCGATGAGCGACGGGCCGCGGTCCTCCACGCCCTGCAGGTTGGAACCGTGGCAGGTGATGCAGCTCAGGACGTAGAGCTCGCGGCCGGCCTCGACGGCGATGGACTCGCTGTCCGACCGTTCGTCCGCGGCGATGGCCCCGGGGGCGAAGGCCGAGTAGCCCACCCCGGTCAGGACCAGGGCGGCCATCAGCCCGGCCACGTTGGCCAGGCGGCGGCGCTGCTTGGAGCGGCGCCGGTCACGGGCGGCGGCGGCCGGCGTGCCAGCGACCGGCCGGCGACGCAGCAACCCGCGACGGCCGCCCTCGAGAGGGGCTTCGGACGAGGCCTTCGTGGTGGACACCCGGTTTCCCTACTTGATCAGGTAGATCGTGATGAAGAGGCCCACCCACACGACGTCGACGAAGTGCCAGTAGTAGGACACCACGATCGCGGACGTCGCCTGGGCAGGCGTGAAACGGCCCATGGTGGACCGTATGAGCACGAAGACGAAGGCGACGAGGCCGCCGATCACGTGCAGAGCGTGGAAGCCCGTCGTCAGGTAGAAGACCGACCCGTAGGCCGACGACGCGATGGTCGTGCCGTGGTCGACCACGAGGGTGCGGTACTCGAACATCTGGCCCAGCACGAAGACCAGGCCCATCACGAAGGTGATGGTGAACCAGCGCCGCAGGCCGTACACGTTGCCGATCTCCGCGGCGAAGACGCCGAACTGACAGGTCACCGACGAGGCGACCAGGATCAGTGTGAAGAACAACGCATACGGCACGTTGAGCTCGGTCGGCTCCGGCGGCCAGCCGTCCTCTGCGCGGGCGCGGGCGGTGAAGTACATGGCGAACAGGCCGGCGAAGAACATCAGCTCACTGGCGAGCCAGACGATCGTGCCGACGCTGACCATGTTCGGTCGGGTCAGGGAGTGCACCCGCGAGGTGTCGAAGGTGCTGCTCGCCACGGGGGCCGTTGTCACGGGTTCATCATGGCATCGGGACAGCCGCCCCACGACGCGGGGTGCGTGGGCGTGGCGCGCTCGGTCAGGCCACCTGTGACGGGCCCGGCACGTCGCCTCCCCACCCGTCGTCCCGGGGGCACTAGGCTCGCGCGGGTGAGCCCTGACGCCGCACCGGCCACCGTGCTGGTCTTCAGCCAGCGGGCCGAGGTCCGCACCGCCGTCCGGACGGCCCTGGGCAACGCTCCGGCGCCCGATGTGGGGCCGGTCACGTACCTGGAGTGTGCGACCGCTGACGAGGTGGTGGCCGCCGTCGACCGGGGTGGTGTCGACCTCTGCGTGCTGGACGGTGAGGCGCAGCCGACCGGGGGCATGGGGATCAGCCGCCAGTTGAAGCACGAGATCGCCGACTGTCCGCAGCTGGTGGTGCTCATCGCCCGGCAGGCGGACCGCTGGCTGGCCCACTGGTCGATGGCCGACGCGACGTTGGCCTACCCGGTCGACCCGCTGACGGCGCCCGAGGTCGTCGCCGGGCTGCTCCGCGACCGGGCAGCACAGCGCCCGGCCGTCCGTCGCTGACCCGATGACGTCAGCCAGCCCGACCTGGCCCGGCCTGCTCACCCGACTCACCAGGGGTGAGCACCTCGCGGCCGAGGACACCCGCTGGGCGATGCGCCAGGTGATGACCGGGGAGGCGACCCCGGCCCAGGTCGCCGGGTTCGTCGTGGCCCTGCGCGCCAAGGGCGAGTCCCCGGAGGAGGTGGCCGGGCTCGCCGCGACGATGCTGGAACAGGCGACCCCGGTGCAGCTGCCGGTGGAGTGCGTCGACATCGTCGGCACCGGGGGCGATGGCGCGCAGACGGTGAACATCTCCACCATGGCCGCGATCGTCACCGCGGCGGCCGGCGTCCCGGTGGCCAAGCACGGCAACCGGGCGGCGTCGTCGGCCTCGGGCACCGCCGACGTCCTCGAGGCGCTCGGGGTGGTCATCGACCTGCCTGCCCCGGCGGTGGCGCACTGCGTGCGGGAGGCGGGGATCGGCTTCTTCTTCGCCCCTGTCTTCCACCCCGGGATGCGGCACGCGGCGGCTCCCCGACGGGAGCTGGGGATCGGCACGGTCTTCAACTTCCTGGGCCCGCTGACCAACCCGGCCCGCCCGGTGGCGGCCGCGATCGGCTGCGCGGACACCCGGATGGCCCCGGTGCTGGCCCAGGTGCTCGCCGACCGGGGCACCCGCGCGCTGGTCTTCCGTGGGGACGACGGTCTCGACGAGCTCACCACCAGCACCACCTCGGCGGTGTGGGTGGTGCGCGACGGTGAGGTGGTGGCCGAGCGGCTCGACCCCACGGCGCTGGGCATCCCGGTGTCCGGGCCGGGGGCCCTGCGCGGTGGCGGGCCCGAGGTCAACGCCGAGGTGGTGCGCCGGCTGGTGGCCGGTGAGCCGGGGCCGGTCCGGGACGCGGTGCTGCTCAACGCGGCCGGGGCCCTCGCCGCGTTCGACCCGCGCGGGGCCCGGCTGCACGACGCGCTGGGCGCCGGGCTGGAGCGCGCAGCGGCCGCCGTCGACGACGGCAGGGCGGCCGCGAAGCTGGCCGACTGGGTACGGGTCAGCCGCGCCGCCCGCGGGTGAGGACCCGGTCGCCCTCAGGCCCCGCAGGCGCGGGCTGAGCCGGCTACGTGACGTCCGGGTCGATCTACTGGTCCGGCGACTCGAAGCCGATCGAGAACGCGGCCTCCAGGTCGTGCCGGGAGTGGGCACGGAAGGCGATGTGCGTGGCGGTGTCGACGACGCCGGGCACCTTGTTGATCCGACCGGCGATGACCTCGGCGATCTCGTCGAACTCGTGCACCCGGACGAGCGCGACCAGGTCGACGTCGCCGGCGACGGAGTAGACCTCGCTGACCCCGGGCAGCGCGGCGACCGCCTCGGCCACCTCGCCGATCGAGTCGGTGGCGGCATCGATCATCACGATGGCGGTGATCACGTCCGGGATGCTAGCCCGGTCGCGACCCGGCCGCGCCGTCCGGCGGTGCGCCCACCGGCTGGCGGGGCACCCGGGGCGACCCGGTCCGGCTGGCTGCGGGTGCTGAGTGACCGGGTGTCGGCGAAGGGGTCGCGCTCGGCGCGGCCGGCCTCCACCTGGGCGAGGAAGCCGCTGTAGTCGCCCGTGCCTGGGGTGCGGCTGGCCAGCGTGCCGGTCAGGTCGACCAGGCGGGTGCCGGGCTTCTCCATCCAGCGCAGCACCAGCTCCGTCTCGTCGACGGAGGCGGCCAGCTCGTCCTCCGGGCCGGTCGGGGTCTCGGCGGTGGTGCGCAGGTCGGCCAGGTGGCCACGGACGGACCGCCCCCGTTCGGCGACGCCGGCCGCGACCAGCCGGCCACGACGGACCACCGCCAGCTGCCACCCCCCGGCGCCGTCCGGCCGGGCGAGGACCAGTTCGGGCACGGTGGCCAGCGACTCCAGGCGCTGTCGGCGCCGGACCGCCCGGACCAGCACGGCCACCCGGTCGCGCAGCACGGCCGCCTCCTCGTACCGGCCCTCCTCGGCCAGCCGCTCGACCCGGTGCAGCAGCGGTGCGACCAGGTCGCGGGGGTCGGACTCGACAGCCGCCCGGAACACCGTTGCGATCGAGGCGTACTCCTCGCGGCTCTGGTCGCCGGTGCAGGGCGCCCCGCACCGGCCCATCCCGGCCAGGGCGCAGGCGCTGCCCAGCACGGTCAGCGACAGGCGGGAGGTGCACTGCCGCAGCGGCAGGGACTCGTGCACGGCGGCGACGGCGGCGTCGGCTGCGCGCCGGTCGGGGAAGGGGCCGAGGAACGCGCCGGCCCCTGGGCGCACCCGGCGCACCACCGACAGCCGGGGGAACGGCTCGTCGGTCAGCCGGACCCACAGCGCGCGCTCGGGGAACCGGGACCGCCGGTTGTACCGGGGCTTGTGCTCGGCGATCAGCCGGAGCTCCCGGACGGCGGCCTCGAGGTCGTGCGCGCACGGCAGCGCCTCGATCCGCTCGGCGAGGGTGATCATCTCGGTCATCCGGCTGCGCTGCTCGCCGGCGGAGAAGTAGCTGCGCACCCGGCTGCGGAGATCGCCCGACGTGCCGACGTAGAGCGGTTCGTCGCGAGGGCCGCGGAAGACGTACACCCCGGGGCCGGAGGGGACGTGCTCGGCGAGGTGGCGCTTGCGGCGACGCTGCGGGTCGACCTGGCGGGTCAGCCCGGTCAGCTCCTCCAGTGAGGTGATGCCCAGCGGCCCGAGGAGCTCGAAGAGCCCGTGCAGGACGTCGACGGTCGCGCGGGCGTCGTCCAGCGCGCGGTGACAGGGCTGGGTGGAGGTGGAGAAGTAGGGCGCGAGGGTGGCCAGCTTGCAGTTGGGCACCTCGTCGCGGCTGAGCAGCCGGCGGGCCAGGACGGCGGTGTCGACCGAGGCGAACACCGGCCAGGGCACCCCGCTCGCCTCGCAGGCCGCCCGCAGGAACCCCAGGTCGAAGGGGGCGTTGTGCGCCACGAGGACGGCGCCGCGGGCGAACTCCAGGAAGGCCGGGAGCACCGCGTCGATCCGCGGTGCCGCGGCCACCATCATCGAGGTGATCCCGGTCAGCACGCTGATGTAGGGCGGGATCTCGTGACCGGGGTCGACCAGGGTCTGGAACTCGCCGAGCACCTGACCGCCGCGGACCTTGACCGCCCCGATCTCGGTGATCGCGCTGTCCTTGGGCGAGCCCCCGGTGGTCTCCAGGTCGACGACCACGAAGGTGACCGCGGCCAGGGGGGTGCCCAGGTCGTCGATCGTCGCCTGTTGGAAGCGTGGCCCGGCCTGCTCCCGGTGGCCGCTCGGCAGCGCCACCTGCCGCCACCGGGAGGGGGCGGGGCCCGTGCTGGGGGCGGGGGCCGGAGGGGGTGCTGGTGGCTGCGCTGACGGCAGGGCAGGTACGGACGGCACGGCGCGGACGCTAGGTCGCGGGTCCGACAGTCCCCGGGAGGCCACGCCGCGTGAGCCGTCGGCCGGGGCCGCGGGGCCCGGCTCGTCGACGCGTCGTCCGGGACCCCCGGCCGGGAGCTGAGCAGAACTGTCGGTGGTCGCTCCTACGGTCCGTGGTGTCTGGACCACAGGAGACAAGGAGAGCCGCCGTGCTCATCGACTGCGACACCTGCACCGTCCGCGGTCACGGCTGCGACGACTGCGTCGTGACCGTCCTGCTGGGCGCCCCGCCGGACTGGCGGGGGAGCGCCCCGACCGTCGTGCCGCTCACGCGACGCCGGCCAGGGGTGTCCGCCGGCGTCCCGGCCGGTGAGGGCGTGCTGGTCGCCGGTGCCGCACCGGGGGAGGCGTCGGCCGACAGTGCGGGCGGGCCTGGCCAGGGCGTGGCCCAGGGCGTGGCCGAGGGGGCGCGCCCGGTCGTCGAGTGGGACGACGTGGAGGAGCAGGCCGTCCGGGCCTTGGCAGACTTCGGGCTGGTTCCGCCCTTGCGTCATCAGGATGCGTCGTCCCACGGAGACCGCCACGTGAGCTGACAAATCGCAACCCTGTGATTTGTCAGTTCCTGGGGTCATTTCGAGGTTTGACGGGGCTAGGTCTCGATCCGGTCACGGACATACGTTTGTCGTGTCCGAACGAGACGAAGTCGCCACAGAGGGTGACCTCGCTCGGGCACCGCCGGATCACCGACCCGTTCCACGGGTGGTGCGCCGCGGTCCGAGTGAGAGAAGTGGAGTCCGCCGCCCGTGGCGAGCCCTCAGTCCCGCGCCCTGCCAGCATGGTCGACCCCCGCCGCCGACACCCCGGTGCACGCGCGCCCCGGCCGTATCGCCGGTCGGTTGGGCGTCGGGATCGTGGCAGTCGTCGCCGCGAGCCTGACGCTGGCGGTCCTGCCGGGCGATGCCGCCGCGGCTCCGGGCGACCAGGCCACCGAGGCGACCAGCCCGGAGCAGGCCACCCAGCTGGCGGCCGACGCGACCCACGAGCTGGAGGTCGTCACCGAGCAGTTCAACGAGGCGCAGGAGACGCTCCAACAGCAGCACGCAGCCGCAGCCGCCGCGGCACAGACGGTCGCCGAGGCGCAGGCCGCCCTGGCCGCCCTGGACGAGCAGGTGCGCCGGGTCGCCCGCAGTGCCTTCACCGGCGAGAACCTGTCCCGCTTCAACGCCCTGATGACCAGTGGGTCGCCGGACGAGTTCGTCTCCCAGGTGACCACCCTGGACAGCATCGCCGGGCACACGAACGACGTCCTCGCCCAGGTGAGCGCGGCGGCGACTGCTGCTGCGCAGGCACAGGCGGAGGCGGAGGCGGCGGCCGCGGCCGCGGCCGAGACGCTGCAGGACGTCGCGACGCGGCAGCGCGACCTCACCTCCCGGGTCGACGACTACCAGGCTCAGTACGACGCCCTGACCGTCGTCCAGCAGGAGGAGGTGGTCGAGGAGCACGCCGGGCCGGTGCTCGAGGCGCCGGTCGAGGTGGTGGCCACCAGTTCCTCGGCGCAGGTCGCCGTGGACACCGCCATGGCCCAGCTCGGTGATCCGTACGTGTGGGCCGCCGGCGGCCCGGACGCCTTCGACTGCTCGGGCCTGACGCAGTACGCCTATGCGGCGGCGGGGGTGACCCTGCCGCACTCCAGCCGCCTCCAGTCCACGATGGGGACGGCGGTCTCACGGAGCGAGCTGCAGCCCGGCGACCTGGTCTTCTTCCGCAGCCCGGTGAGCCACGTGGGCATGTACATCGGCGGTGGCCAGATGGTGCACGCGGCCACGTTCGGCGTCCCGGTGCAGGTCACCAGCGTCGACATGGCCGGCTACGCCGGGGCGCGCCGCTTCCTCGGCTGAGCCGTCCGGTCCGGCCGTCCAGCCGGGTCACAGGCAGCCTGCCTAAGCTCGGCGCCGTGCCCCTCCCGTCCGGTCCGCGAGCCCACGGATGAGCCGAGGAGGAGCCGCCGGGTCCCGGCGCGTGGCGCTGCTGGTGGCGGCGGTGCTCGGTGCCGCGCTGGTCGCCGTGATCGCCGTGGCCACGCCGTGGGACGTGCTGCCCGTGCCGCCTGGCGGCCGCACCCCGGTCGATCCGGGCGCCGCGTTCGGCCCGGAGCAGGTGGCCCGGGCGGAGGCATTCACCGCAGCACTGCGCCCGGCCTCGCTGACCTCGCTGGTGCTGAGCCTGCTCGTCTCGGCGGTCTTCGGGCTCACCCGGGCCGGGGCGGCGACGGCGCGGGCCGTCGCCCGGCCGCTGGGCGGTGGCTGGGCCTGGCAGGTGCTGCTCGGCTCGCTCGCGATCCTGCTCGTCGGCCGGTTGGTGACCCTGCCGCTGTCGGCCTACGGCGAGGTGGTGCGGCGTCGCTACGGCCTGTCCACGCGCGGCTGGGACCTGTGGGCGCGCGACGTCGCCACCTCGTACGGGATCTCCGCCGGGTTGACCGCGCTGGGGCTGCTGGCCCTGGTCGCGCTCGCCCGGCGGGCCCCGCGCACCTGGTGGGCGTGGGCGGGCACGGCGGCCGCGGCCCTGGTCGTCATCGGGTCGTTCCTCTACCCCCTGGTGATCGAGCCCGCGTTCAACCGCTTCGAGTCCATGCCCGCCGGTCCGCTGCGCACGGAGCTGATCGAGCTCGCCGATCGCAGTGGCACCCCGGTCGACGACGTGCTGGTCGCCGACGCCAGCCGGCGCACCACTGCGTTGAACGCCTACGTCTCCGGCTTCGGCTCCACCCGGCGGATCGTCGTCTACGACACCCTGCTGGACCAGCGGCCCGACGAGGAGATCGTCTCGATCACCGCCCACGAGCTCGGGCACGTGGCGAACGACGACGTCCTCACCGGCACGCTGATCGGGGCGCTGGGCGCCGGGGCGGGCGTCGCGCTGCTGGGCTGGCTGCTCGGCTCGCCTCCGCTGCTCCGCCGGGCCGGCGCGGCGGGGCCAGGGGACGGGGCGGTGGTCGGCCTGCTGCTCCTGCTGCTCTCCCTCGGCACCCTGGCGTCGACGCCGGTGCAGAACCTGGTCTCCCGGCACATCGAGGCACGGGCGGACCTGCACGCGCTCGACCTGACCCAGGACCCGAACTCCTTCGTGGCGGTGCAGCAGGCACTGGGGGGCGCCAACCTCAACGACCCCGATCCGCCCGCGATCTGGCAGTGGGCCTTCGGCTCGCACCCCACGGTGCCGCAGCGGATCGCCTTCGCCGCCGACTGGGTGGCGGTGCGCGACCGGTGAGCGGGGACCGCACCCTGGTCGTCACCAACGACTTCCCGCCCCGGCAGGGCGGCATCCAGACCTTCGTCGCCGCCCTGCTGGCCACCCGGCCGCCCGACTCGCTGGTCGTGCTGGCCTCGGACCACCCCGGCTCCGCCGCGTACGACGCCGCCCTGCCCTATCCGGTGGTGCGTGCTCCCACCGGCATGCTGCTGCCGACGCCGCGCGTCGCCCGGACCGCTGCCCGGCTGGTCCGCGAGCACGGCTGCCGGACGGCGTTCTTCGGCGCGGCGGCACCGCTGGGACTGCTGGCGCCGGCGCTGCGCCGGGCCGGGGTCGAGCGCCTGGTGGGGGCCACGCACGGCCACGAGACCGGCTGGGTGGCCCTGCCGGCGGCCAGGCAGCTCCTGCAGCGCATCGCCGGCGGGCTGGACGTGGTGACCTACATCAGCGAGTACACGCACGGGCGGCTGGCCCCGGCCCTCGGGGTGCGCACGGACCTGGCCCAGCTCTCGCCCGGGGTCGACGTCGACCGGTTCACCCCGGACGCCGACGGGGCGCCCGTCCGGGAGCGGTACGGGCTCGGGGACGACCCGGTGGTGGTCTGCGTGTCCCGGCTCGTACCGCGCAAGGGGCAGGACCTGCTCGTCGAGGGCTGGGCGCAGGTGCTCGCCCGGCACCCGCGCGCCAAGCTGCTGCTGGTGGGCGGCGGTCCGCTGGAGCAGGCGCTGCGGCGCGCCGTCTCCGACCGGGGGCTGACCGGTTCCGTCGTCCTGACCGGGGGAGTGCCACCGGCGGACCTGCCGGCGTACTACGCAGCCGGGGACGTGTTCGCCATGCCCTGTCGCACCCGACGCGGTGGGCTGGACGTCGAGGGGCTGGGCATGGTGTTCCTGGAGGCGGCCGCCTGTGGCCGACCGGTCGTCGCCGGCACCTCGGGCGGGGCGCCGGAGACCGTCCGGGAAGGGGTGACGGGGCACGTGGTGGACCCGCGGTCGCCCGCCGCGGTCGCGGGCGTGCTGGCCGACCTGCTGGACGACCCGGCGCACGCCCGGGCGATGGGCGAGGCCGGCCGGGCGTGGGTCGAGCAGCGGTGGTCCTGGACGACGATCGCGTCGACCTTCGCCGACCTGCTCGACCCCGCGCGCTGAGCGCGGGGCCGAGCAGCTCGACCGTCAGGCGCTACCGCGCTCGACCGTCAGGCGCTACCGCGTGTAGAGCGCCTCGACCTCGGTGCCGAACTGCTTCATCACCACGGCCCGCTTGAGCTTCAGGCTCGGGGTGAGGGTGCCGTTGTCCTCGGTGAAGTCGTCGCTCAGCACCCGGAACTTCTTGATCGCCTCGGCCTGCGAGACGGCCTTGTTCGCCTCGGCGACCGCGGTGTCCAGCTCGGCCAGCAGCTCCGGGTCGTCGCGCAGCTGCTCGGGGGTGAGCGAGGTGTCCTTGCCCTGGGCCTTCAACCACGTCGGGAGCGCCTCGACGTCCAGGGTGACCAACGCGGCGATGAAGGGCCGCTGGTCGCCCACCACGAGGCACTGGCTGACCAGCTTGTGCGCCCGCAGCCGGTCCTCGAGCACGGCGGGGGCCACGTTCTTGCCGCCCGCGGTCACCAGGATCTCCTTCTTCCGCCCGGTGATGCGCAGGAAGCCCTGGGCGTCGAGCTCACCGATGTCGCCGGTGCGGAACCAGCCGTCGGCGTCGATGGCCTCCGTGGTGGCCTGCTCGTTCTTCCAGTACCCGCGCATGACGATCCCGCCGCGCAGCAGCACCTCGCCGTCGTCGGCGATCGCCGCATCGACGCCGGGCAGCGGGCGCCCGACGGTGCCGATGCGCAGCGCCGCGTCGTGGTTGACGGCGGCGGCAGCCGTGGTCTCGGTCAGGCCGTAGCCCTCGAAGATCGTCACGCCGATGCCCCGGAAGAAGTGGCCGAGCCGCTCGCCCAGGGGGGCGCCGCCGGAGATGGCGCCGGCACAACGCCCGCCGAGGGCGGCGCGCAGCTTGCCGTAGACCAGCTTGTCGAACAGGGCGTGCTGCACCCGCAGCGCCAGCCCGGGGCCGCCGGTGTCCTGCGCGCGCGACCAGTCGACGGCCACCTCGGCAGCCCGGCCGAAGATCTTGCCCTTGCCGTCGGCCTCCGCCTTGGCCTTGGCGCCGTTGAACACCTTCTCGAAGACCCGGGGCACGGCCAGCACGAAGGTGGGCTGGAACCGGCCCAGGTCTCCCACCAGGTCCTTGATGTCGGGGGTGTGGCCGATGACCGTGCGGGTGTTGAGCGCCCCCACCTGCATGACGCGGGCCAGCACGTGGGCCAGCGGGATGAACAGCAGCAGCGAGCCGTCGGGGTTCATGAACCGGCTCAGCAACGTCATGCCGTTGCGGATCTCGAACAGGAAGTTCGCGTGGGTCAGCTCGCAGCCCTTGGGCCGGCCGGTGGTGCCGCTGGTGTAGATGAGCGTGGCCAGGCTGTCGGCGGAGAGGCTGGCCCGCCGGGCGGTCAGCTCGCTGCCGGGCACGTCGGCGCCGGCGGCGGTCAGGGTGTCCAGCCCGCCGTCGTCGATCACCCACACCGGGCCCAGCTCGGGGGCCTCGGAGCGCACGGACTCCACGGTCGCGGCGTGCTCGGCGTTCTCCACCACGACCGCCCGCGCGCCGGCGTCGGAGAGGATCCAGGCGACCTGGTCGGCGCTGGAGGTCTCGTACATCGGGACGACGACGGCGCCGGCGGTCCAGATGGCGTAGTCGAGCACCGTCCACTCGTAGCGGGTCCGGGCCATCAGCCCGACCCGGTCGCCGGCCTGCACGCCACCGGCGATCAGCCCCTTGGCGACACCGGCGACCTCGGCGGCGAACTCCGCGTAGGTGACGTCGACCCACTGACCGGCCTGTTGGCGCCGCAGCCCGACCTCGTCGGGGTGCTCGGCCGCGTTCGTGGCGACCATGTCCGTCAGGGCGTCTCCGGGCCCCACGCTGGCGGTTGGGGGAACGCTCAGTTCGCGCACGCCGTCCTCTCTGTCCTGCCCGGCCGGGGGCTCCGTCGCCCCGCCGCTCCGGACCAGGGTCCGGGGCCAATCTAGTCCGCGCGGCCACCGCGCAGTAGCCGAGCGGCCCGTGCGGGGGAGGAGGCCCGGGAGGAGGCCAGGCCGGGGGTGGGCAGCGACTACCCTCCGCCCCATGGCTGACCAGTCCACCCAGTCGATCGTCATCGACGCGCCTGCCGCCGAGGTCATGACCGTGATCGCCGACTTCCCGGCCTACCCGTCGTGGGTGTCGGCAGCCAAGCAGGTGGAGGTGCTCGAAACCGGAGCGGACGGGCGCGCCCGCCGGGTCCACTTCGTGCTCGACGCCGGTGCGGTCCAGGACGACTACGTCCTGGACTACACGTGGGACGACGACCGCCGGGTCGACTGGACGCTGGTGCAGGGCCAGATGCAGAAGCAGCAGGACGGGTCCTACTCCCTGTCCGATTCCGGGGACCGCACCACCGTCACGTACTCCATCACGATCGACCTCTCGATCCCGATGCTCGGGATGATCAAGCGCAAGGCCGAGAAGGTCATCCTCGACACCGCGCTCAAGGAGCTCAAGAAGCGCGTCGAGGGCTGATGCGCGCCGTGCAGGTCCTCCTCGTGACCGGCCCCGGTGGCGCCGGCAGCTCCACCGTCGCCGCGGCCACCGCCGCCCGGCTGGCCGAGGCCGGTTCCCGGTGCGTGCTGCTCACCGGCCAGCCCGTCGGGATCGCCGACCTGGCCGACCGGGTGACCGTCGACGTCGTCAGCCCCCAGCCCGCGCTGGAGGAGCTCTGGGACCGGCACGCCGGTCAGCTGGCCGACGCACTGCCGTTGCTCACCGTGCCGCCGGCCTCCTCGGTCGTCCCGCTCCCCGGGGTCGCCGAGTTCGCGCTGCTCGCCGCCCTGGCCGGGCACCTCCGCGACAGGGACACCGACGTCGTCGTGCTGGACCCCGGCCCGACGGCGACGGCGACGGCCCTGCTCGGCCTCCCCGGGGCGCTGCGGTGGTGGCTGGCGCAGGCCGCGCCGACCCGGCTCCGGGTGCTCGCCACGCTGCGGGCGGCCGCCACCCCGGGCCGCGCCGGGGTCACCGCCGGGCTGCTCGCCGGCGCCGCGGCGACGGAGGAACTGCTGGACGCGGTGGCGCTGGCCGACCCCGCCCGCACCGCTGTCCACCTGGTGCTGCGCCCCGACGCAGCCGCGGCAGAGCACGTGCGGAACGCGGCCACGGCACTGGGCGTCCACGGTCAGCGGATCGCCTCGGTCACCGTCTCCCGGCTGCTCCCGGGCGGCTCGGGGGAGTGGTGGCAGCAGCGGGCCGCGGCGCAGGAGCAGGCGGTCCACTCGGTGCGCGCGCTGCTGGGGCCGGTGCGGGAGGTGGCCGAGGCCGCGGTCCCGCCCGCCGGTGTCGCCGACCTCCTCGCGCTGGGCGCCGCCGTCCCCGAGACCGCGGTGCAGCCGCTCACCCGGGCCGTGCCCCGCCGGGTGGGCGGCGAGTGGTTGCTCGACGTGCCGCTGCCCTTCACCCGCCGCGGCGAGGTGGAGCTGACCCGCTGGGCCGACGACCTCGTGGTCACCGCGGGCGGGGTGCGCCGGTCGCTCGCGCTGGACGCACTGCTCCGCCGGTGCACGGTCTCCGGCGGGGCGCTGACCGATCCGGGCACCGCCCGCGCGGTGCTGGAGGTGCGCTTCGTCCCCGACCCGGACCAGTGGCCGGCCGGGCTGCTGGCCGTCGGCGCCACGGCGGGTGCGCCGGCCGAGGGGGGCGGGGCATGACCGCACCCGGCCCCGACTGGGTCGAGCAGGTCCGTCGACTGGCGGCGGGACTGGCCGCCGAGCACACGGCGGGAACGCGGCTGACCGACGTCCTGGGTGAGCTGCTGGGCACCCCCGCCGCACGGCCCGAGGACGACGGTGCGGCGACACGGCCGCAGCCGGCGGACGACTGCCGCTGGTGCCCGGTGTGCGTGGGCCTGGCGGCGCTGCGCGGACGCCGTCCGGACCTGGTCGAGGCGCTGGCCGACGTGCTGGCCAGCGCCGCCACCGCACTGCGCGCCCAGGCCGGCGCCCCGGCCGACAGCACGCATCCGGCCGACCCTTCCCGCACGACCCCGGACGGCAGCGTCGCCGCGCCCGAGGCCCCTGCCCCCGACGTCCGCACCGCGGACGCGTCTGCCCCTCCCGAGGAGACCGTGACCCACCCGGCCCCCGCCCCCGTCCAGCGGATCGACGTCGCATGACCGACCCCGACTCGCAGGGCCCCGCCCCGACCCCGACCGGCCGGGCCGCCCAGTTGCCTGCGCTGGGCATCGACATCGGCGGCACCAAGGTCGCCGGCGGCGTCGTCGCCCCCGACGGCACCATCCTGGACACCGCCCGCCGGGCCACCCCGGGCAAGTCGGTCACCGCCACCGAGGACGCCATCTCGGCCGTGGTCGACGAGCTCGCCCAGCGGCACGGCGGCCCGCTGGTCGGCGTCGGCGTCGGCGCGGCCGGCTGGTTCGACCGCACCGGTGACACCGTGCTGTTCAGCCCGCACCTGGCCTGGCGTCACCAGGCGCTGCGCAAGGACCTCGCCGGCCGGCTGCAGCGTCCGCTCTGGGTGGGCAACGACGCCGACGCGGCCGCCTGGGCGGAGTACCGCTATGGCGCGGCCCGCGGCAGCAGCCTGATGCTGATGATCACCCTGGGCACCGGGATCGGCGGCGGCATCGTCATCGACGGCCGGCTGCAACGGGGCTCGCACGGCGTGGCCGGCGAGTGGGGGCACATGCGCGTGGTGCCCGACGGCCGGCTGTGCGCCTGCGGCAACCGCGGGTGCTGGGAGCAGTACGCCAGCGGGAACGCGCTGGGCCACACCGCCCGCGAGGTCGCCGACCACTCCCCGGCGGCCGCGGCCGATCTGCTCGACCGGGTGGACGGCAACGCCGCGCGGCTCACCGGGGAGGTCGTGGCCCGGGCCGCGGCCGACGGCGACCCGCTGGCCATCGAGCTGCTGTGCGAGGTCGGCACCTGGCTGGGGCAGGGGATCGCCGACCTCTCGGCGATCCTCGACCCGGACGTGGTGGTGATCGGCGGCGGGGTGAGCGTGCTCGGCGAGACGGTGCTGGCGCCGGCCCGGGAACGGCTGGAGCGGGCGCTGCCCGGTCGTGGGTTCCGGCCCGGGCCGCGCGTGGTCGCCGCCGAGCTGGGTGCGCAGGCCGGGCTGGTCGGCGCCGCCGACCTGGTGCGCCGTGCGGTGGCCGACGGCGACGGCTGAGGGAGGCCGCCGCTGCAGGGGCCGACCGGCGCGGTGCCCCGGCTCACTCCGGGGCGAGCTCGCGGGCCAGCTGCTCGAGGAAAAGGCCGATGTCGGTGACGATGCCCATCGCCTGGGCGCTGCCCCGGTCGGCCAGCTTGGTCACCGTCGCCGGGTTGATGTCCACGCAGACCAGCGGCACCGACGCCGGGAGGATGTTCCCGGTGGCGATCGAGTGCAGCATCGTGGCCACCATGATCGCGAAGCCGACGTCCGGCAGCTCGGCACGCATCGCCCGCTGACCGTCGATCACGTCGGTGATCACGTCGGGCAGCGGACCGTCGTCGCGCACCGAGCCGACCAGCACGAACGGCTTGCCGGCCTGCACCAGCGCGTGCATCACCCCGCCGGTGAGGACGCCGTTCTCCACCGCCGCGGCGATCGACCCGGCCGCCCGGATGGTGTTGATCGCCCGGATGTGGTGCTCGTGCCCGTGCGGCACGCCCGAGCCCTTCGCCAGGTCGACCCCGAGCGAGGTGCCGAACAGCGCGGACTCGATGTCGTGGGTGGCGAGCGCGTTGCCGGCGAACAGGACGTCGACGTAGCCGGCCTGCACCAGCCGGACCATCGCCGGCGCGGCACCGGTGTGCACCACGGCCGGGCCGCCCACCCACAGCACCCGCTTCCCGGCGGCCTTGACCTCCCGCATCCGCTCGGCGATCTGGCGCACCAGCAGGGCCTGGGGCTTCTCGCTGGAGACGGAGGAGGACATGAAGCCGAAGTCGTCCTCGTCGCCGCGGGGCGCCTGCGGGGGGAGCTCCACGCGCACCCCGTGGGCGCCGCAGACCACGGCGTCCCCGGCCCGCACGTCGCTGACCGGGACGGTGCGCACGACCGGACCATCGGTCACCACCAGGCCGCAGTCCATCTCCGGGCGCTGCACCCGCAGCCACTCCCGGTCCAGCCGGACCAGGGTCTCCAGGTTGGTGGTCGAGTAGAAGTCCTCCGGGAAGACGCCGTCGGAGGGTGCGGGCCGTGTCGTCGCCGTCCCCGGGTCGACGGCGTTGGCCCCGTGCACCTGCACCCGCATCAGGATGCGCTCCAGCAGTTCGGGTTCGCTCGCGCTGACCTCGACCAGCGCCCGGGACTCGTCCTGGTGCTGACGACCCAGGTCCAGGTTGTCGATCCGGTAGTCCCCGCCGTACTCGAGCACGTCGTCGAGCACCCGGGCGAGGATGCCGGTGTCCATCAGGTGACCGGTCAGGGTGACGACGGCGGAGTGCGTCGAGGAGCTCATCCTGCGGAGGCTAGCCGCCCCCCGTACGTCACCCGGCCCCGCTGCTGGGTCCCGCGCCGAGCCGGCGAGGCGTGGGGGCAGCGGGGTCCTCCTCAGACGACGGCGCCGTTGTCCCCGTCGTCCGAGTCGCGGTCCCGCATCCGGGACACCAGCACGCTGACGCCGCCCACCACCGCGGCCACCCCGAGCACCAGCCCGAGGTCGATGGACAGGCCGACCCGGGTCGGGGCGATGAGCAGCACGGCGCCGAGGCCGATGAGCAGCAGCGCGTAGAGGGAGGCCGGTGCCAGCACCGGCAACGGCGGGGGAGGGGGCGGCTCGTAGTGGTCGTCGAAGGCGTCCAGCACCGACCGCTCGGCCGGCGGCGGGGGCGGGTCGTCCCGCGGCTCGGCGGCCACCACGTTGCGGCCGTGCTCGGCCTCGAAGGCGGCGACGATCCGGGCGAACTCGGCGTCCTCGTCGGTGACCCGGTCCGACCGCGGCGGCACGGGCCGCGGAGCGGTCGGCTCGTCGGTGTGCTTGTCCACGACGGCGGCGGCCTCGGCGCGCTGGGCGCGGTCGACGAACAACCGGTCCGACGGCGGGCTGGGGAAGGAGACGCTGCGGGTGTAGGGCTGCACGTCGGTGGCCGGCTCGAGGTAGGCGGCGATCCCGGCGGCGGCCAGCAGGTCGAGCAGGTGCTCGCCCACCCGCGGGTCGACGTCGCGCAACGGGTGCCACAGGGTGGCGTCCAGCCCGTTGTCGCGGCGGCCGCGGCCGCGGCCCGGACCGCGGGGGAGCGTCACGAGCTGCTCACCCGGGCCGCGGGGACGCGCTCCCGGATCCACTCCACCGAGCGGGCGAAGACCATCGGTGCGTCGTTGTCCAGGGTGGCCACGTGGTAGCTCTCGTGCAGCAGCACCTCGGTGGTGTCGGTGCTGCCGACCCCGGCCAGCAGCACCCGGGTCGAGGCAGGCTCCACGACGTGGTCGGTGACGCTGCGGAACACCAGCAGCGGGGCTCGTACGGAGCCCAGGTCGGCGCGCACGGCGGTCCACAGCCGGCGGAGTGCCAGCGCGGCCCGGGTGGGCAGCCGCGGGTAGGCCAGCTCCACCGGCCCCGGCTTCTTGATGTCGTTGGCGACCGGCGCCCAGGCCGGGGTGAGCCGCGCCAGCAGCGGCAGCAGCCGGGCATCGCGTCGTTCGGTGAGCAGCGAGGGGTTGACCAGCACCAGGGCGGCGACGTCGTCCGGACGCCGCTGGGCCAGCCGCAGTGCCAGGGTGCCGCCCATCGACAGCCCGGCCACCACGACCGAGCTGCACCGGCCGCGCAGGTCGTCCAGCGCCGCGGACAGCTCGCGGTACCAGTCCTCCTCGGTGCTGACGTTGGCGTCCTGCCAGCGGGTGCCGTGGCCGGGCAGCAGCGGGCAGCGCACGGTGAGGCCGGCGGCGGCCAGGTGCTCGCCCCAGTCCCGCAGGCTCTGCGGGGTGCTGGTGAACCCGTGGCACAGCAGCACCCCGACCGACCCGCCCGGCAGGTCGAACGGGACGGCGCCGGGCATCAGCGACCCGGCCTGCGGTGCGGCCTGCGGCATCGGTCCTCCGGAGCGGTCTGGCCGTGCGGCGTCGGCTGCGATTGTCGGGGTGTTGTGCCCCTCCTTAGTCTGACAGTCGCTGAGGGAGGCGCGTTGTTCTACTGGTTCCTCAAGTTCGTGGCCCTCGGGCCGATCGTCAGGCTCGTGTTCCGGCCCCGCGCCGAGGGCATGGAGCACGTTCCGTCGACCGGTGCGGCGATCATCGCCAGCAACCACCTGTCGGCGGCGGACTGGATCTTCATGCCGCTGTCGCTGCGTCGGCGGGTCACCTTCCTGGCCAAGGCGGAGTACTTCACCGGCAGCGGGCCCAAGGGAGCCGCCCAGCGCCTCTTCTTCGGCGGCAGCGGCCAGGTGCCGATCGACCGCACCAACGCCTCCGCGGCCGAGGACGCGATCCGCACGGGCATCCGCATCCTCACCCAGGGCAGGCTGCTGGGCATCTACCCCGAGGGCACCCGGTCGCCCGACGGCCGGCTGTTCCGCGGGAAGACCGGCATCGCCCGGATGACCCTGGAGACCGGCGCGCCCGTCGTCCCGGTGGCGATGGTCTACGAGCCGCGGACGGTGCCGCTGCCGGGCGCGCTCGGCCGCCGGCTCAGCAAGCACATGGTGCGGGTCGTGGTGCGGTTCGGGAAGCCGCTGGAATTCTCCCGCTACGACGGGCTCTCCGGCGACCGCTTCGTCGAACGGTCGATCACCGACGAGATCATGTACGAGATCATGGAGCTCTCCGGCCAGGAGTACGTCGACCTCTACGGGGCGAAGGTGAAGAAGTCGATGGACACCACCGGCGTCACCGCGACCGAGGCCGTGGCCCGGCTGCAGCCCCCGCCGCACGAGGCCGCCGACCGGTTGCCCAGCTCGCTGGCCGGCTGAGTCTCCGCCCGGCGCCCGGCTGAGACGCGGGCCCCCTGTGGGGCAGCGCTCCGCAGCGCCGGTGGTGTGGCCGGACGTCGACCCGGGCACTCCCGGCAGATGCCCTCCCGGAACGAAGCCCCGGCGCGACGGCGCCCGAGCGTCCGCTGATCGGGGATGGACCCCACCGGTCTGGCCTACCTCGTCGCCGGCGCCGCGGCCCTGCTGACCGCCCTGTTGCCCCGGCTGCTCCGCCGGCTGCCCATCTCGATGCCGATGGTGGTGGTGACCATCGGCATCGCTGCCTTCGCCACCGTCGACGGACTGCCCATCCCTGACCCGCTGGCGCACGAGACCATCGCCGTCCACCTGACCGAGGCCGGCGTGATCGTCTCGTTGCTGGGCGCCGGGCTGGCACTGGACCGACCGCTGGGCTGGAAGCGCTGGTCGACCACCTGGCGACTGCTCGGCATCACCATGCCGCTGACCGTCGTGGCGACGGCCCTGCTCGGTGGCTGGTTGCTGGGGCTGGGGGCGGCCGCTGCGGTGCTGCTGGCCGCTGCCCTGGCCCCCACCGACCCGGTGCTGGCCACGGAGGTCCAGGTGGACGAGCCGACCGGTGAGGCGGAGAGCGAGGACGAGGCGCGCTTCGCGCTGACATCGGAAGCCGGCCTCAACGACGGGCTGGCCTTCCCCTTCACCTACGCCGCGGTCGCCATGGCCACCCTGGGTGCAGCGCCGTCGAACTGGCTGGGGCAGTGGCTCCTGCTCGACGTCGGCTGGCGGATCGCCGCAGGTGTCGCCGTGGGCATCGGGGTGGGCTGGGTGCTGCGCGCGATGTTCTTCTCGGCCGGGCAGGAGCGGGCCCGGCTCGTCGAACGGGCCGAGGGGTTCGTCGCGCTCGCCACCGTCTTCCTCGCCTACGGGATCGCCGAGCTCGTCGAGGGCTACGGCTTCGTCGCCGTGTTCGTCTGCGCCTGCACCATCCGGGCCGCAGAGCGGGCGCACGGCCACCACCAGGTGCTGCACACCTACGTCGAGCAGCTGGAACGCCTGCTGACCATCGTCGTCCTGGTCCTGCTGGGCGGTGCGGTCGCCCGGGGGGCGCTGGCCGACCTGAGCGGAGCCGAGGTGGGCCTGGCCGTCGTCCTGGTGCTGCTGGTCCGGCCGCTGGCAGGCTGGGTGGGGCTGCTCCGCGGGCGCACGGGCCTGCGGGAGCGCAGCGCCATCTCCTTCTTCGGGGTCCGTGGCATCGGGTCGCTCTACTACCTCGCCTACGGCCTGAGCCAGGCCGAGTTCGCCGGCGCCGAGCAGCTGTGGCGGGTGACCGTCCTCGTCGTCCTGGTCTCGGTGGTCGTGCACGGGATGGCCGCGACGCCGGTCATGACCTGGCTGGACCGCCGCTGGCAGCGCGCTGCCGCGGCGGTGCGCGGGGACGACGCAGCGGCCCCGGTCACCCCGGTCTGAGCCGACGTCGAGGGGCCGACGCCTACGGTGTGCCGGTGAGCGTGCGGCGGTACTTCTACGACACCGAGTTCATCGAGGACGGCACCACGATCGACCTGGTGTCGATCGGCGTGGTCGACGAGACCGGCCGGGAGTTCTACGCCGTCAGCACCGAGTTCGACCCGGACAGGGCGATCCCGTGGGTGCGCCGCAACGTCCTGGACCAGCTGCCCTCCCCGGCGGACAAGGCCTGGCGCAGCCGGGAGCGGATCCGGGCGGACCTGCTGTCCTTCCTCACCGCACCCGGCGAGGAGATCGAGCTGTGGGCCTGGTTCGCCGCCTACGACCACGTGGCCCTGGCCCAGCTGT
Organism: Modestobacter caceresii; assembly: GCF_000761485.1. Classification (GTDB taxonomy): domain Bacteria; phylum Actinomycetota; class Actinomycetes; order Mycobacteriales; family Geodermatophilaceae; genus Modestobacter; species Modestobacter caceresii. The sequence goes on from NZ_JPMX01000024.1 coordinate 109,064, forward strand.
GGGGTGCGATGCCGGCGCTGCCGCGGCCGATCCCGCGCTTCACCCGTGAGCTGCGCCAGCGCTGGGACGACGCCGGCCGGCCCGAACTGCCGCCCAAGCCGGCGGGGACGCACGACGCGCTGGTCGACGCGCGCTACAACCTGACCCGCTGGCAGGCGATCCAGGCGGCCGGAGGTCGTCCGGCGCCCCGCTGACCTGCGCGGGGCACGACACTGGCCCGGTGGACGCAGCTGCGACGCCGGAGGAGGCGCTGGCCCGGATCGCGCGGGCGGCGGCCGGTGAGCAGGGTGCGCCGGTGGGGCTGCTGGACGGCTACCTGCCGGCGGTGCTGGCCGTGGCGCGCACCGGGCGCCGGCTCGGCGTCGCCGAGGAGGAGTCCTGCCGTCGGCTGGGTGGGGAGGCCGCGCGGGCCGGGGTGTCGTTGCCGGCGCTGGTCGACCTCTACATGACGGCGTCCCGGCGACTGTGGCCAGAACTGCCCGACCTGCTGGGCCGGGTGCGGTCCCGGCCGGTCCGGCCCGCGGAGCTGGTGGGCATCGGCGAGGTCGTCTGGCGGGCCGCGGACACCGCGCTGGCCGCCCTGGCCACCGGCCACCTGGACGCCCAGCACGAGGTGGTGCGCCGGGAGGAGGCCTACCGGCGGGAGTTCGTCGACGACCTGTTCAGCGGCCGGTCCGACGTCGGGTCCCTGGTCGAGCGGGCCGAGCCGTTCGGCCTGTCGCTCACCGCGACGCACGTGGTCACCGTGGCCGGGACCGACCGGCCGATCGACTCGGGCATGCACGTGGCCGGTGCGGTCGAGGCGGCGGTCCGCGCCCGCACGGACGGCCAGGGCCTCCTGGTCGCCGCCAAGGACGGGCGGCTGCTGTGCATGCTCTCCTCGCCCGCCGCCGACGGCCGCGGCGGTGGCGGGATCGGCCCGCAGGAGCTGGCCGAGGTGGTGGGCCGGGCCGTTGCCCGGCTGACCCACCGCTCGTCGTGGCGGGTGGGGGTCGGGCGCCCGCACGCCGGGCCGCGCGGGGTGCTGCGCTCCTACCGGGAGGCCATCGACGCCCTGGACCTGGCGGCCCGGCTGGAGCTGCCGCAGCCCGTCGTCCACGCGCGTGACCTGCTGGTCTACCGGGTGCTGCTGCGCGACGAGACGGCGATGGCCGACCTGGTGCAGACCGTGCTCGGCCCGCTGGTGGACGCCCGGGGCGGGGCCGAGCCACTGGTGTGCACGCTGGCCGCCTACTTCGCCACCGGCGGGAACGCCGCGGCGACCGCCCGCGCCCTCCACCTGAGCGTGCGGGCGGTCAGCTACCGGATCGAGCGCGTTCACGCCCTCACCGGACACGACGCCACCGACCCGGCCGACCACCTGCCGCTGCTGGTCGCCGTGACCGGGGCCCGGATGCTCGGCTGGCCCCGCCGCCGGCTGGTCGTCGACTGAGGCCCCGCCGGTTGCCGGGACCCGGCAACCGGCGGCGGCGGACGGTGCCCGGTCATGGCGGTGCGGCCGCCCGGAGGACGGGCCACCGTCGGCGGACGGCGAGTGTCCATGGTCGGCCTCGCCCGTGGCCCGAGGAGGCGGCCGTGTCCACGTCCACCGGAGGCAACGGCGCCAGCTCGACCGGGGGCGTCCGGGCGTTGCGACTGCTGCTCGTCGTCCTGTACGTGGGGATCGCGCTGCCCGGGGCGCTGGTGACCCCGGTGCCGCGGATGCTGCTGCTGGCGCCGCTGGTCGGCGCCTTCGCCGCCGTCGTCGCCGGGCTGGTCGACCCCGGGTTCCCGGCGCAGCCGCGCGCGCGGCGGGTCGTGCTGGGGGCCTTCGCCGGTGCGGCGCTGACCGTGCCGTTCGCCAGCGGTGTCGGCCTCCTGGGGCCGTCCGGCGCCTGGCTGGTGATCGGCATGATCCTGCTGGCGGCGACCGTGGTCGGGTCCTGGATCGCCGAGTGCGACTCGGCACCGCTCCCGCTGTCGGACCCGCGGCGGGTGGCGGCGTTGCGTGACTTCGTCAGCGTGCTGTCCACCGAGGCGCTGATCCGCGAGTGGCGGGCCACCGGGACACCGCTGCAGGTGGCGACCGACCCGCAGGAGCGGGCAGCGCTGGTGCGGGTCCGTGGGCTCATCCTCGACGAGCTGGTCCGCCGGGACCCGGAGGCCATGGCCCGGTGGCTGGAGGACGGCGGACCGGCCGACCCCGGGACGGACGTGCGCCGGCAGCGGGGCCCGGCCGGCTGAGGGCCGCCGGCAGCAGGTCGCTGCCGGCAGCCCTCCTGCTCAGACCGTGAAGACGTTGATCAACCGGTTCAGCTCCCCGGAGAGCTGGTCGAGCTCCCGGGCCGCGCTCCGGGCGGAGTCGACGTCGGCCGCGGTGCGGTCGGCGTCGGTGGTCACGTCGTTCATCGTGTCGGTCACCGACGTGGCCCCGTCGGCCACCGAGTTGACGCTGCGGGACAGCTCGTTGGTGACCGCCGTCTGCTCCTCCACCGCGCTGGCGATGGTGGTCTGGTGGTCGTTCATCTCCCGGATGACCGCGACGATCTGACTGATCGAGCCGACCGCGGCGGTGGTGTCGGCCTGGATCGACTGCACCCGCTTGTGGATCTCCTCGCTGGCCCGCGAGGACTCCTGGGCCAGCTCCTTGACCTCGGTGGCGACGACGGCGAAGCCCTTGCCGGCCTCACCCGCGCGGGCCGCCTCGATCGTGGCGTTGAGCGCCAGCAGGTTGGTCTGCTCGGCGACCGCCGAGATGACCTTGACCACGTCGCTGATCTCGCGCGAGCTGGTGCCCAGGGCCGCGATCGCCGTCTCGGTGCTGGCGGCCAGCTCGACCGCACCCTGCCCGACGTTGCTGGCGTCGCTGGCGCTGCGGGCGATCTCCCGGATCGCCGACCCCATCTGCTCGGCGCCGGCCGCTGCGGAGGTGACCCCGGAGCTGATGTCGGCGGCCGCCTGGTGGGCGTGCCGTGCCTGGTCCCGGCTGCGGGCGGCCCGCTCGCTCAGCCCGTCGGCCACCCGGGCGACGCCGGAGGCCGAGACCGCGAGCGAACCGGCGGCGGAGCCGATGTCGCGGATCGTGCCGGCCACCTTGTCGACGAACCGGTTGAAGGCGCCGGCGAGCTCGCCCACCTCGTCCTGTGCGGAGTCGTCGACCCGCTGGGTCAGGTCGCCCTCGCCGTCGGCGATCTCGGCCATCCGCTGCCGCAGCGCCTCCAGCGGTGCGGTCAGCCGCCGCCCCAGCCACCAGGCGAGCGCCAGACCGGCGAGCCCGACCAGCAGCGCGGAGACGACCAGCGCACTGAGCATGGACGAGCGGCCGTCCTCCAAGCCCTCGACGGCGGCCGCGAAGTCGCTGTCCTGCGCGTCGACCACCAGCACCCAGTCCCAGGGCGCGTAGTAGCTGACCTGCACCGTGTGCGTGCCGGTCGCGGCGTCGCGGTAGCGGACGGTCGCCTGCTCACCCGGCTCCAGCCCGACGGCGGCCGCCACCACCTCCTGGATCCAGGGCTTGCCGTCGGCGTCCTGCGCCTCCAGCAGGGAGGTGCCCTCGGCCTGCCCGTCCTTGCTGATCAGCACCGTGCCGGCCCGGTCGCCGGTGCCACCGAGGGCCCAGACCGTGCCGTTCGCGCCGGCAGCGGTGGTCTGCAGGCTCTCCCGCAGCGCGGGCAGGTTCTCCTGCTTCACACCCACGTAGAGCATGCCGATGACCTGTCCGTCCGCGTCGAACAGCGGCTCGTAGGCGGTGACGTACCAGGAGTCGACGACGAACGCCGTCCCGCGGTAGGTCTGGCCGTTCAGCACGGCGGAGACGACGGGGCTGGGCGCGCCACCCGCGCCGACCGCGGGGATGTAGGTGCCGATCGCCCGGGAGCCGGTGGCGCTGACCACGTTCGTCGCGACGCGGAGCATGTCCCCCGCGGGGTTCATCCGCTGGAAGACCGTCGCGGTGCCGCCGACCAGCTCCTGCACCTGGTCCACGACCGGGGTGGGCGCCGCGACGTCGGCGTTCTTGCCCAGCCACGTCCCGCCGACCTCGACGCGGGGAAGCGCGACGGGGACGACCTCGCCGGTCACCTGGTTCTTCGCATCCCAGGCGACGGTGTTGCGGGTGGCCGAACCGAGCCCGAAGCCGCCGGCCTGCTGCAGCACGTAGCCGGCCACCTCCAGGTCGTTGTCGACGGCCGCGGCGATCGAGTCGCCCTGGCTGGAGACGACGTCGTACACGCCGTCCGCGGTCTGCTCGATGCTGTGCTGGACCATCTCCTGGACGTCGGCCTTGGCGGCGTCGGCGAACTCGCCGCTCTGCCAGGCACTCACCGCCAGCATGGCCGCCGCGGTCACGGTGACGCTGGCCACAGCCAGTGCCACCACCTTCGTCCTGATGCCCCTGCGCACGTGTGCTCCCTGGCCCGCTTCCCCGGGCGGGAGAGATCCCCGCCTCGAACGGGGTCATCGGCAGTCGAGTGGATCTTCGGTACCGGCCGGCGTCCGGGTGCGTCCCACCAGCCGGACAGGAGTTCTCGGAGGGGGTGCGGCGCGCCGTACGCTCAGGGGGTGAGCCTCCCTGAACCCGCCGAGCTCCTGCCGGACCTGGACCGGTGGCGGGGACTGCCCGCCGCCCAGCAGCCGGAGTGGCCCGACCGGGCCGCCGTCGACGCCGTGCTGTCGACCCTGTCGAGCGTGCCGCCCATCGTGGCGCCGGCCGAGGTCGACACCCTGCGCCAGCAGCTGGCCGACGTCGCCCAGGGCAAGGCGTTCCTGCTCCAAGGCGGCGACTGTGCCGAGACCTTCGACCTGAACACCGAGCCGCACCTGCAGGCGACCACCCGCACGCTGCTGCAGATGGCCGTCGTCCTCACCTACGGGGCGAGCGTGCCGGTGGTGAAGGTCGGCCGGGTGGCCGGGCAGTACGCCAAGCCCCGTTCGTCGAACACCGACGCCCTCGGGCTGCCGTCCTACCGCGGCGACATGGTCAACTCGCTGAACCCGGTGCTGGCGGAGCGGATCCCCGACCCGGGCCGGCTGGTGCGCGCCTACGCGAACTCGGCGGCGGCGATGAACATGATCCGCGCCTACGCCCGCGGCGGGCTGGCCGACCTGCACGCCGTGCACGACTGGAACAAGGACTTCGTCGCCAGCTCGCCGGCCGGGGTGCGCTACGAGGTCATCGCCCAGGAGATCGACCGGGCGCTGGCGTTCATGAAGGCCTGCGGCATCGACGACGCGGCGCTGCGCGGGGTGGAGCTCTACAGCAGCCACGAGGCGCTGATCCTGGACTACGAGCGCGCGCTGACCCGGATGTACGAGGGCCGTCCGTACGCGCTGAGCGCGCACTTCGTCTGGGTGGGGGAGCGCACCCGGCAGATGGACGGTGCGCACATCGAGTTCGTCTCCAGGCTGGCCAACCCGATCGGCGTGAAGATCGGTCCGGGCACCACGCCGGAGCAGGCGACCGAGCTGGTCGAGCGGCTGGACCCCGACGGCGTCCCCGGCCGGCTCACGCTGATCAGCCGGATGGGCAACGGCAAGATCCGCGACGTCCTGCCCGGCATCGTGGAGAAGGTCACCGCCAGCGGCCACCAGGTGGTGTGGCAGTGCGACCCGATGCACGGCAACACCCACGAGTCGCCCAGCGGCTACAAGACCCGGCACTTCGACCGGGTGGTCGACGAGGTGCTCGGCTTCTTCGACGTGCACCGCGGGCTGGGCACCTGGCCCGGCGGCATCCACGTCGAGCTCACCGGTGAGGACGTCACCGAGTGCCTGGGCGGGGCCATGGAGATCAGCGACGCCGACCTGAACAGCCGGTACGAGACGGCGTGCGACCCGCGGCTGAACACCGGCCAGTCGCTGGAACTGGCCTTCCTCGTCACCGAGATGCTGCGCGGCTGATGTACGGCATCGACACCGACGGCCCGGCCACCCGCGGCGACGCGGTCGACCTGCGTTCGGACACGCTCACCCGGCCCACCCCGGCCATGCGCCGGGCCATGGCCGAGGCGGAGGTCGGCGACGACGTCTACCGCGAGGACCCCACGGTCAACGCGCTGGAGGAGCGGGTCGCCGAGCTGTTCGGCCACGAGGCCGCGCTGTTCGTGCCCTCCGGGACGATGGGCAACCAGATCGGACTGCGGCTGGTCTGCGAGCCCGGCCAGGAGGTGCTCGGGGACGCCGACGCGCACGTGCTCACCTACGAGATGGGTGCGGCGGCGGCGCTGTTCGGGCTCTCCTCCCGCACGGTGGTCTCCGAGGGGGGCCGGCTGTCGGCCGACCAGCTGATCGCCCAGGTTCGGCCCCATGGCGACTGGCACCTCACCGCGACCGCGGCGATCGCCGTGGAGAACACCCACAACCGCGGTGGCGGGCTGGTGCAGCCCCTCACCGAGCTGGAGCGGCTGTTCGCCTGGTCCCGCACCGCCGGGGTGAACGTGCACCTGGACGGCGCCCGCGTGTTCAACGCGTCCGTGGCCTCCGGGGTCCCGCTGGCCACCTACGGGCGGCTGGCCGACACCGCGTCGGTGTGCCTGTCCAAGGGGCTGGGCGCGCCGATCGGTTCGGTGCTGGTCGCGAACGCGGAGCGGATCGCGGCTGCCCGGTTGTGGCGCAAGCGGCTCGGTGGCGGCATGCGCCAGGTCGGCGTGCTCGCCGCGGCGGCCCACCATGCGCTGGACCACCACCTCGACCGGCTGGCCACCGACCACGAGCACGCGCGGCTGCTCGCCGAGCGCCTCGGCGTCGACCCCACGACGGTGGAGACGAACATGGTCGTCGTCGACGACGTGCCGGCCCCGGCCGTCGCCGAGGCCGCCAAGGCCCAGGGGGTGCTGGTCGGCCAGGTCAGCGCACGGCGGGTCCGGCTGGTCACCCACCTGGACGTCGACCGGGACGGCGTGGAGCGGGCGGCCAAGGTGCTGACCCAGGTGATCGGCGACCTCGCGGGCCACTGAGGCGGCCACCTCCGGGCGAGACCTGATCGTCACCTGGGGACCTCTCGCGCGCAGGTGATCACGACTGCCAGAGTGGTGCCCTCGTCCGCGCCCGCGGTCGAGACCACGTCGCCGTCGACTCTAAGAGGTCTCCCGTGCCAGAAGTCGAACCAGCCCTGGGCACCACACCGCTGTTGCTGATCGCCGTGGGCGCCGTCGCCGTGCTGCTCGTGTTGATCATGAAGTTCAAGGTCCACGCCTTCGTGGCGCTGGTGCTGGTCAGCCTGCTGACCGCGCTGGCGACCGGGATCGCCATCGGGGACGTCATCGACACCATGCTGGCCGGGTTCGGCTCGACCCTGGCCGCGGTCGCGCTGCTGGTCGGGCTGGGCGCGATGATCGGCAAGCTGCTGGAGGTCACCGGCGGCGCCACCGTGCTGGCGGACTCGCTGATCAACCGGTTCGGGGAGAAGCGGGCACCGCTGGCCCTGGGCGTCGCGTCGCTGCTGTTCGGCTTCCCGATCTTCTTCGACGCCGGCTTCGTGGTCTTCCTGCCGATCATCTTCAGCGTCGCCCGTCGGTTCGGTGGCTCGGTGCTGCTCTACGCGCTGCCCTCGGCGGGCGCCTTCGCGGTCATGCACGCCTTCGTGCCACCGCACCCGGGGCCGGTCGGCGCCGGCGACATCCTGGGCGCCGACATCGGGCTCCTGGTCGTCGTCGGCCTGGTCATCGGCCTGCCCACCTGGTTCATCTCCTGCTACCTGTTCAGCCGGTGGATCGGCGGGCGGGTCATGGTGCCGATCCCGTCCACCCTCGCCGGTCGCAAGTCCGAGGCCGACGACCCCCGGGTCGACACCGACGTCGACGACGCGGGCGGTCCGGACGGCCGTGGCCCGGGTGGCCCGGCAGGCACAGGTGGCGGCGCCACCGTGGCCGCCGGCACGGCGACGTCGACGGACACCCGGACCGGGCCGCCGAAGTTCACCACCGTGCTGGCCCTGCTGCTCCTGCCGCTGGTGCTCATCCTGCTCAACACCGGCTTCAACACGCTGGCCACGGCCGGGGCGGTCGACGGGGACGCCGGGTGGCTGGACTGGGTGACCCTGCTCGGCCAGACGCCGGTGGCGCTGCTGATCACGCTGCTGGTCGCCGCCACGGTGCTCAGCCGTGAGCGGTTCTCCCGCGCGGAGACCGAGGACCTGCTGAACTCCTCGATCGGTCCGGTCGCGGCGATCATCCTGATCACCGGCGCCGGCGGCATGTTCGGTGGGGTGCTGCGGTCCAGCGGCATCGGCACCGCGCTGGCCGACAGCCTGGAGTCGATCGGCCTGCCGGTGATCGTCGCGGCCTTCGTGATCGCGACCTGCCTGCGGGTGGCCCAGGGCTCGGCGACGGTCGCGCTGCTGACCACCGCCGCGCTGATCGCCCCGGCGGTGGCGGAGAACGACCTGTCCCGGATGGACACCGCGCTGGTGGTCATCGCGATCGCCTGTGGCGCCACCGTGCTCTCGCACGTCAACGACTCCGGGTTCTGGCTGGTCGGCCGGTTCCTGGAGATGGACGTGAAGACGACCCTGCGCACCTGGACGGTGATGGAGACCCTGATCGGGGTGGTCGGTTTCGCCATCGCCTGGGCGCTGAGCCTGGTCTTCTAGTGCCGAGTCAGGCAACCTTCGCCCGCTTGATGGTCTCGGCTCGGCGGATGACCT
>NZ_JPMX01000025.1 GCF_000761485.1 Modestobacter caceresii
GCTGCGCGAACGGCTGGCCGCCGCGCACGCCGGGCTGGGCGAGCCGTGGCCGGCCGTGGACGACGGGTCGCTGCTCGCCGCGCTGGCCGACGGGGCGGCGCTGTCCGGCGCCCGCAGCCGCCGGGACCTGGCCCGGGTCGACCTGGTCGCGGCGTTGCGCGGACTGCTGCCCTGGCAGCTGGCCGGGCGGCTCGACGAGCTGGTGCCCGAACGGGTCGAGGTGCCCACCGGCTCCAACGTGCGGGTCGACTACGCCGACCCCACGGTGCCGACCCTGTCGGTGCGGGTGCAGGAGGTGTTCGGCTGGGCGGCGGCACCGGTCGTGGCGGGCCGGCCGCTGCGCCTGCAGCTGCTCTCCCCTGCGTCCCGGGTGGTCGCGACGACCGCGGACCTGGCCGGCTTCTGGGTCACCGGGTACCCGGCGGTCCGCAGCGAGCTGCGCGGCCGCTACCCCCGGCACCCGTGGCCGGAGGACCCGGCCACGGCCGTCCCGACCCGACGGGCCAAGCCCCGCGGGACATGACTGTGTACGGACGTACACAGTGATGTGTACGCTCGTACACATGACGGACGACCCGCGCTCGATGCGCGACCGGATGCTGGCCGGCGACCCGTACATCGCCGACGACCCGCAGCTGGCGGCCGAGAGCACCCGGGCGCAGTCGCTCACCCATCGCTACAACACGATGGACCCCACCGACGGGGCCGCCCGGCGTGCCGTGCTCGAGGAGCTGCTCGGCGCCTTCGGCCCGGGCAGCGAGATCCGCGCACCGTTCCACTGCGACTACGGCCAGCACACCACGGTCGGTGCGCGCACCTTCGCCAACTTCGGGCTCGTCTGCCTCGACGTCGCCCGGATCACCATCGGCGCCGACGTGCAGATGGGCCCGAACGTCCAGCTGCTCACCGCGACCCACCCGCTGGAGCCCGGCCCGCGCCGGGACAAGTGGGAGTCCGCCGAGCCGATCGTCGTCGAGGACAACGTGTGGCTCGGCGGCGGTGTGATCGTCTGCCCCGGCGTCACGATCGGCGCCAACACCGTGGTCGGCGCCGGCTCGGTGGTCACCCGGGACCTGCCCGCCGACGTCGTCGCGGTCGGCAGCCCGGCGCGGGTCGTCCGGCCCATCGGGTGACGGGCGCCGAGCGCCCCGCACGGGGAGACGAGGCGCGCCCGGCGCGGCGGCACGACCCGGACCGGGCCTCGCGGATCGTGGACGCCACCATCGACGTCATCGCCGAGCACGGGGTGGCCGGGACGACGCACCGGCTGATCGCGGCCGCTGCGGACGTGCCGCTGGGCTCGCTCACCTACCACTTCACCGGCCTGGACGACCTCCTCGCCCAGGCCTTCACCCGGCACGCGGAGCAGATGGCGGCCGACTACGAGGCGCGCTTCGCCACCGTCGGCAACACCGCGGAGTTCGTCGAGGCCGTCACCGGCCTGGTGCACGCCGACGCGGACGCCGACGAGCGCGACTGGGCGGTGAGCTACGAGCTCTTCCTCGCGGCGCTGCGCAACCCGGCGCTGCGCACGGTCACCGAGTGGTGGATGCAGCGCAGCCGCGGCGTGCTCGAGCGCTTCGTGGACCCGACCACCTCCCGCGGTGTCGACGCCCTCATCGAGGGCCTGGTCATGCACAAAGTGCTCTCCACCGCACCGGTCTCCCGGGACCAGACCGCCGAGATCATCGCCCGGGCCGTCCGCCCCACGAACGAGCAGGAGCCACCCCGGTGACCAGCACCGCCGTCCGCCCGGCCCCCACCCCGGGGCAGGTGACCGCCGCGATGCGCGCCACGTATGCGGCGTTCATCGGCGCGGGCTTCGCCTTCGCCAGTTGGGCCTCCCGCATCCCCCAGGTGCGCGACCGGCTCGACCTGGACCCCGGCGCGCTCGGCCTGGTGCTGCTCGCGCTGGCCGCCGGGTCGGTGGTGGCGCTCCCGCTGTCCGGGGTGCTGATCGGCCGGATCGGCTCGCGCCGCACGGTCGCGGTGATGGCGCTGCTGCTCAGCGCCGCCCTGGGTGTCATCGCCGTCGGCACGGTCACCGGCGTCGCCGTGCTGGTGGCGGGCCTGTTCGTGATGGGCCTGTCCAACGGCGCCTGGGACGTGGCGATGAACGTGCAGGGCGCCGTCGTCGAGCGGCACCTGGGACGGGTGATCATGTCCCGTCTGCACGCCGGGTTCAGCTTGGGCACGGTGGTCGGCGCGCTGATCGGGGCGGCCATGGTCGCCCTCGAGGTCCCGGTGCCGGCCCACCTGGCCGCCGTCGCCGTCCTCGTGGCGGTCGTCGTCCCCCTGGCCGCGCGCGCCTTCCTGCCCGACGTCGACACCGACGCCGACGGCGTCCCGACCGAGCGCGCCAGCGCCCTGGCGGCCTGGCGGGAGCCGCGCACCCTGCTCATCGGCGTCGTGGTGCTCGCCTTCTCCTTCGCCGAGGGCACCGCCAACGACTGGCTCGCGGTCGCGCTGATCGACGGCCACGGCACCTCGCCGACCGTGGGCACGCTCGGCTTCGCGCTGTTCCTCACCGCGATGACCCTGGCCCGGTGGTTCGGCGGGGCGCTGCTCGACCGGCACGGCCGGGTCCCGGTGGTCCGGCTGCTGGCCGGGCTCGCCGTCGTCGGGCTGCTGCTGTTCGTGTTCGGGTCCCCGCCGGTCGCCTTCCTCGGCGCCCTGCTCTGGGGTGCCGGCGCCTCGCTCGGCTTCCCGACGGGGATGAGCGCCGCGGCCGACGACCCGGCGCGAGCGGCCGCCCGGGTCAGCGTCGTCGCCTCGATCGGCTACTGCGCCTTCCTGGCCGGGCCGCCGCTGATCGGGCTGCTCGGGCAGCAGGTGACCGTGCTGCGCGCGCTCGTCGTCGTCGCCGTCCTGCTGGGTGTGGCCGTGCTGGTCGCCGACTCGCTGCGCCCGCCGGTCCGGACGCCGGCGGACCGGGTGTGACCACCTCCGCAGCCACCCCACTCGGCAGAGCCGGCCCCGACCGGTGAGGATCGTGGGGTGACGAGCACCGCCCCGAATCCCGTGACCGGCGCCCCGACGACGGACGCATGGGGCATCGACGCCAGCTGGCTCGACGCCCTCGACGAGGAACACACGATCGCGCAGCCGACCATCGACCGGCTGCGGGAGGTGATCGGCACCCCGCCCGAGGACCTCCTCGACCGCGCGCCGATCGTCGCCCGGCCCGGGGACGCACTGGAGGTCGACCGCGCCGACGTCGAGTGCGAGGACGGGCAGACCCGCCAGGTCGACGGCGAGCTCCCCGAGGACTTCCCGCTCGGCTACCACCGGCTGCGCACCCCCGACGGCCGGGAGCGGCGGCTGATCGTCTCCCCCGGGCGCTGCTGGCTGCCCGAGGGATGGCGCGCCTGGGGTTGGGCGGTGCAGCTGTACGCCACCCGGGGCCGGGAGAGCTGGGGCATCGGCGACCTCGGTGACCTGCGCACCGTGCGCGAGTTCGCCCAGGCGCAGGGCGCCGGCTTCGTGCTGGTCAACCCGCTGCACGCGGTCGCCCCGACCCCGGGCCAGGAGGACAGCCCCTACCTGCCGGCCACCCGCCGGTTCCGCAACCCGGTCTACCTGCGGATCGCCGAGGTGCCCGGCGCCGACGCCGTCGACGTCGAGGCCGACGCCGGCCGGGCGCTCAACGACGGCGAGCTCATCGACCGTGACGCCATCTGGGCACTCAAGCGCCGGGTGCTCCAGCGGGTCTTCGATGCCGGGGTCGACGAGGGGCCCTTCCGCGACTGGTGGTGGCACCAGGGTCAGCCGCTGATGGACTGGGCCACCTGGTGCGCGCTCGCCGACGAGCACGGCCCGGACTGGCACACCTGGCCCGAGCCGCTCCGCGACCCCCGCGGCGCCGCCGTGGCCGACTTCGTGACCGCTCACGAGCGGGAGATCGCCTTCCACGCCTGGCTGCAGTGGCTGCTCGACGTCCAGCTCCGTGCGGCCACCGAGGGCACCACCGTGATCCAGGACCTGCCGATCGGGGTGGCCGGCGGCGGCGCGGACGCCTGGGCCTGGCAGGACGTGCTGGCCCAGGGCGTGAGCGTCGGCGCACCGCCGGACGCCTTCAACAGCCAGGGCCAGGACTGGGGGTCCCCGCCGCTGGTGCCCTGGCGGCTGCAGGCCGCCGACTACGAGCCGTTCATCCAGTCGATCCGGGCGACCATGGCCGGTGCCGGCGGCCTGCGGGTCGACCACGTGATGGGTCTGTTCCGGCTGTGGTGGGTGCCCTCGGACGGCAGCGCGGCCGAGGGCGCGTACGTCCGCTACCCGCACGAGGACCTGCTGGACATCGTCGCCCTGGAGAGCCACCGGGCGCAGGCCATCGTCGTCGGCGAGGACCTGGGCACCGTCGAGGACGGCGTCCGCGAGGCGATGGCCGAGCACGGGATCCTGTCCTACCGGCTGCTGTGGTTCGAGGACGACGAGCCCGCGCAGTGGCCCGCCGAGGCGATGGCCGCGATCACCACCCACGACCTGCCGACGGTCGCCGGGCTGTGGACCGGCTCCGACCTGGCCGAGCAGCGGGAACGCGGGCTGGGCACCGAGGAGGAACTGCTGCGCGGCCGCACCTCGCTGCTCGGGCACCTGGGCTTCATCGCCGAGGACGCCACCCCGGCCGAGGCGGTCGAGGCGGCCCACCGGCAGCTGGCCACGGCGCCGTCGACCCTGCTGTCGGCGACGCTGGACGACGCACTCGCCGAGGAGCGCCGGCCCAACATGCCCGGCGCGAACGACCGGCCCAACTGGTGCCTGCCGCTGCCGGTGCCCACCGAGGAGCTGGCCGCGCACCCTGGCGTCCAGGCCGTCGCGGGGGTGCTGGGCGCGGGGCTGCACCCGGTCACCACCAAGGGCAAGGTCAAGAGCGGCAAGCGGAGCAAGAGCACCGGCCGGAGCACCCGGACCAAGCACAGGTGAGCACCCGCCCCGCATCGTGGGGCGAGACCGGGCTGGTGGCTGCCTGCGCCATCGCGAGGCAGCCACCAGCCCGTGGTGAGCACCGCCGGGGTGCCGACACGCACCCCGGCCGCCGTCAGCTCCGGATGAACTCCAGCAGGTCGGCGTTGATCGTGGCCGCCTCGGTGGTCGGCATGCCGTGCGGGAAGCCGGCGTAGGTCTTCAGCGTCCCGTTCGGCAGCAGCTCGACGGACAGCGGCGCGGAGTCCTATTAGGGCACGACCTGGTCGTCGTCACCGTGCATGACCAGCACCGGGACCGTGATCTTCTTCAGGTCGTCGGTGAAGTCGGTCTGGGAGAACGCGACGACGCCGTCGTGGTGGGCCTTGGCGCCACCCATCATCCCCTGCCGCCACCAGTTGGCGATGACGGCTTCCTGCGGCTCCACCCCGGGCCGGTTGAAGCCGTAGAACGGCCCGGCGGGCAGGTCGCGGTAGAAGTTCGAGCGGTTGCTGGCGACCTGCTCCTGGATGCCGTCGAAGACGCTCTTCGACAGCCCGCCCGGGTTGGCGTCGGTCTGCACCATGATCGGCGGCACCGCGCTGATCAGCACCGCCTTGGCGACCCGGTCCTGGCCGTGCCGGGCGATGTAGTGCACCACCTCGCCGCCGCCGGTCGAGTGCCCCACGTGCACCGCGTCGCGCAGGTCCAGGTGGGCGGTGAGCGCCGCCAGGTCGTCGGCGTAGTGGTCCATGTCGTGCCCGTCGCTCGTCTGGGTCGAGCGACCGTGGCCCCGGCGGTCGTGGGCGATCACCCGGTACCCGTGCTGCACGAAGAACATCAGCTGGGCGTCCCAGTCGTCCGACGACAGCGGCCAGCCGTGGCTGAACACGATCGGCTGACCGGTCCCCCAGTCCTTGTAGTAGGTCTCGATGCCGTCGTGCTCCAGGACGGGCATTGGCGTCTCCTTCGTGGGTGCTGCGGGTGTTGGCGCTGAGCACGCTAGGGACGACGCCGCCGCGGGACTGTGCCCTCGGCGCCCGGTGCTGGCCCCTGCGTGCCGACCACCCGGGACGGACGCCCTTCCCCGCAGTCGGTCGGGGCGGCAGGATGTCGGTGCTCGCGGCAGCGTCGCCGACCACCCGCACGGGGAGGCGCGATGGTCACGCTCCTGGACAGCCGACAGCTCACCGGCGCCGACCGCCGTCCGGCCGCCGTCGTCGCGCGGCTGCAGGCCGGGATGAACTCCCGGGTGTGGCTGCGCGAGCCGACGGCACCGGTGCAGGTGCGCCTGGACGCCTGGCAGCTCGGCGGCCTGCCGGTGCTGCGCGCCGACGTGGTGGGCCCCCTGGCCGTCAGCCGCCGCCGGCAGCCGCCGGACACCCAGCCGGTGGTGTCGTTCTACGTCCAGGAGTGCGGCACCGGCCGGCACGAGCAGGGCGGCCGGCGACGTGTCCTGGCCCCCGGCACCCTCGCGGTCACCGACGTGACCTCCCCCTGCTCCTTCTCCTGGGGCGACACCGAGGGCGCGGGCCGGGCCCTGCAGATCCCGGTCGCCCGGCTCGGGCTGTCGGTGGACGTCGTGCGCAGGGCGGCACCGCACGTGGCGGACAGCCCGCTGTACGAGCTGGTCCGGGCGCACGTCGCCCAGGTGACCCGGGACGCCGAGAGGCTGACCGCAGACCCGGGGTGGCCGGCGCTGTCGGTGGCCACCGTGGAGCTGGCTCGGGCCCTGGTCATCTCCGCGGCGGATGCGGACGGCAGGACCTGCACCGTGCCGGGCGAGACCCTGCTGACCCGGATCCGCACCTGGGTCGACCAGCACCTGACCGACCCAGACCTCGACGCCGCCCGCATCGCGGCCGAGCACGCGATCAGCGTCCGCCAGCTCTACCGGCTGTGCTCGGCAGCCGGGTTCAGCCTGGAGCAGTGGGTCATCGACCAGCGCCTGGAAGGCGCCCGGGCCGAGCTGGCGCGGCCCGGCGGCCGGCCGATCGCCGCGGTCGCCCGGTCATGGGGGTTCGGCGACCCGTCGCACTTCAGCCGCCGGTTCCGCGCCGCCTTCGGCACGACGCCCCGGGAGTGGCGCGACCAGCGACCACCCCCGGCGACGTCCCCGCCCGCCGACGCCGGCGCCGCCGGCGTCGAGTGACAGCTGAGCGGGGATCCCGGGGCCGGGAGGCCCGCTCAGCTGTCACTCGACGCAGCTCCCGCGCGCGTCGAACGTGTGTTCGACCGGCGTGCGAGGATGTCCGGGTGGCCGGGGGGATGCAGCGGGGGCGGCACGCCGGCTCCCTGGCCGACCGCGCGGCCCGGTCCGGGTTCCCCGGGCCACCGCCGTCCGCGCCACCGCCCTCCGGGCCACCGCCGTCCGGGCCACCGCCGGCCGGGCCCGCGCCCCCGGCCGACACCGTCCGCCGGCCGGCCGGCGGCCACGGCCGGCACTGCTGGGTGCACGACCCGCCCGACGCACCGGGCACCTGGCCGGGCCTGCTGGTCGAGTGGCGGCAGCGGGAGGACGGCTGGCACGGCCGGGTCGCCTACACCGTCGTCGGCACGCACGGCCCGGTGCTGGTGGAGGCCTGGCTCCCCGCTGAGCAGCTGGCGCAGGGCTGACGAGGCCTTCCCGGTTTGCGGGTGGCCCATCCCGGGATACCGAGGAGGGGACGCCGCCCGGAACCGCCGGGCCACGAGAGCGGAGGACGCGATGACCAGCCCGCACGACGAGCCGACGCTCGACGACGTGATGACCACCGAGGAGCCGGCCCCCCGGGACCGCAGCGAGCACGCCAAGGACCCGCACCTGTCCGACGAGGTGCTCGAGCACCGCACCGAGCTGGAGCGCCAGGCGGTGCAGTCCGACGATGCCAACCCGGCCGGCGCCTACGAGCACGACGCCACCGAGGGCTGAGCCGACCGGCTCCGACGAGGGCGGCGCCCCCGGGACGACCCGGGGCACCGCCCTCGTCGCGTCCGGTCAGGGCTGCAGGGAGCGGGTGCGGCCGAGCGCGCCGGTGAGCATCAGGGCCGCGAGCGCGCACCCACCGGCGAGCAGGGCGACGCCAGGCCAGCCGGCGTCCTGCCAGGCCCGGCCGGCCAGGGTGCCGCCCACAGACGAGCCGACGTAGTACCAGAACGAGTAGAGCGAGGCCGCCTGCCCGACCGGCCGGCCACCCAGCTGGGCCCGCGCCGCCACCCAGCCACTGGCCACGCCGTGGGCGGCGAAGAACCCGACGGTCAGCACGCACAGCCCCAGGACGACGCACCACAGCGGCGTCGGCAGGGTCAGTGCGATGCCGGCCGCCATCAGCGCCACCGCTCCCGGCACCACCACCCGCCGGCCCATCCGGTCGGCCAGCCAGCCGGCGGTCGGCGAGCTCGCCGAGCCCAGCAGGTACGCCAGGAACACCAGCCCGGCCACCGCCGGCGTCAGCGAGTACGGCTCGGACTCCAGCCGGAAGGTGCCGGCGTTGTAGACGGCGACGAACCCGCCCATCAGCAGCGCGGCCAGCCCGTACAGCGCCAGCAGCGCCGGGTCGGTGAACGCCGAGCCCAGCTGGCGCAGCAGCCTCCCCTGCCGTGACAGCGGGGTGAACCGTCGGGCCGGGGGCAGCAGCAGCCGGACGGCGACCGCACAGGCGACGGCGACCACCGCCGCCCCGCCCAGCGCCGTCCGCCAGCCGCCCAGTTCGGTCAGCACGCCGGTGAGCAGCCGGCCGGACAGGCCACCGATCGCGGTGCCGCTGACGTAGAGCCCGATCGCGCGGGAGCTCATCGCCGGGTGCAGCTCCTCGCGCAGGTAGGCCACCGCCACGGCGGGCAGCCCGGCCAGGGCGAAGCCCTGAAGCCCGCGGAGCACCAGCAGCGCCTCCCACCCCGGCGCCAGCGCGATCAGCACCGCGAGCAGCGCGGCGGCGGCCAGGCTGGCGTGCAGGATGCCGGTCCGGCCGCGGCGGTCCGACAGCGGACCGAGCACCAGCAGCCCCACGGCGAGCGCGGCGGTGCTCACCGAGATGACCAGCGTCGAGGCCGCCGGGGTCACCTCGAAGGAGCGGCTGAACTCCGGCAGCAGGGCCTGCGGGGCGTACAGGCTGACGAACACGGCGATCCCGGCGAGGAAGACGGCGGTCGCGGCCCGCCGGAAGCCGGGCTCCCCGGCCCGGTGGCCCGGCCACTCCCCCGTCGTCACGCCCGGGAGCCTGCCCGTGTGCCGCGCGGCACCCGCGGCGGGGTCAGCTGGCCTGCTCGGCCACCAGTTCGTCGGCCCGGGAGTCCAGGGCCTCCTGCGCCACCTCGGCGTCGTCGAAGGGCACCGGGGCGCCGTCGTCGGTCAGCGTGGTCTCGTGACCGCGACCGACGACGAGCACCACGTCCCGGCTCCCGGCGGCCTCCACCGCCGCGGTGATCGCCTCCCGGCGGTCGAGCACGGTGTGCACGACCGCGCTGCCGCCGATCAGCCCGACCCGCAGCTCCTCGACGATCGCCTCGGGCCGCTCGCCGTGGCTGCCCTCGTTGGTCAGCCACACGGTGTCGGCGGCGCGGGCGGAGACGCCGAGCCCCTGGCGCTTGTACCGGTCGCGGCGGCCGCGGGCGCCCAGCACCAGGTGCACCTCCCCGCCGGGACCGGTGAGGTCGCGGGCGGTCTGCACGGCGGCGGCCAGGGCCCGAGGGGTGTGGGCGTAGTCGACGACGACGAGCGGTCCACCCGGCCCGCGGAGCAGGGTGTTGCGCCCTGCCGGTGCCGCGGTCGCGGCCAGGCCCGCGGCGATGGTCTCCGGCGCCAGCCCGAGCGAGCGGCCGGTCGCCCAGGCGGCGGCGATGTTGCCCACGTGCACCCGGCCGACCAGCGGCGAGCAGATCCAGTGCCGCCCGCCGTCGTCCTCGACGACCACGCTCGTGCCGTCCAGGCCGGTGCGCCAGCCCACCACCCGGACGTCGGCCGGCACCTCCGGCCGGGTGCTCACCCGGGTCACCGGCACCCGCGCCTGGTCGGCCAGCCGGCGCCCCCACGGGTCGTCCACCACGACGACGGCGCTGTCGGTGCGCTCGGGGGTGAACAGCAGCGCCTTGCTCGCCCAGTACTGCTCGATCGTGCCGTGGTGGTCGAGGTGGTCCTCCTCGAAGCCGGTGAAGACCGCCACCTCGACGTGCACGGCGTCGACCCGGCCGACGTCCAGCGCGATCGACGACGCCTCCACCACCGCGCTGGTCGCGCCCGCGTCGAGCATCCAGCGCAGCAGCCCGTGCAGCTCCGGCGCCTCGGGGGTGGTCAGCCGGGTGCCGCGGGTCTGACCCGCCACCCGTGCCCCGAGCGTGGTGACCACTCCGGCGCACTCGCCGGCGGCCTCGAGCACGCCGCGCACCAGCGTGCTGGTCGTCGTCTTGCCGTTGCTCCCGGTCACGCCGACCACCCGCAGGTGCGCGGCGGGGTCGCCGGCCAGCAGGGCGCCCAGCGGCCCGAGCAGCGCCCGGACCGACGGCACCAGCAGCTGCGGTGCGTCCAGCGGCAGCGGACGGTCGACGAGGAGCGCGGCGGCCCCGGCGGCCAGGGCGGCCTCGGCGAACCGGTGGCCGTCGCTGCGCGCCCCGCGGACGCAGGCGAACAGGCAGCCGGGGGTCACCGCCCGCGAGTCGGTGACCAGGTCGCGCACCAGCAGGTGGTCGGCGCCACCGGAGCGGACGACGGGACCGGCGGCCACGCTGCGGGCGCGGGACTCGACGGCAGCCCAGGGGACCGCGGGGAGCGACACCCGGTCGACGGTAGGGCAGCGGCGCGCACCCGGCAGCGCGAGATCCGGTGGGCCACGACCGTCCTGTCGCCGAGGTGCCGCGCGGCTGGTTGGCTCGAGCCGTGCCGCAGCTGACCGCCGCCGACGTCGCCTGCTGGGTGCTCAAGAGCAACCGGCCGCCCGAGGCGCTGGCCCCCCGGTGGCGGCCGGGTGACGCGGCGGTGCTGGACCGGTGCGTGCGGCCCTCCTACCGGCTGAGCCTGATGTCGCCGGGCCAGGCGTGCCTGCTGTGGGTCAGCGGCCGCGACCGGCCCGGGGTGCACGCCCTGGGTGAGCTGGCCGGGCCGGTGGACGACGCCGCCCCGGGCGGGCCGGCGGTCGCCGTCCGGTGGACCCGGCTGGCCCACCCGGTCGACCGCGCGGAACTGCTGGCCGATCCGGCGACCCGTGCGGCCGAGGTGCTGCGGATGCCCGCGGGGAGCAACCCGTCGTGGCTGTCGCCCGGCCAGTACGCGGCCGTGCTCGCCCACGCCGGAGTCACCGCCTGACCGAGTCGCTCAGGCGCCCCGGGGCGCGTACATGATCAGCGCGACGCCGACCAGGCAGACCAGCGCACCGCCGACGTCCCACCGGTCGGGCCGGAAGCCGTCGGCGGCCATCCCCCACAGCAGCGACCCGGCGACGAAGACCCCGCCGTAGGCGGCGAGCACCCGGCCGAAGGCGGCCTCCGGCTGCAGCGTGGCGACCATGCCGTAGAGCGCGAGCGACACCATGCCGATGCCCACCCAGAGCCAGCCGCGGTGCTCCCGCAGGCCCTGCCAGACCAGCCACGCGCCGCCGATCTCCAGCAGTGCGGCGAGCACGAAGAGGGCGATGGAGCGGATCGTCACACCGGGCAGTCTGCCGCTCGCACAGCCGGGGCTGGGACCATGGCTCACCGTGACGGACAGCCGGTACCGCTGGGGCGGGCTCGCGTGGGTGCTGACCCTGCAGTTCTTCGTCGTCGAGGCGATCGCTGCACTGCAGTACGACGGCTACTCGTACTCGGCGGACGTGATCAGCGACCTCGGGACGGCCACCTCGCCGGCCCGGGTGCTGATGAACGCCTCCTTCCTCCTGCAGGGGCTGCTGATCATCGCCGGGGCGGTGCTGCTGCGACCCGGGCTGTCCGGCACCGGCGGCCGCCTGGCCGGCCCACTGCTGGGCCTGTCCGGGCTCGGGGTGCTGCTGGTCGGGCTCTTCCCCTCCGACGGCGACACCACGTTCCACACGGTCGCGGCGGGGGTGCACTTCGTCGCCGGGGCGATCGGGCTGATCGCCCTGGCCTACGGGGTGCGGCCCCGCTCGGAGGCGGTGGGCACCACGCTGGCCGTGCTGGGGCTCGTCGGCGTGATCGGCACGATCTTCTTCGCCTCCGCGGTGTTCATCGGGCTCGGCGAGGGCGGCATGGAGCGGGTGGCCGGGTACGTCGTGCCGCTGGGCCTCCCCCTGGCCGGCGCCCTGCTGTGGCGGCAGAAGGACGACTGGCTGGCGCTCACCAACCCCGACGGGACGCCGAGCCGCCGGCAGCTGCGGGAGGACGCCCGGCTGGAGCGGGCCCGGCGGGCCGCCGAGCGGGACGCCGCCCTGGAGGCAGCGACCCGCCACCCGGCCCCGGACGCGGCGCGCCCGGACACGGACGCCGCGGACGAGGCCGACGACTTCGACCCCGACGACCCCTGGGCCCCTCGGCGGCGCTGAGGCCGGGGCGCACCGCCGGTCAGGAGCAGCAGGCGTCGGCGCCCTCGGGGGTCAGCGCCGCGAGCGTGGCGAGTGCCTTGACCGGCCCGGCGAGCGCCTCGCAGCACAGCGCGTAGACGTTGCTCCGCCCCCTCGGCGTGCTCGTGACCAGCCCCTGGTCGCGCAGCGGCGCCAGGTGGTGGCTGACCAGGGTCTGGCTCATGCCGGCGGCGTCGGTCAGCTCCCGGACGGTGCGCGGCCCCTCGGCCAGCAGCAGGAGCAGGTGCAGCCGGTTGGGGTCGCCGAGCGCCTTCAGCTGCGGGGCGAGCAGGCGGGCACGATCGGCGGGAGAGGTCAGCTCGTCGACGTCGAGCAGTCGCACGTCCAGGTCCTGGCGCATGCCGGACAGTCTGCCACACAGTGGTTGTTGTCAACAGTGTTCGCTGTTAACGTCACCCGGCGTTGGTTGTCGACGAGCGAGGAGTCCTGACCGCATGAGCGCGTACATGACGGACGACCTGCCGGTCGTGGTGATCGGTGCCGGCCCGGTCGGGTTGGCCGCCGCCGCCCACCTGCTGGAGCGCGGCCTGGAACCCCTGGTGCTGGAGGCCGGCGACCAGCCCGCGTCCGCGGTGCGGGCCTGGGGGCACGTGCGGCTGTTCTCCCCCTGGGAGTACGACGTCGACGACGCCGCCGTCCGGCTGCTCGAGCAGACCGGCTGGGAGTCCCCCGACCGCACCGCGCTGCCCACCGGCGCCGAGCTCGCCGAGCGGTACCTGGCACCGCTCGCCGCGACGCCGCAGCTGGCCGGCCGGATCCGCACCGGCACCCGGGTGGTCGCGGTGAGCCGGGCCGGGGTGGACAAGACCCGCACCGTCGGGCGGGAGGGCCGGGCCTACGTGGTGCGCACCGTCGTCCACGGCCGGGTGCAGGACCTGACCGCGCGTGCGGTCATCGACGCCTCCGGCACCTGGGGCCAGCGCAACCCGCTGGGCGCTGCCGGTCTCCCCGCGATCGGCGAGGAGCAGGCCGGTGACTGGCTGGTCGGTCCGCTGCCGGACGTGCTCGGCCGGGACCGGGCCCGGTTCGCCGGGGAGCACACCCTGGTGATCGGCATGGGGCACTCGGCGGCGAACACGCTGCTGGCGCTGGTCGAGCTGCAGGGCAGCGCGCCCGGCACGCAGATCAGCTGGGCGATCCGGGGCCGCTCCCCCGCCCGGCTCTACGGCGGCGGGGACTCCGACGGGCTGCCCGCCCGCGGGCTGCTCGGCTCGACCCTGAAGGCCGCCGTCCGGGCCGGGCACGTCGAGCTGCACCGCGAGGTCACGCTGACCGAGGTGGCACCCACCGGCGACGGCCGGCTCCGGGTGACCGGCACCGGCCGGGACGGCGCCGCGGTCGACCTGCAGGTCGACGCGCTGGCCGCCGCCACCGGCTTCCGCCCCGACCTGGACGTGCTGCGGGAGGTGCGGCTGTCCCTGGACCCGGGCGTGGAGGCACCGACCCAGCTCGCTCCGCTGATCGACCCCGACTTCCACTCCTGCGGCACCGTGCCCCCGCACGGGCACCGCGAGCTCACCCACCCCGACGAGGGCTTCTACCTGGTCGGCATGAAGTCCTACGGCCGCGCCCCCACGTTCCTGCTGGCCACCGGCTACGAACAGGTGCGCTCGATCGCCGCCGCGCTCGCCGGGGACCTCGAGGCAGCCGACCGCGTGCAGCTGCGCCTGCCCTCGACCGGGGTGTGCAGCACCGACCTGGGCGCTCGGGAGGCCGCCGAGACCGCGGGCGTCGGCTTCCCCACCGGCAGCGCGCACGGCCGGTCCGCGGAGGCGGAGCCGGCGAGCTGCTGCGGCCCGGCGCCGCAGCCGGTGCCCGTCGGGACCTCCGCCGCGGACTGATGAGCGGCTCCGCGGACGTCCACCGGCGTCCGCCCCGGCACGTGCTGCCGGCGCTGTGTGCCACCGAGGTGGTCAGCTGGGGAGTCCTGTACTACGCCTTCCCGGTCGCGCTGGCCTCGATCACCGCCGACACCGGGTGGTCGGCGTCGGCGACCACCGCGGCGTTCTCGGCCGGGCTGGTGGTCTCCGCGCTGGCGGGGATCCCGGTCGGGCGGTGGCTGGACCGCACCGGCCCCCGGCGGGTGATGACCACCGGTTCGCTGCTGGCCGCCCCCGCCGCCGCGGGCATCGGGCTGGCACCCAGCCTGGCGTGGTTCGTCGTCGCCTGGCTGGTGGCCGGGGTGGCCATGGCCGCGGTCTTCTACCAGGCCGGGTTCGCCGCGCTCACCCGCTGGTACGGGCCCGGCCGGGTGCGGGCGCTGACCACGCTGACGCTCGTGGCCGGGCTCGCCAGCACGGTCTTCGCGCCGCTGACCAGCCTGCTCCTGGAGGAGCTGAGCTGGCGGGCCACCTACCTGGTGCTGGCCGGCGTCCTGGCCGTGGTGACGATCCCGATGCACGCCCTGGCGCTCACGCCGCCCTGGACGCCGGCGCCGGAGCCCGACCACCGGGGCGGCACCCCGGCGTCGGTGCGCTCGATCGTGTCCAGCTCCGGGTTCCTGCTGCTGTCCGGGGCGCTCACGCTCACCGCCTTCGGCATGTACGCGGCCAGCCTGACGCTGATCCCGCTGCTCACCGGGCGGGGGATGTCGGCGTCGCTGGCGGCCACCACGCTCGGTCTGCTGGGCGCCGGCCAGCTGCTCGGCCGGATCGGCTACGCCCCGCTCACCGCCCGGACCACCCCCGCCACGCGGACGGTCGTCATCCTGGCCGCCTCCGCCCTGGCGATCGGCCTGCTGGCCGCGGTCCCGGGGCCGGCCCCGCTGCTCATCGGGCTGGCCGTCCTCGTCGGGGCGGCGCGCGGCGCCGCCACGCTGCTGCAGGCGACCGTCGTCGCCGACCGGTGGGGCAGCGCCCGGTACGGCGCCCTGTCGGGCTGGTTCGCCGCCCCGATCACCGCAGCCGCCGCACTCGCCCCGTGGGCGGGCACCGCGCTGGCCGAGTCCGTGGGCAGCTACCCGGCGACGTTCGCCGGGCTGGCCGCGCTCGTGGCGGTCGCGGCCGGCGCCGCTGCGTTCAGCGGACGGCTCCTGGCGGACAGCAGCGCTTCAGGGGATCACCGAGCCGCCAGCCGCAGCCGGGTGGCCCGGTAGGCGATGCCCACGGCGAACACCGCGCTGCCGCCGACCACGGCCTGCCACGGCAGGGTCGCCACCAGGACCAGGCAGCCCACCAGGCCGAGGACCTGCAGCGCCCGGGGGAACCGCCGGTGCTCGCCGTCCTGGGTGAACGCCGCCGCGTTGGCGACGGCGTAGTAGAGCAGCACCCCGAAGGAGGAGAAGCCGATCGCGCCGCGCAGGTCGACGGTCAGCACGAGCAGGCAGACGACGACGCCGACGGTGACCTCGGCCCGGTGCGGCACGGAGAAGCGCGGGTGCACCGCGGCCAGGTACCGCGGCAGGTCGCCCTGGCGGCCCATCGCCAGGCTGGTCCGGCCGACGCCGGCGATCAGGGCCAGCAGCGCGCCGAGCGCCGCCGCGGCCGCGCCGATGCGCACGACCGGCCCGGCCCAGTCCCAGCTGCCGGCGGCCACGGCGGCGGCCAGCGGTTCGGCGGTGGCGGCGACGCCGTCGGCGCCCAGCGTCGTCAACAGCGACACCGCGACCACCAGGTAGACCGCGACGGTGAGCCCCAGGGCCAGCAGGACAGCGCGCGGGATGGTCCGTGCCGGGTCGCGGACCTCCTCGCCCATGGTCGCGATGCGGGCGTAGCCGGCGAAGGCGAAGAACAGCAGCCCGGCAGACTGCAGCACCCCCAGGACGCCGCCCTCGACCGCCCAGTCCCCCGGGGCCGGCCCGCCCGACGGGCCGCCGACGAGCATCGCGGCGACCGCGACGGTCAGCGCAACCAGGACGACGGTGACGATCACCCGGGTGAGCCCGGCGGTGCGGGTGACACCCCGGTAGTTCGTCGCGGTGAGCGCGAGCACGGCGGCCACGGCGACCGGGCGCTGCCAGCCGGACGGCGCGGCGTACGCGGCGAAGGTGAGTGCCATCGCCGCGCAGCTGGCCGTCTTCCCGATCACGAAGCCCCAGCCGGCGAGGAAGCCCCACCAGTCCCCGAGCCGCTCCCGCCCGTAGACGTAGGTGCCGCCGGAGGCGGGGTACTGCGCGGCGAGCTGGGCCGAGGCGGTGGCGTTGCACCAGGCGACCACGGCGGCGATCGCCAGCCCGATCAGCAGGCCGGCACCGGCGGCCTGCGCGGCCGGGGCGAAGGCGGCGAACACGCCCGCCCCGATCATCGACCCCAGGCCGATGACGACCGCGTCACCGGTGCCGAGCCGGCGGGACAGGCCCGGTCCGACGCTCACCGCAGCACCCGGGCTGGCGCATGACCATGACGGGGGTCACAGTGGGTGCCCGACCCGATGGGAGGACGAGGATGCGCCGCTGTCTGATCGTCGCCAACCAGACCCTCACCACCGACACCCTCAGCGCGGCCGTGGAGGAGCGGGTCGCCGCCGAGACGCACGAGTTCCACGTCGTGGCACCGGCCACGCCGTTGGACGACCAGGTGGACGTCCCCAGCGCCTACCGGCACCTGGGCCCCGCTCCGGCGGACCGCGCCTACGCGCTCGCGGCGCAGCGCCTGGACCACGCCCTCGACCAGCTCGGGTCGCTGGGGGCCACGGTCACCGGCGAGGTGGGCGACCCGGACGCCCTGGAGGCGGTCCGCACCACGCTGCGCCACTTCACCGCCGACGAGATCATCGTCTCCACGCTGCCCCACGGGCTCTCCCGGTGGCTGCACCGCGACCTCCCGTCCCGGCTGCGCAAGGTCACCGGCGTCACGGTCACCCACCTGGTCGCCGACCAGGAGGCCGACGCGAGCACCTGACCGGAGGCCGCGTCCCCGGACCCACCCCGGACGTGGGCTCATCGCGGGCGCAGGTCGACGCCGAGCTCGGCGGCCAGCGACCGCACCTGCCGGGTGATGTCGTCCCGGACGAGCCGCATCCGGTCCATGCCCTCGATGCCGCGCGCGGACGGCTCGTCGACGTCCCAGGTCACGGAGCGGGTTCCGGGCACCGGCTCGACGCGGGCCTCCCGGCCGAGGGTCACCACGACGTCGGCGTCCCGCACCAGCTGCTCGGTGACCGGCTTCGGGTGCTCGCCGGTGATGTCGATGCCCAGCTCGGCCAGGGACCGGACCGACTGCTCGTTCAGCGCGTCGCCGGGCGCCGTCCCGGCGGAGCGCACCTCGACGGCGTCCCCGGCCAGGTCCGCCATCAGCGCCGCGGCCAGCTGCGACTTCCCGGAGTTGCGCGCGCAGACGAACAGCACGCTGGGCCGGCCGGTCATCGGGTGACGGGCGCCTGCAGTTCGGCGAGCAGGCCGCGGATCCGGCCCTCGATCTCGTCCCGGATGGGGCGCACCGACTCGACCCCCTTGCCGGCCGGGTCCTCCAGGGCCCAGTCGAGGTACCGCTTGCCGGGGAAGACCGGGCAGGCGTCCCCGCAGCCCATGGTGATGACGACGTCGGAGGCCTCGACGGCGTCGGTGGTCAGCACCTTGGGCCGCTGGTCGGAGATGTCGATGCCGACCTCCGCCATCGCCGCGACCGCGGACGGGTTCACCTGGTCGCCGGGCACCGAGCCGGCCGAACGCACCTCGACGGCGTCGCCGGCCAGGTGGCGCAGCCACCCGGCGGCCATCTGGGAGCGGCCGGCGTTGTGCACGCAGACGAACAGGACGCTGGGGCGGTCGTTCACGGGGTTCTCCTCGGTCGTGCGGATGGTCACGCCAGCGCCGCCGATCGTGCGGCGCGGGCGGGGGGTCGGTGTTCGGAGCTCCAGGCCTGGGCGGCCAGCTGGACCGCGTCCCAGGGTGAGCCCAACGGCGGGGTGTAGGCCAGGTCCAGGTCGGCCAGGCCTTCCACCGTCATTGCGTGGAAGAGCGCGGTGGCGAAGACGTCGGCGCGCTTGGCGACCTCGCTGCCCAGCCGCCCGACCAGCTGGGCGCCGAGCAGCCGGCCGGTGTCGGCGTCGGCGGTGACCCGGACCGTGAGGGGCCGGGCGCCCGGGTAGTAGGCCTTGTGGTCGTCCGGGCGCGACTGGGTGGTGACCGGGCGGAACCCGGCGGTCCGTGCCTCGTGCTCGAGCAGACCGGTGCGGGCGACGACCAGGTCGAAGACCTTCACCACCTGGGTGCCGACGCTGCCGGCGAAGCGGGCGTGCCCGCCGACGGCGTTGGCCCCGGCGACCCGGCCCTGCTTGTGGGCCGTGGTGCCCAGCGGCAGGTAGGTGACGCCCATCAACCGGTGGTGGGTGACCACGCAGTCCCCGGCCGCCCAGACGTGCGGCAGCCCGGTGGCCATCGTCTCGTCCACAAGCACCGCACCACCGGCACCGGTCCGTGCCCCCGCGTCGACCAGCAGCTGCACGTCCGGGCGGACCCTGGTCACGACGAGCACCAGGTCGAAGGTCCGGTCCAACCCGTCCCCGGAGACCGCGATCCGGGCGTTGGCGGTGCGGGCCAGCCCGGTGACGCCGGTGCCGGTGAGCACCTCGACCCCGTGGCCCTCCAGCTCGCTGCGGACCAGTGCACCCAACGCGGCATCCACGGTGGGCAGCACCTCGGCGGGGCGCTGGGCCACGGTGGTGGCGATGCCCCGGGCGACGAACGCCTCCGCCATCTCCACCCCGATGTAGCCGGCGCCCACGATCAGCACCGAGTGCACCGTGCGACCGGTCAGACCGGCCAGCAGGGCATGGGTGTCGTCGATGGTGTGCAGCAGGTGGACGCCGTCGTCCGGCCCGAGACCGTTCGGTCCGCCGAGCCCGGTCATCCGCGGCACGGCCGGGACGGCGCCGGTGCCCACGACGAGCTCGTCGTAGTCCAGCTGTTCCGGTGCGCCTTCCGGGCCGGTCACGGTGATCTGCTGACCCGCGACATCGATGGCGGTGGCGCGGGTGTCGACCCGCAGGGTCAGCCCGGCCGCCTCGAGGTCGGTGTGGCTGCGGTGGGCCAGGGACTGCCAGGGCTGCACGTCCCCGGACACCAGGTACGGGATCCCGCAGATGGAGAAGTTGGGGTACGCGTCGGCCACCACGACGGTGACCTCGGCGGTCGGGTCGACCTCGCGGGCCCGCAGCCCGGCGGAGATGCCGGCGTCGCTGCCGCCGATGACGACCAGACGGCGGCTCATGCGCCGAGCTCGGCGAGCAGCCCCCGCACCCGCCCCTCGACGTCGGCGGCGATCGCCTCGACCGCGGCCGGCGGCTGGCCGGCGGGGTCGGCCACGTTCCAGTCCAGGTACCGCTTGCCCGGGTAGACCGGGCAGGCGTCCCCGCAGCCCATGGTGATCACCACGTCCGCGGCCTGGACGACGTCGTCGTTCAGCGGCTTGGGGAAGGCGTCGGTCACCGTCATGCCGCGAGCCTCCAGCACCTCGAGCACGACCGGGTCGACCTGGTCGGCGGGCATCGAGCCCGCCGACCGGACGTGCACGCGCCCCTCGGACAGGTGCTCCACCATCGCCGCAGCCAGCTGCGAACGACCGGCGTTCTGCACGCAGACGAACAGGACCTCGGGCGCCTCCTTGGCCAGCGCTCCCTTGGCCTGGGCCAGGGCCGTGAGCCGCTCGGTGGCGAAGCGGCAGGTGAGCACCGGCAGGTGCGTCTTGACCCGGGCGGTGCGCCCCAGGGCGGCGTAGGACTCGAAGACCATCCGCTCGACGGTCTCCGCGCTGACCATGCCGGCGAACCGGGCCGACAGGTCCTCGACGTGCCGTCGGAGCACCACCTGGGGGTCCAGCAGTCCTGCGAAACGGGGCGTTGCGGTCATCGGGACACTCCCTCGTTGCTGCGTGCCGGGACGGTGGGGTCGCCGGGGAACCAGCGCCGGGCGGCCCAGAGCGAGACGTAGACCAGGCCGACCAGCACCGGGACCTCGATCAGCGGCCCGACGACGCCGGCCAGCGCCTGCCCGGAGGTGACCCCGAAGGTGCCGATCGCCACCGCGATGGCGAGCTCGAAGTTGTTGCCGGCCGCGGTGAAGGCCAGGGTCGCGGTCTTGGCGTAGCCCAGCCCCAGCCGCATGCCGAGCAGGAACGACCCACCGAACATCAGCGCGAAGTAGGCCAGCAGCGGCAGCGCGATCCGGGCGACGTCCCACGGGTTGGAGGTGATCGCGTCGCCCTGGAGGGCGAAGAGCATGACGATGGTGAACAGCAGGCCGTAGAGGGCGACCGGACCGATCTTCGGCAGGAAGCTCCCCTCGTACCAGTCGCGGCCCTTGGCGCGCTCGCCGAGCGTGCGGGTCAGGAACCCGGCGACCAGCGGGATGCCGAGGAAGACCAGCACCGAGAGCACGATCGCCCAGAAGCTGAACTCCGCCGACGTGGTCGACAGCCCCAGCCAGCCGGGCAGCACCTGGAGGTAGAACCAGCCGAGGACGGCGAAGGCGAGGATCTGGAAGACCGAGTTGATCGCCACCAGGACGGCGCCGGCCTCGCGGTCACCGCAGGACAGGTCGTTCCAGATGAGCACCATGGCGATGCAGCGGGCCAGGCCCACGATGATCAGCCCGGTGCGGTACTCGGGCAGGTCGGGCAGCAGCAGCCAGGCCAGCGCGAACATCAGCGCCGGCCCGACCAGCCAGTTCAGCACCAGCGAGGCGCCGAGGAGCTTGCGGTCGCCGGTGACCCGGTCGAGCTCGGAGTAGCGGACCTTGGCCAGCACCGGGTACATCATCAGCAGCAGCCCGATGGCGATCGGCAGGCTCACCTCACCGACCCGGACGGCGTCCAGGGCGTCGTCCAGCCCGGGGACGAACCGGCCGAGCAGCAGCCCGAGGACCATCGCGGCGACGATCCACACCGGCAGGAAGCGGTCCAGGGTCGACAACCGGGCCAGCACCGGTGTCTCGAGGTCGGTGCCGGAGCGGGGGGTCTCCGCGGCGAGATCGCTCATGGGGGTGGGCTGCTCCTCGGCCCCGCGAGCGGGGCGTCGTGTATCGATGTCGGTCTATCGATGCAAGACGATGCCTGGCCTATCGACAGACGTCAATGCCGTGTCGATACTGGCCGGGTGAACACCAGTCGAACGGCGGACCGCCCCACCCTGGAGCTGGTCGACACGGGTGCGCCCGGGTGCTCCCCTGCCGAGCTCGCCGGCGCGATGAGCGCCGAGCAGGCCACCGACCTGGCCCGCACGCTCAAGGCGCTGGCGGACCCCGCGCGGCTCCGGGTGCTCGCCCTGGTGGCCGGCAACGAGGGCCGCGAGGTCTGCGTCTGCGACCTCACCGAGCCGCTGGGCCTGGCCCAGCCGACCGTGTCCCACCACCTCAAGGTGCTGGTGGACGCCGGCTTCCTCACCCGCGACAAGCGCGGGGTCTGGGCCTACTTCGCCCTGGTGCCCGGCGCGCTCGACGCGGTGGTGGACGCGCTGCCCGGCGTCCGTGGACGCAGCGGTCTCAGCTGAGGAGGGGCCGCAGGTTCTCCGTCCAGACGTCCCAGCCGACCCGGCCGATCAACGCGGTGACGACGACCAGGAAGACGACCCTGATGAAGCGGCTGCCCCGGGCGGTCGCCGTCCGCGCACCCAGGTACGCCCCGAACGTGTTGGCCGCACCGAGGAGGAGACCCAGACCCCAGAAGACGGCGCCGTAGGGTGCGAAGAAGAGCAGGGCCCCCAGGTTGGTGGCGACGTTGACGATCTTGGCCTTGGCGCTGGCGTTGAGGAAGTCGTACCCCAGCAGCGAGACCATGGCGAACACGAGGAACGACCCGGTGCCCGGACCGAGGATGCCGTCGTAGAACCCGATCCCGGCGCCCGTGGCGGCGGCGACGCCGTGGTGGCGACGCCCGCTGTGGCGCAACGCGGTCACCTCCCCGAGGGAGGGACGCAGCACGGTGAACGCCGCGATCGCGATGAGCGCGACCACGATGACCGGTTTGAACACGCTGGCCGGCAGCGCTGCGGCCACCGAGGCCCCCGCGAAGCTGCACACCAGAGCGACCCCCGCCATCGGGAAGGCGGTCCGCAGGTCGGGGTGCACGCGGCGGTAGTAGGTGACGGCGCTCGTCGTGGTGCCGAAGATGGAGGCCAGTTTGTTGGTCGCGAGGGCCTGGACCGGGCTCATCCCCGGGACCAGCAACAACGCGGGCAGCTGCAGGAGGCCGCCGCCACCGACGACGGCGTCGATCCACCCGGCTGCCAGTGCGGCGACCAGCACGAGCGCGAGCACCTCGGGGGTCAGCCCCTCCGGGAGCAGGTCACCCGGGAACACGTGCGTCATCCCGGCCACGGACTCCTCTCCTCGGCCCGGTCGTCTCCCCGTCAACGGAACGGGGCGGCACGGCCGCTCACCGAGAGTCTGCGTCCCGCCCACCGTTGGTCCGTGCGACGACGCGTGAGAGCTCGGCGACTCCCCGTCGACGACCGCGGCTCACCCGCCGGACGGAGCCGTTCAGACCGTCGAGGTCCCGGCCTCCTGCGGCACCGGCACCGGCCGGCGCACCCGGGTGCGCCGGCGGGAGAGGGCCACGCCCAGCAGACACACCCCGCCCCCGACGACGGCGAGCGCCGGGGGCACCTCGTCCAGCAGCACCCAGCCCAACAGCACGACGATCGGCGGCACCAGGTAGGTGGTCGCGCCCAGCCGGCCGGCGTCCATCCGGCGCAGCGCGTACGCCCAGGTGCTGAAGGCCAGTGCGGTCGGCACCGCGCCGAGGTAGACGGTGCCGGCGATCGAGGACGCGGGCGCGGTGCCCAGCTCGTCGACGAGCACCCCGGCCCAGGGCAGGCAGCACACCGCCCCCATCGCGCAGGCGGTGAAGGTGACCTGCAGGGCGGGCAGCCGGCGCAGCAGCGGCTTCTGCGCCACCACGCCCGCGGCGTAGGTGACCGCCGCGACCACGCACAGGACGACGCCCAGCAGGTCGGCCCCGGCGTCACGGGTGGCGAAGCCGATCAGCAGCACCCCGCAGAAGGCCACGCCCAGGCCGATGACCAGCCAGCGCGGGAAGCCCTCGCCCAGCAGCAGGCCGGCGAAGACCGCGATCAGCACCGGGCCGATGTTGACCAGCATCGCCGTGGTGCCGGCGTCCAGGTGCTGCTCGGCGGCGTTGAGCGCCAGGTTGTAGATGCCGAACCAGCCGATCCCGCACACGGCGAGCAGCCGCCACTCCCCCGCCGTCGGGGCCACCCAGCCGCGCCGGGCGAGCAGCGCCCCCAGGACGGCGGTGCCGACGACCAGCCGGCCGAGTGCCAGGGCCCCGGGCGAGAGGTCCTCGCCGACCGCGCGGATGCCGATGAACGCCGACGCCCAGGCCAGGACGGTGACGGTGACGGCGAGGAGGGTGAGCGGTTCGCGCGGGACGGGGCTGGACACGCACCGGACGGTAGGGGGCGCCGCCGACGGGATCCGGCGGTTTCCGGTCGTCGCACCCGCATTGGCCGTCCCGCCCCGGACGATGGCCGGATCGATGCGGTCAGACCGGAGACCCCGGGTCCGGGTGGTCGGCGAGGAACCGCTCCGCCCGCCCGGCTTCTCGGCGCATCAGCACGGCGGCCACCACGAGACCTCCCCCGACCAGCACGGTGATCACCTCGTTCAGCTGCGTCGGCGCACCGATCGTCCGCCCCAGCTGCTGGAGGACGACGCCGACGACCAGCAGCGCCTGGTGCTGCTGGAGCACCAGGCGCTGCGCCAGGTCCCGGGCCAGCGGCAGCCGCGCCGGATCGACCTCCGCACGGCCCCGCACCTGTGCGAGCAGTCCGCGTCGCTGGCCTCGGCTGAGCACGTTGGTCGGCTGCCGCTGCCACCACGCGATCCGGAACAGCCCGATCCGCCACGCGACGACCAGGTAGCCGATCATCACCGCCAGGCCGGCGCCCTGGACGACGAGGCCGGCAACCACCCACCCTCCGGACGAGCCGGGGTCGGGCACCAGCGAAGCCCCGGCCAGCACCGCCAGGAGCACCCCGGCGGCCACCGCCAGCAGCATCCCGGCGAGCGCCCACGACCAGCGGAGCAGCCGGGAACGGCGCAGCAACCGCTCGGCGGTGCTGCTCGGCGCGCCGTGCAGCACCGAGACAGCCTCGGCCCAGCGTGGGTCGTCGTCGGTCTGCGCAGGTCCGGTGCGCGGGGAGGTCGCGTCCACGGCGGCAGCGTGCCGGACGCGATCGTGGAGTTCCAGTCGGTGGGCTGCGGCACCATGCGGGGCATGCGCACCGAGTCCCGCCACCTGAGCGTCTCCATCGACCGCCCCGCCGCTGAGGTCTACGCCTGGGTCCGCGACCCGGCCCACCTGCCGCTGTGGGCCGCCGGCCTGGCCAGCGGCATCCGGCGGGAGCGCGGCGAGTGGGTGGCGGACTCCCCGATGGGCCGCGTGCTCGTGCGGTTCGTGCCGGTCAACGAGTACGGGGTGCTCGACCACGACGTCGTCCTGCCCGACGGCACGACCACCACCAACCCGGTGCGGGTGCTCGCCGACGGCGCCGGCAGCGAGGTGGTCTTCACCCTCCGCCAGGCGGCGGGCGCCACGGCGGAGGAGTTCGACGACGACACCGCGGCGGTGGCCGCCGACCTCGAGACCCTGAAGCGGGTGCTCGAGGCCGGCTGACCCCACGGCTCGTCGGCCCAGCGCTGGTGGGTCTCAGCGCTCCTGGTCGGTGGGGCGCACCAGCACCTCGTTGACCGCCACGTGGCCCGGCTGGCTGACCACGTAGAGCACCGCCCGGGCGATGTCCTCGGCCTGCAGCCGGGTCATCCCCGCGGCCATCTCCTGCGACGCCCGCTTGGCCTCGGGCTGGGTGATGTGGTCGGTCAGCTCGGTGGCCACCGCACCCGGCTCGACCAGGCTGATCCGCACCCCGCGGCCGGTGACCTCCTGGCGCAGCGACTCGCTGAAGGCGTTCACCGCCCACTTGCTGGCGTTGTAGACCCCGGCGCCCTTGCGCGCGGTCCGACCGGCGACGCTGGACATGTTCACGACGTCGCCCGACCCCTGCTCGACCATGCCCTCGATCGCGGCATGGGTCATGTACAGCACGCCCAGCACGTTGGTGTCGATCATCCGGCGCCAGTCCTCCGGGTCCGCGCCGACGATCGTGCCCAGCAGCATCACCCCGGCGTTGTTGACCAGGACGTCCAGCCCGCCCAGCTCCTCGCGGGTCCGGGCGACCGCCGCGGTGCAGGCCTGCTCGTCGGTGACGTCGAGGTCCAGCTGCAGCACCCGGGCACCGTCGTCGCGCAGCTTCGTGGCCAGCGCGTCGAGCCGGTCCTTGCGCCGGGCGCCGATGGCGACCGCCGCCCCGGCCCCGGCCAGTGCGATCGCGGTGGCCTCCCCGATCCCCGACGACGCCCCGGTGACCAGGGCGACCTTTCCCTGCAGCGGCCGGCTGTTCTCGGTCATGCGGTCCCTCTCTCCCGGGCCGACCGGTGCGGCCCCGGAGCCCCAGTGCCCCGGCTCCCGCCGCGCCACGCACCGACGTGCGAGTCAGCGGGCGAACGGCCCGGACAGCGCAGCCCACTGGAGCAGCAGGATCGTCTTCGCGTCCACGATCGTCGTGCCGATCGCGGCCAGTGCCTCGTCGACGTCCAGCTCGAGCACCTCGATGTCCTCGTCCTCCTCGGCCAGCCCGCCTCCGCCGGCCGTCCGAGAGCCGGCGTCGTAGGGGCCGGCGTAGAAGTGCAGCCGCTCGGTGACCGAGCCGGGGCTCATGAAGACGTCGAAGACATGGGTGAGCTCGCCGACGCGGTGGCCGGTCTCCTCCTCGGCCTCCCGGCGCACCGCGGTCACCGGGTCGTCGTCGTCCAGCAGGCCGGCGGCGGTCTCGACGAGCAACCCGTCGGGGTGGCCGTTGACATAGGCCGGGAAGCGGAACTGACGGGTGAGCAGCACCGTGCGCCGCGCGACGTCGTAGAGCAGCACGGTCGCGCCGTTGCCGCGGTCGTAGGTCTCCCGCTGCTCGGTGCTCCAGTGCCCGTCGCGGTGGCGCATGTCGAACGTCGTCCGGCGCAGCACGTACCAGTCGCTGGCCAGCACCTCGACGTCCCGCACCCGGACGTCGTCGTTGCCGGAGAGGTGCCGGCCCACCTGGTCCAGCCCGGTCCGGCCGCGCCGGTCGGGGGTGTCGATCCCAGCGGTCATCGTTGTCCTTCCGGTCGTGGACGTGCCACCGGCCCGGCTCCTCGCGAGGAGCCGGGCCGGTGCGTGCGAGGTCAGCGGGTCCGGTTGACCCGGTCGACGTCGGAGGGGTCGGGCCCACCCGGGTCCGTGTTGTGGCTGCCGGCCGCCCCCAGGGCCGGACCGGTGCCGGCGGCGAAGCCACCCTCCTGGTACAGCGATGCCCTCATCTCCGCCGGGGCCAGCATCCGGGCGACGTGCCAACCGACGACGGCGACGATCGTGCCCAGCGCGATGCCACCGATGGAGTACTCGCTGCTGAACCGCAGCTGGACGTCGCCGATGCCGATGATGATCCCGGCCGCCAGCGGCACGAGGTTGATCGGGTTGGCGAAGTCGACCCGGTTCTCCTTCCAGATCTTGGCGCCGAGCAGGCCGATCATCCCGTAGAGGACGACGGTGATCCCGCCGAGCACCGCACCGGGGGTGGCGTTGACGATGGCACCGAACTTGGGCACCAGCCCGAGCATGATCGCCACCAGCGCGGCGACGTAGTAGGCCGCGGTCGAGTAGACCCGGGTGGCGGCCATGACGCCGATGTTCTCCGCGTAGGTCGTCGTCGGGGAGCCACCCACCGAGGTCGCGACCACGGTGGCCGCACCGTCGGCGAAGACCGCCCGGCCGAGCACCGGGTCGAGGTCGCGCTTGGTCATCTCGCCGACCGCCTTGACGTGGCCGGCGTTCTCCGCGACGAGCGCGATCACCGCCGGGAGCACCAGCAGCGCGAAGTTGACGGAGAACGACGGCGCGGTGAGCTCCGGGAGCCCGAACCACGACGCATCGGCGACGCCGCTGAGGTCGACGCGGTCATGCGCCGTCCCCACGCCCGCAGCGTCGTAGGTGACCGCCTGGGAGAAGGTGTCCAGCAGCAGGGAGAGCAGGTAGCCGAAGACCAGGCCGAGCAGGATCGAGACCCGGGCCCAGAAGCCGCGCAGTGCCAGCGACACCACGATGACGAACGCCATGGTGGCCAACGCGACCCACTGGTCCTGCGGCCAGTACAGGCCCGCGGCGACGGGTGCGAGGTTGAAGCCGATCAGCAGGACCACCGCGCCGGTCACCGCCGGGGGCAGCACCCGGTTCACCACGGCCACACCGGCGGCCTGGATGAGCAGGCCGACCAGCGCCAGCACGATGCCGGAGACGAGGATCGCGCCGACCACGTCGGAGCTGTCCCCGCCCTGGGCGCGGACCGCGGCGACGCCGCCGACGAACGCGGCGCTGGTGCCCAGGTAAGAGGGCACCTTCCCCTGCACGATGAGCAGGAAGATGATCGTCGCGATCCCGCTCATCATGATCGCCAGGTTGGCGTCCAGCCCCATGATCAGCGGGAAGACGAAGGTCGCCCCGAACATGGCGACGACGTGCTGCGCGCCGATGCCGACGGTCAGCGGCCACGACAACCGTTCGTCGGGGGCCACCGCCTCACCCAGCGGCGGGGTCTTCCCGTCCCCGTAGAGCTTCCAGCCGAGTGCCATCAGTCCTCCTCGCACCTCCGCCGAGCAAGTAGCTCAGCGCTGAGGTACCGGACAGTGGCAGAAGTCGGTGGATCACACCAGGGGGTCCTGGACACGTTCCCATCACGGAGCGCCGGGTGAACACGGCCGTAACAGTGCCGACGCGCGACCGCCTCAGACCAGCGACTCGAGCCCGTCGTCCAGGACCGCGGCGACCACGCTCTCCACCGGCGGCCGGTGCGGCTGGTCCAGTCCGCGGATGCGCGAGGCGTGCAGCGCGAGCAGCAGGTTCAGCCGCAGCGTGGGGTCGGTGGTGAAGGGACCGAGCAGCCGCTCCAGCTTGCCGATCCGGTAGCGCATCGTGTTGTAGTGGAAGTGCAGCCGGCGGGCGGACTCCGCGACGTTGAGGTTGGTCTCCAGCAGCACCCGCAGCGTCTCGCGCAGGTCGACCGAGTCCGGGTCGGAGGAGTCGGCCAGCGTGCCGAGCACCTCGTCGACGTAGGACCGCAGCTCGTTGCTGTCCGGGATCAGCGACAACAGCCGGAAGACGCCGAGCTGGTCGAAGTGCGTGACCGCGTGGCCACCGTGGATCTCCTGACCGACCACCAGGGCCCGCTGCGACTGCTGGTATGCCTCCCCCAGCGCCGACAGCGACTCGGCCGGGCGGCCGATCCCGGTGCCCAGCAGCCGGCCCACCCGGCGCAGCCGGGCGTTGACCCGGGCGGTCACCGAGGCGACCAGGCTGGAGAGCTCCTCGGGGGTGCGCCCGTCCAGCGGCAGCACGGTGACGATCTCCGTGGCCAGCCCGGCGACCGCCGCACCGGCGACCTCGCTGTCCACCGCCGCGCGCCAGCCGTCGGCCAGCCGGTCCAGCACGTCCAGCGCCCGGGTCGGGTCGGCCCCGGCATCGGCCACCGTCTCCGTGGCGGTCACCAGGACGACGACCGGGCCGTCGAGCCGCCAGCCGAACGAGCGGGCGTAGGCCAGCGCCCGCTCGGTGTGCGCGAACGTCCCGCCGACCAGCCGGCGCACCATGTCGCCCTGGAACCGCAGCTCCACCGAGTGGACCGCCTGGGAACGGATCTCCGACAGCGCGGCGATGACGGCGGCCTGCTCGAGCACCGCGCCGGCGCCGAGCAGCATCGGACCGTGCCGGTTCACCGCGACCAGCCAACCGTGCCGCTGGTCACCGGCCATGATCGGCGCGACCGCGTACTCCCCCAGCCCGCCGGGCAGCTCGTGGTGCCCGGGCACCAGGAGGATGCCGTCGGCCGGTGAGAGGTCGGCGTCGGCGAGCACGTCGGCGGGGGTGACGACGCTCTGGTCGGCGCGGTTGCCCGACAGCCGGCGGGAGGGGGTGAGGTCGGCGAACGCGTCGTCGGCCGCGGCGTCGAGCAGCCACAACCAGTCGCGGATCTCGGCGACCTCCTCCGCCGGGCCGGCATGGGTGGCCACCTCGCGGTCGGGGCCCAGGCCGAGCACGGCAGCCCCGGCGAGGAAGGTCGACACCTGCGTGGTGACCTCGGACAGCCCACCGCCGGACAGCGCCACGTCGATGAACTGGTTGTGCATCCGGTTCGCGAGGCTGAGGGCCTGGGTCTGCTTGTCGATGATGGCGCCGAGCACCTCGGCGACCACCTCGTCCAGCCGGGCACGCGCGGGCAGCGCGAGCACCGGGAAGCCCCGGCGGTCGGCCTCGGCCAGCAGCTCGGCGGGGACGTCGCCGGCCGGGTTGCCCGAGCCGGCCTCCGAGCGGTACGCGAGCGCGCCACTGCCGGCCCGGTGCAGCCGCTCGATCAGCGCACGGCTCTGCGCCGGGTCGCCGCTGGGCAACCGGGCGCCCAGCACGACCAGCAGGTCGGGACCGGCACCGGCGAGCGGGTCGTCCGGGCCGTCGACGGCCACGTGCCGGACGATCCGGCGGGTGCCGGTGGCCCCGCCGACGACGAGCGTGCCGGCCAGCCCCGGCAGCTGCAGGAGCTGGTCGACGGTCAGGCCCATGCTGTCCTGGAGGGCGGTCCGGTCCGACGGCGGGAGCTGGGAGAGCACCGGCTCGGGGGACGCCGGGATGGCACTGAAGGTAGCCATCCGGTCGCTGTGTGCAGCATATGTCACAGATGCATCACGTTCAGTCACTGTACGTACCCCCAAAACACCGTGCACGAGCCTGCTGCACAAGATTCTGTCAGACGTCTCTGGACGGCAGAAGGCACGCTTGGCGACAATCGCCATACAGGTACGGGGGACGCGCCACGTGGGTTCGGGCCCCGGTCCTGTGTTCCGGCTCGGATGGTAGGCGGCTTCGTCGATCGACGGGCGGCTCGGTGTCCCGGCCGGGAGATCCAGATCGGGACGGGCCCGCTGCAGGCGTCGCCCGCCGACCGCACGGGTGGAGGGCACATGCGCACCATCGACGAGAGCACTGGCGGCCACGGCCGGGACACGACCCACGACGACACCCACACCGGGCAGGCCGCCCGGGCCGGCGTCCCGACCATCCCCCTGCCACGCGAGTCTGCCGCGGCCGGCGCCCGAACCCCCGGCACCTCGGTGCCCGCCCAGGCCAGCACGGGGATCGCCGACCTGCTGCGTGGACCGGTCCGGTCGGCGCGGGTCCTGCTGTCGGTCCCTGCCGCGGTGTACCTGACGGTGCAGACCCCGCAGGGCCCCGACGTGGTGGGCGTGCTGACCTCCGACGCGGCCCGGCTCCCGCTGGGCTGCGTGCTGTTCCGGCCCTCGAACGGTCGGCCCCTGGTCTCGGTCCCCAGCGGCGCCCCCGCCCGACTGGGCGGCGGCCGGCTGACCGTCGGGGACCTGACCGTCAGCGCCGCCGCGTGGTGGGACCCCCGCCCCAAGCTCCCCACCGCGCGTCCGGCGCTGCTCCCCGAGGGGGTCCGCCAGCTGCGTTCGGCGCTCTACGGCGAGGGCGTGCCGCACAGCGCGTTCGTCCTCCCCGGCCTGCCCAGCGGGCCCAGCGGTCCGCTCGCCGCGCTGCGCGGCGCCGTCCGCCGCGCCGACGTCGACGCCGCGCTGCGCACCGCCACCCGGTTGATCGGCCTGGGCCCGGGCCTGACTCCCGCCGGGGACGACGTCCTCGCCGGCGTCACCGCCGGGCTGGTGCTGCTGGGGCACCCCGCCGCCGAGCGGTTCGGCGCCGGGGTGACCGGGCTGGCCACCGGGCGCACCACCGAGCTGTCCCGAACGCTGCTGCGGCACGCGGCCGCGGGGCGGGTCAGCGGCGAGTTCGCCGCCGTGCTGCGGGGCCTGGTCGGGCACGGTGCGCTCGCACCGGCGATCGCCACGCTGCTGGCCACCGGCTCGACCAGTGGGCGGGCGATGGCGCTGGGGCTGTGCACCGCGATCGACCTCGTCGACCGGACCAGCCGCCCGCGCTGAGCCCGGCCGGGGTCCGGCCGGTCAGCGGGCCGGGCCCGGGAGGAGCGGCCCGAGCCGGTCCCACTGCGAGATCCGGCAGCCGTCGGTCCGGGAGAGCTGGAGGTCGACCGGGTCGCCGCGCCACAGGCCGGTGACGTGTGCCGTCTGGGGTCCGCCGAACTGCTGGGTGCAGATCGCGTCGTCCGGCACCGGGGCGAACGGGTCCTCGAGGCCCTCCAGGTGCTGGCAGGCGGCCTCGGCGTCGGGCAGGTCGCCCTCGACGAAGCCGACGCAGGTGAGCGTGTAGCGCTCCACCGGCGCCCCCTCGCCGGGGTCGTACTCGATCACCAGGTCGTTGTCGGCGCGGCTGATGCCCCCGGAGCCGGGATCGGTCGCCGGGTCCGACGCCGTCGGGCTGGCAGCGGGACTCGGGGGGGTGGCGTCGATGAACCCGCCGCCGTGCCGGTGTCGTCGTCGTCGGCGCCGCAGGCGGCGAGCAGCATCAGCGGGACGAGCAGGCACGAGAGGGCGACGCGGCGCATGCCCGCCAGTGTGCCCGGGCTAGATGCGGGAGGCGGCGATGCTGGTGACCAGGATCGCCCGCGCGCCGAGCTCCCAGAGCTCGTCCATCACCCGGTTGGTGTCGTCCTTGAGGACCATCGCCCGCACGGCCGACCAGCCCGGCGTCTGCAGCGGGCTGACCGTGGGGCCCTCGAGCCCCGGGGTGCGGGCGGTGGCCTGGGCCAGCAGGTCGTTGGGGCAGTCGTAGTCGAGCATCACGTACCGCCGGGCGACCAGGACACCCTGCAGCCGGCGACGCAGCTGGGCCACGGCGGGCACCTCGTCGGCCCCCGCCCGGCCGACGAGGACGGCCTCACTGGCCAGCACCGGGTCACCGATGATCCGCAGGCCGGCCGCACGCAGCGTCGTCCCGGTCTCCACCACGTCGCAGACGGCGTCGGCGACGCCGAGCCGGCAGGCGGTCTCCACGGCGCCGTCGAGCTTGACCACGGCGGCCTTCATGCCCGTCTCGTCGAGGAAACGCTGCAGCAGCCCCGGGTAGGCGGTGGCGATCCGCTTGCCCTCCAGCTTCGCCACCTCGTCGACCGGGGACTCCGCCGGGCTGGCGAAGCGGAACGACGACCGGCCGAAGCCCAGCGGCATCACCTCGGCCGCCACGTCGCCACCCTCGGGCGGCGTCGTCTCCAGCAGCATGTCCCGGCCGGTGATGCCGACATCCAGCGTGCCGGCCGCGACGTAGATCGCGATGTCCCGCGGCCGCAGGTAGAAGAACTCGGTGTCGTTCTCGGGGTCGTAGACCGCCAGCTCACTGGTGGTGCGCCGCTGCCGGTACCCGCTCTCGGCGAGCATCGCCGCCGCCGGCTCGCTGAGGACACCCTTGTTGGGCACGGCAACGCGCAGCACGACACGAACTCCTCGAACAGTGGTTGATCGGCCCCGGCCCCGTCCAGAGGCTCGCCCCGAGCTTGCGAGGGGTGAGGAGGACGGGGTCCTTCGACTTTTAGAGGTGAGCGTAGACGTCGTCCAGGCCGAGCCCGCGGGCCAGCATGAGCACCTGCACCCGGTAGAGGAGCTGGCTGATCTCCTCCGCCGTCCGCTCGGCGCCCTCGTGCTCGGCGGCCATCCAGGACTCGGCCGCCTCTTCCACGACCTTCTTGCCGGCGGCGTGCACGCCGTCCCGCACGGCGGTGA
The DNA here is from genome assembly GCF_000761485.1 of Modestobacter caceresii. Classification (GTDB taxonomy): domain Bacteria; phylum Actinomycetota; class Actinomycetes; order Mycobacteriales; family Geodermatophilaceae; genus Modestobacter; species Modestobacter caceresii. Next base: position 33,094 of record NZ_JPMX01000025.1, read on the forward strand.
CCGTGCCCGAGGCCGGGTCGCCGGCCTCGACCTTCTCGCTCAGCTCGGCGAACAGCTGGTCGAACGTCTTCATGCCGGGCCGACCACGAAACCGGTGCTCTGCTTCGGGCTACGCAGCTCGCGCAGCACCAGGGCGGTCTGCAGCGCCGCGGCGGTGGCCTCCCAGCCCTTGTCCTCGCCGGAGTCGTCCATGCCCGCGCGGTCGCGGGCCTGCTGCTCGCCCTCGGTGGTGAGGACGCCGTTGCCGACCGGCTTGCCGGAGTCCAGCGACACCCGGGTGAGGCCGGCGGTGAAGGAGTCGCAGACGTACTCGAAGTGCGGCGTGCCGCCGCGGACGACGACCCCCAGCGCCACGACCGCGTCGTGGGTGGCGGCCAGGGCCTGGGCGACCACGGGCAGCTCGATGGCGCCGGGCACCCGGACGACGGTCGGCTCCGCGATGCCGGCGGCCTTCGCGCAGGCAATCGACCGCTGCAGCAGCGACTCGGTGATGTCGCCGTGCCAGGTGGTCGCCACGATGCCCAGGGTCAGTCCCGCGGCGTCGATCGGCTCCTGCCCCGGTGCTCCGGACCCGCTCATGAGTTCTCCTCGGTGCTGTTCGTCGTCAGTTGGGACGGTGCAGTGTGCCGTGGGACGGGTCGCGACCCGGTCACATCGGCTGCTCGTCGGCGCGCCGCCCCGGCGCGGGCGGCTGCCCGCCGGTGTCGGGGCCGTCGGGCTCGATGATCTCCAGCAGGTGCCCCATCCGGTCCCGCTTGGTGCGCAGGTAGCCGACGTTGTCGACGGTGACGTTGCTGGGCAGCGCCACCCGACCGGTGATCTTGAGGCCGTAGCCCTCCAGCCCGGCGCGCTTGGCCGGGTTGTTGGTGAGCAGGCGCATGGTGTGGATGCCGAGGTCGACCAGGATCTGCGCACCGGTGCCGTAGTCGCGGGCGTCGGCGGGCAGCCCCAGGTCGAGGTTGGCGTCGACGGTGTCCACGCCGGTGTCCTGCAACTGGTAGGCCTGCAGCTTGTGCAGCAGGCCGATGCCCCGGCCCTCGTGCCCGCGGATGTAGAGGACGACGCCGCGGCCCTCCTGGGCGACGGCGGCGAGCGCGGCGTCCAACTGCGGGCCGCAGTCGCAGCGCAGCGAGCCGAACACGTCGCCGGTCAGGCACTCGGAGTGCACCCGCACCAGGACGTCCTCACCGTCGTTGGCGGTGATGTCGCCGTAGACGAAGGCCACGTGCTCGCGCTCGTCGTAGGAGCTGCGGTAGCCGACCGCGGTGAACTCCCCGGCGCGCAGCGGCACCCGGGCCTCGGCGACCCGCTCCACGAGCTTGTCGAAGCGCTTGCGGTAGGCGATCAGGTCGGCGATGGAGACCATCACCAGGTCGTGCTCGTCGGCGAAGACGCGCAGTTCCTCACCGCGGGCCATGCCGATCGGGTCCTTCTCGCTGACCACCTCGCACAGCGTCCCCGAGGGGCGCAGCCCGGCCAGGACGGCGAGGTCGACGGCGGCCTCGGTGTGGCCGGGGCGGCGCAGCACGCCGCCGTCCTTGGCGCGCAGCGGCACCACGTGCCCGGGGCGGGCCAGGTCGGCGGAGCCGGTGTCGGCGGCGGCCAGGGTGCGGATGGTGTGCGCCCGGTCGGAGGCGGAGATGCCGGTGGTGACGCCCTCCCGGGCGTCGACCGTGACGGTGTAGGCGGTGCCGCGGCGGTCCTGGTTCACCCGGAACATCGGGGGCAGGTCGAGCCGGTCGGCGTCCTCCTCGGTGACCGCCACGCAGATGTAGCCCGAGGTGTACCGGACCATGAAGGCCACCAGCTCGGGGGTGGCAAGCTCCGAGGCGAAGATCAGGTCGCCCTCGTTCTCGCGGTCCTCGTCGTCGATGACGACGACCGGCCGGCCGCTCTTGACCGCCGCGATCGCGCTCTCCACCGAGTCCAGCCGGAAGGCGGTCATCGTCGTGCTCCCAACAGTCGTTCGACGTACTTGGCGATGACGTCCACCTCCAGGTTGACCGGGTCACCGGGGGCTCGGTCGCCCAGCGTGGTCTCGCGCAGGGTGGTCGGGATGAGGCTGACCTCGAACCAGGGCTCGGGTGAGTCGGCGAGCGCGCTCACGGTCAGCGAGACGCCGTCGACGGTGATCGAGCCCTTCTCGACGACGTAGCGGGCCAGCTCGGCCGGGACGGCGATCCGCACGACCTCCCAGTCGTCGCCGGGGGTGCGGGAGACCACGGTGCCCACGCCGTCGACGTGGCCCTGCACGATGTGGCCGCCCAGCCGGGTCTGCGGGGTGACGGCGCGCTCCAGGTTGACCCGGTCGCCGGAACCGGTGGCACCGAGGCTGCTGCGACGCAGCGTCTCGGCCATCACGTCGGTGCTCCACACGCCCGTGCCGTCGGGCCCGGGCTCGACGCCGGTGACGGTCAGGCAGACGCCGTTGACCGCGATCGAGTCGCCCAGCGCGACGTCCTCCAGTGCCTTGCGGGCCCGGATGCGCAGCACCGCACTGTCCACGCCGTCCTCGCGCACGACCAGGGTGCCGAGCTCTTCCACGATGCCGGTGAACACCTCAGCTCCCTCCGCCGGTCGACGCTGTCCACCCAGTGTGCCGGGTGGGCCGCAACCGGATCTGCACGTCCCCGCCCATGCGGGTGACGTCGGTGACCTGCAGGTGCAGCGCGTCGGTGATCGTGCTGATTCCCAGCCTGCCCACCATGGCGGCGCCGGCCCCGAGCAGCGTGGGCGCGACGTGCACCACGGCCTCGTCGACCAGGCCGGCGGCGAGGAAGGCAGCGGCCAGCGTCGGCCCGCCCTCCAGCAGCACCCGGCGGACGTCGGAGTCGAACAGCTCGGCCAGCAGCGCGGCCGGGGTGGCGGCCCGGCTGACCAGCGTGGGCGCGGCCGCGTCGTGCACCCGGGCGGTGGTCGGCACCCGGCCGCGGCGGTCCAGCACCACCCGCAGCGGCTGCCGGTCGGCGGTCCGGCCCTCCGCGTCGCGGACGGTGAGCTGCGGGTCGTCCGCGAGCGCCGTCCCGGACCCGACGAGCACCGCGTCACAGGTGGCTCGCAGCGCGTGCACGGCGGCGCGCGCCTCGGGCCCGGTGATCCAGCGGCTGGTGCCGTCGGCGGCGGCGACCCGCCCGTCGAGGGTGGTGGCGACCTTCCAGACCACCTGCGGCCGGTGCTCGTGCACCCCGGTCAGCCAGCCGGCCAGCGCACCCTCGGCGGCGGCGGCCTGCTCGGCACCCAGCTCGACGTCGACCCCGGCCGCGCGCAGCCGGCCGGCGCCGCCGGTGGCCAGCCGGGTCGGCTCGGGGACGGCGACGACGACCCGCGCGACCCCCGCGGCGATCAGCGCGTCGGCGCACGGCCCGGTGCGGCCGGTGTGCGCGCACGGCTCCAGGGTGACGACGGCGGTGCCCCCGCGGGCGAGCTCTCCCGCCGAGGCCAGGGCGTGCACCTCGGCGTGCGGGCCACCCGGCGGGGAGGTCGCCCCCTCCCCCACGACGGCACCGGCGGCGTCCAGCACCACGGCACCGACCGGCGGGTTCGGGCTGGTGGTGCCCAGCACCCGCAGCCCCAGCTCCCGGGCCCGGGTCATCGCCGCCTGCTCGGCGCCGTTCACCGGGCGCGCGCGGCCTGGGCCCGCAGCGCGGCGATCGCCTGAGCGGGGTCGTCGGCGCCGTAGACGGCCGAGCCCGCGACGAAGACGTCGGCGCCGGCCTCGGCGGCCTGCTCGATGGTGTCGGCGTTGATGCCGCCGTCGACCTCGAGGAACAGCTGGAGGTGGCCGGCCTCGACCAGCCGCCGGGCCTCCCGCACCTTCGGCAGCACCTCCGGCATGAACGACTGTCCGCCGAAGCCGGGCTCCACCGTCATCACCAGCAGGGTGTCGAACTCGGGCAGCACGTCGAGGTAGGCCTCCAGCGGCGTGCCCGGCTTGAGCGCCAGGCCGGCGAGCGCGCCGGCGGCCTTGAGGTCGCGGGCCACGGCACGCGGGTCGGTGCAGGCCTCGGCGTGCACGGTGACGTTGCGGGCGCCGGCCTCGGCGTAGCCGGGGGCCCACCGCTCCGGGTCCTCGATCATCAGGTGGCAGTCCAGCGGGACCGGGCTGACCGCCTGGATCGCCTGCACCACCGGCAGGCCCAGGGTCAGGTTGGGCACGAAGTGGGCGTCCATGACGTCGACGTGCACCCAGTCGGCGTCGGCGATCCGCTGCACCTCGTCGGCGAGCCGGGCGAAGTCCGCGGACAGCAGACTGGGCGCGATCATGGGTTCCCGGGACACCCGCTGATCGTAGGGGCCACCTCCGCCGGGCCGGACCGGCGACCGGAGGGCGCTGGCGTCCCCGGGATCGGCCGGACGGCGCTTCGACCGTCGCGTTGTCGATGCCTGGCCCGGGCCGGAGACGTCGACAGCGCAGCACTCGACGGGCCGGACCGTCGGACGTGTCCGTTGTGCACGTCCGGGTAGGCGTTCTGGCATGGCCTCGGACAACTCAGCACCTGCCCGCTACGACGGCTTCGACCAGATGCCGATCGCCGGCACCTGGCGCGCCGGCCGGGCCGGGAAGACCGCGACCGACACCAACCCCTACACCGGCGAGACGCTGACCGAGATCCCGCTGGCCAACGCCGACGACCTCGACGAGGCCTACGCCCGGGCGAAGGAGGCCCAGCGGGACTGGGCCGCCCGGCTGCCCAGCGAGCGCGCCGACGTGATGCGCCGCGCCGCCCGGGTCATGGAGGCCCGCAAGGACGAGATCGTCGACTGGCACATCAGGGAGAGCGGTGCTGCCGCCCCGGCCGCCGCGTTCGAGTACGCGATCACGCTGCGGGACTTCCACGAGGCGTCGTCTTACCCCTACCGCGTCGAGGGCCGGATCCTGCCCGCCGACATCGAGGGCAAGGAGAGCCGCGTCTACCGGCGTCCGGTCGGCGTGGTCGCGGTCATCAGCCCGTGGAACGTCCCGATGCACCTGTCCAACCGGTCGGTGGCGCCCGCGCTGGCCACCGGCAACGCCGTCGTCCTCAAGCCCGCCGGTGACACCCCGGTGACCGGTGGGCTGCTGCTGGCCAAGGTCTACGAAGAGGCCGGGCTGCCCGAAGGGCTGCTGTCGGTGCTGATCGGCTCGGGCAGCGACATCGGCGACGCCATCGTCGCCCACCCGACGCCGCGGGTCGTCTCCTTCACCGGCTCGACACCGGTGGGCAAGGGGATCGCGGAGAAGGCCGGGCTGAAGAAGCTGTCGTTGGAGCTCGGCGGCAACGGCCCGCTGGTGGTGCTGGACGACGCCGACGTCGGCTACGCGGTGGACGCCGCCGTGTTCGGCAAGTTCTTCCACCAGGGCCAGGTCTGCATGATCACCAACCGGATCATCGTGGACGACGCCGTGCACGACGAGTTCGTGGAGCGCTACGTCGAGCGGGTGCGCGCGCTCAAGGCCGGCGACCCGGCCGAGGAGGACACGGTGATCGGCCCGATCATCAACGCCAAGCAGCTCGAGGGCATCCAGGAGAAGGTCGCCCAGTCGATCGCCGACGGCGCCCAGCAGCTGCTCGGCGGCGACCCGACCGGCCCGATCGGTTCGGTGCTGCCGCCGCACGTGCTGGTGGGCAGCAACGACGTCGCCACTGCCCGCCAGGAGGTCTTCGGGCCGGTGGCCACGATCGTCCGGGCGCGGGACGAGGAGGACGCCCTGGCGATCGCCAACGACACCGAGTACGGCCTGTCCAGCGCCGTGTTCACCGAGGACACCCTGCGCGGGGTGCAGTTCGCGCTGCGGGTGGAGGCCGGGATGACCCACGTCAACGACTCCCCCCTCAACGACGAGAACAACACCGCTTTCGGCGGGGAGAAGGACTCGGGGCTGGGCCGGTTCGGTGGCGACTGGGCGATCGAGGAGTTCACCACCGACCACTGGGTGAGCGTCCAGCACACCAAGCGCGAGTTCCCCTTCTGAGCCGCTCCAGCGGGGGCGCCACTCGGCGTCCCGCCGGGCCGCCGGGTGACGGCGATGAGTTCTGGACCCGCCGACGGTCCTGGCTCCCGTCACCCCGAGGAGAGGTACGCCGATGACCGTCGCACACCTGCTCGCCGTCGTCCCGGTCACCGACCTGCACACCGCCACTGCCTGGTACGAGCGGCTGTTCGGGCGCCCTCCGGACAACCGGCCGATGCCGACCCTCGCGGAGTGGCGGGTCACCGACACCGGCTGGGTCCAGGTGCACGTGGACGCCGACCGTCCCGGCCGGGCGCTGCTCAACCTCGCGGTCGACGATCTGGCTGCCCACCTGGACGAGCTGCGGAGCCGGGGTCTGTCGCCGGGTGAGGTGCAGACGGCGAGCAAGGGCGTGCAGCTGGCGTCGGTCACCGACCCGGACGGCAACGTGGTGACCCTGATCGGCGGCTTCCGCGTCGTCTACTGAACCCCTTCCGGCTCAGGGCAGGTCGGGCAACGCCAGCCACTCCGCCCAGCTGAGGTCACGGCCGACGTAGCGGGGTGCCCGCAGCGGCCAGGCCCGCGCCAGCCAGGCGGGCACGAAGGCGTCCAGCGCGGCCTCCGTGGGGCTGCCGACCAGCCGGTCGACCACCCACCAGGACACCTCGGCGTCCGCGCCGCTCTGCTTGGCCGGCGGGTCGACGTAGACGCAGCCGAGCAGCTCGGCCTCGTCGGCCGGGAACAGGCCGTACAGGAAGCTCTCGTGCGCGGCGATTCCCCGTTCGTGGTGGGCGAGGTCGTCGCGGTCCTGCTCCACCGTCATCGTCGCCGGCGGCCAGCCCCAGGCCGGCCCGTAGACCGACCACAGCCGCTCCCGTGAGCCCATCACCGCCGGGAAGTCGATCTCGGTGTCGGCGGCGCCCATCGGCCGCAGGTGCTAACCCGTCGGCAGGTCGGCGCGGAGCGGATGGACGAAGTCCTCGGGCAGCCACGGCACGGCAGCGGAGGCTAGTGCCGCGGCGGGGTGCCGGTCGAGGGGTTGCCTGGCCGGGGAGCCGCTGGCCACCCGCTACCGTGCGCCGGTGGCCAGGGAGCGCAGCGCAGCGGACGACGCCGTGATCCGGCAGGGCGAGGCCGAACTGCACAGCTGGGACCACCGCCGCCGGCTCGTCGTCGAGGCCGTCGTCCTGGCGTTCGCCGCGCTCTACGCCTTCCTCGTGCTCGGCCGCGGCGAGGCTCCGGCCGTGGTCTCCTGGGGTTTCCTCGTGCTGGCGGTGCTGATCCGCACCGCCAGCTGGCACTGGGGCGACCGGGCAGCCCGCATCGACGGCGCCCGGGTGGACTTCGCGCTGCGCCACCACCGGCTGGTCGGCTGGGCCCGCGCCGACGCGGTCCGGGCGCGGGCCCAGCAGCGGCTGCGCCGGGCCGGCCTGGTCCGCGCCGTCTGGGTCACCGTGTCGGTGGTGTTCGCCGCCTGCGTCGTCGTACCGCTGGTCGCCGACCCGCCCAGGCCGCAGCTGGCGGTGGTCGCCGGCGTGGCGCTGGTGGCCTCCGGCGTCCAGCTCTGGCTGCACGAGCGGAGCCTGACCGAGGCACGCCGCTGGCTCGCCGACCCGCCGGCTTGAGCGTCAGCGGGTGCGGCGGAGGAGCGCCATGAACATCGCGTCGGTGCCGTGCCGGTGCGGCCACAGCTGGGCGTGCTCACCGCGCTCGATGCCGGGCACCTCGGGGAACAGCGGGGCCACGGGGAGCACCTCGACGTCGTCCCGGCCGGCGACCGCGTCGACCACGGCGACGGTCTCGGCAGCGTGCGGGGAGCAGGTCACGTAGGCGACCACTCCCCCGGGCCGCACCGAGGAGAGTGCGCTGTCCAGCAGCTGCCGCTGCAGCTCGGCCAGCGGCTCGACGTCGTCGGCCGTGCGCCGCCAGCGCACCTCCGGCCGGCGGCGCAGCGCGCCCAGGCCGGTGCAGGGTGCGTCCAGCAGGACGCGGTCGAACGACCCGGCCGGCCAGCTCGGCGCCGTGCCGTCGGCGACCAGGACCTCGACGTCGTCCGCACCGGCCAGTGCTCCGCGCACCAGCTCGGCGCGGTGCTCGCTGCGGTCGGCAGCGGTCAGGTGGACCCCGGCCGGCCGGACGGCCGCCAGCAGCCCCGCCTTGCCCCCGGGGCCCGCGCACATGTCCAGCCAGCGCGCGTCCGGGCCCTCCAGCGGCGCCCGGACCAGGGCGAGGGTGGCCAGCTGGCTGCCCTCGTCCTGCACCGCGGCCGCGCCGGAGCGGATTGCGGCCAGCTTGCCGGGGTCACCGCCGTGCAGCCGGACGGCGTGCGGCGACCACGGACCGGGCTCGCCACCGGAGTCAGCGGCCAGTTCGTCGCGGCCGACGTGCCGGGCGACCAGGTGCACCTCGGGTGCGGCGTCGTCGGCGAGCAGCGCGGCCTCCACCTCGGCGTCGTCGGCCAGCGCCTCCCGCCACGCCTCGACGATCCAGCGCGGGTGGTCGGTGGTGAGGGTCAACCGCGCGTCGTCGTCGGCCGGGGCGAGGGCGGCGACCCAGGCGGCCCGGTCACCGCCGGCGGCGACCTTGCGCAGCACCGCGTTGACCAGCCCGGAGGCGCCGGTGCCGACGATCGCCCGGGTGAGAGCGACCGTGGTGTCCACCGCGGCGTGCGCCGGCACCCGCAGGTCGATCAGCTGGTAGGCGCCGAGCCGCAGCAGGTCCAGCACCTTGGGATCGAGCTCGGCCAGCGGCCGGGACACCAGCGTGGTCAGGACGGCGTCCAGCGTGCCGGTGGCGCGCAGCGTGCCGTAGGCCAGCTGGGTGGCGAAGGCGGCGTCCCGGGGCTCGAGCTGCCGCTCGCGCAGCAGCTGGGGCAGCAGCAGGTTGGCGTAGGCCGCCCGGCTGGAGACGCCGTCCAGCACGTCGTAGGCGGTCAGCCGGGCCCCGTCCAGCGTCGGCCGGTGGCGTCGGGACTGCGGGCGCTGGTTGCCGGTGCCGGGGTCGTTGCGCCGCTTGTGGCCGGCCCGCTTCTCCGGGCCGGTCATGCGCCCACCTGCTCACCGAGTCGCTCGCCCGGTTCCGGGCGCGCACCGCGCGCCCAGTCGACCGCCGGGAGCATCTTCTTGCCGGCCGGTTGCACCGACGTCAGCCGGACGGCACCGCGACCAGTGCCCACCAGCACACCGGTCGACCCGATCGACAGCTCCCCGGGTTCGAGGGCCAACGACGAGGACAGCGGCTCGACCGGCGCCAGCCGCAGTCGGTTGCTCCGCCAGGTCGTCCAGGCCCCCGGCGCCGGCGTCACACCGCGCACCCGCCGGTCGACGACGTGGGCCGGCAGGGTCCAGTCGACCTGGGCGTCCGCGGTCTCGATCCGCGGGGCCAGGCTGACCCCCTCGGCCGGCTGGGGCTCGGGCCGCAGCGAGCCGTCGGCGAGGCCGTCCAGCGTCGCGACCAGCAGCCGGGCACCGCTGACCGCCAGCCGGTCCAGCAGGTCGCCGGCGGTGTCGGTGGCCCCGATCGGCTCGGTGACGACGCCGAAGACCGGGCCGGTGTCCAGCCCGGCCTCCAGCTGGAAGGTGGCCGCGCCGGTGACCTCGTCGCCGGCCATGATCGCGTGCTGCACCGGCGCCGCGCCGCGCCAGGCGGGCAGCAGCGAGAAGTGCAGGTTCACCCAGCCGTGCCGCGGGACCTGCAGGGCCGCCGGCGGCACGAGGGCGCCGTAGGCGACGACCGGGGCGCAGTCGACGGCGAGGTCGGCGAGCTGGGACAGGAACTCCGGCTCCCGAGGCGAGCGGGGCTGCAGCACCGGGATGCCGGCGGCGTCGGCGCGCTCGGCGACCGGCGACCGGCTGGTGCGCCGGCCGCGGCCGGACGGTGCGTCGGGCCGGGTGAGGACGGCGACGACCTCGTGGGCGGAGTCCAGCAGCGCGTCGAGGGCGACGACGGCCGGCGCCGGGGTACCGGCGAACAGGAGCCTCAGTGGGGGCTCACCTTCACCACGGGTGCCGGCACCGGCGACCCGTCGGGCAGCCAGGCCTGCGCGCCCTGCCACTCCGCACCCTGCAGCACGTCCAGGGCGGCGGCGCGGGCCTCGGCGTCGAGCCGGTCGACGAAGAGCACGCCGTCGAGGTGGTCGGTCTCGTGCTGGATGGCCCGCGCCAGCTTGTGCGAGCCCTCCACCCGGATCGGCTCGCCGTGCATGTCCCAGCCCGTGGCGGCGACGTACAGGTGCCGACGGCAGTCGAACCGGAAGCCGGGGATGGACAGGCAGCCCTCGGCGTCCTCCTCGGTCTCCTCGCCCACCGGCGTCACGTCGGGGTTGACCAGGTGGCCGACCTCGCCGTCGACGTACCAGGTGAACACGCGCAGGCCGACGCCGATCTGCGGCGCCGCGATGCCGGCGCCGCCGGCCGCGTGCATGGTGTCGGTCAGGTCGGCGACGAGCTGACGCAGTTCGGCGTCGAAGTCGACGACGGGGGCGGCCGGGGTGCGGAGCACCGGGTCGCCCATGATCCGGATGGGGGTGACGCTCACCCGACGATCCTAGGTGCCGTGTGCAGCGGCGCCCGCAGGGTGACCTGGCTACGGTGCAGCAATGGCCTCACTCGCCTCGCACCGCGTCCACGCCGTGATCAGCACCCTCGTCGACGGCCTGACGGTCGGCGGTGCCGAGGCGGCCCTCGACCTGCCGCCCCGGTCCGCGGCCCGCGCACGGGTGTACCTGGCGCTGCTGGTCGCGGTCGCCGCCGACACGGTGGCCCACGACCTGCCCTCGCTGCGGCGCACCTTCCAGGGCATGCCGGTCGAGTCGGCGTCCCCCGCCGACCAGGCGGTCACCCGTCACCAGGCGCTCGCGACGGCCGGCTGGGGGCTGGCGGCGACGGCCGTGCACGGCCCCGCCGTCGGGGCGCTGCGCCGGCGCGGCCACGCGCGCCCGCACCTGCTGGTCGGGATCGTGGCCGGGGTGGGCACCGCCGCCACGACGCTCCCGGTGCGCTGGCGCCGGGCCACCGAGCGGGCCATCGAGGACATGGCCGCCGCCCAGCTGGACGCCGAGCTGGCGCAGCTGCTGGACCAGCCGATCGACTGACCACCCGGTGGCCCGGGCAGCGGGTGCAGGGGATCAGGCGGGGACGGAGAGCTCCTGCAGCCAGGCCTGCCAGGCCGGTTGCTCGCGCCGCACGTGGTCCGCGGCGTCGGCGGAGAACAGGTACGCCCGCACCCCCGCCAACGCCGTGCCGTTCCCCTCGCCGTACGTGAAGACGCTGAGCATCCCGGGAACCGGTGCGGTGAGCCGGACCAGCGCCTGCCGCTCGCCGACCCGCTCGACCGTGCCGGTGGCGCCGCGCACCTCGACCGTCGCGCCTTCCTCGCCCAGGCCGAGCGCGTCGCGCAGGGTCGACCAGAGCGCTCCCGCGTCGCCGGGGTGGACGGCGGCGGCCTCCAGCTGCGTGGCCTCCTGGCCGGGGAAGTGCGCCAGGTAGAGGCGCAGGTTGTCGAAGAAGGGCCGCCAGCTCGAACCCATGTCCTCCCACCACTCCGACTCCCAGGCGGCGCCGGTCCCGAAGCCGCTGCTGGTGACCCGCACGACGCAGGTGCCGCCGGACCGTGCCTCGACGAGGAACTCCGACGTCAGCGGGCTCAGCGCGTCCGGGTCCTTGCCCATGAGGGCGGCCCAGTCCTCTTCGTAGGCGATGCGGCGCGGCGGGTCCCAGCCGGTGACCCGGCCGTCCGAGCCCATCTCGGGGCCCATGGAGAAGTGCAGGGTGCCGCCCTCGCGCTCCTCCATCTCGGTCGGCAGGAACCAGGCGCTCATGCCCCGGGCGGTCGCGACGGCCTGCCAGACCCGTTCCGGGCTGCCCGGGACCTCGACGCTGAACTCCAGGCGGTACGGGACGTCCGTGGTCGTGCTCATGTTCTCTCCTCGGGAACGGGGTGGGCGGCGACGACGAGCCGGTGCGGGCGCCCGTCGTCGTGGTGGTAACGAGCGGCCAGGTCGAGCACCGCCGCGGTCAGGTCGTCGGCGAAGGCAGCCCGGTCGGCGGCCGACCGGAAGCCGATCTCCGTATCGATGGTCAGCGTCGGCAGGCGCGTGCCGGACGCGCCGGCCCGGCGCGCCAGGGCGCCGACCTCGCGCACCAGCCGGCCGGCCAGCGCGACGAGGTAGCCCGCCGACAGGTGGTCGGCGTTGGCGTCCGGATCGGCCGCGGACGCGCTGACGGCCGCCGGCGACACGACGTACGACGCCGCCGACGCCTGCAGCACCCGCTCGGTGATGCCCCCGTGCCGGCGCTCCTCGGACAGCCTCACCAGGCCGTGCGCCTCGAGCGCCTTGAGGTGGTAGTTCACCTTCTGGCGCGCGATGCCGACCCGGGCGGCGAGCCCGGCGGCGGAGGCCGGGACGGCCAGCTCGCCGAGCAGCTGGGCCCGGACCGGGTCCAGCGCGGTGGCCGCCGCCTCCGCGTCCTCGATGACCTCGACGTCCTGCATGCCGTCACCGTGCTCCTGACAGGAAAAGTTGTCAAGGGCTCCGTGCGAGCTCCACACCCCCTGCCGCCCGACGGGACGGCCGCGTACGCCTAGGCCAGCTCGAGCGGGTCCAGCTGCACGCGGACGTGCTCGGCGACCTTCTTGGCGCTGCGCACCCCCTGGACGTCGTGCAGCGCCCGCGCCAGGGCCGCCCCGTCGCTGCGCCGCACCCGGACCAGGTAGCGCTCCCGTTCGCCCTCCTGCCCCGGCCGCGGCGGCTCGGGGACCGGTCCGAGGACGTCGGCGCCCTCGGGCAGCCGCAGCGCCGCCAGGAAGTCCGCCAGCGCCGCCGGTGACGCCGACAGCGAGGCCATCCGGGTGACCGGCGGGAATCCGAGCTCGCGGCGGTCGGCCAGCTCCCGGGTGGCCAGCCCGGCCGGGTCCCAGCGCACCAGCGCCTGCACGACCGGGTGCGCGGCGTCGGCGGCGACCACCACCTGGCCGCCGGCCCGCACCAGCCCGGCGGCGTTCATCCAGCGGCGCATCGTCTCCTCCCCCGCCCGCAGGTCGGCCCGGCCCAGCAGCGCCCAGGAGTCCAGCAGCAGCGCCGCGCCGTAGCCGCCCTCGGCCACCGGCTCCGCCCCCGGCGTGGCCACCACGATCGCCGGGTCACCGGAGACCTCCGCGAGCACCCCGGAGCTGCGGCCGGAGACCCGCACCGCCGCTCCCGGGAACGCCCGGCCCAGCTCCTCCGCGGTGCGGGAGGCGCCGATCACGGCGGCCCGCAGCTTGGTGCCGTGACAGTGCGGGCAGTCGAAGGTCGCCGCCGGGCGGGCGCACCAGCGGCAGGCTGCGATCCGCACCCCGTTCGGCCCGGGCGCCGGTGCGATCCCCAGCGGGCCGGCGCAGTGCGCGCAGCGGGCCGGCGCCCGGCAGCGGTCGCAGACCAGCGAGGGCACGTAGCCGGAGCGGGGCACCTGGATCAGCACCGGGGCGCCGTCGGCCAGCGCGCGCCGGGCCACGGTGAAACCGAGCGTGGGCAGCCGGGCGGAGCGCGCAGCCGGGTCCCGGGCCAGCTCGAAGTCGCTGCCGAGGGCCTCCACCCGCGGCGCCGCGGCGCGCAGGGTGGCCCGGTCGGCGATCAGCTCGTGCGCCCACCCGGACTCCACCAGCAGCGCCGCCTCCGCGGTGCGCGCCGTGCCGGCGACCACGGCCGCGCAGGAGGCCAGGTGCGCCCGGTGCACCAGCACGTCGCGGGCGTGCGGGTAGGGCGCCCGCGGCTCGGCGTGCAGGTCGTCGCCGTCGTCCCAGATCGCCACCAGGCCCAGTTCGCGGACCGGCGCGAACACCGACCCGCGGGTGCCGAGCACCACCTGGGCGGTGCCGCGGGAGGCGGCGAGGAAGCGCCCGTAGCGGGTGTCCGGCGAGGAGTCGGCGCGCAGCACCGCGACCGAACCGGCCGGCAGCAGCCGCTCGGCCGCGGCGGCCAGCCGGTCCAGGTCCTTGCCGTCGGGGACGACGACGAGCGCGCCGCGCCCGCCCGACAGCGCGGCCTGCGCCAGCTCGGCCAGCCGGGTCGGCCAGTCCTCCCCGGGTAGCGCCGTCCACACCGCGCGGGCCGCCCGCCCCTCGGCCACCGCGGTCAGCAGCTGCGGCCCGGTCGGGTAGCGGGCGAAGCCCGCCGGGTCGGGAGCCGGGGGCGGTGGCGGCGGGTCGAGCCGGGGCCGCTTCTCCGGGGCGCCGCGGCGCGGTGGCAGGGCCAGCCGCAGCACGTCGGTGAGCGACCCGGCGTAGCGGTCGGCGACCGAGCGGGCCAGCTCGGCGACCTCGGGGGTGAGCACCGGCTCGGCGGAGACCACCTTGGCCAGCGGGGCCAGCTTCCCGGTGTGGTCGGTGTCGCCGGTCAGCTCCAGGACGACGCCGTCCACCAGCTTGCCGGCGAACCGCACCCGGACCCGGCAGCCGGCCACCACCTGCTCGGCGAGCTCGTCGGGGACGGCGTAGTCGAAGGGCCGGTCCAGGTGCGCCAACGGCACATCGACGACGACCCGGGCGACCCGCTGTGTGCGGGTGCCCGGGTCGTCGTCGATCGGCCGTGCCGTGCTCAGGAGACGCCCACCGCCGACTTCAGCGCGTCGACGCGGTCCAGCCGCTCCCAGGGCAGCTCGACGTCGGTGCGCCCGAAGTGGCCGTAGGCCGCCGTCGGGGCGTAGATCGGCCGCAGCAGGTCCAGGTCCCGCACGATCGCACCGGGCCGCAGGTCGAACACCGAGGTGATCGCCTTCTCCAGCGCCTCCTCCGGCACCGTGTTGGTGCCGAAGGTCTCGACGAAGAGGCCGACCGGGTGCGCGGCACCGATCGCGTAGGCGACCTGCACCTCGCAGCGGCGGGCCAGCCCGGCGGCGACGACGTTCTTGGCCACCCAGCGCATCGCGTAGGCGCCGGACCGGTCGACCTTCGAGGGGTCCTTGCCGGAGAAGGCGCCGCCGCCGTGCCGGGCCATGCCGCCGTAGGTGTCGACGATGATCTTGCGGCCGGTCAGCCCGGCGTCGCCCATCGGGCCACCGATGACGAACTTGCCGGTCGGGTTCACCAGCAGCCGGTAGCCGGTGGTCGGCAGGCCCAGCTCGCGCAGCGCGGGCTCGACCACCAGCTCCTGGACGTCGGGGGCCAGCAGCGTGTCGATGGAGATGTCCTCGGCGTGCTGGGAGGAGACCACCACGGTGTCCACGGCGACCGGGCGGTCGTCCTCGTAGACCACGGTGACCTGGGTCTTGCCGTCGGGACGCAGGTAGGGCACCGACCCGTCCTTGCGGACCGCCGACAGCCGCCGGGACAGCCGGTGCGCCAGCGCGATCGGCAGCGGCATCAGCTCGGGCGTCTCGTCGGTGGCGTACCCGAACATCAGCCCCTGGTCGCCGGCCCCCTGCCGCTCGATCAGGTCGTCGGCCACCGCAGCCCGGTGCTCGGCCGCGCTCAGCTCGGCCTTGCGCGCCTCGTAGCCGGTGTCCACGCCCTGGGCGATGTCCGGGGACTGGGCGCCGATGGAGACGCTGACGCCGCAGGACGCGCCGTCGAAGCCCTTGCGGGAGGAGTCGTAGCCGATGCCGAGGATCGTCTTGCGCACGATGTCGGCGATGTCGACGTAGCCGGAGGTGGTGACCTCACCGGCGATGTGCACCTGGCCGGTGGTGATGAGGGTCTCGACGGCGACGCGGCTGCGCGGGTCCTGCGCGAGCATCGCGTCCAGGATCGAGTCGCTGATCTGGTCGGCGATCTTGTCGGGGTGGCCCTCGGTCACCGACTCGGACGTGAAGAGACGGCGTGGCACTCGGTTCTCCCTGCAGTCGGCTGCCGAGCGCGTTGTTCGCGGTCGGCCGGGCTGCACCACGGCAGTGGTCGGCCCGACGGCTGAGGCTACCGGCGGGAGCCGGCGGCCGTTCGGTGAGGCGGTGGCGTCAGGGCTGCCGGGCGACCCGGTCGGCCACCACGTCCCAGATCGCGGCGGCGACCGCGTCCTTGCGACCGGCCGGCACGGCGGTCGTCGTCCCGTCGGTGGCCAGCACCGTCACCTCGTTCTCCGACCGGCCGAAGACCCGTCCGGCGGAGACGTCGTTGACCACCAGCAGGTCGACGCCCTTGCGGGCCAGCTTGGCGCGGGCGTGGGTCAGCACGTCGCCCTCCGCGTCGCCGGTCTCCGCGGCGAAGCCGACGACGAGCTGCCCGGCCGGCCGCGCGCCCACGAGCTCGACCAGGACGTCGGGGTTGCGGACCAGCTCCAGCGAACTGGGCTCGGTGGCCCCACCCTTCTTCAGCTTGCTGCCGGCGACCGTGGTGGGCCGGAAGTCGGCGACGGCGGCGGCCATGACGACGACGTCGGCCGGGCGCCCCGTCTCCCCACCGGACGACTCACCGTGCATCCCGAGGCGCAGCTCCTCGGCGCTCTCGACAGCGACCACCCGCACCCCGAACGGGGCCGGCAGCTCGACGTTGGCGGCGACCAGCACCACCTCGGCGCCCCGGGCGGCGGCGACCCGGGCCAGCGCCCAGCCCTGCAGCCCGGACGATCGGTTGCCCAGGAACCGCACCGGGTCCAGCGGTTCCCGGGTGCCACCGGCGCTGATCACGACCCGGCGGCCGCTGAGGTCGTGGGCGAGCGCGCCGGCACCGGCGGACAGCACCAGCTCGGCCAACGCGGCGACGTCGGCCGGCTCGGGCAGCCGTCCGGGGCCGGAGTCCGGGCCGGTGAGCCGTCCCACCGCGGGGGGCAGCACGACGGCTCCACGGCGGCGCAGCGTCGCGACGTTGTCCTGGGTGGCCGGGTGCTGCCACATCTCGGTGTGCATGGCCGGCACGAAGACGACCGGGCAGTGCGCGGTGAGCAACGTCGCGGTGAGCAGGTCGTCGGCCCGGCCGGCCGCTGCCCGGGCCAGCAGGTCCGCGGTGGCCGGGTTGACCAGGACCAGGTCGGCGGTCTGCCCGATCCGGACGTGGGCGACCTCGGGCACGTCGTCCCAGACCTCGGTGGACACCGGGTTGCCGCTGAGCGCCTCGAACGTGGCGGCGCCGACGAAGCGCAGCGCCGACGCGGTCGGCACCACCCGGACGTCGTGGCCGGACTCGGTGAGGGCGCGCAGCAGCAGCGCGGACTTGTAGGCCGCGACGCCACCACCCACGCCCAGGACGATCTGGCTCATGGGGTCCATCCTCCACACATGACGAAGCCCCCGGCACCAGCCGGGGGCTTCGTCATCAGTAAGGCCCCCTCGCAGGGGCCCGCCGCGAGCCTGCGAGCGGTGGGGGGCGAGGGGGTCCTTTTTCAGTTCTCGCCGGCGGTGTGGGCGAGGAGGCCCTCGTTGATCTCGCGGAGCGCGATCGACAGCGGCTTCTCCTGGGGCGCGGTGTCGACCAGCGGGCCGACGTACTCCAGCAGGCCCTCGGAGAGCTGGCTGTAGTAGGCGTTGATCTGACGCGCGCGCTTGGCGGCGTAGATGACCAACCCGTACTTGCTGGTGGTCCGCTCGAGCAGCTCGTCGATCGGCGGGTTGGTGATGCCCTCAGGGGCAGGTGCGACTCCGGACACGGGCGGGCGTGCTCCTCAACTCGGTGTGCGGGCGGGCGGCGGATGGCTCCGCTCGGTCGCCTCGGGTGCGCCCTCGGCCGCGGTCAGGGACCAGCGGGCGGAGACGCAGTCAGCAAGCCTACCAACTCGTCTGCGGCTCTGGCCACGTCGTCGTTCACGACGACCACGTCGAACTCCCCGGAGGCGTCCAGTTCGGCCTGGGCGAGGGCCAGCCGGCGGGACTGCACCTCGGGGTGTTCGGTGCCCCGGCCGGCCAGTCGGCTGACCAGTTCGGCCCAGGACGGCGGGGCCAGGAAGACCAGTTGCGCCTCGGGCGCGCGCTCGCGCACCTGCCGGGCGCCCTGCAGCTCGATCTCCAGCAGCGCCGGGGCCCCGGAGGCCAGCTGCTCCTGCACCGGCGCGACCGGGGTGCCGTACCGGTTGCCCGCGTACTCGGCCCACTCGAGCAGGCCGTCGTGCTCGATCAGCCAGTCGAAGTACTCGGCGTCGACGAACCAGTAGTGCTCGCCGTCCACCTCGCCAGGGCGCGGGGCACGCGTGGTGACCGACACCGACACCCAGACCTCCGGGTGCCGGCGCCGGACCTCGGCGACGACCGTGCCCTTCCCCACCCCGGAGGGACCCGAGAGGACCGTCAGGCGGGCAGGGGTGCGGGCCACGCTCGGCGTCCTCGGGCTGGGGGTGTGCGTCGGTCGGGACAGGGACGTGCTCAGGGCTCGACGACCTCGCCGGCGAACTCGGCCTCCAGCGCCTTGCGCTGGTTGGCACCGAGACCACGGACGCGACGGGTCGGTGAGATCTCGAGGCGCTCCATGATCTTGGCCGCACGCGCCTTGCCGACCCCGGGGAGGGACTCGAGCACCGCGGAGACGCGCATCTTGCCGATGACCTCGTCGGTCTCGCCCTGCTTGAGGACGTCGCCGACCGTCGCGCCCTTGGTCTTCAGCCGCTCACGCAGCTCGGCGCGGGTCTTGCGGGCCGCGGCGGCCTTCTCCAGGGCAGCGGCGCGCTGTTCGGGGGACAACTCGGGAAGGGGCACGGAGCAACCCAATCGTGTTCGTGCCGGCGCTGCGACCGGCGGTGTCGTTCGGTGTGGAGTGTGCCTGGACGGCGGCCCTCGATGTGAGCCTGGGCGCCAACCTAGTCACCTCGAACCCGCTGGTCACCCTGGACCCCGTGTCATCTGCGCCGGGCCGGTGTGCTGCACGGACACCCGATCGGACCGGACGGTGCAGTAACCGTGCCGTCACCGCTGGTCAACAGGTCGTCGGCCGGCCCGCCGCCGGCCCAGCAGCCACCCGGCCAGGGCGGACAGCACCAGCAGCCCGGCCACGACCAGCACGGCACCGAGGACGTGGCCGGCGGTCCAGAGCACCGCCCAGCGGTCGTCGTCGAAGGAGAGGGTCAGCCGGCTCTGGTACGCCGTCTCCGCCGGCAGGGGGGTGTAGGCGGCCCAGCCGCCGTCGGCCGGTGGCCCCGGCCGGTTGGCCCGCCAGAACAGCGCGACGCCCAGCGCGCACAGCACCGCCCCGAGGGCCAGCACCAGTCGGGGCGCCGCGCGCCTCACGCGGTGAGCTCTGCCGTCCACCGGTCGGCGGCGGCCCGCAGCGCACCCGCGTCCGGCCCGGCCTGCAGCACGTCGCGGGAGACGGTGGGGACGACGGCGCGTCCGGTCCCGAAGAGCCGGCGCAGGTCGGCGGCCGATCCGCCCTGGGCGCCCAGGCCCGGGGCGAGCACCGGCCCGCCGAGCCCGTCGAGGTCGACGTCGAGGTCGGGCAGGGTGGCGCCCACGACGACGCCGAACGAGCCCGTGCTCGGGCCCCACCGGCCCGCCATGTCGCGCACCGCGGCGATGTCGGGCAGCGGGTCGCCGACCACCCACCCCGGGGTGTTCCAGCCGCGCACGGTGTCGATGACGACCTGGGCGGCGGTCCGCTCCCCCACCAGCGCGTGCTGCAGCGTGCCGGCGCCCGGGTTCGAGGTGCGGGCCAGCACGAACAGCCCGCCGCCGTGCAGGCGGGCGGTGTCCACGGCCGGCTGCAGGGAACCCGGGCCCAGGAACGGGCTGACGGTCAGGGCGTCGACGGCGAGCGGGTGCTCGGGGCGCAGGTAGTCGGCGTAGGCGTCCATCGTGGAGCCGATGTCGCCACGCTTGGCGTCCAGCAGGACCAGCGCCCCGGCCGCCCGGGCCCGGACGACGGCGTCCTCGAGCACGGCCAGCCCGCGGGAGCCGTGCCGCTCGTAGAAGGCCAGCTGCGGTTTGAGCACCGCGACGTGCCCGGCCAGGGCGTCGACCACGGCGTCGGTGAACCGGGCCAGCCCGTCGGGGCTGTCCGGCAGCCCCCAGCGCTCCAGCAGCGGCACGTGCGGGTCGATGCCGACGCACAGCGGGCCGCGCGCGGCGACGGCGTCGGCCAGCCGCTCCCCGAAGGTGCCGCTCACGCCGCTGCCCCGGCGAGCTCGGTGACGCACGCGCGGGCGAGGAAGGGGTCGGCGAAGGCGCCGGTGGCGGTCTGCACGCCGGCCGCGCCGAGCCCCAGCAGCGCCGCGCAGCTCGCCGGGTCGGTCACCCCGCCCATCGCCAGGACGTCGAAGTCGAAGCCGCCGGCCGCCCGCAGGTCCAGCAGCCGGGCGGTGAAGTCCAGCGCGAGGTCGCGCACCGCCCGGCCGGAGACGCCGGCCAGCGGCCGCCCCGGGAAGGTGGGCCGGCCGTCGGGGCGCTGCACCGTGCACTGCACCGTGTTGATCGCGGCCACCCCGTCCAGGTGCGGCGCGATCCGCGGCAGCAGCCCGGCCAGGGCGGGTGCGTCCAGCCAGGACAGCTTGGCGACCAGCCCGGTGCTGCTGGACAGCGCGCGCCGGGTGGTCTCGACGATCGCGGTGGTCAGCTCGGCGTCCAGGCAGATCGGCGGCTGCACCCCGCCCCGTGCCGCGTCCAGCGCGTTGGGGCAGGACAGGTTGAGCTCGACCACCGGCGCGCCGGCGGACTCGGCCAGCCGCGCGGTCCGGGCGAAGTCCTCGGCGATCGCCTGCAGCTGCGGCGGGCCCTCGCCGTCGTCCTCACCCAGCACGCTGACCAGCAGCAGCTGGTCGTCGGCCAGGCAGCGGACGGCGGCGGCGACGTCCTCGGTCCAGACCGCCGGGTCCGGCGACGGCACTCCGAACGAGTTCGCCGACGTCACCGCCGGGTCGCCGGGCGGCACCCAGTCCGACGGCTCGGCGGTGACCACCGGCGGCGGTCCGTCGAGCGCGAACGGCTCGCGCACCCCGGGGACGAACGCCCAGTTGGGGAACTGGTTGGCCGCGCGCGCGCGGCTGCGGACGGTCTTGTAGGTGAGCAGGTTGAAGCCGTTGCCGGCCAGGTACTGCACCCAGGCGGCGGTGCCGGTCATCGGGCAGGCGGGCACGCCGATCGGGAAACCGGTCCGCCGGCCGAGCACCTGCCAGCTGCCGGCGGCCCGCGGGCGGACCGGCAGCCGTGGCCCCGGCGGCCCGACGCGCGCAGCCGCCACGTCGTCGGTGAGGGCGTACGCCGGGAAGCGCACCCCCGA
Organism: Modestobacter caceresii; assembly: GCF_000761485.1. Taxonomy (GTDB): domain Bacteria; phylum Actinomycetota; class Actinomycetes; order Mycobacteriales; family Geodermatophilaceae; genus Modestobacter; species Modestobacter caceresii. The sequence goes on from NZ_JPMX01000025.1 coordinate 54,131, forward strand.
GCGGGCCAGCAGCCGGTGCTGCCCGGTCGTGCTCAGCAGCCGGACCAGCGCGGGCAGGTCGTCGGCGCCCAGCCCGTCCCGGTCGAGTGCGGTCGTCAGCTCGGTGAGCCAGACCGGTTCGGGGGCGGAGGCGCCGTCCAAGCGGGCGACGGCGGCGGTGTGCAGGGCCCGGAGCACCGGGCCGGTCAGCCCGGCCGCGCGCGCCTCCCGGCCCAGCTCAGCCGCAGCGGTCGCGCCCCCGCCCCCCCTCACGCCGTGGTCCCGGCCGCCGCCTGGGCGGCGGCCAGCGACTCGTGCAGGTCCTGCAGGCTGCGCACCCCGATGTCGCCCCGGCGCAGCGACTCGACGCCCTGCACCGTGGCCGCCATGCCCTGCACGGTGGTGATGCACGGGATGCCGGCGCTCACCGCGGCAGCGCGGATCTCGTACCCGTCCAGCCGGGGGCCGCTGTTGCCCGGCGTGCCGAACGGGGTGTTGACCACCAGGTCGATCTCGCCGGCCAGGATCCGCTCGACCACGTTGCCCGGGCCCTGCGAGAACTTCCCGACCACCTCGCAGGCGACGCCGTTGCGGCGGAGCACCTGGGCGGTGCCCACCGTGGCGAGCACCCGGAAGCCGAGGTCGGCCAGCCGCTTGACCGGGAAGACCGCCGAGCGCTTGTCCCGGTTGGCCAGCGACACGAACACCGTGCCCCCGGTCGGCAGGTCGCCGTAGGCGGCGGCCTGGGACTTGGCGAACGCGGTGCCGAACTCCGCGTCGATGCCCATCACCTCACCGGTCGACTTCATCTCCGGCCCGAGCACGGTGTCCACCCCGTGGCCCTCCATGGTCCGGAACCGGTGGAAGGGCAGCACCGCCTCCTTCACCGCGATCGGGCCGTCGACCGGCAGGTCGGTGCCGTCCCCGGTGGCCGGCAGCACGCCCTCGGTGCGCAGCTGGGCGATCGTCTGGCCGACCGCGATCCGGGCCGCGGCCTTGGCCAGCTGCACCGCGGTCACCTTCGACACGAACGGCACCGTGCGGCTGGCGCGCGGGTTGGCCTCCAGCACGTAGAGGACGTCGTCCTTCAGCGCGTACTGCACGTTCATCAGCCCGCGCACACCGATCCGGGCGGCCAGCGCCTCGGTGGCCCGACGGATGGTGTGCAGGTCCTCGCCACCCAGGGTGATCGGCGGCAGGGCGCACGCCGAGTCGCCGGAGTGGATCCCGGCCTCCTCGATGTGCTCCATGACCCCGCCCAGGTACAGGTCGGTGCCGTCGTAGAGCGCGTCGACGTCGATCTCGACGGCGTCCTCGAGGAACCGGTCGACCAGCACCGGGTGGTCGGCGCTCACGTCGGTGGCCTTGGTGATGTAGGCCTCCAGCATGGCGTCCTCGTAGACGATCTCCATCCCGCGCCCGCCGAGCACGTAGGACGGCCGCACCAGCACCGGGTAGCCGATGGACGCCGCGATCGCCACCGCCTCGGCCGACGTCGTCGCCATGCCGTGCTTGGGCGCGAGCAGGCCGGTGTCGGACAGCACCCGGGAGAACTCCCCGCGGTCCTCGGCGGCGTCGATCGCCTCGGGGGACGTGCCGAGCACCGGGACGCCGGCGTCCTTGAGCCGCTGCGCCAGGCCCAGCGGGGTCTGCCCGCCCAGGGTGCAGATGACCCCGGCGACCGGACCGGCGGCGCGCTCGGCCTCCACGACCTCCAGGACGTCCTCGAAGGTGAGCGGCTCGAAGTACAGCCGGTCGGCGGTGTCGTAGTCGGTGGAGACGGTCTCCGGGTTGCAGTTGACCATCACCGCCTCGTAGCCGGCGTCCTGCAGGGCCATCACCGCGTGCACGCAGGAGTAGTCGAACTCGACGCCCTGCCCGATCCGGTTCGGCCCCGACCCGAGGATCAGCACCGCCGGCCTCTCCCGCGGCTCCACCTCGGTCTCGGAGTCGTAGGAGGAGTAGTGGTACGGCGTCCGGGCGGCGAACTCGGCGGCGCAGGTGTCCACGGTCTTGTAGACCGGCCGGATGCCCAGCCGCCAGCGCAGCGTGCGGACGCCGCCCTCCCCCGCCAGCTCCGGCCGCAGGACGGCGACCTGGCGGTCGGAGAGACCGTGCCGCTTGGCCCGGCGCAGCAGCTCCGGGGTCAGCGACGGCGCCTCCCGGACCTCCTCGCCGATCTCGTTGACCATGGCGATCTGGTCGACGAACCAGGTGTCGAACCCGCTGGCCTCTGCGACCTGCTCGACGGTGGCACCGGCGGCCAGCGCCCGCTGGGCGGTGTAGAGCCGGCCGTCGACCGGGGTGCGCAGCTGCTCCACCAGCGCCGCGGCGTCCGCGGGCTGGGCGGCGTCGGTCCAGAAGCCGGCCGCCGAGGTCTCGGTCGACCGCATCGCCTTGCCGAGGGCCTCGGTGAAGTTGCGGCCCATCGCCATGACCTCGCCGACGCTCTTCATCGTCGTGGTCAGCCGCGGGTCGGCCCCGGGGAACTTCTCGAAGGCGAAGCGGGGGATCTTCACCACGACGTAGTCCAGCGACGGCTCGAACGACGCCGGGGTGACCCCGGTGATGTCGTTGGTGATCTCGTCGAGGGTGTAGCCGATGGCCAGCTTCGCGGCGATCTTGGCGATCGGGAAGCCGGTGGCCTTCGACGCCAGGGCACTGGACCGCGACACCCGCGGGTTCATCTCGATCACGACCAGGCGACCGGTCTCGGGGTGGACGGCGAACTGGATGTTGCAGCCGCCGGTGTCCACGCCGACCTCGCGCAGCACGGCGATGCCGACGTCGCGCATCTGCTGGTACTCGCGGTCGGTGAGCGTCATCGCCGGCGCCACGGTCACCGAGTCACCGGTGTGCACGCCCATCGCGTCGATGTTCTCGATCGAGCAGATGACCACCACGTTGTCGCTGCGGTCGCGCATCAGCTCGAGCTCGAACTCCTTCCAGCCGAGCACCGACTCCTCGATCAGGACGGTGTGCACGGGTGAGTCGGCCAGGCCGTGGCCGGCCATCCGGCGCAGCATCGGCTCGTCGGTGGCGATCCCCGAGCCGAGCCCGCCCATGGTGAAGCTGGGCCGGATGACCACCGGGTAGCCGACCTCGGCGGCGGTGGCCAGCGCCTCGTCCACGGTCCCGCAGACCGTCGAGCGCGGGGCGTCGGCGCCGATGGAGCGCACGATGTCCTTGAACTTCTGCCGGTCCTCGCCGCGGTTGATCGCGTCGACGTCGGCGCCGATGAGCTGGACGCCGTACTTCTCCAGCACGCCGTTCTCGTACAGCCCGATGGCGAGGTTCAGCGCCGTCTGGCCGCCCAGGGTGGCCAGCAGCGCGTCGGGGCGCTCCTTGGCGATCACCCGCTCGACGAACTCCGGGGTCAGCGGCTCCACGTAGGTGGCGTCGGCGACCTCGGGGTCGGTCATGATCGTGGCCGGGTTGCTGTTGACCAGGCTGACCCGCAGCCCCTCGGCCTTGAGCACCCGGCAGGCCTGGGTCCCCGAGTAGTCGAACTCGCTGGCCTGGCCGATGACGATCGGCCCGGAGCCGATCACGAGCACGTGCTGCAGATCTGTCCGCTTGGGCATCAGGCGTTCTCCCCCGTGCTCGACTCGACGACGGGTGGAGGTGTCACCGCGTTGCCCTTCTTCGAAGCCGCCATCAGGTCGACGAACCGGCCGAACAGCGGGTTGGCGTCGTGCGGCCCGGCCGCCGCCTCCGGGTGGAACTGCACGCTGAACGCCGGGGCGTCGATCAGCCGCAGGCCCTCGACCACCTGGTCGTTGAGCCCGACGTGGCTGACCTCGACCGGCCCGAACGGGGTGTCGGTCGGCCGGTCCAGCGGGGCGTCGACGGCGAAGCCGTGGTTGTGGCTGGTGACCCGCACCGTGCCGCTGACCCGGTCCAGCACCGGCTGGTTCAGCCCGCGGTGCCCGAAGCGCAGCTTGTAGGTGCCCAGGCCGAGCGCGCGGCCGAGGATCTGGTTGCCGAAGCAGATGCCGAACAGCGGACGGCGGGCCTCCAGCACCCCGCGGACCGCGGCGACCGCGTAGTCGGCGGCCGCCGGGTCGCCGGGGCCGTTGGAGACGAACACGCCGTCCACCCCGTGCTCGAGCAGCTGCTCGGCGGTCGCGGTCGCGGGCAGCACGTGCGTCTCGACGCCGAGCTCGGCCAGGTACCGCGGGGTGGCGGTCTTGATGCCCAGGTCGAGCGCGGCGATGGTGAACCGCTTCTCCCCCACGGCCGGGACGACGTAGGGCTCGCTCGCGCTGACGCTCGGCGCCAGGTCCGCGCCGGTCATGCTCGGGCTCTCGGTCACCCGGGCCAGCAGCTCGTCCGCGCTCAGCTCCGTGCTGATCCCGGCGCGCATCGCCCCGCGGTCGCGCAGGTGCCGGGTCAGCGCGCGGGTGTCGATGCCGCTGATCCCCACCACGCCCTGGGCGACCAGCTCGTCGTCCAGGCTGCCGGTGGCCCGCCAGTTCGCCGGGCGGCGCGCGGGGTCGCGGACGACGAAACCGGCGACCCACATGCGGCGGCTCTCGTCGTCCTCGCCGTTCACGCCGGTGTTGCCGACGTGCGGCGCCGTCATGGTGATGATCTGGCCGGCGTAGCTGGGGTCGGTCAGCGTCTCCTGGTAGCCGGTCATCCCGGTGGAGAACACCGCCTCACCGACCGTCGTGCCGGTCGCGCCGTAGGCGTCGCCGTGGAAGGTCCTGCCGTCCTCGAGGACGAGGATCGCGTCGCTCACTTCTGTGCCTTCCCGTCCATCACGGTCGCCGCGCCCCGCAGGAACGTGGCGACCACCCGGCCGGGGAGCTCCCGGCCGGCATAGGGGCTGTTGCGGCTGCGGCTGGCCAGCGCGGCCGGGTCGACGGTGGCCCGGTGCGTGGGGTCCAGCAGCAGCAGGTTGGCCGGCTCGCCGACGGCGAGCGGGCGGCCGTGCCCGTCCAGACGGCCGATGGCCGCCGGCCGGACCGACATGCGGTCGGCGACGCCGCGCCAGTCGAGCAGCCCGGGCTCGACCATGGTCTGCACGACGATCGAGAGCGCCTGCTCCAGGCCGAGCATCCCCGGGCGGGCCGAGGCCCACTCGCTCTCCTTGTCCTCCACCGCGTGCGGCGCGTGGTCGGTGGCGACGGCGTCGATCGTGCCGTCGGCCAGCCCCGCCCGGAGCGCCTGGACGTCGGCGTCGCTGCGCAGCGGCGGGTTCACCTTGAACACCGGGTCGTAGGTCTCCGCGCACTCGTCGGTGAGCAGCAGGTGGTGCGGGGTGACCTCGGCGGTCACCTGGACCCCCCGCGACTTGGCCCAGCGCAGGATGTCCACCGAGCCCGCCGTCGAGACGTGGCAGACGTGCAGCCGGGCGCCGACGTGCCCGGCCAGCAGCACGTCACGGGCGATCACCGCCTCCTCGGCCGCGGCCGGCCAGCCGACCAGCCCGAGCCGGGCCGAGCGGTCGCCCTCGTTCATCTGGGCGCCCACGGTGAGCCGGGGCTCCTCGGCGTGCTGGGCGACGACGCCGTCCAGCGCCTTGACGTACTCCAGGGCGCGGCGCATCAGCGCCGGGTCGGCGACACAGTGCCCGTCGTCGGAGAAGACCCGCACGCGGGCGGCGGAGTCGGCCATCGCGCCGAGCTCGGCCAGCCGTTCCCCACGCAGGCCGACGGTCACCGCCCCGACCGGGACGACGTCGACCAGCCCGGCCTCCTGGCCCAGCCGCCAGACCTGCTCGACGACGCCGGCGGTGTCGGCGACCGGGTCGGTGTTGGCCATCGCGTGCACCGCGGTGAACCCGCCCAGCGCCGCGGCCCGGCTGCCGGTCTCGACCGTCTCGGCGTCCTCCCGGCCCGGCTCGCGCAGGTGGGTGTGCAGGTCGACCAGGCCGGGCAGCGCGACCAGCCCGGCCGCGTCGACCACCTGGGCGCCGTCGGCCGCCAGGCCCGGCCCGATCGCGGCGATCCGGCCGTCCTCGATGCGGATGTCGACGGCGTCCTCGCCGTAGGGGCGGGCGCCCTTGATCAAGATGGTGCTCACTCGGGTGCGCCTCCCAGCAGCAGGTACAGGACGGCCATGCGCACGCTCACGCCGTTGCCGACCTGGTCGACGATCGTGGAGCGGGCCGAGTCGGCCACCTCGGCGGCGATCTCCATGCCGCGGTTCATCGGGCCGGGGTGCATGACGATCGCGTCGTCCGGCAGCACCGCCATCCGGCGGGCATCCAGGCCGTAGCGGCGGCTGTACTCGCGGGCGCTGGGGAAGAACGAGGCGTTCATCCGCTCGGCCTGCACCCGCAGCATCATCACCACGTCGGCCTTGGACAGGACGGCGTCCAGGTCGTAGCTGACCTGCACCGGCCAGCTGCCCACCCCCACGGGGAGCAGCGTCGGCGGCGCGACCAGCGTGACCTCGGCGCCCAGGGTCGACAGCAGCCACACGTTGGAGCGGGCCACCCGGCTGTGCAGCACGTCGCCGACGAGGACCACCCGCACCCCGTCGAGCCGGCCCAGCCGCTGCCGGATCGTGTAGGCGTCCAGCAGTGCCTGGGTCGGGTGCTCGTGGGTGCCGTCGCCGGCGTTCACGACGCTCCCCTTCACCCACTGCGCCAGCCGGTGCGGGGCGCCGGAGGCCTGGTGCCGGATCACGATCGCGTCGCTGCCCATCGCCTCCAGGGTCAGCGCGGTGTCCTTCAGGCTCTCGCCCTTGGAGACGCTGCTGCCCTTGGCGGAGAAGTTGATGACGTCGGCGGAGAGCCGCTTGGCCGCCAGCTCGAAGGAGATCCGGGTGCGGGTGGAGTCCTCGTAGAAGAGGTTGACCACGGTGCGCCCACGCAGGGTGGGGAGCTTCTTGACCTCTCGGCCGGCGAGCGCCGACTCGATCTGGCCGGCGGTGTCCAGGACGAGGGTCGCGTCGGCCCGGTCCAGGTCCGCGGCCTCCAGCAGGTGCCGCTTCACGCGTCCGCCCCCTCGGTCAGCAGGACCTCGTCGAGCCCGTCCACCTCGGCCAGGTGCACCTTCACCGACTGCGTGCGCGAGGTCGGCACGTTCTTGCCCACGTAGTCGGCCCGGATCGGCAGCTCCCGGTGGCCGCGGTCGACCAGCACCGCCAGCTGCACCGCGCGCGGGCGGCCGAGGTCACGCAGCGCGTCCAGGGCGGCGCGGACCGACCGGCCGGAGAACAGGACGTCGTCGACGAGCACCACCAGCCGGCCGTCGACCCCGGCCTCCGGCAGCCGGGTGTCCTCCAGCGCACGGACGCCGCGCAGCCGCAGGTCGTCGCGGTAGAGGGTGATGTCGACGGTGCCGACGTCGACCGTCGTGCCGCTGAACGCCTCGATCCGGGCGGCCAGCCGGCGGGCCAGGGGGGCGCCGCGGGTGGGGATGCCGACGAGCACCAGGTCGGCGAGGCCACCGTCGGAGGCACCGGCGGGCGAGGCGCTCGCGGCCCGCTCGATCAGCTGGTGGGCGATCCGGTCGACCACCCGGGCGACGTCGTCCGCGCTCAGCAACGGCGGGGGGCCACCGGCGGCGGGCTCGGTGGGCGGTGGTGCGGGCAGCTCTGATGACATGGTCATCAAGCCTCCTTCCCCGCCTCACGGGACGGGTCGTTAAAGGAGATCTGCGCCGCCGGCCGGAGTGGCCGACGGCGAGTGGGACCGGCGACGACGGTACTGCACCGGCGCAGGTGACCCGCATCGCGCCCGGGAGACAACCACGTGAACGGGATCTGACCCGTTGGGGGCTCCCGGACTGTCGCCGCGCGAGCTGTGCCAGTACTCTGCGTGACCAGAACCGTTCCCTACCGACGACAGTCAGTGAGCAGAGGTCATGAGCACCGACTACTCCAGGGCGCTGGGCGCCCGCCTGCGGGCCATCCGCAACCAGCAAGGGCTGTCGTTGCAGGGCGTGGAGGACAAGTCCCACGGCCGCTGGAAGGCCGTCGTCGTGGGCTCCTACGAGCGCGGCGACCGGGCGGTCACCGTGCAGCGGCTGTCCGAGCTGGCCGTCTTCTACGGCGTCCCCGTCTCCGAGCTGCTGCCCGACCCGCGGCCGAGCTCCGCGGTCACCAAGAGCACCAAGATCGTGCTCAACCTGGAGTCGCTGGGCTCGCTGCCGGCCGACGAGGCCGGCCCACTGGCCCGGTACGCCTCGACCATCCAGGCGCAGCGGCACGACTACAACGGCAAGGTGCTCTCGATCCGCGCCGAGGACCTCAAGTCGCTGGCGATCATCTACGACATGAGCCCCGACGAGCTCACCACGCGGCTCATCGAGTGGGGTGTGCTCTCCCCGGGCGCCGACGGCGTCGGCTACGCCACCGAGGACGACGACGAGGCGAACTGGGGCGACCGCCGCCGCGCGCCGCGCTAGCAGGACCTGACGCCGATGGCCCACTCCGCGCTGCGGAGTGGGCCATCGGCGTCAGTGGCCCCGTTGCAGGGCCCCGCCGCGAGCCTGCGAGTGGTGGGGGGCAACGGGGTCCTTCATCAGGTGGGGATCTCGGCGCGGACGATGCCGCCGAGGACTCCGTTCACGTAGGCCGGCGAGTCGTCGGTGGACAGCGCCTTGGCCAGCTCCACCGCCTCGTCGATCACCACCGCGTCGGGGACGTCGTCGACCCACAGCAGCTCGTAGACCGCCATCCGCAGGATGGCCCGGTCGACGTCGGGGAGCCGGTCCAGCGACCAGCCGGAGGCGTGCTCCTCGATCAGCTCGTCGATCCGGGCCTGCTGCCCGACGACGCCCTCGACCAGCCGGACGGCGTGCTCGGGCACCGGCGGGTTGCCGTCGGCGACGCGGTCGCGCAGGACCGCGAGCGGGTCGCTGGAGCGCAGGTCGGCCTCGTAGAGGACGTCGACCGCGCGCTTGCGCGCCTTGGAACGGGCTGCCACGAGGTCAGCTGACCCGGCCGAGGTAGCGGCCGTCGCGGGTGTCGACCTTCAGCTTCTCGCCGGTGGTGATGAACAGCGGCACCTGGATCTCCGCGCCCGTCTCCAGGGTCGCCGGCTTGGTGCCGCCGGTGGAGCGGTCGCCCTGCAGGCCCGGGTCGGTGTGCTGCACGACCAGCTCCAGGGTCACCGGCAGCTCGACGTACAGCGGGGTGCCGTCGTGCACCGCCACGATGACCTCGGTGTTCTCCAGCAGGTAGTCGGCCCCGCTGCCCAGCGTCGCGGCCGAGACCGGGATCTGGTCGAAGGTGTCGCCGTCCATGAAGACGTAGTCGGCGCCGTCCTGGTAGAGGTAGGTCATCGACCGCTTGTCGACGTTCGCCGTCTCGACCTTCGTGCCGGCGTTGAACGTCCGGTCGACGACCTTGCCGGAGAGCACGTTCTTCAGGGTCGTGCGCACGAAGGCGCCGCCCTTGCCCGGCTTCACGTGCTGGAAGTCGGTGACGGTCCACAGCTGGCCGTCGAGGTTGAGGACGGTGCCGTTCTTGAGGTCGTTGGTGGTAGCCATCTAGAGGACCAGCAGTTCCTTGCTCGTGAGGGTCAACAACTCGGGCTCGTCGTCCGTGACGATCAAGGTGTCCTCGATCCGGACACCGCCGTGGCCGGGCAGGTACACGCCTGGTTCCACGGTGACGGCCATGCCAGCGGCCAGGGTACCTGCGCCCAGCGCCGAGATGCCCGGAGCCTCGTGGATCTCCAGGCCGACACCGTGCCCGAGGCCGTGGGTGAAGTGCTCACCGTGCCCGGCGGCGACGATCACGTCGCGGGCCGCGGCGTCCACCGCGGTCACCTCGGTGCCCACCGCGAGCGCCGCGCGACCGGCCGCCTGCGACGTCGCCACCAGCTCGTACACCTCGCGCTGCCAGTCCGCGGCGTGCCCGAGCACCAGGGTGCGGGTCATGTCGGAGTGGTAGCCGTCGACGGTGGCCCCGAAGTCGAGCTTGAGGAAGTCGCCCTCGGCCAGCTCGGTGGAGTCGGGCCGGTGGTGCGGGATGGCGGAGTTCGCCCCGGTCGCCACGATCGTCTCGAAGCTCGGCGCCTCGGCACCCAGGGCGAGCATCCGCGCGTCCAGCTCCCGGCCCACCTGCAGCTCGGTGCGCCCCGGCCGCAGCGCGCCCTCGGCGGCCAGCTCGGCGAGTGCGGCGTCGGCGACCGCGCAGGCCCGGCGGAGCGCCTCCACCTCGCCCTCGTCCTTGATCGCCCGCAGCGCCTCGACCGCCCGCCGGACGCTCACCAGCTCCACTGCCGCGCCGTCCTCACCCAGCAGCCGCTCGAGGCCGCGCAGCTCGTCGACGGTCACGACGTGGGACTCGAAGCCCAGCCGGGTCGCCCCGCCGGTGCGTGCGGCACGGGCCAGGGCGGGCATCGTGGCGCGGTCGACCAGCAGCTCCACGTCGGGCACCTGGGTGCCGGCCTGGGTGGTGTACCGGCCGTCGGTGCCGAAGACGTCGGCCCCGTCCACGCGCAGCAGCAGCGCGCCGTTGGAGCCGGTGAAGCCGGTCAGGTACCGGACGTTGAGCAGGTCGGTGACCAGGACGGCGTCCAGCCCGGCCGATGCCGCGGTGGCGCGCAGCCGGTCCCGGCGGCCGGCCTCGGGCCGGGTCATCGTGCGCCCCGGGCGGCCAGGTGGCGCAGCGCCAGCTCGTAGCCCTGCACGCCGAGCCCGACGATCACCCCGTCGGCGACGGCGGAGACGTAGGAGTGGTGCCGGAACGGCTCTCGGGTGTGCACGTTGCTGATGTGCACCTCCACCACCGGGGCGGGCACCGCGGCCAGCGCGTCACGCAGGACGACGGAGGTGTGCGACCACCCACCGGGGTTGATCACCACCGGGTCGCCGGCGTCGGTGGCGTCGTGCACCCAGCCGAGCAGCTCGCCCTCGGAGTCGGTCTGCCGGACGACGACGTCCAGCCCCAGCTCGGCGGCGGCGGCCTCGATGAGCTGCACCAGCTCGGCGTGCGTGGTCGTGCCGTAGACCTCGGGCTCGCGGGTGCCGAGCCGGCCGAGGTTGGCGCCGTTGAGCACCTGGATCGTCATGCACGGTCTCCGTTCACGGCTGCCCAGGCGGCGTCCAGCCAGGCCTGGTCGGGGTCGGTCAGGATCGCCGGCGCGCCCAGCCCGTCGAGGACGACGAAGCGCAGCGAGGCACCGCGGGCCTTCTTGTCCACCCGCATCACCGACTGCAGCTGAGCCCAGTCGCCCCGGTAGGTGGTCGGCAGCCCCAGGGCGGCGACCAGCTCGCGGTGCCGGTCGGCGTCGGCGCGGGACAGCCGCCCGGCCTGGCAGGCGAGCTCGGCGGCGAACACCAGCCCGACCGCCACGGCCTCGCCGTGCCGCCAGCCGAAGTCCTCGACCCGCTCGATCGCGTGCCCCAGGGTGTGCCCGTAGTTGAGGAACTCCCGGCGTCCGGTGTCGTAGAGGTCGTCGGCCACGGCGTCGGCCTTGACCTGCACGGCGCGGGCGATCAGCTCGGCGGTGTCGGCCCGGCCGGTGGGATCGGCCGCCAGCAGCTCGAGGATGCGCCCGTCGGCGATGAACCCGCACTTGACCACCTCGGCGAGCCCGGACCGGAACTCCGCCTCGGGCAGGTCGGCCAGCGCATCGGTGTCGGCCAGCACCGCGGCCGGCGGGTGGAAGGCGCCGACCAGGTTCTTGCCGGCGGCGGTGTTGATGCCGGTCTTGCCGCCGACCGCGGCGTCCACCATGGCCAGCAGGCTGGTCGGCACCTGCACCACCCGGATCCCGCGGGTCCAGGTGGCGGCCAGGAAGCCGGCCAGGTCGGTGACCGCTCCCCCACCGATGCCCACCACGGCGTCGGACCGGGTGAGCCCCAGCCGGCCGAACTCCTCCCAGGCGCCGGCGGCGACCTCGGCGGTCTTCGCAGCCTCGCCGTCGGGGACGACGACCGCCTCGGCGGCGATCCCCGCCTGCTGCAGCGTCTCGACCGCGGCACCGGCCGCGGCCGCCAGCGCCCGGCTGTGCACCACGGCAGCGCGGGCGGTGCCGTCGAGCACCAGGCCGAGCTGCGCCTGCACACCCGGGCCGATGAGGACGTCGTAGGGCCGGTCACCGCCGACGGTGATCCGCTGGGCGGTCACGGGGTGCCCGCCCCGACGGCGGCGAGCACGTCGGCCACCACGTCCTCGACCGGACGGGCGGAGGTGTGGACGGTCGCGGTGGCGACCTCGGCGTAGAGCGGGGCGCGGGTCTCGAGCATGGTCCGCAGCATGGCGCGTGGGTTGACCGCCAGCAGCGGGCGGTCCCGGGACAGACCCACCCGCCGGGCCGCCGACGCGACGTCGACGTCCAGCCAGACGACCGCCCGGCCGGCCCGCCCGTGGGCGACCAGCCGCTGGCGGGTCGCCGCGCTGGTGACCGCGCCGCCGCCGAGGGCCAGCACCCCGGCGTGCTCGGCCAGCGCCCGGGCCACGGCCTGCTCCTCCAGCGCCCGGAAGTGCGGCTCGCCCTGCTGCACGAAGAGGTCGGCCACCGTCGTCCCGGTCTGGGCCTCGACGTCGGCGTCGGTGTCCCGGAACGGCAGGCCCAGCGCCTGGGCGACCGCCGCGCCCACCGTCGTCTTGCCCGACGCCGGCGGGCCGACCACGACCAGCGCGGGGCCGGTCACCGGTAGGTCAGGGCGTCGAGGTACCCCTGCACGTTGCGGCGGGTCTCCGGCACGGAGTCCCCGCCGAACTTCTCCAGCACCGCGTCGGCGAGCACCAGGGCGACCATCGCCTCCATCACCACGCTGCCGCGCGGCACGGCACAGGCGTCGCTGCGCTGGTTGATCGCGACGGCGGCCTCGCCGGTGGCGGTGTCGATCGTGGCCAGCGCGCGCGGCACGGTGCTGATCGGCTTCATCGCGGCGCGCACCCGCAGCACCTCGCCGTTGGTCATGCCGCCCTCGATGCCGCCGGCCCGGTCGGTGCGCCGGGACAACCGGTCGCCGTCCACGTCGATCTCGTCGTGGGCGACCGAGCCGCGCCGGCGGGCGGTCTCCAGCCCGTCACCGACCTCGACCGCCTTGACCGACTGCACGCCCATCAGCGCCCCGGCCAGCCGGGAGTCCAGCCGGCGGTCCCAGTGGACGTGGCTGCCCAGGCCCGGCGGCAGGCCGTGGACGACGACCTCGATCACCCCGCCCAGGGTGTCGCCGGACCGGCGGGCGTCGTCGATCTCCGCGGTCATCCGCGCGCTGGTGGCCGGGTCGGCGCAGCGCACCGGGTCCTCGTCCAGCCGCGGGTTGTCCTCCGGGCCGGGCAGCACCCCGTCGGGGACGGTGACCGGCCCGATCCCCACCACGTGGCTGACCACCCGCACCCCGAGCACCTGGTGCAGGAAGGCCTGCGCCACGGTGCCCAGCGCGACGCGGGCCGCGGTCTCCCGCGCGCTCGCCCGCTCCAGCACCGGGCGGACGTCGTCGAAGCCGTACTTCTGCATGCCGGCGAGGTCGGCGTGGCCGGGCCGGGGACGGGTGAGCGGGGCGTTGCGCGCCTGCCCCTCCAGCACCTCCGGGTCGACCGGGTCGGCGGCCATGACGCTCTGCCACTTCGGCCACTCGGTGTTGCCGACCTGGACGGCGATCGGCCCGCCCTGGGTCACCCCGTGCCGGACGCCGCCGGTGAGGGTGACGACGTCCTCCTCGAAGCTCATCCGTGCGCTGCGGCCGTGGCCGAGCCGGCGGCGGGAGAGCTGGACGTCGAGGTCGGTGGTCTGCACCCGCACCCCGGCGGGCAGCCCCTCCAGGATGGCGGTGAGCTGTTGACCGTGCGACTCACCTGCGGTCAACCAGCGCAACATGCCGGAGATTCTAGAAGGAGCCCCTCTCCCACCGTCCGCCGCGGGCTGCGGACGGGCCCCGGGGCGGCGGCCTCACGGCAGCGGCGCGGCCAGCGCCAGGGCGACGTAGGCGCCGGCCAGCAGCGGCGGGCCGAACGCCACGGCGGTGCGCCAGCCGGCCCGCCCCAGGGCGATCAGCAGCAGCGCGCCCAACGCACCGAGCACGAAGCCGGCCAGCACCCCGGCCAGGAGCACGCTCCAGCCCACCCAACCCAGCAGCAGACCGAGCAGGCCGAGCAGCTTCACGTCGCCGCCGCCGAACGCGCCGGGCTGCACCAGCCGGGCGACGGTGCCCAGCCCCCAGGCGACAGCGCCGGCTGCCACGGCCCGGCCCAGCGCGGGCCAGGTGCCCAGCACGGCGGCGTCCACGGCCAGGGCGAGGACGCCGACCGCGGCCGCGGGGAGGACGACCCGGTCGGGCAGCCGGTGCCGGGCGAGGTCCACCCCGGCCAGCACCACGGCGGC
>NZ_JPMX01000026.1 GCF_000761485.1 Modestobacter caceresii
AGAGGGTGTTGGGTATTTGATCGGCTACTTGTCGGAGTCGAGGTCTTCGGCCAGTCGGCGGGCGGCTTCGGTCTCGATCGGTCCGTGAGGTTCGATGTGCCGTCCGGTGAGCCGGGCGGCCATCAGCCTGATCATGGCGACCTTGATCATGGCCTCGGCGTGTTCGGTCTTGCGCTCGTAGTCCCGTGCCAATCGCCTGCTCCTCGTCAACCACCCGAAGCTGCGTTCGACCACCCACCTGCGGGGCAGCACCTGGAAGCCTCGCACGTCATCGCAGCGGCGGACGATCTCCAGTTCCAGCCCGAGCTCGTCGCGGGCGTGGGTGATCAGCGAGGTGTCCACGACGTTGGCGTAGCCGCCATCGGCCCACACCTTGCCCAGTCGCGGGAACTTCGGGCGGGCGGCGCTGAGCAG
>NZ_JPMX01000027.1 GCF_000761485.1 Modestobacter caceresii
CCGAGGGCCGTGATCCCCAGCCGACGGCGGCGGTGCTGGACGCCCAGTCGATCAAGACCTCCGAAGGTGGGGAGGCGATCGGCTACGACGCCGGCAAGCGGGTTCGGGGGCGCAAGCGGCATCTGCTGGTCGACACCGGAGGGCTGCTGCTGGCGGTCATGGTCACCACCGCCTCGCTGCAGGACCGCCCCGGTGGGCGGCGGCTGCTCAGCGCCGCCCGCCCGAAGTTCCCGCGACTGGGCAAGGTGTGGGCCGATGGCG
>NZ_JPMX01000028.1 GCF_000761485.1 Modestobacter caceresii
GAGCCCACCGACGACGAGGACTGGCCGCAGCCGTCCCGCCCCGCCGCTCCGGAACCGCGGCCGGCCAGCACACCGGCCGCCGACGCCGCTCCCGCCTCCACGCCCGCGCCCGGGGCCGCAGCGGAGTCGGCGCCTGCGCCCCGCGGCGGCGAGCCGACGCCGCTGGTGTCGGCCACCCCGGAGGAGCCCGCCGGTGACGACGGTGCGCTGACCACGGCCGACGTCCGGCGGATCTGGCCGGAGCTGCTCAAGGTGGTGCGCGGGCACAAGCGCACCACCGAGGCGCTGCTCAAGAGCGCCCAGGTGCACGACCTGACCAACGGGGCGCTCACCCTGGCGGCCACCTCGCCGGCGCTGGCCAAGATGCTGGGCGACGACCTGAACAAGGACGTCATCCGGCAGTCGCTGGAGGAGCTGCTGGGCGTCCGCTGGAAGGTGCAGGCCGTCGTCGAGGGCGGCCCGGGTCAGCCCGGCGGCGCCGAAGGCCGTCCGGGTGGGGCGCCGGTGTCACCCGAGGCCGCGCGGGCCGCCGTGCAGGCCGCGGAGACCGCCGAGGCCGACGAGCTGATGGCCGAACGGGCCGCCGACGCGGACTCCGGCGGAACCGCGAACGACGCGCCGGCGCTGGACCCCGAGGCCGCCGCGCTGCAGCTGCTGCGCACCCAGCTCGGCGCGCGACCGATCGACAGCTGACCCGCGGCCCGGCGGCTACGCGGTGGTCGGGGCGCGTCCGCTCGGGCGCGGCGGCCCGGCTCGCCGGGCGAGCCGGCGCACCCACGGGTCGACCAGCCGTGGGGCCAGCGGCCCCAGCACGGCCAGGATCAGCACGTAGGCGGCGACCGTCGAGCCGAAGGCCGCCGGGACGCTGCCGAGCACCAGCCCGGCGATGATGATCGAGAACTCACCGCGGGCCACCAGCGCGGCACCGGCGCGCACCCGTGCGGGTGGCCCGACCCCGGCCCGGCGCCCGGCGATCCAGCCGGTGCCGAACTTGGTGACGATGCCGACGGCGGCGAGCGCTGCCGCGGGCAGCAGGGCGGCCGGCAGCTGGGTCGGGTCGGTCGAGAGCCCGAAGAAGACGAAGAAGACGGCGGCGAACAGGTCGCGCAGCGGCGAGAGCACGTCCCCGATCCGCTCCGCGACCTCACCGGAGAGGGCGATGCCGAGCAGGAACGCGCCGACCGCAGCCGACACGTGCACCGCCTCGGCGGCGCCGGCGACGAGCAGCGCCAGCCCGAGCACCCGGAGCAGCAGGATCTCGTTGGACCGCGTCCCCACGAACCGGGTCACCGTGCTGCCGTGCCGCACCGCGACGGCCAGCACGACCGCGAGGGTGGCCAGCGCGACGGTCACCGACAGCACCGCGTCGCCGGTGCTGCTGGCCGCCACGACGCCGGTGAGCACCGGGAGGTACGCGGCCATCGCCAGGTCCTCGATGACCAGGACGCCGAGGACGGCCGGGGTCTCCCGGTTGCCGAGCCGCCCGAGGTCGGTGAGGAGCTTGGAGATGATCCCCGAGGAGCTGATCGCGGTGACGCCGAACAGGGCCAGGGCGGCGGTGGGGCCCCAGCCGAGGAACAGTGCCAGCGCAGCGCCGGGCAGCCCGTTGAGCAGCAGGTCGGCGACGCCGACCGGGGCCTGTCGGCGCAGGTTCTCGACCAGGTCGCCGGCGGTGTACTCCAGCCCGAGGACGAGCAGCAGCAGCACGACGCCGACCTCGGCGCCGGCGGAGAAGAAGCCCTCCGGCGCGTCCAGCGGCAGCAGCCCGCCGGTGCCGAACGCCAGCCCGGCCAGCAGGTACAGCGGGATGGGGGACAGGCCGATCCGGCCGGCCAGCGAGCCGAGCAGCCCCAGCCCGAAGACGACGGCGCCGAGCTCCAGCAGCAGGACCGCGGTGTGCCCGACCTCCATCAGCGGGGGTTGAGCAGGTCACCGACCGCTGCGACGCCGTCCGACGTCCCGACCACGACCAGCCGGTCATCGACCTGGAACCGGAAGTCCGGGGTGGGGGAGGCGATCATCTCCTCGCCTCGGACCACCGCGACCACGGAGGCGCCGGTGCGGGTCCGGATGGCCGCGTCGCCCAGGGTGGCGGCGACGTAGGGGGAGCCGGGCTCGATCGGCACGCCCTCGGTGGCCAGGCTCTCCACCTGCTCGCGCAGCCGGGACAGCCGCTCGGTGATCCGGGGCGCGCCCAGCAGCTCGGCGACGACCTCGCTCTCCTCGGCGGTCAGCTCGATCGTGGCCGCGGTGGCGTCGGGGTCCTGCTCGTCGTAGAGGACGACGTGGCGCGCCCCGTTGCGCTGGGAGATGACCCCCACCCGCCGTCCCTGCGCGGTCACCAGGTCGTGGCGGAGCCCGATCCCGGGCAGTCGTGTCTCCTCGACGTCCATCGGCGTCCGTGCTCCTGTATCGTCCCGGGTGCAGGCGGTTCCCCGCCGTCGGCGCTCATCGTGCCGCGCCGGTTGTTCAGCCGACAGCGGTCCTTGGTCCCCGGTCCAGGGCTCGGAAGCGGGTCAGGGCGGCGACCGACAGCACCGGGCCGGCGGCGAGCAGCACCAGCGTCCACCGCCAGGAGACCGCCTCGGCCAGGTACGGCAGCGCGCTGATCGTCACGGTGGTGAGCAGGAAGCCCGTCGCGGTCTGCACGGTCAGGGCGGTGCCGACCCAGCGCCGGTCGGAGACCTCGCTGAGCAGGGTGGAGAACATGGCCGAGTCGGCGATGACGCTGGCTCCCCAGACGCAGACGAAGACGGCGAACACCCCCGTCGGCCACGACCAGGCCCACGGGGACAGCAGACAGCACACGCCGCTGGTGGCCACCGCGACGGTGGCGACCGGCGCCCGGCCCCACCGGCCGGCGAGCCAGCCGGCCAGCACGCAGCCCGCGGCACCGCAGATCCCGAACGCCGTCAGGGTCAGCAGGGCGATCCGGGCGGCCGGCAGGGCGGGGTCGTGCACGTCCCGCGAGGCGGTCATCCAGACCGCGGCCCAGGTCCAGAGGGCGTAGAGCTCCCACATGTGCCCGAGGTAGGCGAGGTTCACCAGCCGCGGGCGGGCCGACCGGAAGCCGTCGAAGGCCTGCGCGGCGCGGGGGCGGACGCCGACCGCCAGGTGCGGCCCGGCGCGCAGCAGCCCGAGTGCCAGCAGGGCAGCGACCGCGCCGCTGGCCGCGGCGGCGACCAGCACGGTCCGCCACGAGTCGCCGAGGACGCCGACCAGCAGCTGCGGCAGCAGCGAGCCCAGGGTGAGCGCACCGATCAGCACGCCGAGCGCCAGCCCTCGGCCGCGGGCGCCGAACCAGGAGGCCATCAGCTTCATGCCGATCGGGTAGACCAGCGCCAGGCCCGCCCCGGTGAGGAAGCGCAGCGCGATGCCGACCAGCGGTCCGTCGGCGAGGACGGCGACGCCGAGGGTGCACGCGGCGGCGGCCCCGGCCCCGGTGGCGAGCAGCCGCTCGGGGCGGACCCGGTCGGCCAGCCCGGTCGTCGCCGAGGCCAGCGCGCCCACCACGAAGCCCAGCTGCACGGCGACGGTGAGGCCGACCCCACCGGCGGTGCCCAGCTCCCAGTCGCGGCGCAGCACGGGGAGCACGGCGGAGGCGGAGAACCACACCGCCAGGGCCAGCACCTGGGTCAGCGCGATGAGCGCCAGCTGCGACCACGGCCCGGTGCGTGCCCCGCCCGCGGGGCTGCCGACCGGTACGCCGTCGTTGGCCACGGCACGACCCTGCCACCGACCCCGCCCGCACCTCACGTCGGCCCGGCGCGGGAGCGGGTGCGGCGGGCTGTCGGTGCCAGCACCTACGCTCGGACCATGCGACCCGGTGGCCAGCCCGACATGCAGCAGATCATGAAGCAGGCACAGCAGATGCAGCAGCAGTTGGCTGCTGCGCAGGAGGAGCTGGCCCGCGCCGAGGTGACCGGTTCCGCCGGTGGCGAGCTGGTCACCGTGACCATGACCGGCAGCGGTGAGGTCACCGCCGTCACGATCGCCCCGGCCGCCGTCGACCCCGACGACGTCGAGACCCTGCAGGACCTGGTGGTCGCGGCCGTCCGCGACGCCCAGCGCGCCGTCGGCGAGCTCACCGCCTCCACGATGGGCCCGCTGACCGGCGGTCTCGGTGGCGGGCTGGGTCTCCCCGGCCTCTGATCCACCCGGGTGCGCACACCGCCACCCGCACCGAAGGAGAACTGTGTACGAGGGCGCTGTCCAGGACCTCATCGACGAGCTCGGGCGGCTGCCCGGCGTCGGTCCCAAGAGCGCGCAGCGCATCGCCTTCCACCTGCTGGCCGCCGAGTCGGCCGACGTCGGCCGGCTGGTCGCGGCCCTGCAGCGGGTGCAGGCCGAGGTCCGCTTCTGCGTGACCTGCCACAACGTCGCCGAGGCCGAGCAGTGCCGGATCTGCCGTGACCCGCGGCGCACGCTCGACGTCATCTGCGTCGTCGAGGAGCCCAAGGACGTCGTGGCGATCGAGCGGACCCGGGAGTTCAAGGGCCGCTACCACGTGCTCGGTGGGGCGATCAGCCCGATCGAGGGCATCGGCCCCGACGACCTGCGGGTCAAGGAGCTGATGACCCGGCTGATGGACGGCCAGGTCACCGAGCTGATCATCGCCACCGACCCGAACCTGGAGGGCGAGGCGACCGCCGCCTACCTGGCCCGGCTGGTCGGCCCGCTGGGCCTGGCGGTGTCCCGGCTGGCCAGCGGGCTGCCGGTGGGCGGCGACCTGGAGTACGCCGACGAGGTCACCCTGGGCCGGGCGTTCGAGGGCCGCCGCCGCATCGACGCCTGAAGAAGGACCCAGGCCTCTGGTTGAGGGTTCGATCACAGCGACCCCTGGGAACTGGCGGGTGCAGGAGTCACCGGGCACTCTGGACGAGTGGTCGGGCCCGGTTCGTTGACGCGTCGTCGCGCCATCGACCTCATGCGCCTGGCCGGCACGCTCTGTCGGTGAGCCGACACCCCTGACCGGAGGTCCGCGCCGCGCCCCTGGGCGCCGAGCCAGCTGGACCCCGGCAGTGGGAGCAGTGCCCGCCGTCCGCTCCACCTGCGAGGACTCCCGTGATCGAGCTGTCCGACGTCCGCAAGGTCTTCCCCGCCCGTCGCACCGCCGGCGAGGTGGTCGCCCTCGACGGCGTGAGCCTGTCCGTCGCCCGTGGTGAGTTCGCCGGCGTGGTGGGCCCCAGCGGCTCGGGCAAGAGCACGCTGGCCCGGCTGGTCAACCTGCTCGAGCGGCCGACCTCGGGCACGGTCACCGTCGACGGCCGGGTGCTCACCGACCTCGACGCCGCCGGGGTCCGGGAGGCCCGGCGCAGCATCGGCATGATCTTCCAGCACTTCAACCTGCTCGACTCCCGCACCGCGGCCGGCAACGTCGAGCACCCCCTGGAGCTGGCCGGGGTCGGCCGCACCGAGCGCCGCCGCCGGGTCGCTGACCTGCTGGACCTGGTGGGCCTGGCCGACCGGCACGCCTCCCGGCCGGCGCAGCTCTCCGGCGGGCAGAAGCAGCGGGTCGCGATCGCCCGCGCCCTGGCCGCCCGCCCCTCCGTGCTGCTCTGCGACGAGGCCACCTCGGCCCTCGATCCGGCCAGCACGACCGGCGTCCTGGAGCTGCTCCGGCAGGTGCGCGCCGAGCTGGGGCTGACCGTGCTGCTCATCACCCACGAGATGTCGGTCGTCCGTGCGGTCTGCGACAGCGCGGTGCTGATGAGCGAGGGCCGGGTGGTCGACGGCGGTCCGCTGGCCGAGGTGCTCGCCCGGCCGGACTCCGCGCTGGCCGCCCAGCTGGTGCCCGCACCGGCCGGCTCCGGGGTCGGTGGTGACCTGGTGCTGGTCACGGTCACCGACGCCACCCCGCACGGCGCGGTCCTGCAGACCCTGACCGCCGAGCTCGGCCTGTCGGTCGAGGTGGTCGGTGGCTCGGTGGAGACCGTCGCCGGCCGGCGCTTCGGCCGGCTGCTGCTGCGGGTCGAGGGGGACGACGGCCGGCTGGACCCGGCGCTCGCGCGGCTGCGGGCCGGCGGCGCGCTGGTGGAGCGGGCCGCCGCCGGTGACCCCCGCCCCCAGTCGGACGCCGACGACACACCCCGCCCGGACCGCGAGCCCGACGTGCAGCGGCTCGCCGACGCCCCGGACGTGCAGCGATGAACGACTGGTCCCGGATCGCCCCGCAGCTGCTGGACGCCACCGGCGAGACGCTCTACATGGTCGGCGTCGCCACTGCGCTGACCGTGCTGCTCGGGGTGCCGCTGGGCGTGCTGCTCACCATCACCGCGCCGGGAGCGCTCGCCCCGCACCCGCTGGTGAACCGGGTGCTCGGCCTGGTCGTCAACCTCGGCCGCTCGCTGCCCTTCATCATCCTGCTGGTCCTCGTCGCCCCGGTCACCCGCGGCATCGTCGGCACGACCATCGGCTCGACGGCGACGATCGTGCCGCTGACCATCGGCGCCGTCCCGTTCCTGGCCCGACTGGTCGAGACCAGCCTGCGCGAGGTGGCGCACGGCAAGGTCGAGGCGACGCTGGCCATGGGCGCCCGGCGCCGCGACGTCGTCCGGACCGTGCTGCTGCCCGAGGCGCTGCCCTCGCTGGTCGCCGGGGTCACCGTCACCGTCGTGGCGCTGATCAGCTACTCGGCCATGGCCGGCGCGATCGGTGGCGGCGGGCTCGGCGACTTCGCCATCCGCTACGGCTACCAGCAGTTCCGCACCGACATCACGCTCGCGACCGTCGTCCTGCTGCTCGTGGTGGTGCAGCTCCTCCAGTGGGCCGGCGACCGCTGGGCCCGCCGGCTCGCCACCTCCTGACCGTCCGTCCCGTTCCACCGAGGAGAGAACCGATCATGCGCACGAAGAACCCCCTGGCCGCTGCGGCCGCCGTCGCGACCGCCCTGGCGCTGAGCGCCTGCGGTGGGGGCACCGCCGAGCTGTCGGCCGAGGACGAGCCCTTGCAGGTCGGGGCGTCGCCGGTCCCGCACGCGGAGATCCTCCGTTTCGTCGACGACGAGCTGGCCGACGAGGCCGGCCTGGACCTGGAGATCGTCGAGTTCACCGACTACGTCCAGCCCAACGTCGCCCTGGACGACGGCTCGATCGACGCGAACTACTTCCAGACGATCCCCTACCTGGAGGAGCAGGAGGCCAACGCCGGCTACGACTTCACCGCACTGGAGCCGGTGCACATCGAGCCGCTGGGCATCTACTCCGACTCGCTGACCGACCTCGCCGCGCTGCCCGATGGCGCGACGGTGGCGATCCCCAACGACCCGACCAACGCCGGCCGGGCGCTGCGGCTGCTGGCCGCCAACGACCTGATCACGCTGGCCGACACCGGTGACGCGGCGCCCACCGCGCTCGACGTGGAGGGCAACCCCAAGAACCTGCAGATCCAGGAGATCGAGGCGGCCCAGCTGCCCCGGTCGCTCGTGGACGTCGACGCCGCGGTGATCAACGGCAACTACGCGATCGACGCCGACCTCTCGCCGGCCGAGGACGCCCTCGCGCTGGAGGAGGCCGAGGGCAACCCCAACGCCAACCTGGTCGTCGTGCGCGCCGGCACCGAGGACGACGAGCGGATCGCCCAGCTCGAGGAGCTGCTGCACTCCGACGAGGTGCGGACCTTCATCGAGGAGACCTACGAGGGCGCGGTCATCCCCGCCTTCTGACCCACCCTCCTCCCCACCACAATGGCCATTCTGGTGGGGAGGAGGAGGGTCAGGGCTCGACGACGACGTCCGGGCCCCGCCGGACCGCCCGGCGCACCCGCAGCCGGAACAGCTGGCCGAACCGCTTGACCAGCCCGGAGTAGCCCGGCGTGGGCCCGTGCCAGCCGAGGAAGCCGCGCGGGCCGGAGACCATCTCGCCGGTGGACAGGTCGTAGCGGGCCTGGTGCCACGGGCAGACCAGACAGCCCTCGGCATCGACGTGGCCGTCGGCGAGGTCGGCGAGCTGGTGCCGGCACCGGCGGGAGACCGCGGCGAGCCGGTCGCCGGTGTTGGCCACCGCCCACTGTCCGGCGGAGCGCACGGCGCCCGGTGGGAGGTCGTCGGCGGGGACGCGGTCGGGCACGGGGGCTCCTGGTCTGGCGGTCTGGTCTCGGGGTGTGGCCGTGCCCCTACCCCGCGCGGGGGCGGGCAGACGTGGCGCGGCGAGCTGGTCGAACTGTCGGTGCCCGGTGGGACGGTGGGCCTCCCGACCCGAGGAGCAGTCATGCCCACTCGTACGACACCCTGGCCGTCCGGTACGCCGTGCTGGATCGACCTCGGCACCCCCGACTCGGACGCCGCCCGGTCCTTCTACGCAGCGGTCCTCGACTGGACCTACCGCGACACCGGTCCCGACTCCGGCGGCTACCTGTTCTGCCTGAAGGACGGGCACGAGGCGGCCGGGCTCGGCCCGCAGCAGGACCCTGCCGACCCACCCCGCTGGACGACGTACTTCGCCACCGACGACGCCGATGCGACGGCCGCCCGGGTGACGGAGGCCGGCGGCACGGTCCTGGCTCCGCCGATGGACGTCGGCCCGGCCGGCCGGATGGCGATCGTCGCCGACCCGCAGGGCAGCCCGTTCGGGCTCTGGCAGGCCGGCACCACCACCGGCGTGCAGGTCGTCAACGAACCCGGCGCGCTGGCCTGGAACGAGGCCGCCGTCGACGACCCGGCGGCGGCACAGGAGTTCTACACCGCCGTGTTCGGCTTCGCCTGGGAGGAGATCCCGGACGCCGGCGGCTACAGCACCTTCGCCACCGGTGACCGCCCACTGGGCGGGCTGGGGGGCGTGGTCGAGGGGCTGCCCCGCGGCTGGAGCAACGCGTTCTCGGTCGCCGACACCGACGAGGCGGTCCGGGCGGTCGAGACCGGCGGCGGCAAGGTGCTGATGCCGGCCGAGGACACCCCGTACGGCCGGGTTGCCGTCGTCACCGACCCGTGGGGCGCGGCGTTCACGGTCATGCAGGAGCCGGCCGGCTGAGCCCGCGCAACTCCTGACATCTGGCACCTGTGCCCGGCGGCCGACCGGGGACAGGCTGCTCCTGCCCGGTCGACCCGACGACGTGGGCAGGACCGGGCCGGTTCACCGGCTCGCCGGAGGGGAGTGGTCGGCGTGCGTGACGTCGTCCTGCAGCTGCACGTCGTGACCGGTACCGGTGGTCTGCTGCTCGGCCCCACCTGATTGCTGGCCCGGCGGCGGGAGCGGTTCGATCGGCTCCTCGCGGTCGGCTACCAGGTGGCGGTCGGGGTGGTGGCGGTGTCGGCCGGCCTGCTGGCGGTCACCGACCCGAGCCTGGTGTGGCTGCTCCCGCTGGCCGTCGGCACCGAGGTGCTGGCGGTCACGGGGGCGCTGGCCCGGCGCCGCCGGTGGTCGGGGTGGCGCAGCTGGCAGTCGCACCTGTTGGGTGGCTCCTACATCGCCCTGGTCACCGGCGTGCTGATCGCCGAGACGGGCAACCCGGTGTGCTGGCTGCTGCCCGCGCTGATCGGGCAGCTGCCGATCGCCGTCGCCAAGCGCCGGCTGGCGGTGGCGGGGCCCTCGATCACCCCCAGCACAGCGTGATCGGCGACGATGGACCCATGCGTCTCCTCTCCCGGCTGCTCCTCCCGCTGGCCGTCGGTGTGCCCGCCGTGCTCCTGGGGGCGGGTCCGGCCCTCGCCGTCGAGCCGTTCGCGCCGGACGAGCAGCTCGTCGACCAGGTCGACGTGCTCGACGGCGGCGAGGAGGCGGAGGTCGAGGCGGCCCTGCAGGAGCTGCAGACCGAGGACGGCACCCAGCTGTACGTGGTCTACGTCGACGACTTCGCCGACCTGTCCGGTCCACAGTGGGCGGCGGAGGCCTTCCAGGAGGCGGGCCTGGGCACCAACGAGATCCTCTTCGCGGTCGCCACGGAGCAGGAGCGCCTCGGCTACTACGTCGGGCAGAGCTCCCCGGTCACGCAGAGCGGGCTCGACTCCTTCATCAGCACCGACGTCGAGCCGTACCTGGCGGAGGGGGACTGGACCGGAGCCGCGGTCACCTTGGCGGAGGGGATCCAGTCCGGGGACGGGTCCGCGGCCGGCAGCAGTGCCGGCGGTGGGGACGGCGGCGGGGGAGCCCTTGCCGCGCTGGTCGGGATCGCCGTCGTCGGCGGTGGCGGGTACGCGCTGATGAAGAGCCGGCGGCGCAAGAAGCAGCAGGCCACCGCAGCCCGGGCAGCGGAGGAGCGCGCCGCCGCCGAGGCAGCCGCGCGCGACCCGCACCACGGCACCTCCACCCAGCAGTTGACCTTCCGGGCCAGCGAGGAGCTGCTCGCCCTCGACGAGGCGGTCAAGACCTCCGAGCTCGACCTGGCGTACGCCCGCTCGCAGTACGGCGAGCAGTCGGTCGCGGGCTTCCAGGACGCGCTGAGCCGGTCCAAGGCAGAGCTGTCCCAGGCCTTCGCCCTGCGCCAGGAACTGGACGACGAGTTCCCCGAGGACGAGCCCACCCAGCGCCGCATGCTCACCCAGCTGCTGCAGCTCACCGCGGCGGCCGATGCCCGGCTGGCCGAGCAGGCCGAGGCCTACGCGAAGCTGCGCCACCTGCAGGAGTCCGCACCCGAGACCCTGGCCGCGCTGACCCCGGCGATCCAGGGTGTCCGGGACCGGATCCCGGCGGCCGAGGCGACCCTGGAGGACCTGCAGCAGCGCTACGCCCGCTCGGCCTGGGCGCCGGTCGCCGACAACGTGACCGAGGCACGCACCCGTACCGAGCTGGCCGAGCAGGCGGTCGCCTCTGGTCGGACGGAACTCGACGAGGGCCGGCCCGCCGGGGCGGTCCCGGCGATCCGGGCGGCCGAGGACGCGCTGGCGCAGAGCCGCACCCTGCTGGACGCGGTGGGCCGGCTCGCCGATGAGCTGGCCGCCAGCGGCGCACGGTACGACGAGGTGCGGGCGGAGACCGAGCGGGACATCGCCGAGGCCCAGGCGATGCTGTCCCGCGGCGTCGACACCCCGGGGCTGCGGGAGCAGCTGGCCCGGGCCGAGCGTGCGCTTGCCAGCAGCGCCGCGGAGCAGCAGCCGCGCGACGGGACCCTGCCCGACCCGCTGGCCGTCGTCCGGCGGCTGGACGAGGCGGACCTGGCCCTGGAGGCGGCCCTGGAGCCGGCGCGCGACGTCCGGCAGCAGCAGGAGCGGGCCGTGGCCCACCTGCAGCAGGCCATCCGTGCCGCCGACTCGTCGGTCGCCGTCGCCGGTGACTTCATCTCCACCCGGCGCGGCGCGGTCGGCAGCTCCGCGCGCACCCGGCTGGCCGAGGCCGAGCGGCACCTGGACGAGGCCTCCCGGTCCGCCACGGCGGACCCCATCACCGCGCTCAGGGAGGCCCAGCGGGCCGACGGCCTGGCCCGGCAGGCGCTCACCGCCGCCCAGCAGGACGTCGAGGAGTACATGGCCGGCGGCTACGGCGGCGGTTACGGCGGGCGCCCCGGCTACGGCGGCCCCCGCCGCGGGTACGGCGGTGGCGGCTTCGCCGGTGGCGTGGCCGGCGGGGTCGCCGGCGGCATGCTCGGCAGCATCCTGCTGGGCGGGCTCGGCGGCGGCTACGGCGGCGGCTTCGGTGGCGGTGGTGGTGGCGGGGGCTTCGGCGGCGGCGGGGACTTCGGTGGGGGCGACTTCGGCGGTGGTGGGAGCTTCTGACCGCCTGGTCACGCCCGAGCGCCACCGCAGCGTCGACGTCCGGTCACAACACGGTCACGCCCCCGCCCCCGACGTCCCACGTCGTGGGAAAGGTGTGTTAGTCATGCATCTCCACAAGCCACCGGCGGCTGCGGTGGCGCCTCGTCGCGCCCGCGGGCCGCCGCCCATGAGAACGAGGTAGCGGATGAACTCCGTGTCCAGGAGTGGCCGGCGTGCGCTGGTCGCCACAGCGGGCATCACGGCGACGGCGCTGGCGCTGTCGGCGTGCGGCGGCGACGACGGTGACGGTGGCGGCTCCGGTGGCGGCGACTCGCTGATCATCGGCACCACCGACAAGATCACCACGATCGACCCGGCCGGTTCGTACGACAACGGCTCGTTCGCCGTGATGAACCAGGTCTACCCGTTCCTGATGAACACCCCGCTGGGCAGCCCCGACGTCGAGCCGGACATCGCCGAGTCGGCCGAGTTCACCTCGCCCACCGAGTACACGGTGACGCTGAAGGACGGGCTGACGTTCGCCAACGGCAACGAGCTCACCGCCTCGGACGTGAAGTTCTCCTTCGACCGCATGGTCGCGATCAACGACGAGAGCGGCCCGGCGTCGCTGCTCTACAACCTCGAGAGCACCGAGGTCGTCGACGACACCACCGTGGTGTTCAACCTGAAGTCGCCCGACGACCAGGTGTTCCCGCAGATCCTCTCCAGCCCGGCCGGTCCGATCGTGGACGAGGACGTCTTCGCCGCCGACGCGCTGACCACGGACCAGGAGATCGTCGACGGCAACGCCTTCGCCGGCCCGTACGCGATCACCAACTACGACCAGAACAACCTGGTCTCCTACGAGGCGTTCGAGGGCTACCAGGGCCTGCTCGGCGCGCCGGAGACCGAGACGGTCAACGTCCGGTACTACGCGGACGCGTCGAACCTGAAGCTCGACGTCCAGGAGGGCAACGTCGACGTCGCCTTCCGCAGCCTGACGGCGACCGACGTGGAGGACCTGCGCGGCGACGACTCGGTCAACGTCGTCGACGGCCCGGGCGGGGAGATCCGCTACATCACGTTCAACTTCAACACCCAGCCCTACGGCGCGACCACCCCCGAGGCCGACCCGGCCAAGGCCCTGGCCGTCCGGCAGGCCGCGGCGCACCTGATCGACCGCGAGGAGCTGGCCGACCAGGTCTACAAGGGCACCTACACCCCGCTGTACTCCTACGTGCCCGAGGGCCTCACCGGCGCCGTCGAGCCGCTGCTGGAGAAGTACGGCGACGGCTCGGGCGCCCCGGACGCCGAGGCGGCCGCGCAGGTGCTGCAGGCGGCCGGCGTCCAGACGCCGGTGGAGCTCAACCTCCAGTACTCCAACGACCACTACGGCCCGTCCTCGGGTGACGAGTACGCGCTGATCAAGGACCAGCTGGAGTCCAGCGGCCTGTTCACGGTGAACCTGCAGACCACCGAGTGGGTGCAGTACTCCGAGGACCGCACCGCCGACGTGTACCCGGCCTACCAGCTCGGCTGGTTCCCGGACTACTCCGACGCCGACAACTACCTGACGCCGTTCTTCCTCACGGAGAACTTCCTGGGCAACCACTACTCGGACCCGGAGGTGAACGACCTGATCCTGCAGCAGGCCACCACCACCGACCCGGCCGAGCGGGAGGCGCTGATCGAGCAGATCCAGGGCCAGGTCGCCGACGACCTGTCGACGCTGCCCTACCTGCAGGGTGCCCAGGTCGCCGTCACCGGGACCGACGTGCAGGGCGCCGAGGACACCCTCGACCCGTCCTTCAAGTTCCGTTACGGGGCCCTCAGCAAGGGCTGATCGAGCCGGAGCAGACCGCCCCGGGTGACCCGCCGTCCGCGGGTCGCCCGGGGCACCGGCATGTCCGCCGCCACCTCAGGCTGGGAGAGATGACCACCACCACGACCGAACCCACCGGGAGCACCGCCGACCCCGTCGGCGCCCCCGACCCCGCGCCCCGGCGCCGGCGCAAGGGCAGTGGGGGGCTGGGCAGTTACCTGCTGGTCCGGTTCCTGCTGATCTTCCCGACCATCTTCATCCTGGTCACGACCGTCTTCTTCCTGATGCGGGCCACCGGTGACCCGATCACCGCCGCACTCGGCGGGCGGCTGCCGGCCGACCAGCTGGCCGAGCGGGTCCGGGAGGCCGGGTACGACCGGCCGCTGATGACCCAGTACCTCGAGTACCTGGGCAACCTGGTGCAGGGCGACTTCGGCACCACGCTCAGCGACCGGCGTCCGGTCCTGGAGGTGCTGACCACCTTCGGCATCGCCACGCTCGAGCTGACCGTCTACGCGCTGATCGTGGCGTTCATCGTCGGCATCCCGCTGGGCATGCTGGCCGCCTACTTCCGGGACCGCTTCCCCGACGCCGTGCTGCGGGTCTTCGCCATCCTCTGCTACGCGACGCCGGTCTTCTTCGCCGGCCTGCTGCTCAAGCTCGTCTTCGCCTCCGGGCTGGGCTGGCTGCCGGTGGCCGGCCGAGCCTCCACCGGCACGGAGATCGAGCTGCAGTTCCTGGAGAGCCCGACCGGCTTCTACCTGATCGACGCGCTCCAGACCGGCGACTGGGACGTCATCTCCGACGTCCTGGAGCACGCCGTCCTGCCCGCCATCGCGCTGGGCCTGCTGACCGCCGGCATCTTCCTGCGCCTGGTGCGCACCAACGTGATCGGCACGCTGGGCACCGGCTACGTGGAGGCCGCCCGCTCGCGGGGCGTCGCGGAGTCCCGGCTGCTGCGCAAGCACGCCTACCGCCCCGCGCTGATCCCGATCATCACCGTCATCGGCCTGCAGATCGCCATCCTGCTCGTCGGCGCCGTCCTCACCGAGACGACGTTCGAGTGGAAGGGCCTGGGCTTCCAGCTCGCCGAGTACCTGCAGGCCCGCGACTTCGTGGCCGTGCAGGGCATCGTGGTGCTGCTGGCGGTCATCGTGGCCGTGACCAACTTCATCGTCGACATCATCGCCGCGCTCATCGACCCCCGGGTGAGGTACTGACATGGCCACGGCGACCTCCGTGCCGACCGCGGCCGGACCGGCCGGCGAGCCCGGTACGACACCGGCCCGCCGGCGCCGGTCCTGGCGCTCGCTGCCGATCGTCCACCAGCTGCGGCAGAGCGTCGGCCTGCAGCGCGGCATGCTCGTGGCCGGGCTGGTGCTGATGGGCGTCTTCCTGCTCACCGCGCTGTTCGCGCCGCTGCTGGCGCCCTACGAGTACGGCCAGCTGCGCGACGCCGAGGGGCTGTTCGGGGCCCAGCAGCCACCGTCCGGCGACCACCTGCTCGGCACGACCGTGGGCGGGTACGACGTGCTGTCCCGGGTGATCTGGGGCTCGCGGACGGCGCTCTACGTGATCGTCGTCGCCGTCCTGCTGTCGATCGTCGCCGGCGTGCTGCTGGGCCTGGTCTCCGGCTACTTCGGCGGCTGGCTGGACCGGGTGCTCGTCGTCATCGCCGACGCGATCTACGCCTTCCCGGCGCTGCTGCTGGCCATCATCGTGGCGATCGTCATCAGCGGGGGGCAGTCCAGCCTGTGGGGTGGCATCATGGCCGCCGCCATCTCCATCACCGTGGTCTTCATCCCGCAGTACTTCCGGGTGATCCGGGCCGAGACGGTGCGGATCAAGGCCGAGGCCTTCGTCGAGTCCGCCCGGGTCATCGGGGCGAGCAACCGCCGGATCATGCTCCGGCACGTGCTGCGCAACGCCACCCGCACGCTGCCGCTGATCCTCACGCTGAACGCGTCCGAGGCGATCCTCACCCTGGCCGGCCTGGGTTTCCTGGGCTTCGGCATCCAGCCGACCGCTGCCGCCGAGTGGGGCTACGACCTGCAGCAGTCGCTGTCCGACGTGACCAGCGGGATCTGGTGGACCTCGCTGTTCCCCGGCCTCGCGATCGTGCTGGTGGTGCTCGGGCTGACGCTGGTCGGCGAGAGCCTCAACGACCTCGCCGACCCCCGGCTGCGCACCCGACGCCGGGTGGCCGACCAGGAGCCGGCGGAGGAGGGCGAGGTCGCCGCCGTCCCCGGTGGCGCGCTGACCGCAGGACCGGCGGGCGTCGGTGGCCTGGAGGTCACCGCGGCCGGCGGACGGCCCGGGAACCCGGCCTCGGCCGGCGCCACCGGCGCCGAGCCTGCCGAGGGGCAGGTGGCCGGGCCGGACGTGACCGGCCAGGACGGAGGAGGGACCCGCTCATGAGCGTCGTCGACATCAAGGACCTGCAGATCTCCTTCGCCACCGACGCCGGCGCCGTCACCGCGGTGCAGGACGTCACCCTCGCCGTCCAGGCCGGTGAGGTGCTGGCCATCGTGGGGGAGAGCGGCAGCGGCAAGACCGTCACCGCGCGCAGCATCCTGGGGCTGCTGCCGGAGACCGCGCGGGTGCGCGGTGCGGTGGTGCTGAGCAGCAAGGACGGCACCACTGAGCAGGACGTCGTCCCGCTGTCCGGCGCGCAGCTGCGCGAGGTGCGCGGGCAGGACGCCGCGATGGTGTTCCAGGAGCCCTCGACCTCGCTGAACCCGGTCTACCCGATCGGTTGGCAGATCGCCGAGGGGCTGCGGGCGCACGGGAAGTACAGCAAGAAGGAGGCCCGGGCCAAGGCGATCGACGTGCTGCGCCTGGTCGGCATCCCCGACCCCGAGCACCGGGTCGACCACTACCCGCACCAGTTCTCCGGCGGGCAGAAGCAGCGGATCGTCATCGCCCAGGCCCTGGTGCTCGACCCCGGCGTGATCATCGCCGACGAGCCGACGACGGCGCTCGACGTCACGGTGCAGGCCGAGATCCTGGAGCTGTTGCGCCGCTGCCGGGACGACTTCGGCGCCGCCATCGTGCTGATCACGCACAACATGGGCGTGGTCGCCGACCTGGCCGACCGGGTCGCCGTCATGTACCAGGGCCGGATCGTCGAGCAGGCCGACGTCCGGACGCTGTTCAGCGCACCGGAGGACCCGTACACCCAGCAGCTGCTGGCCGCCGTCCCGCGGCTCGGTCAGGGCGTCGAGCGCACCCGGGAGCGGGCCGTCCGGCGCGCGGCCGGCTGGGAGAGGACCGCGCCGGTCGTCGAGGCGAAGGACCTGCGGATCGTCTACCCCGGCCGGATGCGCCGGCCGGACTTCGTCGCCGTGGACAGCGTCAGCTTCAGCATCCGCCCGGGCGAGGTGCTCGGCCTGGTCGGGGAGTCCGGCAGCGGGAAGACCACCATCGGACGGGCGATCGCCGGCCTGACCAAGGTCAGCCACGGCTCGCTGACGGTGCTGGGCACCGAGATGAACGGGATGAAGGAGCGCGCGTTCCGGCCGGTGCGCGAGCGGATCGGGTTCGTGTTCCAGGACCCGGCGTCCAGCTTCAACCCGCTGCTCACCATCGCCGAGGCGGTGGCCGAGCCGCTCGTGGTGCACAAGCGCGCCAAGGACCCGCGTGCGGCCCGCCCGCGGGTCGACGAGCTGCTGGAGGCGGTGCAGCTGCCGAAGGCGTTCGGCGACCGGTACCCGCACGAGCTCTCCGGTGGGCAGCGGCAGCGGGCCAGCCTGGCCCGGAGCCTGGCGCTGCAGCCGGAGCTGCTCATCGCCGACGAGCCGACCTCCGCGCTGGACGTGTCGGTGCAGGCGCGGGTGCTGGAGCTCTTCGACGAGCTGCAGCGGGAGCTCGGGTTCGCCGCGCTGTTCATCAGCCACGACCTGGCCGTGGTCGACCTGCTCGCTGACCGGATCGCGGTGCTCTATCGCGGCCAGCTGGTGGAGGAGGGCACGGGGGCCGAGGTGCTGGGCGCGCCGAAGCACCCGTACACGCAGCGGCTGATCGCCTCGTTGCCGGTGCCCGACCCCGACGAGCAGGCCCGCCGCCGTACCCACTGGAACACCCTCCGCGCCTCCGACTGATGACCCGAGAGGGGCCGAAGTCGCGACTTCTGCCCCTTCGGGTCGTCAGCGGACGCGGCCGCGGGGCTTGAGGGGGAGCGGGGGCAGGGCCGGGGCGCCGAGCCGGTGGCCGTCGAAGCCGGGGACGTCGGCGAACCGGTCGCCCTCGGCCCACTGCTCGGCGTACTCGGCGATCTCCTCGCCGGAGCGGCCGACGAAGTTCCACCACATGACGATCCGCTCCTCGAACGGCTCGCCGCCCAGCAGCAGCAGCTGGGCGGCGTCGTCCGCGCGCAGCCGCACGGTGCGCCGGCCCGAGCCCAGGTAGAGCATCGCGCCGGGGGTCAGCGGCACGCCCTCGACGTCGGCGGTGCCCGACGCGGTGAGTACCGCGTACTCGAAGTCCGGTTCCAGCGGCAGCTCCACGTCGGCGCCGGCGGACAGCTCCAGGTCCACGCCGACCAGCGGGGTGTGCGCCGTCCCCGGTGAGGTGGCGCCGGCCATCGCGCCCATCAGCACGGTCGCCCGCACCCCGTCGGAGTCGAAGCCGGGCAGCGCGGTGTGGTGCTCGAACGCCGGGGCGGCGTCCCGGACGCCGTCGGGCAGCGCCACCCACAGCTGCGCGCCGTGCAGGTACCGCGGGTGCACCGCCGGCGACTGCTCGGCGTGCGCGATCGCGTGCCCGGCGGTCATCAGCGCCAGCTCGCGCGGCCGGATCAGCACGTCGCTGCCGAGGGAGTCGCGGTGGTGCACCTCGCCGTCCAGCAGCCAGGAGACCGTCTGCAGCCCGGTGTGCGGGTGAGGGAGGACCTGCATGCCCTCGGAGCCGAACACGTCGTCGGGGCCGTAGTGGTCGATGAAGGCCCAGGCGCCGACCAGCCGCCGGCCGAGGGTGGGCAGCAGCCGGCGGACGTGCGTGGCCTCGCCGAGCAGCACCTCCTTGCCCGGCAGCAGGTCCAGCGCGGGACCGGCCGACGCCTGAGCGCGCCCGCCCAGCTCGTGCGGCGCCGGCCGTGGCTCGAGGTTGCTCATGGCGGCCTTCCTACTCGCTCAGACCGTGCACGTCACCGTGTGCGACCCGGGCGGCCGGGATGGTGCCGAGCCGGCCGGCGGAGGCGTCGGTCATCGCGTCCAGCACCTCCTGCCGGGTGTTCATCACGAACGGCCCGTACATCGCGATCGGCTCCCGGATCGGCAGCCCACCGAGGACGACGACGTCCAGGTCCGGCGTGCGCGCCTCGGCGTGCCGGTCGCCGGGCCGGGTGCCGTGCACGGTCACCGTGTCGCCGGGGCCGAGGACGGCGAGCTGCCCGGTGTGCACCGGAGCGCCGTCGATGCCGACCGCGCCGGACCCGGAGAGCACGTAGACGAGCGCGTTGAAGTCCGGCCGCCAGGGCAGGTCCAGCGAGGCGCCGGGGGAGACGGTGGCGTGCACCATCGTCATGGGCGTGTACGTGCTGCCCGGGCCGCGGTGCCCGCCGACGTCGCCGGCGATCACCCGCAGCAGCGCGCCGCCGTCCGGGCTGGCCAGCAGCACCGACTGGCGCGCCCGCAGGTCCTGGTAGCGCGGCTCCACCCACTTCTGCGCCCGGGGCAGGTTCACCCACAGCTGCAGGCCGTGGAAGAGCCCGCCGCTGAGCACCAGCGACTCCGGCGGCCGCTCGATGTGCAGGACGCCCCCGCCGGCCGTCATCCACTGGGTGTCGCCGTCGCTGATCGTGCCGCCGCCGCCGTGGCTGTCGGCGTGCTCGAAGGTGCCGTCGAGGAGGTAGGTGACGGTCTCGAAGCCGCGGTGCGGGTGCCACGAGGTGCCCTTGGGCTCGCCGGGGGCGTACTCGACCTCGCCCATCTGGTCCATGTGCAGGAACG
This sequence comes from Modestobacter caceresii, assembly GCF_000761485.1. Lineage (GTDB taxonomy): Bacteria > Actinomycetota > Actinomycetes > Mycobacteriales > Geodermatophilaceae > Modestobacter > Modestobacter caceresii. The sequence continues at coordinate 19,394 of NZ_JPMX01000028.1, forward strand.
GGTCGAGGGCACGCAGGTCGACGCCGGCGAACGCGCGCCGGACCGGGAAGCCCTCGCCCTCGAAGCCGGACGGCGCAGTCGTAACCGACCGCACCCGGCGGCGGACCGTGCGGGGCGCGGGCAGGGGGACCCGGGCGAGGGTGGTGGTGTCCTCGACGGTCACGGCGGGCATGGCGGCCTCACTTCTGTTGAATGCTCAACCAGAACCACTGTAAGCCGTGTGGCCCGGTGTTCCTTCCCACCGTGCAGACGGGTCCGGATCCGGAACGTTCGGGTCTTGCCAGGAGCCTGTCGTCGGGAGAGGGTGTGACAGCTCCCACACCTGTTCGGCGGTCCGGCCTGGCCCGCTGTGGGAGCGCTCTCACGCGGAGCGCCGAGGCTCCGCGTGGCCCATCGACCGACAGGACGACGATGTTCTCGAGTTCCCTCCGCCGCGGACGCGCGGCACTGCTGACGGTGGCTGCGACCGCCACCGTGGGCCACCTGGCCCTCGCCCCGGCCGCGGCCGCCGCCCCGTCGGCGCCGGCGCCGGCGACCCAGGCCCAGCCGCTCGACCCGGGCACCCGCTTCACCACGCCGGTGCCGGATCCGGGTGCCGTCCGGCAGACGATCGACCTGGCCCGGGCCGACCGCTTCGCCGACGCCGAGCTGATCGCCCGTGAGGCCGCCACCCCGCAGGCGATCTGGTTCACCGACGGGACGCCGATGCAGGTGCGGCACGAGGTCCGCAAGGCCTCCGCGCTGGCCAGGGCGACCGGGTCGGTGCCGACCTTCGTGGTCTACAACGTCCCCGGCCGCGACTGCTCGCAGTACTCCGCCGGCGGGGCCGCCGACGACGCCGCCTACCGCGCCTGGGTCGACGGGTTCGCTGCCGGGTTGATGCGGAACCAGCAGGTCGTCGTGGTGATCGAGCCGGACGGGCTGGCGCTCATGCCCGGCGACTGCCCGCCGGGCACCTACCCGGCGGGGACGGCGCCCACCGACGCCGGGCGGCTGGCCGACATCCGCTACGCCGGCGAGGCGATCGAGCGGGCGAACCCCGACGCCCTGGTCTACCTGGATGCCGGCCACACCGGCTGGCACAACGTCGGCAGCATCGCCGACCGGCTGCAGGACGCCGGCGTCGCGGAGTTCCAGGGCCTGGCGCTGAACACCTCGAACTACCAGTACACGCCCAACCTGGCGCAGTACGGCACCTGGATCTCCGAGTGCCTGGCCGTGCTCCCGGCCACCTACGTGCACGGCATCGACGCCGACCCGTGCCCGAACCAGTACTGGAACGGTGGCCCGGCCAACGGGTTCGTCGGCGGTGCGCTGGACCCCTTCCAGCAGTGGAGCGACACGGCGACGGACCCTGCGGCGAACACCCTGGGCATCAACCAGCGCTACGACGCCTTGCTCGGTGACCTCGAGCCGACCGCGCACGTGGTGATCGACACGAGCCGCAACGGCCAGGGCCCCTGGGCGCCGGCCGAGGGCACTTACCCGGACCCGCAGACGTGGTGCAACCCGCCCGGCCGGGGTCTCGGTCCGCGTCCCCAGGCGGCTCCGGACCCCGCCTTCCCGCTGGTCGACGCCTACCTCTGGGTCAAGACGCCGGGGCAGTCCGACGGCTCCTGCAACCGCGGCATCACCGGCAGCACGACCGACCCGGAGTGGGGCGGGATCACCGACCCGGCCGCCGGGGCGTGGTTCCCGGAGCAGGCGCTCCAGCTGGCTCAGCTCGCCGTCCCGGCGCTGCGCTGACCCGCGCGGTCCGGACCGCCCGGGGCGTCCCGTCAGGCCACCGGGGCGCCCCGGTGCCCGGCCTCCCCGCGCCGGCGCCCGATGCGGCACCCCTCCGCCGGTGAGCAGCCGGGACGCCGCCGTTCAGCCGGCCAGCCGGACGACGCCGGTCCCGCTCAGGTCCCGCAGCACGGCGGGCCGGCCGAGCATTGCGAGCAGCAGGTCGTCGCCGTGGCCACGCACCTCCGGGTCACCCGGGGTGCCCCACGTCCAGTCGACGTCGGTGCCCACCCACCGCAGTCCGGCGGCCCGCTGCCGGCCACGGAAGGGGCGTCCGCGCCGCACGGCGACGTCCAGCGCCGTCCGGAGCCGGTCCGGCGGGGTGGCGGCGGGACGCCCGAGCGGGCGCCGGAGGTCCTGGGCATGGGCCACCGTCTCCACCAGGACCCCGCCGGGCGTGCCGTCCCGGGGCCGGCGGCCGGAGGTGACGACGTCGCGCCACTGCTGCAGCAGCTCTGCCGTCGGAGCCCGGCCGTGCTCCACCGCCCACTCGGCGAAGTACCGGTCGACGTCGAACCGTGCCCGCGCCAGCCCGACCGTGGCGGCGAGCGGGCCGGTCCGGGTGGGCATGGTCAGGTGGGCGACCAGCTCCCGGACCCGCCACCCGGCGCAGAGGGTGGGCGCGTCCCACTCCGCCGGGGTCAGCTCCTCCAGCAGGTCGAGCACCGCCCTGCGCTCGTCGGTGACCTGACCCCACACCCGTTCGCGGTCCACGGCGCGACCGTCGTCGCCGCGCTGCCCCCGGGCAAGGGGCTGCCGCACGTGCCCCCGGAGCCGGAGCGCCGGTTCAGCGTCCGGCGCGCCAGCGCCGGCAGGCCGCGTCGGCCAGCAGCAGGAACGCCTGGGCCTCGGGGGAGTGACCGGGCCGGTCGAAGTGCGGCGCGGCGCTCGCGCCGGTGACCCGGCCGAGGCCGTCGACCCGCTCGACCACCGCGGCGACCAGCGACTCCCCGACGCCCCCGAACCGGTGCGGGAGCCAGCCCTCCGCCGCCCCGGTCAGCGCCGCGAAGCCGAGCATCGCGGCGACGTTGGTGTCCGCCGGGGTCGCCGGATCGTCGAGCACATCGCCGAACAACCCGTCGGGACGGCGCAGCGGCAGGACGGCGTCCAGCAGGGCGCGCGCCTCCGCGGCGACCGCGGTGCCGGCGGCTCCGGGCAGCCAGCACACCGCCCGGGCCGCGCCGGCGGCGACCCAGCCGTTGCCGGTGCCCCAGGCCCGCGGGTCGGCCAACGCTCCGGCGTCCTCGTCCCAGCGGGCGGCCCACAGCCCGCTGACCGGGTCGCGCAACCGGCTGCGGTGACCGGTCAGCTGGGCGACCGCAGCGGCGCCGTCGCCGCGGCAGGCCAGGAAGGGCACGACCATGTAGACGGTGTCGGCCCACACCTGGCGGCTGCCCAGCAGGTGGAACAGCGTCCCGTCCGCAGCCCGCGGCGCACCGGAGGACACCCAGCCGTGCTGGCGGGCGGCGGCCGCGGCCAGCGCCGGGTCGCCGAGCCGGTGCGCCAGGGAGTCGACGAACTCACCGAGCGCCGCACCGTTCACCGCGCAGGCCGGGTCCAGCTCTGCCAGTCGGCCGTCGGGCAGCTGGCGGGCGACCGCGTCGTCGACCAGCGCCTGCAGCGCGGCGGCCGCGCCCGACTCCTCGAGCACGGCCGCCGTGAGCCCCTGGTCCCAGGAGTGGCGTTGGGAGACCAGCAGGCAGTCCAGCACCCGACGGCGGACGTCGTCGTCCAGCACGGGTTCCTCCAGTCGACGAGCTCAGAAGGCGATCTCGGCGCCGTCCTTGAAGATCCGGCCGGTCACCGCCGGTGGCTCGCGCAGGAGCGCCAGGGCGCCCGCCGCGCTCTCCTCGGGGGTGCCCGGTGCCTCCTGACCGCCCAGGTCGGTGCGCACCCAGCCGGGGTCCAGGGCGTTGACCGCGACCTCCCCGGCCAGCTGCGCGGCCTGCATGAGCACCAGCCCGTTCAGCGCCCACTTGCTCACCCGGTAGCTGCCGATCCCGGCGTCACCGATGAGCTCGGTGGTGCCCGCCCCGGAGCTGACGTGCACCACCCGGGGGTCGGTGCCCTTGCGCAGGGCGGGCAGCAGCGCGAGCACCAACCGGTGCGGGACGACGCAGTTGACCAGCAGGCTCTCCTCGAGCGTGCCGGCCGGCTCGTCCTCGAAGCGGGCCTCGCGGGCGAGCATCACCCCGGCGTTGTTCAGCAGCACGTCCAGCGCGCCCCACCGCTGCCCGACCGCCTCGGCCAGCCGGTGCGGCGTGGCCTCGTCGGTCAGGTCGGCGACCACGGCGGTGAAGGAGCCGGGGCCGTCGGCCAGGTCCCGGGTGAGCTCGTCCAGCCGCCGCTCGTCCCGGGCCGTGCCCAGCACGTCGGCACCGGCCGCGACCAGCCGCCGGGCGACGGCCGCGCCGACCCCGCGGGAGGCGCCGGTGAGCAGCACCCGGCGTCCCGCGAGGTCGGCGGTGGAGGCGTCGGTCACACGCCGTCCTTGGCGCTGCGGATGACGTCGGCGTAGGTGCCGGCGCTGTCCTTGGGCGTCCGGACCTGGGTGGCGTAGTCGACGTGCACCAGCCCGAAGCGCTGCGCGTAGCCGCGGGCCCACTCGTAGTTGTCCAGCAGCGACCAGGCGAAGTAGCCGCGGACGTCGGCACCGGCGTCGATCGCCTCGGTCATCGCCGCGAGGTGCCGCAGCAGGTAGTCGACCCGCTCGGGGTCGTGCACCTGACCGTCCGCGGAGACCTCGTCCGGCCAGGCCGAGCCGTTCTCGGTGATGAACAGCGGCAGCCCGGGCGCGATCCCGGAGATCCGGGTGAGCAGCGCGGTGAACGCCTCCGGGGAGATGCCCCAGCCCATCGTGGTGGTCGGCCCCTCGGGCTCCAGGTCCTGCACGCGCTCGGCGCCGATGAAGGTCGGGTGCTTGCCGCTGGGCTCGCTGAGCCCGCGGACCGTCGACTCGAAGTAGTAGTTCACGCCCAGCCAGTCCAGCGGCGCGGAGATGACCTCCAGGTCGCCGTCCTCGATCGGCAGCGGCGCACCGGCGTCCGCCAGGTCGGCCACGACGTCGGCCGGGTACTCCCCGGTGGCGATCGGCACCAGGAACATCCGGTTCTGCTGACCGTCGAGCCGACGGGCGGCGTCGACGTCGGCAGGGGAGTCGGTGGCCGGCGACATCGGCGTGAAGTTCAGCGTGATGCCCAGGTGGTCGGCGCCCTTGTCGCGCATCACCTGGGTGGCCAGGCCGTGCCCGAGCAGCAGGTGGTGCACCGCGCGGGAGGCCTCGACCGGGTCCTGGTGGCCGGGGGCGTGCTGGCCGGCCATGTAGCCCAGCAGCGAGCTGCACATCGGCTCGTTCAGCGTCGACCAGTGCGGCACCCGGTCGCCCAGGGCGTCGTAGACGACGCCGGCGTACTCGGCGAACCGGTACGCGGTGTCCCGGTCGGTCCAGCCGCCCTGGTCCTGCAGCGCCTGCGGGAGGTCCCAGTGGTAGAGGGTCAGCCAGGGGGCGATGCCGGCCCCGAGGAGCTCGTCGACCAGCCGACGGTAGAAGTCCAGGCCACGCTGCTCGATCGCGCCGGCGCCGGCCGGGAGCACCCGGGGCCAGGAGACGGAGAACCGGTAGGCGTCCAGGCCCAGGTCCTTCATCAGCGCGACGTCCTGGGGGTAGCGGACGTAGTGCTCGACGGCGACGTCGCCGGTGTCGCCCTGGAAGGTCTTGCCGGGGGTGTGGCTGAAGGTGTCCCAGATCGACGGCCCGCGGCCGTCGACGTCGACCGCGCCCTCGATCTGGTAGGCCGCGGTGGCGGCGCCGAAGACGAAGCCTGGCGGGAAGGTCAACCCGGCAGCGGTCTGCGGGCGCACGTCGGTGGAGGTCATGACAGGAGTGCTCCTTGCGAGGGCGTGGGGGGATCGCGCGGCGAGGTCAGGCCGTGCGGAGGAGGAGGTGGCGGCCCCCCTGCAGGGGCCCGCCGCGAGCGTGCGAGTGGTGGGGGGCAGGGCGGTCCTTTGTCAGTCGACCCGCTGCTGGGTCTGGGCGTCGAACACGTGCAGGGCACCGCGGTCCGCGCCCAGCCAGAGCTGCTGCCCGGCGGCGACCGGGGTGCGGGGCTCGGTGCGCACCACCAGGTCCGCGGAGTGCAGCACGTCGTCGGGGGCGTCGGCGAGGGAGGTGTAGAGGAAGGCGTCCGAGCCCAGCTGCTCCACCACGTTGACCCGGACCGGCAGGCCCTCACCGGGGCCGACCAGGCGCACTGTCTCGGGGCGGAACCCGACGGTCACCTTCCCGTTGCTCGCCGCGGCCCGGGTCAGATGGTCCCGGGGGACCGGCAGCATCCCGCTGCCGACCTGCACGCCGCCGTCCACCGCGTCTCCGGTGACCAGGTTCATCGCCGGGGAGCCGATGAAGCCGGCGACGAAGACGTTGGCCGGCCGGTCGTAGAGGACGCCGGGGGTGTCGCACTGCTGCAGGACGCCGTCCTTGAGCACCGCGACCCGGTCGCCCATCGTCATCGCCTCGACCTGGTCGTGGGTGACGTAGACGGTCGTGGTGCCCAGCCGGCGCTGCAGGGCCGCGATCTGGGTGCGGGTCTGCACGCGGAGCTTGGCGTCCAGGTTGGACAGCGGCTCGTCCATCAGGAAGACCTGCGGGTTGCGCACGATCGCCCGGCCCATGGCCACGCGCTGGCGCTGGCCACCGGACAGCGCCTTCGGCCGGCGGGACAGGTACGGCTCCAGGTCCAGGATCTTCGCCGCCTCGCGGACCCGGGTGGCCCGCTCGTCCTTGGAGAGGCCCGCGAGCTTGAGCGCGAAGCCCATGTTCTCCTCGACCGTCATGTGCGGGTACAGGGCGTAGTTCTGGAACACCATCGCGATGTCCCGCTCCTTGGGCGGGGAGTCGGTGACGTCCCGGTCGCCGATCACGATCGACCCGGTGTCGACCTCCTCCAGTCCGGCGAGCATCCGCAGGGACGTGGACTTGCCGCACCCAGAGGGCCCGACCAGGACGAGGAACTCGCCGTCGGCGATCTCCAGGTCCAGGGAGTCGACCGCAGGCCGCTCGGACTTGGGGTAGATCCGGCTGGCCTGCTGGAAGGACACGGTGGCCATGGTCAGGTACCTCTCGGGAGGAGGGAGGGGGAGGACGGAGTCGCGCAGTGGGTCATCCCTTCACCGCGCCCTGCATGATGCCGCCGACGATCTGCTTGCCCAGGATCGTGAAGACGATCAGGACGGGCAGCGTGCCCAGCAGGGTGCCGGCCATGATCACCGAGCGCTGGGGCACGTAGCCCGAGCCCAGTCCGGCCAGCGCCACCTGGACCGTCGGGTTGGCGGTGGTCAGCGCGATGAGCGGCCAGAAGAACTCGTTCCAGGCGGTGAGGAACGTGAGCATCGCCAGCACGGCCATCGCCGGCCGGGCGACCGGGACGACGATCGACCAGAAGATCCGGAACGTCGAGGCGCCGTCAACCCGGCCGGCCTCCAGCAGCTCGTTGGGCAGCGCGGAGATCAGGTACTGCCGCATGAAGAAGACGCCGAAGGCGCTGACCAGCGTGGGCAGGATGACCGCCTGCAGCTGGTTCACCCACTGGAGCTCGGCGATCATCATGAACAGCGGGATCACCGCCAGCTGGGTCGGCACCATCATCGTGCCGATCACCAGGCCCAGCAGCACGCCCTTGCCGCGGAACTGGAGCTTGGCGAAGGCGAACCCGGCCAGCGTGCAGAAGAGCACGGTGCCGACGGTGATGCTGCCGGCGACCAGCACCGAGTTGAGGATCGCCTTGCCGATCGGTGCCTGCTCCAGCGCCGCCTGGAAGTTGTCGAACAGGCTGGCGTTGGGCAGGAACGGCGGCGGGGTCGCGGCGATCTCGGCGTTGGTGTGCGAACCCGCGACGAGGGTCCAGTAGAGCGGGAAGATCGAGACCAGCGCCACCAGGGTCAGCAGCGTGTAGGTCACCGGGCCGGGCTTGCCGGCCTTGCTGCCGCCACGGTGGCCGCGGCGGCGGGTCGTCGGGGCCGCGGGCGGGGTGTCCCGGCCGGTGTCGGTGACGGGAGGAGCGAGGGTCGCCATGCCGGTCTCCTACCGGTCGGCCCGGGCGCGGAGGCGGCCGATGACGGCGTTGACCCCCACGATCACCAGGATGATCATGAACATGGCCCAGGCCGTGGTGGCTGCCTGGCCGATGTGGAAGTTGCTCCAGCCCTGCTGGTACATCAGCAGGCCGAGCGTCTGGTACTGCCCCGAGGAGCCGCCGGAGGTGGTGCCGTTGCCGGCGAACAGCAGCGGCTCGCCGAACAGCTGCACGGCGCCGATGGTGGAGACGACGATGGTGAACAGGATCGTCGGGCGCAGCGACGGGATCGTCACGTGCAGGAACTGCTTCCACTTGCTCGCGCCGTCGATCTCCGCGGCCTCGTAGAGCTCACCGGGGATCGACTGCATCGCGGCCAGGTAGATCAGCGCGTTGTAGCCGGTCCAGCGCCAGGTGACGATCACCGCGATGGCGACCTGGCTGCTGACCGTCCCGGCCTCCCAGTCGATGGCCTGCAGGCCGACGGCTTCCAGCATGGTGTTGATCAGGCCGTAGTCGCGGCCGAAGAGCTGGGAGAAGACCAGCGTCGCCGCGGCGATGGACGTCGCGTAGGGCATCAGCATCACGGTGCGGAAGAAGGTGCGGCCGCGGAGCTTGTAGTTCAGCAGGTGGGCCAGCCCCAGGGCCATGCACAGCTGCGGCACCGTGGCCAGGATCCCGATGGTGAAGGTGTTGCGGGTGGCGTTCCAGAAGAACTCGCTCTGCAGCAGGTCGCGGTAGTTCTCCAGGCCCACCCAGGTGCCGCCGTTGATGTTCGACAGGCTGGTCTCGTGCAGCGAGACCCAGGCGGTGTACATGAACGGGTAGAGGCTGAACGCCGCGAACACCAGGAAGAACGGTGCGACGTAGGCGTAGCCCCAGCGGTTGCGGGTCAGCTGGCGGCGCTTGCGGGGACGGGCCGGGGGTGCGGCCGATCGGGGTGGTGGTGCGGCGATCGCCGCCTCGCGGACGGTGCCACTCGCGATGGTCATGCAGGGTCCTCGACGGTGTCGGTGGGCGCGGATCGGGCCGGGCGGGTCCCGGGGGCGCGAGCGGGCCGGGACGGCGGGACCGGTGCAGGTGCCCGGGAGCGGGGACGCTCCCGGGCACCGCGTCCGGTCGGCGGTGCGTTGAGCCGGGTGGGCTCAGCCGCCGGTTGCCTGCTGGGCGGCCTTGAGGGCGTTGTCCCAGCCCTCGTCGATCTCGGCACCACCTGCGGCGACGTCGGTCAGCGCCGTGGTGAACGCCTCCTGGATCTGCGTGTCGTACGGGCCGATCGGGGTCCGCTGGATGTTCGCCGCCGACTCACCGAAGATCTCGCCGGTCGGGGCGTTGCTGAAGTACTCGTTGGTCGCACCGACGACCTCGGGGTCCTCGGCCGCCTGCGGGCTGGAGGGGAAGTGCGCCGCGCGGGTGAACATCTTCACCTGCTGCTCCGGTGCGGTCAGCCACTCGACGAGGTCCTTGGCCGCCTCGACGTTCGGGCCGTCGGCCGGGACGCCGAGGAAGGAGCCGCCCCAGTTGCTGGCGCTCTCGTCGGAGCCGGGCAGCGGGGCGATGTCCCAGAGGCCGGCCCCCGCCTCACCCATCTGGGAGCTGATGTAACCCAGCATCCAGGCCGGGCAGGCGATCGTGGCGAAGGCCCCGTTGGGGAAGGCCGCGACCCACTCGTCGCCGAACTGCGACAGATTGGCGGTCAGGCCCTCGTCGGCGGCCTGGCTGGCGTACTCCCAGGCCTGCTCGACCCCGTCGCTCTCCGCGGGGATCGGGTTGCCCTCCTCGTCGTTGTAGGCCAGGTCGCCCTGGTAGACCGAGGAGGAGAAGATGCTCGCCGGGCTGTCGAGGAAGAAGCTGTTGGCGGGCTTGGTCGGGGAGGCCATGTACTGCTCGGCGACCTCGAGGTACTCGTCCCAGGTGGGCCACAGCGCCGCGACCTCGGCCGGGTCGGTGGGCAGGCCGGCCTGCTCGAACATGTCCTTGCGGTAGCACATGGCCTGCGGGCCGGTGTCGGTGCCGAGGGCGATCGTGGCACCGTCGGAGGTGGAGGCCTGGCCCCACTTCCAGTCGTAGAAGTTGCCCTCCAGCTCGTCGGCGTTCTCCTCCTGGCTCCAGTCGACGAACTCGTCGGCGTGGTTGCGCACGACGTCGGCGATGAAGCCGATCTCCATGGCCTGGACGTCGTCGAGGCCGGAGTTGGCGGCCATCCGGGTCTGCAGCGACTTGTAGTAGGCCGCGGACTGGGCGACGTTGTTCTGCTTGATCGTGACGTTCGGGTGGAGCTCCATGTACTCGTCGTAGAGCCCCGCGTTGTCCAGGTCCATGGTGCCGAACGTGCCGACGGTCAGGGTGACCGGAGCGTCCGGGTCGTAGTCGGCGGCGTCGGCGCTCGCGTCGTCGGAACCGCCACAGCCGGCGGTCAGCAGGACCGCGGCCAGTGCCGCTCCCCACGCCGCCCTGCTCTTCGAGGAATGGAACATCTGACCTCCTGGGTCGTCCCGGGACGCGTGCTCCACTGCATCGTCCACCGGGGGCGTGAGAACGCTCTCACGGCCGTGGCGCACAGAGTGGTCTGGGCCACAACCGGCTGTCAAGTAACAGCTGGATAACGCCGCAGGACTGTTGGAGAGCGCTCTCACAGTGCACCATGAGCACACTGGCCCGAGCACTGGAGACACATGACCGACACGATGCCGCGCGCCGCGGTGCCGACGCTGGACGAGGTCGCCCTGCTCGCCGGTGTGTCCCGCGCCACGGTGTCGCGGGTCGTCAACGACTCACCGCGGGTGAGCCCGGAGGCCCGGGCGGCGGTGCGGTCGGCGATCGCCGAGCTGCGCTACGTGCCCAACCGGATGGCCCGCAGCCTGGTCACCCGGCGCACCGACACCATCGCGCTGGTGCTCAACGAGCCCAACACCCAGGTCTTCTCCGACCCCTTCTTCGCCAGCATCGTGCGGGGCGTGTCCGCGACCCTGGCCGACACCGACCTGAACCTGGTGCTGCTGACCGCCCAGGACGAACGCGAGCAGGAGAAGATCGGCCGGTACGCCCGCATGGGCCACGTCGACGGCGTCATCCTGATGTCGGTGCACAGCGACGACCCGCTGCCCGACATCCTCGCCGAGGCCGGCATGCCCCTGGTGATGTGCGGGCGGCCCTTCGACGACCGGGCGGTGTCCTACGTCGACGCCGACAACCGCGGCGGTGCCGAGGTCGCCACGGCGCACCTGATCGCCACCGGACGCCGCCGGATCGCCACGATCACCGGGCCGCTGGACATGATCGCCGGGGTCGACCGGCTCGCCGGCCACCGGGCGGCGCTGGCCGCAGCCGGCCTGCAGTCGTTCCCGCAGCTGGAGGCGGAGGGCGACTTCACCGAGGCCGGCGGCGCCCGGGCGATGGAGTCGCTGCTGGGTCGCGACCCCGAGCTGGACGCGGTCTTCGTGGCCTCGGACCCGATGGCGGTGGGGGCGCTGAGTGCCCTGCGCGTCGCCGGCCGGCGGGTGCCCGAGGACGTCGCCGTGGTCGGCTTCGACGACGCCGCCGTCGCCACCCGGTGCGACCCGCCGCTGACCACGATCGCCCAGCCGCTGGCCGACATGACCCCGCTGCTCACCGAACTGCTGCTGCGCCAGATCGAGGGCGCGGGGGAGGCGGTGGAGTCCCGGGTGTGCCGCACCTCGCTCGTCCGGCGCGCCTCGGCGTAGCAGCGGGCGCCGCCCACCGGCCGGGTCGAGGGCGGGCGCTGTCGAAACGCGCGGGACACAGGCCCTGTCTAGGTTCGTCGCATGGCGGACCTCTTCGACGGCTACCCGCTCGGGCAGCAGTGGGACGAGATGTTCGCGGCCCCCGGCCAGCCCCGCGCCCCCTACACCGGCCTGTTCAGCTCGCTGCAGCCGATGTCGGGGGAGGAGCTGGCCGCCCGGGCCGACGTCCTCTCGCAGACCTACCGCGACGCCGGGGTGACCTTCGCGCACGCCGGTGAGGAACAGCCCTTCCCGCTGGACATCGTGCCCCGGGTCATCGGCCACCAGGAGTGGTCGGTGATCGAGCGTGGGGTGGCCCAGCGGGTGTGGGCGCTGGAGGCGTTCCTGGCCGACGTCTACGGCGCCGGTGAGGTCTTCGCCGACCGGATCGTGCCGCGCTCCGTGGTGACCACCAGTGCGCACTTCCACCGGGCCGCGCACGGGCTGGTGCCGCCCAACGGCGTCCGGGTGCACGTCAGCGGCATCGACCTGGTGCGCGACGAGGCCGGCGACTTCCGGGTGCTGGAGGACAACCTCCGCTCGCCGTCGGGCGTCAGCTACGTGATCACCAACCGGGCGGCGATGACCTCGGTGCTGCCGGAGCTGTTCGGTGACCACCGGGTGCAGCCGGTCGCGGAGTACCCGGGCCGGCTGCTCGCCGCGTTGAAGGCCTCGGCACCGGCCGGCGTCAGCGACCCCACGGTCGTGCTGCTCACCCCCGGCGTCTACAACTCCGCCTACTTCGAGCACGCGCTGCTGGCCCGGCAGATGGGCGTGGAGCTGGTCGAGGGCCGGGACCTGGTGTGCTCCGGCGGCCAGGTCAGCATGCGGACGACGGACGGCCAGCAGCGGGTCGACGTCATCTACCGCCGGATCGACGACGAGTTCCTCGACCCGGTCCACTTCCGCTCCGACTCGGTGATCGGCTGCGCCGGCGTGCTCAACGCCGCCCGCGCCGGCCGGGTGACCATCGCCAACGCGGTGGGCAACGGCGTCGCCGACGACAAGCTGCTCTACACCTGGGTGCCCGACCTCATCCGGTACTACCTGGGCGAGGAGCCGGTGCTCGCCAACGCCGAGACCCACCGGCTCGATGAGCCCGACACCGTCGAGTGGGTGCTCGCCTCGCTCGACCAGCTGGTGCTCAAGCCGGTCGACGGCTCGGGAGGCAAGGGCATCGTGATCGGGCCGCGGGCGGACGAGCGGACGCTGGAGGAGCTGGCGGTCAAGGTGCGCAGCAGCCCGCGGGACTGGATCGCGCAGGCGCCGATCGGCCTCTCGACGTCCCCGACGCTGATCAACGGCCGGATCGCCCCGCGGCACGTCGACCTGCGGCCGTTCGCGGTCAACGACGGCACCGACGTCTGGGTGCTGCCCGGCGGGCTGACCCGGGTGGCGCTGCCCGAGGGCGAGCTGGTGGTCAACTCCAGCCAGGGCGGCGGCTCGAAGGACACCTGGGTGATCAGCGCGCCGCGCCCCGCGGTCGAGCCGGCACCCGAGCACGACGTCACCCGGATCGAGTTCACCACCGAGGACCTGCCGGTCGAGCCGCCGGCCCAGGACCCGGGCCCGCCCAACGACAACGCCCTCGCCCAGTCCCAGCAACAGCAGCAAGCCACCACCACCAAAATGGCCATTTTGGTGGAACGGGACGGCGGGGGACGGGGGAGTGCGCCGTGCTGAGTCGGATCGCGGAGTCGCTGTTCTGGATCGGGCGCTACGTCGAGCGCGCCGACGACACCGCCCGGATCCTCGACGTGCACACCCAGCGGCTGGTCGAGGACCCGTGGATCGACGAGCAGCGGGCCTGCGCCAACCTGCTGGCGCTGATGGGTGCGCCCTGCCCGCCCGAGGAGGCCGACACCGAGCGGGTGCTGGCCACCCTGGCCTTCGACCGGGCCAGCCCGAGCTCCATCACCGGAGCGCTGTCGGCCGCCCGGGAGAACGCCCGCGGCGCGCGTGAGGTGCTGTCGGCGGAGATCTGGGAGTCGCTCAACGTCACCCACAACGCGCTGCCGCAGCAGCGCACGATGGCCCGCCGGTACGGCCCGCACTCGCTGTTCCGGTTCGTCCGGGAGCGGTCGGCGATGGTCTTCGGCCTCGCCGACGCCACGATGAGCCGCGACGAGGGCTGGCTGTTCCTGATCCTGGGGCGGTCGCTGGAGCGGGTCGACATGACCGCCCGGATGCTCTCGACCCGGGTGCTGGCCGGTGACGCCGCGCCGTCCTGGACCCTCGTGCTGCGCTCGACCGGCGCCTACGAGCCCTACCTGCGCACCTACCGCGGCGCGGTCAACTCCAGCCGGGCCGCGGAGTTCCTGCTGCTGGACCGGCTCTTCCCGCGCTCGGTGTTCGCCTCGCTGGAGCGGGCGGAGGGGTGCCTGGCCGAGCTGGAGCGGGCCAACGTGCGCGAGGGTCACCGGATCGGCGTCGCCGGTGAGGCGCACCGGATCGTCGGCCGGGCCCGGACGATGCTGGAGTTCATGCAGACCGACGAGATCCTGGCGCGGCTGCCGGCCCGGCTGGACGAGCTGCAGCGCACCTGCTCAGCCGCCAGCGAGGCGGTCACCAACCGGTTCTTCACCGAGCAGGCGCCCCAGGTCTGGGTGCCGGAAGGCGCAGGGTGAGCGCGGTGCCGCAGTCCCAGTCGCAGTCGCAGTCGCAGGTCCAGTCCGGCCCGGCGCGGGTGCCCAGCGACCGCTGGCGGCTGCAGGTCGTGCACCGCAGTTCCTTCCGCTACGGCGGGCCGGTCCGCTCCTCCTACAACGAGGCCCGGATGACCCCGGAGAACAGCAGCCGGCAGACCACGCTGCGCTCCCGGGTGGAGATCGAGCCGACCGCCACGGTGCACGCCTACCGCGACTACTGGGGGTCGACGGTCACCGCCTTCGACACCCACGGTCCGCACACCGAGCTCGTCGTGCAGGCCACCTCGGAGGTGGAGGCCGGCCCGGAGCCGCACGTCCCGGACCCGGTGGACTGGGCCGACCTGGCCGTCCCCGACCTGCAGGACCGGTTCGGGGAGATGCTCCGGCCGACACCGCTGACCGCGATGGACGACCCGGTGGTCGCCGAGGTGCGGGCCGTCCTCCGGGACGCCGACCCGCGGGAGGCCGGGCACCTGGTCTGCGGCTTCGTGCACGAGCACATGGCGTACCTGACCGGTTCGACCAACGTGAAGACCAACGCGATGCAGGCGTGGACGCACCGCAAGGGCGTCTGCCAGGACATCTCGCACGTCTCCGTCGGGCTGCTCCGCGCCCTGGGGCTGCCCGCCCGGTACGTCTCCGGGTACCTGCACCCGGAGCCCGCGGCGGCGATCGGGCAGACGGTCACCGGCGAGAGCCACGCCTGGGTGGAGTGGTGGGACGGCGGGTGGTCCGGCTTCGACCCGACGAACTCCGTGGAGGTCGGGCCCCGGCACGTGACCCTGGCTCGAGGTCGCGACTACTCCGACGTCCCGCCGCTCAAGGGCATCTTCTCCGGCCCCCGGAGCGAGGGCTCGAGCGTGACCGTGGAGGTCACCCGCCTCGCCTGAGCGGGCGGCGATGAGTTCTGCGGTCGGGGGCGGTCCCTCCTGACAGCGACCACGTCAGAGGAGGCTCCCGTGCAACAGCTGCTCAGGGTCCACAACGTCATGCTCTCCAGCGACGGTTTCGGTGCGGGGGAGGGTCAGAGCCTGGAGCGGCCGTTCGGCCACGCCGACCCGGCGGTGCTGGGCGCCTGGGCGTTCGCCACCGCGAGCTGGCCCAACCGCACCGAGCCCGGCGGCACCCGCGGCCTGGACGACCACTTCATGCGTGAGTTCGGGCGCAACATCGGCGCCGAGATCATGGGCCGGAACAAGTTCGGGCCCCAGCGCGGACCGTGGCGCGACCACGAGTGGCAGGGCTGGTGGGGGGACGAGCCCCCGTTCCACACGCCGGTGTTCGTGCTGACCCACCACGAGCGGCCCTCGTTCTCGCTGTCGGACACGACGTTCCACTTCGTCAGCGGTGCACCGGCCACGGTCCTCGAGCAGGCGAAGGAGGCGGCCGACGGTCGCGACGTCCGGCTCGGCGGGGGAGCCGCCACCATCCGGCAGTTCCTGGACGCCGACCTGGTCGACACCGTGCACGTGGCAGTGGCACCGGTCGAGCTCGGCGCCGGGTCGCGGCTGTGGACGTCGCCCGATGAGCTGCTCGACCGGTTCCACCACGAGGTCGTCCCCAGCCCGAGCGGGGTGACCCACCACCTGTTCTGGCGGCGCTGAGGACCCGACGAGCGCGGGCTGGCGGGAGCGGGCCCGACGGACCTGGGATGCTGGGCGGTGATGAGCGCACCCCTGAACCTGGTCAACCTCGAACGGGTGCACAAGGCACACGGCACGACGGTCATCCTCGACGACGTCTCCCTCGGGGTCGCGGCCGGTGAGCGGATCGGCATCGTCGGCCGCAACGGGGGCGGCAAGTCCACCCTGCTGAGCGTGCTCACCGGCACCGACGAGCCCGACTCCGGCCGGGTCACCCGCCGCGGCGACCTGGCCATGGGGGTGCTCGACCAGACCGGCACCCTCCCGGCCGGGACGACGGTGCGCGACGTCGTCCTGCCGACGTCCCGGTTCGCCGAGGAGCACGAGTGGGCCGGCGACCCCGCCGTCCGGTCGGTGCTGAACGGGCTGGAGCTGGACCGGATGGGCCTGGACGCCCCGGTGGCGCCGATGTCCGGTGGTGAGCGGCGCCGGGTCGCGCTGGCCGCCCAGCTGATCCGGCCGCTGGACCTGCTGGTGCTGGACGAGCCGACCAACCACCTCGACGTCGAGGGCGTCGCCTGGCTCGCCGAGTACGTCAAGGCCCGCGCCGGCGGCCTGCTGGTCGTCACCCACGACCGGTGGTTCCTGGACGAGGTGTGCACGACGACCTGGGAGGTCGCCGACGGCAACGTGCACGCCTACGAGGGCGGCTACTCCGCCTACACGCTGGCCCGGGCCGAGCGGGCGCGGATCTCCGCGGTGACCGAGGACCGCCGGCTCAACCTGGTGCGCAAGGAGCTGGCCTGGCTGCGCCGGGGCCCGCCGGCCCGCACCAGCAAGCCCAAGTTCCGGATCGAGGCCGCGCAGGCGCTGATCGCCGACGAGCCGCCGGCCCGGGACACGATGGCGCTGGCCGGCTTCGCCGCGCGGCGGCTGGGCAAGAGCGTCTACGACGTCGAGGACGTCGACTACGCCGTGCCGACCGACGACGGTCCGCGCACGCTGTTCCGCGACCTCACCTGGCACGTCGGGCCGGGCGACCGGATCGGCATCGTCGGCGTCAACGGCGCGGGCAAGACCTCGCTGCTCAAGCTGCTGGTCGGGGAGAACGAGGCCGACTCCGGCACGGTCGCCGTGGGGCAGACGGTCGCACCGGCGTACCTGTCCCAGCACGTCACCGAGCTCGACCCGCGGCAACGGGTGCTCGAGGCGGTGCAGGACGTCGCCCGGATCGCCAAGATCGGCAACCAGGAGATCTCCGCGTCCTCGCTGGCCGAGCGGTTCGGCTTCGCCGCCAACCGCCAGTGGACGCCGGTCGGCGACCTCTCCGGCGGCGAACGCCGGCGGCTGCAGCTGCTGCGCCTGCTGATGGGCGAGCCGAACGTGCTGCTGCTCGACGAGCCCACCAACGACCTGGACATCGACACGCTGACCGCGCTGGAGGACCTGCTCGACAGCTTCCCCGGCACGGTGCTGGTGGTCAGCCACGACCGGTACTTCGTCGACCGGGTCTGCGACAAGGTGGTGGCACTGCTGGGCGACGGCTCGCTGGCCGAGCTGCCCGGTGGCGTGGAGGAGTACCTGGCCCGCCGGGCGGCCGGCGGTGCCCCGCTGACCACCGCGTCCGGCGGGTCCCCGGGCGGGACGGCGGGTGGGACGACGTCGTCCCCGGTCGTGTCCGCGGCGGACTCCCGCGCCGCGCGCAAGGAGGCGTCCAAGCTGGAGCGCCGGATGCTCAAGCTGGACGCCGACGAGAAGAAGCTGCACGAGCAGCTGGCCGCGGCGGCGACCGACTACGCCCGGGCTGCCGAGCTCGACGCCCAGCTCAAGGCGCTGCAGGCGGAGAAGGAGCAGGTCGAGACCGACTGGCTGGCCGCGACGGAGATCGCCGACGCCTGAGCAGTGATCGGCGCGCTGCTCGAGTCGCCGGGTCCGGCTGCGCCCAGGAGGATGGGGCGCAACGTTCGAACGCGCCGATCGGGGGTGCGTGTCTCCGCCCGCCCGCCCGATGACCACCGAAAGGGACCCTTTTGGGCCTGCTGCTCCTGCTCCACCTCGTCGCCGCGCTGGCAGCTCCGCTGCTCGTGCGGTGGTGGGGCCGGCAGGCGTTCCTGGCGCTCGCCCTGGTGCCGGGTGCCGCCTTCGGCTGGGTGCTCACCCGGCTGGGCACCGTCGTCGGTGGGGGAGAGGTCCGCGAGACGCTCTCCTGGATCCCGGCGCTGGACCTGCAGATCGCCCTGCGGCTGGACGCGCTGGCGCTGACCTTCGCTGCGCTGGTCACCGGCGTCGGTGCGCTGGTGCTGGTCTACTGCGCGCGCTACTTCGAGCCCGACGACGAGGGGGTCGGCCGGTTCGCAGGCGTCATGACCGCCTTCGCCGGGTCGATGCTCGGCCTGGTGCTGGCCGACGACGTGCTGGTGCTCTACGTCTTCTGGGAGCTCACCACCGTCTTCTCGTTCCTGCTGATCGGCGGCTCGGGGGCCAAGCTCGCCGGGCGGCGGGCAGCCAGCCAGGCGCTGCTGCTCACCACCGCCGGCGGGCTGGCGATGCTGGTCGGGCTGCTGATGATCTCCGCGGCCAGCGGCAGCCGGCTGCTGTCGGAGATCGTCGCCGACCCGGGCAGCGGCCCGGTGATGGTGGCCGGCACGATGCTCGTCCTGGCCGGCGCGGTCACCAAGTCGGCGATGGTGCCCTTCCACTTCTGGCTGCCGGCGGCGATGGAGGCCCCGACCCCGGTCAGCGCCTACCTGCACGCCGCGGCGATGGTGAAGGCCGGCATCTACCTGGTCGCCCGGCTGGCCCCCGGCCTGGCCGACGTCCCCGGCTGGCGACCGGTCGTGCTGGGGCTCGGCGTGGCCACCATGCTGATCGGCGGCTGGCGCTCGCTGCGGCAGAACGACCTGAAGCTGCTGCTGGCCTTCAGCACCGTCAGCCAGCTGGGCTTCCTGATCACCATGGTCGGCGCCGGCAGCCAGGAGCTGGCCGCGGCCGGCCTGGCGATGACAATCGCGCACGCGCTGAGCAAGTCGACGCTGTTCCTCTCCGTCGGCGTGATCGACCACGCGACCGGGGTCCGCGACCTGCGCCTGCTCTCCGGCCTCGGACGGCGGATGCCCGCCCTCGCCGTCATCTCCACGCTGGCCGCCGCCAGCCTCGTCGGGCTGCCGCCGTTCCTGGGCTTCGTGGGCAAGGAGGCGGCGTTCACCGCGCTGTGGGACGGCGGCCTGCCCGACCGGGTCAGCGCCGTCGTCGTCCTGGTGGGCCTGGTGCTGGGGTCGGTGTTCACCGCCGCGTACTGCGCCCGGTACCTGTGGGGGGCGTTCGCGCGGAAGCCGGATCTGCCGGACTCCGCCCCGGAGGAGCTGGAGCACCACCCCGGCCCGCTGTTCCTCGCGGCGCCGGCCGTCCTCGCGCTCGCCGGCCTCGCCGCCGGCCCGGCCAGCCCGTTGCTGGACCACCTGGTGGTCGTGTACGCCGAGACCCTGCCGTTGATCGCCCCGGAGGCCGAGCACCTGGCGCTCTGGCACGGCCTGCAGCCGGCCCTCGCGCTGTCGGCGGTCACCCTGCTCGGTGGCGCCGCGCTGTTCGCCCTCCGGTCACCGTTCCACCGGCTGCAGCGCCGGCTCGCCGTGGGAGCCTCCGCCGACGAGGGCTACTGGAACGTCCTGCAGGGCCTGGACCGGATCGCCGTCCTGGTGACCGGGACGACGCAGCGCGGGTCGCTGCCGGCCTACCTGGGCACCATCCTCGTCGTCGTCCTGGCGCTGCCGGGCTCGATCCTGCTCTTCCGGGCGCCCTGGCCGCAGGAGTGGCGCGCCTGGGACACGCCCCTGCAGGCGCTGGTCGGTGCGGTGGTGGTGATCGCCGCAGTCGTCGCGGTGCCGATCCGGCAGCGGCTGTCCGCGGTGCTGGTGGTGGGCGTGACCGGCTACGGCCTGGCCCTGCTCTTCGTCCTGCACGGTGCCCCGGACCTGGCACTGACCCAGTTCCTGGTCGAGACGCTGAGCCTGGTGGTCTTCGTGCTCGTGCTCCGCCGGCTCCCCGAGGACATCAGCGAGCGACACCGCCCCGCCGAGCGCACCGGCCGGGCCCTGCTGGCGGTCTGTGTCGGTGTGCTGATGGCCGGTGTCGGCGCCGCGGCGCTGAGCGCGCGCACGGCCACCCCGGTCTCCACCGACATCCCGGAGCTCGCACTGGAGGAGGGGCACGGGGAGAACGTCGTCAACGTCATCCTGGTCGACATCCGCGCCTGGGACACCCTCGGCGAGCTCTCGGTGCTGGTCGTGGCGGCCACCGGCGTGGCCAGCCTGGTCTTCCTCCGCAGCCGGACCGGCGCGGTCGACCGGCCGGGGGACGAGCACACGACCGGCGACGACCCGACCGCGGCCCGGCGGGCGCCGAAGAGCCGCTGGCTCTCGGCGTCCTCCACCCTCGCGCCCCAGCGACGTTCGGTGGTGCTCGAGGTGGCCACCCGCTTCCTGTTCCACCCGATCGTGGTGTTCTCGCTCTTCCTGCTGTTCTCCGGGCACAACCAGCCCGGCGGCGGGTTCGCCGGGGGACTGGTGGCCGGGCTGGCCCTGGTGCTCCGCTACCTGGCCGGTGGGCGCTACGAGCTCGGCGAGGCGGCCCGCGTGTCGCCGGGCCTGCTGCTCGGCGGCGGTCTGCTGGTGGCCGGCGGCACCGGGCTGGCCGGCCTGCTGCTGGGTGACGCGGTGCTGGAGTCCGCCTACCTGGAGACCGACGTGGCGGTGCTCGGCCACGTGAGCCTGCCCACCGCGCTGTTCTTCGACATCGGCGTCTACCTCATCGTCGTCGGCCTGGTCCTGGACGTGCTGCGCAGCCTGGGCGCCGAGCAGGACCGGCAGGAGGACGAGCAGGACCCGAGCGAGACCGCTCCTGAGGAGGTGATCGCCCGATGACGCCCACCATCGTGCTCCCGGTCGTGATCGGTGGCCTCTACGCGGCAGGCGTCTACCTGCTGCTGGACCGCAGCCTGACCCGGGTGATCCTGGGCTTCATCCTGCTCGGCAACGCGACGAACCTGCTGCTGCTGTCCGCCAGCGGCCCGGCCGGGCTGTCCCCGATCTTCGGGTACGCCGAGGCCGAGGAGATGAGCGACCCGCTGCCGCAGGCCCTGGTGCTCACCGCGATCGTGATCACCTTCGGGGTCACCGCGTTCCTGCTGGCGATGGTGCACCGGTCCTGGCGACTGGTCCGGCAGGAGGTCATCGAGATCGACGAGGAGGACCGGCGGGTCGCTGCCCGGAAGGGCACGGACGCCGACGACATGGACCCCGACGACATCGAGCCCGGCCGGCTCGCGCCGCAGGACCGTCCGGCCGGGAAGGG
This sequence comes from Modestobacter caceresii, assembly GCF_000761485.1. Taxonomy (GTDB): domain Bacteria; phylum Actinomycetota; class Actinomycetes; order Mycobacteriales; family Geodermatophilaceae; genus Modestobacter; species Modestobacter caceresii. The sequence goes on from NZ_JPMX01000028.1 coordinate 40,573, forward strand.
GAACACCCTGCACTCCGACGTCGACGTCGAGGAGCAGCTGGCGCACCGGTACGGCGAGTTCGCCTCCGACGACGTCACGCTCCCACCGACCCGGCGGGGCGAGCAGTGATCGGCGCTCTCGCACCCTTGCCGGTGCTGCTGCCGTTGCTCGGGGCGGCCGCAGCACTGCTGGTCGGTCGTCACCCGCGGGTGCAGCGGGCGGTCAGCATCGCGGTGCTGGCGGGGGTGGTCGGGGTGTCGGTCGCCCTGCTGCTCATCGCCGACGCCGAGGGTGCGGCTGCGGTCGCCGTGGGTGACTGGCCGGTCCCGGTGGCGATCATGCTCGTGGTCGACCGGCTCTCCGCGCTGATGCTGGTGGTGGCCAGCACGGTCGGGCTGGGCGTCCTCGTGTTCGCCGTGGGCCAGGGCACGGCCGACGGCGACGAGGAGACGCCGCTGTCGATCTTCCACCCGACGTTCCTGGTCCTGATGGCCGGTGTGAGCTACGCCTTCCTGGCCGGGGACCTGTTCAACCTCTACGTCGGTTTCGAGGTCCTGCTGACCTCCAGCTACGTGCTCCTCACCCTGGGCGGCTCGGCGCCGCGGATCCGGGCCGGCATCACCTACGTCGTGGTGAGCCTGCTCAGTTCGTTGCTCTTCCTCGCCTCGATCGCCCTGATCTACGCGGCGACCGGCACGGTCAACCTGGCCCAGCTGGCCATCCGGCTCCCGGAGCTGCCCGACGGGACCCAGCTGATGCTGCAGGCGATGCTGCTGATCGCCTTCGGCATCAAGGCGGCGGTGTTCCCGCTGTCGGCGTGGTTGCCCGACAGCTACCCGACCGCCCCGGCCCCGGTGACCGCCGTGTTCGCCGGCCTGCTCACGAAGGTCGGCGTCTACGCGATCATCCGCACCCAGACGCTGCTGTTCCCCGGCGGTGCGCTCGACGACGTGCTCATGTGGGCCGCCCTGGCCACCATGCTGGTCGGCATCCTCGGCGCGGTCGCGCAGAGCGACGTCCGGCGCATCCTGTCCTTCACCCTGGTCAGCCACATCGGCTACATGGTCTTCGGGATCGCGCTGGCGACCACGGCCGGCCTGGCCGGCGCGATCTTCTACGTCGTCCACCACATCGCCATCCAGACGACCCTCTTCCTGGTCGCCGGGCTCATCGAGCGGCGGGGCGGCACGACGTCGACGGCGCGCCTCGGCGGGCTCGCCACCGCGTCCCCCGTGCTGGCGGTGCTCTTCTTCGTGCCGGCGATGAACCTGGCCGGCATCCCCCCGTTCTCCGGCTTCATCGGCAAGGTCGGCCTGCTGGACGCGGGGATCGCCGTCGGTGGCTGGCAGGTGTACGTGCTGGTGGGGGGTGCGGTGGTGACCAGCCTGCTCACCCTGCTGGCCATGTCGCGGGTCTGGACCCGGGCGTTCTGGCGGCCGCCGACCCAGGCTGCGTCCGCCGACACGGCAGCCGCCGCGGCGCGCGACGCCGGACCGGACGACGGCGCCGAGGACGACCCGGCGGGGGGCGAGGAGCCGGCCGAGGAGCCCCTGCCCGAGGGGCTGGCCGGCGGGGCGACCTCGACCACCACCGCCCGCCGGACCGGACGCCGGGGAGCCTGGCAGCGGCACGTCGCGGTGGCGACGGCGGCGCCCGCCGGCGGCGAGGGACAGCCGACTGGCGGGGCGAACGGCTCCCGGCCGTCGACGCGCCCGTTGCCGGCGGTGATGATGGCGGCGACCACCACGATGGTGCTGCTGACCGTCGGCCTCACGGTGATCGCCGGGCCGTTGTACGGGATGACCACGCGGTCCGCCGGTGACCTGCGGGAGCGGACGCCCTACATCGAGGCCGTCTACGGCGCGGAGGTGGGCGGGTGACCGTCATCGACTCGCCCGTCCGCCGGTTGCGGCTCCGGCTGCCGCTGATCGTCTGGCTGGTGCTGATCTGGAACCTGCTGTGGGGCACCTGGTCCTGGGCGAACCTCATCACCGGGCTGCTGGTCGCCCTGACGGTGACCGTGGTCCTTCCGCTGCCCGCGGTCACCGGTGGCGGCCGGCTCCACCCGGTGGCGGCGCTGTACTTCCTCGGGCACTTCCTGGTGAACCTCATCGTCTCCAGTGCGCAGGTCGCCTGGCAGACGCTGCGGCCCAGCGGGATCCGGCAGAGCGCCGTGCTCCTGGTGCAGCTGCGCACCGACTCGGACCTGCTGCTCAGCGTCATCGCCCAGACCCTCACGCTGGTACCCGGCTCGATGGTGATGGACCTGGACCGGCGGCGGATGACCTTGGGGGTGCACGTGCTGGACGTCGGTGACGAGGCCGACGTCGAACGCCAGCGCGCGGACGTGCTGGCGACCGAGCGGCGGGTGGTGCGCGCCTTCGGGTCCGCGGCGGACATCGCCCGGCTGGACCAGGAACCACCCCGTGGGCACGCCGCTGCCCCTGCCACCACGGAGCCCACCCGATGACCCCGGTGGTGGCACTGATCTTCGGGATGCTCGGGCTGGGCGCGGTCCTGGCGATGATCCGACTGGCGCTGGGGCCCTCCCTGCTGGACCGGGTGGTGGCCACGGACACCATCCTGGTCATCGTCACGGCCGGCCTCGCCGTGCACGCGGCCGTGAACCGGGACCCCACCGTCGTCCCGGTGCTGGTGGTCGTCGCCCTGCTGGTCTTCGTCGGTGCCATCTCCGTCGCCCGTTACGTCGGCGGCATGCTGCTGCGCACCGGCGCGGACGTCGAGGAGCTGGGGGTCTCACCGGCGGCCGAGCAGGTCCAGGGTCACGAGGGGACGGAGAGACCGTGAACGACGTCGAGTCGCTGGCCGACTGGATCGCCCTGGCCTGCCTGCTGACGGGGGCGTTCCTCTGCCTCACCGCCGGTGTCGGGCTGCTGCGCTTCCCCGACGTCCTGTCCCGGATGCACGCCGGCACCAAGCCCCAGGTCATGGGGGTGCTGCTGATCATGGTCGGTGGGGCGATCCGGCTCTCCGGCTGGTCGGCCACCTGGATGCTGCTGCTGGTCGCGGTGTTCCAGCTGATCACCGCGCCGGTCAACGCGCACATGGTCAGCCGGATCGCCTACCGGCGTGGGCACGTCGGACGGGACAGCCTGTTCGTCGACGAGCTGGGGGTGGCCCCCCGCGGCGCGGAGGTGACCGCGGGCGAGGAGGGGCGACGCGGCGACCAGCCGGCGGATGCACCGATCGGCGACGAGACGGAACCGCAGGTCGACGAGGACGACGGAGCCGGCGATCAGGCTGTGGACGAGCCGGCCCGAGAACCGCGCGGCTGAGCCGTCCGGGTGCGGCGTCCTGCCACACCCGGACGGCGGCGGTCCTACCGCTGGGCCCGGTTCACCGCGGAGACGACCGCCCGCAGTGACGCGGTGACGATGTTGGCGTCGATCCCGACGCCCCACAGCACCCGCTCGCCGACGGCGCACTCGACGTAGGCGGCCGCCCGCGCGTCGCCGCCGGAGGAGAGCGCGTGCTCGGCGTAGTCGAGCACCCGGACGTCGACGTCCATGCCGGCCAGTGCGTCGACGAACGCGGCGATCGGGCCGTTGCCGCGGCCGTGCACCGTGGTGGGCACCCCGGAGTCGACGAGCTGGGCGGTGAGCTCGTCGGGGCCGGCGCCGGACGCGGTGTGCTCGTGCCCGCTCAGGGCGAACCGGCCCCAGGGGGCGTCGGCGTCGGGCAGGTACTCGCTGGAGAAGGCGGTCCACATCTGTTCGGCGGTCACCTCGCCGCCCTCGTCCTCGGTGTGCCGCTGGACGACGGCGCTGAACTCGATCTGCAGCCGGCGCGGCAGGTCCAGGTGGTTCTCGGTCTTCATGATGTAGGCGACGCCGCCCTTGCCGGACTGGCTGTTCACCCGGATCACGGCCTCGTAGCTGCGGCCGACGTCCTTGGGGTCGATCGGCAGGTAGGGGACCGCCCACGGGATCTCGTCGACGCTGGTACCGGCCGCCGCGGCGTCGGCCTTCATGACGGCGAACCCCTTGTTGATCGCGTCCTGGTGCGACCCGGAGAACGCGGTGTAGACCAGGTCGCCGCCGTAGGGGTGCCGCTCGTGCACGCCCAGCTGGTTGCAGAACTCGACGGTGCGCCGGATCTCGTCGATGTCGGAGAAGTCGATCTGCGGGTCGATGCCCTGGCTGAACAGGTTCAGGCCCAGGGTCACCAGGTCGACGTTGCCGGTGCGCTCGCCGTTGCCGAACAGGCAGCCCTCGATCCGGTCCGCGCCGGCGCGGTGGCCCAGCTCCGCAGCGGCCACCGCGGTGCCCCGGTCGTTGTGCGGGTGCAGGCTCAGCACGACGGAGTCGCGACGGCCCAGGTTGCGGTGCATCCACTCGATCTGGTCGGCGTAGACCGTCGGCTCGGCCATCTCCACGGTCGCCGGCAGGTTGAGGATGGTCGGCCGGTCGGGGGTCGGCTCCCAGACGTCGGTCACGGCGTTGCAGACCTCGACGGCGAAGTCGAGCTCGGTGCCGGTGAACGACTCGGGGGAGTACTGGAACCGGATCTCGGTGTCCCCGGCCTGCTCGGCCAGCTTGCGCACCAGCTGTGCGCCGTGGACGGCGATGTCGGTGATGCCCGCGCGGTCCTGGCCGAACACGACCCGGCGCTGCAGCGTGGAGGTCGAGTTGTAGAGGTGCACGATCGCCTGCTTGGCGCCGCGCAGGGACTCGAAGGTCCGCTCGATCAGCTCGTCCCGGGCCTGGGTGAGCACCTGGACGGTGACGCCGTCGGGGACCAGGTCCTCCTCGACCAGCTCGCGGATGAAGTCGAAGTCGGTCTGGCTGGCCGCCGGGAAGCCGACCTCGATCTCCTTGTAGCCCATCCGCACCAGCAGCTCGAACATCCGCCGCTTGCGCTCGGGGGTCATCGGGTCGATCAGCGCCTGGTTGCCGTCCCGCAGGTCGACGGCGCACCAACGCGGGGCGGCCGTCGTGGTCGTCTCCGGCCACGTGCGGTCGGGGAGCGCCACGGGAGCGAAGGGCGCGTACTTGCCGATCGGCATCGGCGAGGGGCGCTGGGGATTGCGGGCGTGCGGGTGGTTCTCGTTCACGGGGGGCTCCTCTGGCGGGCTGCGGACAGCTCCGGGATGCGGTCAGCTGGCGCCCGGGGACGCGCGATCACCGCGGCGAGGGAGCCGACCTAGGAGAGGGCCTCGCCGCGGCTGATAAGCAGGAGGCTGCCGCGCACGGGGCAACCGTAGCAGCGGGTCAGGCGACGTCGCAGCCGCAGGCGCAGGCCGGTGCGTGCCCGAGGTCCTCGTTGGAGCCCTCGGCGTACTCGCAGCCGGGCGGGCAGGTGCAGCCGGTGCCCCAGTCGGGGCCACCGAGGTCGCCGGCCGCGCGCCTCGCGCGCCACGCGGCCTCCCGCCGCTCCCGCTGGCGGCGGAGGGCTGCCCACTTCCGCGCGGCGGCGCGTTCGGCCAGGGAGTCGCCGGGGCGGTGCACGTGGTGGTCGTCGGCCGTGCCGCGCTCACTGCGCCGGGAGTCCCGGTCGCGGCGGTCCCGGTCGAAGGTGAAGTCCGGCGGGCTGCGGGTGTAGCGGTGTGGGCCGGACCACCAGCCCTCGTCCCCGTGTCGGGTGTCCAGGTGTGCGGGGAAGCGGCGTCCGCCGCGGTCCCGGACGGTGGCCGGGGACATCGGTGCCACCTCGTGCCCCTGCGCGTCCAGGAGGACCAGCCGGAGCCGGGCCAGCGAGACGATGCGGCTGAACTCGCCGACGCGCAGGTCGCCACGGCCGGCCTCCGCCCGCCCCAGCCGGTCCCGGGACACGCCGGCCACCCCGGCCAGCTCCCGTTGCGACATGTCGGCCAGCCGCCGCACCCGACGCAGCAGCCCCGCCACGTCGGCGTTCGTGCTGCCCGGCGCAGCCGCCGCGGGTTCTCGACGGCACTCCGGTCCCGGCTCGGTTCCCGATCCCGGCTCTGGCTCTGGCTCTGACACGGAGCGAGCGTGTCGACCCAGCCGCCGGCTGGCACCACTCACCCGAGAACTGTGGACAGAGCCCTCCGGAGCGAGGGGTGCCGAGCAGGTCGCGAGCAGTAGTGCTCTGGCTGCACTGGTGCGCCAGAGCACTACTGGCTCCGACACTGCTCTTGGTGCCAGCACGGGCCGCGGGCCTCACAGAACTGCCGCGGGCCCCGCAGCCCTGCTACCTGTGGGCCTGGCGCGAGTCACCGGCCTGCGGCGATCGGAGGCCTGCCGAGGAGCCACGGGCGCGCGACGGCCCCAGGACTGCTGAGAGCCGTGGCGCCTGTCGCGGCGGAGGACCTGCGGCTCCTGTGCTCGGAGGGGCCCTCCCGTCCGGCGGGCGAGCGCAACGGGCGCACAGCTTGCAGGCGTGGTGGGCGACCGCCGCATGGCCTGCCGTGCGGGCGTGGGGCAGTCGCGTCGCGCCGGTAGCCTGAGCCCGTGGCCTTGGTGGTACAGAAGTACGGCGGCTCCTCTGTCGCGAACGCCGAACGCGTCAAGCGTGTGGCCGAGCGCATCGTCGAGGCGAAGAAGAACGGCGACGACGTGGTCGTCGTCGTCTCAGCCATGGGCGACACGACCGACGAACTGCTCGACCAGGCGAGCCAGATCACCGCGAACCCACCGGGTCGCGAGCTGGACATGCTGTTGACCGCCGGCGAGCGCATCTCCATGGCGCTGCTCGCCATCGCGATCTCGACCCACGGGTACGAGGCGCGGTCGTTCACCGGCTCGCAGGCCGGGGTGATCACCACCTCCAGCCACGGCAAGGCGCGGATCATCGACGTCACGCCGGGCCGGCTGCGGGACGCGCTGGACGACGGGTCGATCGTCATCGTCGCCGGCTTCCAGGGCGTCAGCCAGGACACCAAGGACGTGACCACCCTGGGTCGCGGCGGCTCGGACACCACCGCCGTGGCCGTCGCGGCCGCGCTGCGCGCCGACGTCTGCGAGATCTACACCGACGTCGACGGCGTCTTCACCGCCGACCCGCGGATCGTGCCGAACGCCAAGCGGCTGGAGACCATCACCTACGAGGAGATGCTCGAGCTGGCCGCCTCCGGGGCGAAGGTGCTCATGCTCCGCTGCGTCGAGTACGCCCGCCGGTACGGCATCCCGGTGCACGTCCGCAGCTCCTACTCACAGCTCCCCGGCACGATCGTGGCCGGCTCGATGGAGGACCTCACCGTGGAACAGGCGATCATCACCGGCGTCGCGCACGACCGGAGCGAGGGCAAGATCACCGTCTCCGGGGTGCCCGACCGCCCGGGCGAGGCAGCGCAGATCTTCCGCGTGCTGGCCGACGCCGAGGTCAACATCGACATGATCGTGCAGAACGTCTCCAGCGAGGCGAAGCTGACCGACATCTCCTTCACCCTGCCGGTCAGCGACGGCCCCACCGCCATCGCCGCCCTCGAGCGGGTCAAGCACACGGTCGGCTACACCGACATCAGCTTCGACCAGCACATCGGCAAGGTGTCCCTGGTGGGCGCGGGCATGCGCTCGCACCCGGGCGTCTCGGCCAAGTTCTTCGGCGCGCTCGCCGACGCCGGGGTGAACCTCGAGCTGATCAGCACCTCCGAGATCCGGATCTCGGTGGTCTGCCGCGACACCGACGTCGACCTCGCCGTCCGCGCGGTGCACGACGCCTTCGACCTCGGCTCCGACGCGGCCGAGGCAGTGGTCTACGGAGGGACCGGACGATGAGCACCTTCTCCACCGACGGCCTGCGGGTCGGCATCGTCGGCGCCACCGGCCAGGTGGGCGGCGTGATGCGCGAGCTCCTGGCCGCACGCCGCTTCCCGCTCAGCGAACTGCGCTTCTTCGCCTCGGCCCGGTCGGCCGGCAGCACGCTGCCCTGGGGCGACGGCGAGATCACGGTCGAGGACGCCGCGACCGCCGACCCGACCGGCCTGGACATCGCGATCTTCTCCGCCGGCGCGACGACCTCCCGGGCGCAGGCGCCCCGCTTCGCCGCCGCCGGCGTCACGGTCATCGACAACAGCTCCGCCTGGCGGCGCGACCCCGACGTCCCGCTCATCGTCAGCGAGGTCAACCCGCACGCGCTGAGCGAGATCCGCAAGGGGATCATCGCCAACCCGAACTGCACCACCATGGCCGCGATGCCGGTGCTGCGCCCGCTGCACGACGAGGCCGGCCTGGTCCGGCTCATCGCGAGCACCTACCAGGCGGTCTCCGGCAGCGGCGTCGCCGGCGTCGAGGAGCTGCACGGGCAGGCCAAGGCGGTCGTGGACAAGGCCGACGCACTGGCCCACGACGGCTCCGCGGTCACCTTCCCCGAGCCGGTGAAGTACGTGGCGCCGATCGCGTTCAACGTGCTGCCGCTGGCCGGTTCGATCGTCGACGACGGCAGCTTCGAGACCGACGAGGAGCAGAAGCTCCGCAACGAGAGCCGCAAGATCCTCGGCATCCCCGACCTGCGGGTGTCCGGCACGTGCGTCCGGGTGCCGGTCTTCACCGGGCACTCGCTGTCGCTGAACGTCGAGTTCGCCCAGCCGCTGTCGGTGGCCCGGGCGACCGAGCTGCTGTCCGGTGCGCCGGGCGTGCAGCTGGTCGACGTCCCGACCCCGCTGCAGGCGGCGGGGAACGACCCGAGCTACGTGGGCCGGATCCGGCAGGACCCCGGCGTCGATGACGGCCGCGGGCTGGCGCTGTTCATCAGCAACGACAACCTGCGCAAGGGGGCGGCGCTCAACACCGTGCAGATCGCGGAGTTGATCGCTGCGTCACGGTGAGGTGCACCCTGTCACCCTCCGGGTCACACCGCGGCCAGGAGCCGTGCCCGGGCTGCGCTGAGCCGTTGGGTCGCCGCTCGTCGGGCAGCCTCCGGCCGCCGCGACGGGCGACGACTGCGGCACGCGGTGGTCGCCCGTCGGGAGCCTTCGGCCCCGCGCCGGGCGACCACCAGCAGCTTCGCTGCGGTGTCGCGGTCCGTACTCGGACCCGCGCTGGCGACCCGGCCCTGCACTGAGCGCCCTGTTCCTATGGCTTCACGTGGCGGAGTGCGAAGCTGAGGGCGACCTCTACCTGGCGGATGGTCTCCTCGATCACCAGGGAGCCGTGGCCGGCGTCGAAGCGGTAGACCTCGTGGTCCTTGCCGCGTTCGGTCAGCGCGGCCAGGTAGTTGTCGATCTGGCGGATGGGGCAGCGCGGGTCGTTGGCGCCCGCGACCACGAGCACCGGGGCGGCCACCGCGTCGACGTAGGTGATCGGCGAGGAGCGCACGTACACGTCGCGCACCTCCTCCGGTGAGCCGCCGAACAGCGCACGGTCGTAGGCGCGCAGCCCCTCCATCTCGTCCTCGTAGGCAGCCAGGTAGTCAGCGACCGGCACCTCGGCGATCCCGGCCGACCAGCGCTCGGGCTGGGTGCCCAGGCCCAGCAGGGTGAGGAAGCCGCCCCACGAGCCGCCCGAGAGGATCGTCCGGGTCGGGTCGACCACGCCCTCGGCGACCAGGGCGTCGTAGACGGCGCCGACGTCCTCCAGCTCGGTCAGCCCCGGTCGCCCGGTGAGCGCGTCGCGCCACTCGCTGCCGTAGCCGGTCGAGCCCCGGTAGTTGACGTGCACGACCGCGTACCCGGCATCGACGTAGGCCGCCCGGCGCGCGCGGTAGGAGTCGTCGTCCTGCGACTCCGGGCCACCGTGGACGAGGAACGCGGTGGCGAACGGTCCCTCGCCGGCCGGCCGGACCAGGAGCGCGTGCACGTCGCCGCCCGGACCGGGCACCCAGCGGTCCTCCACGGGGTAGGCGGCCGGCGGTGCCTCACCCGGCGCGGCGAGCACGACCGGGCCGTCGGCCCGGCGGATCACCGGCGGCAGCTCGGACGACGACCAGGCCAGCTCCACGGTGCCGTCCGGACGCGCGGTCGCGCCACGGACCACGCCACGGGGGGTGTCGAGCTGCTCCAGCGACCCGGAGCCCAGGTCGTAGCGGTACAGCTCGCTGCGGGCGGCGTGGTCGTGCCCGACCAGCAGCGCCGAGCCGTCCGGGTACCAGCCGGCGGTGACGTCGCCGGGCAGGTCGAGCACCAGCTCGGTCTCGGTGCCGGCAGCGACGTCCCAGATCAGCAGCTCCTCGCGGCCACGGCGCTCGTGGCCCACCAGCAGCCGTTGGTCGCCGGGGGAGGGGGAGAAGCTCAGCGCGTGCAGGCCGCGGCCCTCGCCGTCCCACTTGTCGGCGACCAGGGAGAGGTCGGCGGTGCGCAGCACGCGCAGCGCCGGGTAACGCGGGTCGCCGTGCTCGGAGTGCGAGAAGACCAGCAGCGAGTCGTCGCGGGACAGCGCGTCGACCCCTGCGGTGTCCGGCGAGGCGTAGAACACCGACGGCGTGCCGCCGGCCGGGGCGATCCACAGCTCACTGCCGTCGTCGGTGGAGCGACCCACCGCGGTGACCGTGTGCCCGAGCTCCAGGCCGGCGGGGTAGGCCGGACCCACCTCGGGCAGGGCGACGACGTCCGGTCCGCCGGCGAAGGGCTGGGTCATCCAGATGCCGAACTCGTCGCCGTCGGTGTCGGCGAACCACCAGATCGTCTCGCCGTCGGGGGTCAGCGTCGCGGCCAGGGTGCCGTTGGCGCGGTCGGTGACCTGGCGGTGGGTGTCCGTCTCGCGGTCCCAGGCGTACTGCTCGACGACCCCACTGACGTCGGAGGCGTACAGGCTGCGCTGCGGGGCGTCCTCGGCCCAGTCGGGCAGGCTGACCCGAGGGGCGCGGAACCGGGCCTGCCAGCGCGCGGTGACCTCCTCGGGGAGGGCGGGTGCGGGCGGGTTCGGCGATGGCTCGGCGGTCACCGGGTCATCTTCCCCCTGTGCCGACGGCCGCCTCCGCAGCGGGCGCCCTGCCGGCGGCCGGCCGCTCGACGCCGGCATCGCGGACGGAGTGCTCCGACGCGTCCTCCCGGGCCAGCAGGCGCGCACCCGCGCCGGCAGAGGGGCCGGGCCCCGGAACGCACTCAGGGACCGCCGGATCGGCGGTCCCTGAGTGACTGGTCGGGGTGACAGGATTTGAACCTGCGGCCTCGTCGTCCCGAACGACGCGCGCTACCAAGCTGCGCCACACCCCGCGGTGCGTCGACAACTGTAACCGACGCCCTCGTCGGCGCTGCGACCCCCCGGGGCTCCCCTGCAGAGCAGGGGCAGGCGCGGGTCCTCCTACCGTGCGGTGAGGGTCAGCAGCGTCGCCTCCGGGGGGCAGGCGAACCGCACGGGCGCGTACGGACTGGTGCCCAGCCCGGCCGAGACGTGCAGCCAGGTGCCGTTCGGGGCGGCACCGGAGGGCTCTGCCCACCGGTGCAGCCAGCGCACGTGCTCGCGGTCGATGCCGCAGTTGGTGACCAGGGCGCCGTAGAAGGGCACCCGCAGCTGCCCGCCGTGCGTGTGCCCGCACAGCAGCAGGTCGTACCCGTCGGCGGTGAACCGGTCGAGCACCCGCGGTTCCGGGGAGTGCACCAGCCCGATCCGCACGTCGGCCGTGGGGTCGGCCGGGCCGGCGACGTCGTCGTAGCGGTCCAGCTTGAGGTGCGGGTCGTCGACGCCGGCCAGGGCGATCCGGACGCCGCGCACGGTCAGCGTGCCGGTGTGGTTGGTGAGGTCCAGCCAGCCCCGCGCGGTCATCCCGTCGCGGAGCTCGCGCCACGGGAGCTCGTCACCGTGCACCCGCTTGTGCTCGGTCTTGAAGTACTTGAGCGGGTTCTTCGGCCGGGGTGCGTAGTAGTCGTTGCTCGCCAGCACGAAGGCGCCGGGGAGCTCCATCAGCGGCTCCAGGGCCCGCAGCGTCGCCGGGACGGCGTCCATCCCGGCCAGGTTGTCGCCGGTGGTGATGACGACGTCCGGGTGCAGGGCGGCGAGCCCGGCGACCCAGGCCTGCTTGCTGTGCTGGCCGGCGGTCATGTGCAGGTCCGACAGCTGCAGGACGGTGAGCGGCCGGGAGCCCGGCGGCAGCACCGGGACGTCGAAGCGCCGCAGGGTCCAGTGGGTGCGCTCGACGAGGCCGGCGTAGGCGACGGTGGCGGCGCCGGTGGCCAGCAGGGCAGCAGGGACGGCGGTGGTCGCGCGCATGCGTTGAGCCTAGGGGGAGGGGAACTGCGTCGTCCCGGTCCGGGCGGAGGTGGCAGGCTCTGCACCGTGCCTGAGCTGAAGGACCGACTGCGTGCCGACCTGACCACCGCCATGAAGGGCCGCGACGAGCTGCGCACCGCGACGCTGCGCATGGTGCTCTCCGCCGTGACCGCCGAGGAGGTCTCCGGCAAGGAGGCCCGGGAGCTGAGCGACGAGGAGGTGCAGGCGGTGCTGCGCCGGGAGGCGAAGAAGCGCCGTGAGGCGGCCGACGCCTTCGCCGGTGCCGGCCGCGCCGACCAGGCCGAGCGGGAGAAGGCCGAGGAGGGCGTGCTGGCGACCTACCTGCCCGCCCAGCTCGAGGACGCCGATCTGACCGCGCTCGTCGCGGACGTGATCACCACGACCGGTGCCGCCGGGATGAAGGACATGGGCAAGGTCATGGGCGCCGTGCAAGGCCGGGTGGCAGGTCGGGCCGACGGCGGCCGGGTGGCCGCAGAGGTGCGCCGCCAGCTCGGCTGAGCGGGGGCGCGCTCAGCGTCCTCAGAACGGTAGAGGGGCCGGGCCCGTAGGCCCGGCCCCTCTGCCGTTCGGTCAGCCGGGCTGACCGTCCCCGTTCAGGTCGGGCTGCGGAGCGGCGGGGTCGGCCGGGGGAGCCGCTTCGGTGGACGGCGCTGCGGCGGTCGACGGTGCCGGCTCGGTGGCCGTGCTGCTGTCCCGGCTCGACGTCCGGTTCCAGCGCTGCGATCCGCGGTCGTCGTCGTTCGAGGACGAGGACGACGGCCGGGCGCTCGTGGGCGGCGCGTCGACCCCGCGCCCGGCGAACCTCGGGTCGGCCGCCGGGAACTCCGCGGCGGGCTGCCCGGAGAGGATCGGCAGCATCGCGTCGTGCCAGATGGTGGCCGGCCGGCCACCGCCGTAGCCACCGACGCTGTCGGTCCCGGTCGGGCGGAACACCATGACGCTGGCGGTGTACTCCGGGGTGGACCCGACGAAGGTCACCGAGTCGTTGTTGTTCACCGTGCCGGTCTTGCCGGCGATCTGGTGGCCGGGGATGTAGGCGCGCGCGCCGGTCTGCATCCGGTTCCCCGGCTCGACGTCCTTGCGCAGCATCTGGCTCAGGGTGTTCGCGAGGCCGGGCTCGACCACCTGCTCGCACTGGTCGCCGGGGACGAGCGGCTGGCCGTCGTCATCGGTGACCGGCTCGCCGTTGCGGTCGACGATCTGCAGCACCGGCTTCGGGGTGCACTTCACGCCGCTGGCCGCGATCGTCGCGTAGGCGTTGGCCAGGTCGAGCGGGCTGACCCCGTCGGTGCCGTAGGCGAACGAGGGCCGGTTCTCGTCGATGATCTGCTGGGCCGGGGTCTGGGTCACTGAGTAGTCGAAGGTCATGCCCAGCCGCTCGGCCATCCGGACCGCCGGCTCGATGCGGCCCAACGCGTCCTCCAGCGCCAGGAAGTAGGTGTTGGAGGACATGTAGAGCGCCTGGGTCATGGTCAGCGTGTTCGGGTAGTTGTTGCCCACGTTGCCGACCGAGTAGGGCTCGTACTCCGCGGTGTCGGTGTTGAAGCCCCGGTAGACCCGGCTGGTGTAGGGCTCGCTGGTGGTGATCGTGTGGCTGGCCGGCAGCCCCTGCTCCAGCGCGGCCGCGGCGACGAAGGTCTTGAACGTCGAGCCGGAGCCCTTGGTGGGGATGGTGGCGAAGTTGACCGACTCGCAGCCCGCTGCCGGGTCACCGCAGCCGAACCGCCGGTTCACGCTCATCGCCAGCACGTGCCCGGTGCCGGGCTCGATCGCGTCGTAGACCCCGACGATCGGGTCGCCCATGCCCTGGGTGGCCAGCACGGCCGCGTCACCGGCGAGCTGCATGTCCGGGCGGAGGGTGGTCTGGATCGTCCAGCCGTTGTTCTTGATGTCGTCCGGGCTCACCCCCAGCGTGCCGGTCAGGTAGCTCATGACGTAGTCGCAGAAGAAGCCGCCGATCGCGGCGTCGATGCAGCCGTTCGGCGCGTTGCCGCCGGGGGCCAGCGGGATCGGCGCGGCGGAGACGTCGGCGAGCTCCTGGTCGGTGATGTGCTCGAGCTGGTGCATCCGGTTCAGCACCTGATCACGCCGGGTCGTCGCCTCGGCCGGGTAGGCGATCGGGTCGAACTTGGGGCTCTGCACCAGCCCGGCGAGCACCGATGCCTGCGGCAGCGTCAGGTCGGCGGCGTTCACGCTGAAGTACTTCTGCGCGGCCGACTGGATGCCGTAGGCGCCCTGGCCGAAGTAGGCGATGTTCAGGTAGCGGGTGAGGATCTCGTCCTTGGAGTACTCCTCCTCCAGCGCGAGGGCGAGGCGGGCCTCCTTGAGCTTGCGGCCGACCGACTCCTCCTCGGCAGCGGCCCGCTCCTCCGCGTTGTCCGCGGTCTGCAGCAGGGTCTGCTTGACCAGCTGCTGGGTCAGCGTCGACCCGCCCTCGAGCACCTCCCCGGCGGCGAGGTTCTTCGCCAGCGCCCGCGTCGTGCCCTCGACGTCCAGCCCGTTGTGCTGGTAGAAGCGCGAGTCCTCGATGTCGACGATCGCCTGCTTCATCACGTCGGAGATCTGGTCGTGCGTCACCGGCGTGCGGTTGTTGTCGTAGAACTGCGTGATCGGCGTCCCGTCGGCGGCCACCATGGTGGCGTTGCCGTTCGGCGTCTCGTCGGTGAGCTCGACCGGGAGGGCGTCGAGCAGGCTGGCGGAGTTCCGGGCGACGAGCCCGGTCCCCCCGACCAAGGGCAGCAACATGGCAGCGACCAGGGCGCCGGCCACGACGATCGTGACGGCCAGCTTGACCAGGGCACCGAGCGGGGAACGCGCAGAGTCGGACATCGCAGGCCAAGGTACCTGCCCGGGGGGTCTGTGTGGGGTGCCTCTGACGCAACGCGCGGAGCGGCCGCCGAGGACGTCGGCAGGCCGCCCCGCACGGCGGTCAGGACATCTGGTAGCGGTTCGCCCGCTTGAACGTGCCCATGTCGTTGAATCGCACCCCGTTGGCGGCCAGCACCGGGTGGATGTCCCGCTCCATCAGCTGCCGCACGTAGAACGGGTCGGCCACGTAGAAGTGGTGGATCGGGTGGGTGCTGCCGAAGTTCAGGCAGAAGACCTGGAAGGGCACCAGGTACCAGCGGTTGAACACCTGGGTCTGCTGCAGCACGTTGCCCTGCTCGACGTCCCCCTGATAGTGCATGTTGCTGCTGATGAAGTGCAGGCAGAAGCCCCGCCACACGTTCGGGCCGACCCAGACGACGGTCAGCACGGTGAGCACCTGGAGCCAGGACGTCGGCACGGCGGCGCCCAGCCAGCTCGCCACGTGCAGGCCCAGGAACGCGTACCAGATGGTGATCGCCACCGGGGTCAGCCCGATGCTCGCCTTGAGGATGGTGCGCCGCCAGAGCGCGTCCTCGGCGTCCTTCGGCCGGGTGGTGACGATCCGGATCAGGGCGGGCACGTACGGGTCGAGCAGGCTGTAGAGCCGGACGGCGCCCCACGGCTTGCCGTTGGTGATCGACACCTCCTCGATGTCGTCGGGCAGCCCCGAGTACGCGTGGTGCCGCAGGTGCAGCCGGATCCGGTAGACCGGGTTGATCGTGTACGGCCGGATCGCCCAGACGCCGAAGAGCAGCGCGTACCGCACGGCCTTGCGGCGGCGGAAGTAGAGGGCGTGGATCAGGTCGTGCTCCACCTCGTGCCCGATCGCGGCGAAGGCCGCCGACAGCAGCAGGGTCACGTACCAGGGCAGCACGCCGGTCAGGTACAGCGCGCCGCTGCCGACGAAGCCGAGGACGGCGACGGAGAAGGCGGTCAGCCCGAGGGCGTCCTGGTGCCGCAGCACCGGGTGGTCGCGCCGCAGCTCCTGCGACCGACGGCGGATCGCGCTGGTGATGACCTTGGTGCGGGCCTTGTCGTCGGGGGAGAGCCCGACGGTGTCGACCGGGATCTCGACGGGGAGGTCGGCGGCGGCGGGGACGGCGATGCCGGTGCCGGTGACGAAGAGGCCGGCCGGCTCCGGCGACGTCGTCGCGGTGGTGCGGTCGAGCTCGGGTGCGGTGCTCATGCCTGGTGTGTCATCCCTCCGACGGAACGGTCGGGCGGACGCTAACGGAGCGTCACGACCGCGACCAGGTCCCGGGATGACGTGGGCACGAACGGGTGACCGGCCTGCCCCTCCTGCCCCTCGAGCCCCACGGAGGGGTGGGGTCAGCCGGCCTGGGAGCGCAGCGGCAGCACCCGACTGCGCGGCGTGCCCGTCCCGGTGCCGTCCTCCGCGGCGAGCAGCGCCTCACCCATCACCCGCAGCCCGTCCAGGTCGTGCACGTCCCCGGCCGCGGCCGGCACCGTCCGCACCGGCACCTCCGGGTGGGCGCTGGTGAACCGGTCGGCCAGCCGCTGCTCGCGGGTCGCGACGGTCATCCGCTCGGCGTGCACCCGCAGCGCTCCCGCGGCCAGCTTCGAGCCCGGGCCCCCTGCCTCGGCCACGGCTTCGGCGGCACCCTCGGCGCGGGTGGCGGACAGGGCCGTGGTGGCCGGCGGGTGGGTGCGGTTGAGCACCAGCCCGACCAGCGGCATGCCCTCGGTGGAGAGCCGGTCGACGAAGTACGAGGCCTCGCGCAGTGCATCCGGCTCCGGGGCGGCGACGACGACGAACGACGTCCCCGGCTGGCGGAGCATCTCGTACGTCGCGTCGGCGCGCTCCCGGAAGCCGCCGAACATGGTGTCCAGCGCGGAGACGAACGCCGAGATGTCGTTGAGCAGCTGGCCGCCCAGGATCTTGCTGATGATCCGGCTGAACAGCAGGAAGCCGGCCCCGACGAACCGGACCCCGGCCCGGCCGCCGGCCCGCGCGGGGGCGGTGAGCAGCCGGATCATCGTGCCGTCGAGGAAGCGGCTCATCCGGTTCGGGGCGTCCAGGAAGTCCAGCGCCGACCGGGACGGCGGGGTGTCGACGATCACCAGGTCCCAGCGGTCGCTGGCCCGCAGCTGCCCGAGCTTCTCCATCGCCATGTACTCCTGCGTGCCGGCGAAGGAGGAGGAGAGCGCCTGGTAGAAGGGGTTCTCGAAGATCACCTGCGCCCGCTCGGGCGTCGAGTGCGCGGCGACGACGTCGTCGAACGTCCGCTTCATGTCCAGCATCATCGCGTGCAGCTCACCCGGGGAACCGGGCGTCTCGACCAGCCGCGGCTCGTTGTCCAGCTCGACCAGGCCCAGCGACTGGGCCAGCCGGCGGGCCGGGTCGATGGTCAGCACGACGACCTCCCGTCCGGCCTCGGCCGCGGCCAGCGCGAGCGCCGCCGAGGTGGTCGTCTTGCCCACGCCGCCAGAACCGCAGCACACGATGATCCGCGTGCTCCGGTCGCTGACCAGCGCGGCCAGGTCCAGCGGCGGTGCCGGGGCGGGCCGCCGCGGCGGCTGGGCGGCGGTCACGCCGCGACCTCGTCGCGCAGGTGCCCGTCGAGCCGGTCGGCCAGCTCGAACAGGCAACCCAGGTCGATCGGGGACGACGACAGCGGCAGCTCCACCAGTGGGCGGCCCAGCGCCTCGACGTCCCCGCGCAGTGCGTCCTGGGCGATCCAGCGGCGGGCGTGCTCGACCGCCTCGGCGACCAGCCCGTCCGCCAGCCCGTCGATCCCGGTCAACTGCGCCGCGGTCAGCGCGGGCACCAGGTCGGCGCCGGTGAGCCGGCCCTCGGCGGTGCGGGCCAGGCTGGCGGCCGGGAGGAGCGGTTCGGTCGCCATGTTGACGATCACCGACCCGACCGGCAGCCCGGCCGCGGTCAGCTCGGTGATCGCGTCAGCGGTCTCCTGCACCGGCATGTCCTCCAGCAGGGTCACCACGTGCACCGCCGTCTGCGGCGAGCGGAACACCGCCATCACCCCGTCGCTCTGCGCCCTGATCGGGCCGGACCGGGCCAGCCCGGCCACCTCGTTGGTCACGTTGAGGAACCGGGTGATCCGGCCGGTCGGTGGCGCGTCGACGACGACGGCGTCGTAGACCAGTCGGCCCTTCTCCCGCCGGGTCACCGCCTCCTTGATCTTCCCGGTGAGCAGCACGTCGCGGAGCCCGGGCGCGATCGCGGTGGCGAAGTCGATCGCGCCCATCTTGCGCAGCGCCCGGCCGGCCCGCTTCAGGTTGTAGAACATGTCGAGGTACTCGAGGAAGGCCGCCTCCACGTCGATCGCCAGCGCCTTCACCTCACCGCCCCCGCGGGCCACCGCGACGCGCCGCTCCTCGTAGGGGAGGGGCGGGGTGTCGAAGAGCTGGGCGATGCCCTGCCGCCCCTCGGTCTCCACCAGCAGCACGTGGCCGCCGTCGGCGGCCAGCGACAGGGCCAGGGCAGCGGCGACCGTCGTCTTCCCGGTGCCGCCCTTCCCGGTGACGACGTGGCACCGCACGGGCACCGTTCCTGCGCGCGACGGTTCCCGGTGCACCGGCTCTGAGCTCACCCGCACCAGCCTACGAGCGGTGACCGACTCCGGCGCGTCCCGGCTGCGCTAGCGTCGCGGCATGAGTGATCCCGCCCGCCGTACCTGGGAGTACGCGACCATCCCGCTGCTCACCCACAACACCAAGGCGATCCTGGACTCCTGGGGCGTCGACGGCTGGGAGCTGGTGGCCGTCGTCCCCGGCCCCGGCGGCGGCGACCAGCTGGTGGCCTACCTCAAGCGCCCGACCAGCTGAGGCCACGATGACCACCCCCGTCTCCTGGCACGCCCGGCTCGCCGAGCTCGGTGTCCGGCTGCCCCCGGTGGCCGCCCCGGTCGCCGCCTACGTGCCGGCCGTCCGCACCGGCCAGCTGGTCTTCACCTCCGGTCAGCTGCCGTTCGTCGACGGCGGGCTGCGCCGCACCGGCAAGGTCGGCGGTGCCGTCGACATCGAGGACGCCGCAGCCGACGCGAAGGTCTGTGCGCTCAACGCGCTGGCCGCGATCGACGACCTGGTCGGTCTGGACTCCGTGGCCCGGATCGTGCGGGTCGTCGGCTACGTGGCCAGCGCCGAGGGCTTCTCCGCCCAGCCGCGGGTCGTCAACGGCGCCAGCGAGTTCCTCGGCCGCGTCTTCGGCGAGGCCGGGCAGCACGCCCGCAGCGCCGTCGGCGTCGCCGAGCTCCCGATGAACGCCCCCGTCGAGGTCGAGCTCACCGTCGAGCTGCGATGACACCGCGACCCTCCGGGTCGCAACGCGGCCAGGAGCCGGTGACGGCTGCGCTGAGCCGTTCCCCGTGGCGTCGGCAGGGAGCCCCCGGCCCCCGTGCCGACGCCACCGCCTCCTTCGTCGGCGTCCGTCGGAGCTCGTCGTGAGTTCGACGGATCGTGCTCCCGTGCCGATCCGGCAGGCGGCGACGGTGTTGTTGCTGCGGGACGGCACCGACGGCCTGGAGGTCTACCTGCTCCGGCGCACGCGGGGCATGCCGTTCGCCGGTGGGATGACCGCCTACCCCGGCGGCGGGGTCGACGACCGGGACGGCGACACCGAGCTGGCCTGGGTGGGGCCGCCCCCGGCCCACTGGGCGAGCGCCTTCGGCTGCGACGAGCGACTCGCCCGTGAGCTGGTGTGCGCCGCCGTCCGGGAGACGTTCGAGGAGGCCGGCGTCCTGCTGGCCGGTCCGGCGGACGGCTCCGGGGCCGTCGTGCCCGACGTGTCCGGCGACGACTGGGAGGCGCAGCGGCAGGCGCTGATGGCCCGCGAGCTCTCCCTCGCCGAGCTGCTGGCCGGTCGCGGGCTCGCCCTGCGGGCCGACCTGCTGCAGCCCTTCGCGCACTGGATCACCCCGCCCCCGGAACGGCGGCGCTACGACACCAAGTTCTTCGCCGCGCTGCTGCCCGTCGGGCAGGAGGCGCGGGACGTCTCCGGCGAAGCGGACGAGGCGGTATGGACGACGCCGGCCGCCGCGCTCGCCGAACACGCCGCGGGCACCCGGCCGATGCTGCCGCCCACGATCCACACGCTCGGCCAGCTGGTGCCCTTCGCCGACGCCGCGGCGACCCTGGCCGGCTCGCCACCGGCGCCGCTCGAGCCGATCAGTCCCACCTTCGAACAGGGGCCGGACGGCAACTACGCGGTGCTGCCCGACGGCACCCGGATCCGGATGGTCGCGGCTCTGCCTTCGTGATCCTGGCGGATCACACCGCGGCCAGGTGCCGGGGCCGGCTGCGTCGAGCCGTTGGCCGTGTCCCGGGGAGGGACCCTGCGGGCCCCGTCCCCGGTCCACCGTGCACATGGCGACCCTGACGGGCCGCAGCGCGGCCAGGTGCCGGGGCCGGGGGCGTTGAGCCGTTGGCCGTGTCCCGGTGAGGGACCCTTCGGGCCCCGTCCCCGGTCCACCCCTCGCTTCGCTCGGGTCCGCACCACTGGGGCACCTGACTGCAGCGAATTGACGAGGGCCCTCCCGGTGAACCGGGAGGGCCCTCGTCAGTGCTGGGGGATCAGCGGGCGCGGCGGCGGAGGCGTTCCTCGTCGAGCACGACCACCGACTTGCCCTGCAGCTGGATCCAGCCACGGTGCACGAAGTCGGCCAGCGCCTTGTTCACCGTCTCGCGGGAGGCACCCACCAGCTGGGCCAGCTCCTCCTGGGTCAGGTCGTGCTTGACGCGGAGGCCGTCGGTCTCCCGGCTGCCGAAGCGGTCGGCCATCTGCAGCAGCGCCTTGGCCACCCGGCCGGGGACGTCGGTGAAGATGAGGTCGGCGACCGAGTCGTTGGTGCGCCGCAACCGCCGGGCCAGCACCCGCAGCAACTGCTCGCCGATCTCCGGGTGCGCGGTGATCCACGGCCGGAGCATGGTGTTCGGCATCTTGGCCAGACGCACGTCGGTGACGGCGGTGGCGGTCGCGGTGCGCGGCCCCGGGTCGAACACCGAGAGCTCGCCGAACTGGTCGGACGGCCCCATCACGGCGAGGACGTTCTCCCGGCCGTCAGGCGCGCGGCGGGAGATCTTCACCTTGCCGGACAGGACGACGTAGAGGCTGTCGCCCGACTCGCCCTCGTTGAAGACGACCCGGCCGCGGGGCAGCACCACCGTCTCCAGTGCGCTGGCCACCGGCTCGGCAGCATCCTCCGACAGCCCCTGGAAGAGACCGGACTGGGCAAGGACCTCGTCCACGTGCACCTCTCGCAACGTCCTCACGGGTGCGATGGCGACCCGCGTTACTCGGAGAGTCTAGGGCCTGTGGCCCGCCTCACCAGTGCACTCCGTCACGAACCTGCCCACTCTGAGTGGTAGCGGGGTCGCGACGGCTTCCTGACGTGCAGGTCCTGTGCCTGGAGGTCAGTCCTCGTCGGCCGGCCCGTGGGCCGACTCGGTCAGCACCGGACGGGGGGCGCTGCGGGCCCGGCCGCGGCGGCGGGCCCGCCAGCGGCTCATCGCCCGGCGGATGCCCGAGCTGGCCAGCGTGCCCACCTCGCCCGGGGTGGCGGAGCCGAGGAAGTCCTCGACCTCCCGCTGCGAGGTCGGGCGGCGCAACGGCTCCTCCACCCGCTCCATGACCAGCAGGAACGCGATCAACAGCGGAGGGAACAGGATGACGATGAGGGCGACCACGAGCACCTCCTCGGGAGGACGACCCCCGGCGGGGAGGCCGGGTGGGGACCAGGTCGTCGAGCGGTCGGGGCACGCGCCCGGTCACCGGGCGGGTGTGCACCGCCACCGAGTATGACGGGCGGTGACTGTCAGCGGGGACGCCTACCCTCACACGCGTGTCCCGGCCTGCCACCTCACCTGACGCCCCGCCGGCCTACACCCGGCCGGCGCGCGCTCGCCGCCCCGCACGCGCCGCCCGGCTGGGCGTGTCCCCGTTCGACCCCGAGGAGAGCCCGCTGGCCCGCACCCGCCGGGCCCGGCGGATGGCCCGGGAGCTGGCGGTCATCCACCCCGACGCGCACTGCGAGCTGGACTTCACCACGCCGCTGGAGCTGCTGGTCGCCACCGTCCTGTCCGCGCAGACCACCGACAAGACGGTCAACAAGGTCACCCCGGTGCTGTTCGCCCGGTACCCCGATGCCGCGGCCTACGCGGGGGCCGGCCGGGCCGAGCTCGAGGAGGTGCTGAAGCCCACCGGCTTCTTCCGGGCCAAGGCCAACTCGGTGATCGGTCTGGGTCAGGCGCTGGTCGAGCGCTTCGACGGCGAGGTGCCCGGCCGGCTGGCCGACCTGGTGACCCTGCCCGGGGTCGGCCGGAAGACCGCCAACGTGGTCCTCGGCAACGCCTTCGGCGTGCCGGGCCTCACCGTCGACACCCACTTCGGCCGCCTGGTCCGCCGGTTCGGCTGGACCGCGGAGGAGGACCCGGTCAAGGTCGAGGCCGAGATCGCGGAGGTCATCCCGAAGAAGGAGTGGACGATGTTCTCCCACCGGGTGATCTTCCACGGCCGGCGGGTCTGTCACGCCAAGAAGCCGGCCTGTGGCGCCTGTGGTCTGGCGGCCTGGTGCCCGTCCTACGGCGTCGGCCCGCTCGACCCCGAGGCCGCGGCCAAGCTGGTCAAGACCCCGGCCGCCTCGGACACCGAGTGAGCCGGGCGCTGCGCTCCCTCGTCGCACTCGGCCTGCTGGTTGGCGTGCTCACCGGCTGCTCGTCCGACGATGTGGCGCCCGAGGAGACCGTCGCGTCGCCGGCGGGCAGCGACGTGGGCTCGGTGGACACCGACCTCGAGCCGTGCTCGGAGCAGGCCGACGTCCCGGCCGCCGACAGCGACCTGCCGGCCACCGTCTTCGACTGCTTCGGCGGCGGCACCCTCGACCTCAGCCGCGCCCCCGGCGTGCCCACGGTGCTCAACCTGTGGGCCAGCTGGTGCGGTCCGTGCCGAGAGGAGCTGCCGCTGGTGCAGCAGCTCGCCGACGCCGCCGGTGAGCAGGTCCAGGTGCTGGGCGTGGTCTCCGTGGACCGCGTGCCCGCGGCGGCGTCCTTCGCCGAGGACGCCGGGGTCACCTTCCCCAGTGCGTTCGACGCCGACGGTGAGGTGATGGCCGGCATGGGGGTCAACAACCTCCCGTACACCCTCTTCCTGGCCGCCGACGGGTCGGTCGCGTACGTCCAGGTCGGTCCGGTGCACTCGCTGGAGGAGTTCGAGGGGCTCGTCGCCGAGCACCTCGGGGTGCAGCTGTGACCGTCTCCGCCGCGGAGCTGGAGGAGCTCCCCGAGCACCTGCAGCGGCTGGTGGCCAACGCCGGGCAGCTGCCGCTGTGGCACCGGCACGGCCAGCCCTCCGACAGCGCGCGACGCTCGGCGGTGCTCATCCTCTTCGGTGAGGGCCCGGCCGGGCCCGACGTGCTGCTGATCGAGAAGTCGGCGCACCTGCGCAGCCACGCCGGTCAGCCGGCCTTCCCGGGGGGCGGCGCCGACCCGGGCGACGACTACCCGGTGGGGACGGCGCTGCGCGAGACCCATGAGGAGGCCGGCGTCGACCCGGCCGGCGTGCGCGTGCTGGCGACCCTGCCCGCGCTGTTCCTCGGCCCGTCGGACAACCTCGTCGTCCCGGTGCTGGGCTGGTGGGACGACCCCCGCGACGTCACCACCGGCGACCCGCGGGAGGTGGCGCGGGTGGCCCGGGTGCCGCTGAGCGAGCTGGCCGACCCGGCGAACCGCTTCCGCGTCCGGCACCCCGCCGGCTACGTCGGCCCGGCGTTCGAGGTGGCCGACATGGTCGTCTGGGGCTTCACGGCGGCCCTGCTGGACGCCGTCCTGGAGGCCGCGGGGCTGCACCAGCCGTGGGACGACGGTGACGTGCGTCCCCTCGCCGTCCCGCCGGTGCGGCCCGGCGACGTGCCGGCGGAACCCGTCGACTCCGACGTCGCCGACCGCGCCGCGCCGACGGTGGCCGAGGACGCCGGGCAGAGCAGCTCCGCGCGTACCGTTCCTGGGCGATGACCACGGCCCCCTCGGGTGCCGGAGGCGTACGACGCCACCGGCCCGCCCGCCCGCTGCCCGGCCCGCTGCTGGCCCTCACCCTCGCTGCGGCCCTGCTCGTGGGCTGCAGCAGCTCCCAGCCGGTGCAACCGGAGGTGACCCGCGTCGCCAGTGCGGACGCCGGGACGGTGCGCACCGCCGCCGACGGGGTCCAGGAGATCACCGTGGAGACCGGTGACGACTACGAGTTCACCCCGGACACCTTCACCGTGGCCCCCGGCCAGGTGCGGCTGACGCTGCTCAACTCGGGGGAGCAGATGACCCACAACCTCCTCTTCTCCGAGGGGGCGGGCCCGGCCGAGATCACCGAGCAGATCCCGGTGCTCGGCCCCGGGCTGAGCAAGACGATCGAGTTCACCGTCACCGAGCCCGGCGAGTACCCCTTCGAGTGCAGCTTCCACCTGGCCCTGGGCCAGGTCGGCACGATGACGGTGAGCCTCCCGGGATGACGGTGCCGGGAGCGGGCGGGCTCGCGATCGACCGGGGGCGCTGAGCGATGTCCCTGGTCGACCTGACCCTCATCGTGCTCGCGCTCGTCTTCGCGCTGTCCGGGTTCCGGCAGGGCCTGATCATCTCCGCCACCTCGTTCGTGGGGTTCTTCGGCGGTGCGGTCGTCGGCGCCCAGCTCTCCGGTCCGATCGCCGACGACCTGGCCAACTCCTCGGTGACCCGGGTGTTCGTCGCCCTCGTCGTGGTCCTGGCCGGCGCGCTGCTCGGCCAGCTGCTGGCCGGGCTGATCGGCCGGGCCGTGCGCAGGTGGGTCACCTGGGAGCCGGCCAAGGTCGTCGACTCGGTGGCCGGGGCGGTGGTCTCCGCCCTCGCCGTCCTGCTCGTCGCGTGGATGGTGGCCATCCCGCTGGCCAGCTCCCCGTTCCCCGGCGTGGCCGGCCAGGTGCGCCAGTCGTCACTCGTCCAGGTCGTCGACCGCACCGTGCCCGACCAGGTGCGCACGCTCTACGACTCGCTGCGCGAGGCGATCGACCGGCAGGGCCTGCCCGACGTCCTGGACCCGCTGACCCCCACCCAGGCACGCGACGTCCCGGCACCGGACCAGGCGCTGCTGGCCAGCCCCGTGGTCGACCAGGTGCGGGGCTCGGTGGTGCAGATCCGGGGGATCGCGGCCTCCTGCTCCCGGCAGATCGACGGCTCCGGCTTCGTCTTCGCCGAGGACCGGGTGATGACCAACGCCCACGTGCTGGCCGGGGTCACGGATCCGAAGGTCATCGCCGAGGGTGAGTCCTACGACGCCGTCACGGTGTACGTCGACGAGCCCACCGACGTCGCCGTGCTGGCCGTCCCCGGGCTCCCGCAGGAGCCGCTGGACTTCGCCGACGTGCCCGTCGACACCGGCGCGGACGCGATCGTCATGGGCTACCCCGGCGGTGGGCCCTTCTACGTCGGTCCGGCACGGGTGCGCGACCGCGGGGACATCAGCGGCCCGGACTTCCGGGCCACCCGCACCGTGCAGCGCGACGTCTACGCCCTCTACGGGCAGGTCCGGGCGGGCAACTCCGGTGGCCCGCTGCTGGCGGCCGACGGATCGGTGCTCGGCGTGGTCTTCGCCTCGGCGATCGACGACCCCGAGACCGGCTACGCGTTGACCGCCGAGGAGGTGTCCGAGGCCGTGACGGTCGGTGGGGCGGCGGTCGCCGAGGTCGACACCGGCTCCTGCGAGTAGAAGGACCCTCGCGCCCCCCAGCACTCGCTGCGCTCGCGCCGGGTCCCTGCGCGAGGGCCGTTCCGGTGGGCTACCGGGCCCAGGCGGCGATGGCGGCGGTGACCTCGTCGGGGGCCTCCTCGTGGGGGAAGTGCCCCACGCCGGGGAGCTCCCGCCACTCGTAGGCGCCGGCCACGTAGCGGCCCGACCCGCGCGCGGTCGAGGGCAGCACCGCACGGTCGAGGGTCCCGTGCAGTTGGAGGGTGGGCGCGGTGACGGGTGCGGCCATCCGCCGGGCGAAGCGCCACCCGTCCGGACGCAGCTGCGAGCGACCTGCCCAGCGGTAGTACTCCATCGCCCCGTAGGCCGCCTGGGGGATGCGGCTGGCCGACCGGTACCGGCTCACGGCCTCGGCGAAGTCGGCGGTGTGCACCCAGGAGGGGCCGGCCCATCGGCGCATCAACTCGGCCACCGGGTCGTCGTCGGGCCTGGTCAGGCGCCGTTCGGGCAGCCGGGGGAGCTGGAAGGGCAGCGCGTAGGCCAGGGCCCGCCGCTGCCGGGGGTCGGAGACCGAGCTGCGCAGCCGACGGGGGTGCGCGGCTGAGACGACGACGAGACTGCGCACGCTCCGGGGGTGCAGCGCGGCCATGGTCCAGGCGACCAGACCGCCCCAGTCGGCGCCGACGACCACCGCCTCCTCCTCGCCGAGCGCGCGCACCACCGCCGCGGCGTCGGCGGCGGCGGTCGGCAGGTCGTACCCGCGGGGCGGCTTGTCGCTGGCCCCGTAGCCCCGCAGGTCGGGGGCGACCACCCGGAGCCCGGCGGCGGCCAGCCCGGTCAGCTGGTGCCGCCAGGACCACCAGAACTGGGGGAACCCGTGCAGCAACAGCACCAGCGGGCCGCCGCCGGCCTCGGCGGCGTGCAGCCGGACGCCGTTGGCCGAGACGTCCCGGTGCGCCCACGGCCCCGGGAGCAGGACGCTGGTGGCGTCGGGCTGCTCCTCGGGCACCGTCACGGCCGCCGCCGGGCGGCGTTCCTCGGCTGCGGGCACCTCACGGTCGCCGCGCCCGGTGAGCCGGCGGGCCCGCTCTCGCGGGTTCAGCGCAGGGGGGCGTGCGCGTCCTGGCGGACGACCTGGCCGTTCCGCACGGTCGGCAGGTCGTGGGTCCGCCGGCCGGGGGCCTCGCGACGCATCACGTCGGGCAGGTCCTGCAGCGTCTCGATGGTGCGCTCGGGCTTCTTGATCTTCTTGACCAGCCGCCAGCCCACCAGGCCGACGATCGCAGCCACCAGGACCAGCAGGGCGAACACGATGAGGAAGGCCGCCCACCGGGGGAGCCAGACGGCGAGCAACTCGGCGAGGAAGAAGAAGAAGAAGAAACCGGCGAAGGCGAGCATCACGCCGGCTGCGGCGAACGCTGCGGCGCCGGCCCCGCCCCGCTTGACCGAGGTGCCGATCTCGGCCTTGGCGAGCTCGATCTCGCTGCGCACGAGGGTGGACACGTCGGCCATGGCGCTCTTGGCGAGAGCGCCGACCGAGGGCTCGGCAGGCCCGGCGGGACGACCCGCCAGCGGAGTGGCCCCGGCGGGACGACCCGCCGGCGGAGTCGTCGAGACACTGTGGGCCACGGATGGCTCCTCCCTGGTCGGTGCCGATCGGACGACGCGGCACGGTGCTGTCCCGGTGATCGTGCCGCATGAGCGTTCCGGCCGCCGTCCCGGATGCCCCGAAGGGGTCCCCGGGGGTGCGTTGCGCACCCCCGGGGACCCCCTCAGGTCGATCCCCGGACGACCCCTCGCAGGGGTCCTTCGTCAGTCCTCGCTGGGGGCGGCGGGGAGCTTGGAGCTGATCAGGTCCATCACCGAGGAGTCCGTCAGGGTGCTGACGTCGCCCAGCTCACGGTTCTCCGCGATGTCCCGCAGCAGGCGGCGCATGATCTTCCCCGAGCGGGTCTTGGGCAGCTCGGCGACCACCATGATCTGGCGCGGGCTGGCGATCGGCCCGATCTCCTTGCGGACGTGCTGGCGCAGCACCTTCACCAGGTCCTCGCCGGAGTCGACGGCGTCCCCGCGCAGGATGACGAACGCCACGATGCCCTGCCCGGTGGTCGGGTCGGTGGCGCCGACCACCGCGGCCTCGGCCACCGTCGGGTGGCTGACCAGGGCGGACTCCACCTCGGTGGTGGAGATCCGGTGGCCGGAGACGTTCATGACGTCGTCGACCCGGCCGAGCAGCCAGATGTCGCC
The DNA here is from genome assembly GCF_000761485.1 of Modestobacter caceresii. Lineage (GTDB taxonomy): Bacteria > Actinomycetota > Actinomycetes > Mycobacteriales > Geodermatophilaceae > Modestobacter > Modestobacter caceresii. The sequence continues at coordinate 68,435 of NZ_JPMX01000028.1, forward strand.
GTCGTCGTCGAGCTTGGCGCCGTCGCCGGCGAAGTAGACCCCCTGGCCGTACCGGCTCCAGTAGGTGTCCTTGTACCGCTCGTCGTCGCCCCAGATCGTGCGCAGCATCGCCGGCCAGGGCTCGGTGAGCACGAGGTAGCCGGTGGCGCCGGGCTCGATCGGCTTGCCCTCCTCGTCGACCACGCTGGCCGCGATGCCCGGGAACGGGCGCTGGGCGGAGCCCGGCTTCAGGGTGGTCGTGCCCGGCAACGGGGTGATCATGTGGCCGCCGGTCTCGGTCTGCCACCAGGTGTCCACGATCGGGCACCGGCTGCCGCCGATGTTCTTGTGGTACCAGAGCCAGGCCTCGGGGTTGATCGGCTCGCCGACCGAGCCGAGCAGTCGCAGCGAGGAGAGGTCGAACCCGGCCGGGACGTCGTCGCCCCACTTCATGAACGTGCGGATCGTGGTCGGGGCGGTGTAGAGGATCGTGACCCCGTACTGCTGCACGATCTCCCACCAGCGGCCCCGGTGCGGGGTCTCCGGGGTGCCCTCGTACATCACGGAGGTCGCCCGGTTGGCCAGCGGTCCGTAGACGATGTAGCTGTGGCCGGTGACCCAGCCGACGTCGGCCGCCGTCCAGAAGACGTCGGTGTCGGGCTTGAGGTCGAAGGTCGCCCAGTGGGTGTAGGAGACCTGGGTGAGGTAGCCGCCCGAGGTGTGCAGGATCCCCTTGGGCTTCGCCGTCGTGCCCGAGGTGTACATGATGTAGAGCGGGTGCTCGGCGTCGAAGGCCTGCGCCTCGTGTTCGGCCGACTGACCGGCGACCAGCTCGTGCCACCAGACGTCGCGGCCCTCGGTCCACTCGACGTCGGTCTCGGTGCGCTTGACGACGAGCACGCTGCGCACGCCCTCGGTCTTGGTCAGCGCCTCGTCGACGTTCGGCTTGAGCGGGCTGGGCGCACCCCGCCGGTACCCGCCGTCGGCGGTGATGACGACCTTGGCGTCGGCGTCGGTGATCCGGCTGGCCAGGGCGTCGGGGGAGAAGCCGCCGAAGACCACCATGTGGACGGCGCCGATGCGCGCGCAGGCCAGCATCGAGATCACCGCCTCCGGGATCATCGGCAGGTAGATCGCCACGCGGTCACCGGCGGTCACCCCGAGCTCGCTGAGCGCGTTGGCCGTGCGGCAGACCTCGTCCTTGAGCTGGGCGTAGGTGAGCGTGCGGGTGTCGCCGGGCTCGCCGACCCAGTGGTAGGCGACCTGGTCGCCGTGGCCGGCGTCGACGTGCCGGTCGACACAGTTGACCGCGACGTTGAGCTTCCCGCCGACGAACCACTTGGCGAACGGCGGGTTGCTCCAGTCCAGCGCCTGCTCCCAGGGCTCCGCCCAGTCCAGTCGACGGGCGGCGTCCTCCCAGAAGCCGATCCGGTCGGCGGCTGCGCGCTCGTGGACGTCGGGTCCCGCGTTGGCAGACGCGGCCAGCTCCGGCGGGGGCGGGAAGCCGCCCTCGGGCAGCTGGTCGGACAGGGCCTGATCGGTCGTCTCGCTCATGCGCACCTCCGTGGTCGGGCGCCGCCTGGACTCCGCGACGCTGCCTCAGTGAACAACCTATGGCCCCGGTCACCCTGGCGTCAGGTCAGTGCCGCACGCGGTCGGCACGAGGGGGCAGACTGGGCGGGTGAGCGACGACGGTGCCCAGGCGCTGGTGGTGTCCCGGCTGCCCGGGGCCGCCGCCCTCGGGCTGCTCGCCCCGCCGTCGGCGGCCGTCGTCCCGGGGCCGCTGCTGGCCGACCCGGCGTGGACGGCGGAGGTGCTGGCCGCCCGCGCCGTCCGGCAGCGGACCGATGACCGGCGGGTGCTGGCCACGGTGTGGTGGTACTCGCTGTCCAGCGTGCTCCTCACCCCCGTGCTGGCCGGGCTGGTGGCCGGGGTGGGGCTGTCGGCGCGGCTGGCCGACACCACGGTGCACGCACTCGCCGGTGGGGTCCCGGTCGCGGCGACCACCCGTGGGGTCCGTGACCCGGACCTGGCCGGGGACCTGCGGACGACGATCGGCGCGGTCGTGGCCGCGGTGGCCGAGGCCGGCGGGGCCCGGGAGCGGCCGCTGTGGGCGATCGCGACCGACTCGCTGGCCAACCGGCTGCTCGCCCTCGGTCGCGCGGTCGGCGACGTCGCCGCGGTGACCGCGCTGGCCGGGCCGCTGGCCGCCGCGATCGGGGCGCCGCTGCCGGTGCCGCGCTACGTCGACGTCGGCCGGCCCGACGGCAGCACGGCCCGGTTCACCCGGCGTGCCTCCTGCTGCCTGCTCTACCGGGTGCCGCACGAGGTGCTCTGCACCTCGTGCCCGCGCCGGGACCCCGGGGAGCGCCAGGTGCTGCTGGAGGACCTGGCCGAGCGGATGTGACCGGCACGGGGGCGCGCCGCGGCGCCCCCGTGCCGACCGATCAGCAGGCGCCGACGTCGTAGGCCCGCAGCGGCACCGTGAAGCGGCAGCCGTACTGCGGGTCGGCGACCACCTCGGCGTCGAGCACGTCGTCGCCGGCCGGCCGCACGCCGTCCTCGACCCAGGCGACCAGGTCGGTGAACGCCTGCTGGTACTCCTGGGCGCTGAAGTCGCAGTGCGCGACGGAGCGGATGGCCCGCTGCACGAGCAGGTCGCTGTTCCCCCGGGCCGCGGCGTCGCGGGCGTACTCCTGCTCCATGCTGAACGGCACGAACAGGTCGCCCAGGCCGTGCAGCGACAGCACCGGCACGTCGAAGCGCCCGTCGATGGTGGGCACCCCGGAGAGGCCGTTGCTGCCGCGGTCGGCCCGCACCCGCAGGATCTCCTCGTTGAGCGCCTGCTCCTCGGCCGTCAGCTGCGGGTCGCCGTCCAGCTGGTAGACGGTGTCGGCGTTGCCGCCGACGGCGCCGCGCTCCTCCCCGAGGCCCGGGAAGACCGGGTACACGGTGAACAGGAAGTCGGCGAAGGCGCTGAAGCCCAGCTCGAACAGCGGCCGGTCCCCACCGGTCCGCTGCTCGGTCAGGGCGCGCAGGTCCTCGCCGGCCTCGGTGAGCACGTACGGGTAGGGGGTGCCCAGCTCGGCCTTCATCTCCGGCACGGTGGTGGTCAGGTAGTCGGCCGGCGCGGGGTAGACCGGCGGGGTGTCGGTGAGCGCCTGCGCGGCGGCGTTGTAGTCCAGGAACGTGTCGAACAGCCGCCGGTCGCCCATGACACCGCAGGCCGGCAGCGCGCCGTCGTAGGCGTTCGGGTACTGCTCGATGCTCACCCCGGTGACGTGCCCGCCCATCGAGACCCCGGACAGGTAGGTGAGGTCGGCCTTGCCGACGGTCTTCTCGAAGTACCCCAGCAGCCGGTGGGTGCTCTTCACCCCGGAGACGACGTCGTACCCGTTCTCGGTGTAGCTGGAGGCCGCCCAGGCGTAGCCCTCGTCGACCAGGTGTTGCCGGAGGCCCTCGGGTGGGGAGTCGACGGTCAGGGTGGGGCCGGTGCCGCGGTACCCGTGCGCCCACATCACCAGGTCGCCGTTCCAGTCCGCCGGCACCTCGATCCGGTAGCCGGCGCCCTTGAGCACGCCCCAGCTGCGGGTGGTGCTGGTGCCCGGCAGCGCCTCGAACGGCAGCGAGGCCTCGTCGACGACGTACTCGATCTCGGGTGACTGCGGGTACTGGGGGGCGGGCTGGTGCTTCGGTTGCGCACCGGCCGGGCCGGCGAGCACGGTGCTGACCAGGGCCAGCGCCATCGGCGCGAGCAGCAGTCGGGTGGGGCGGTGCATGGGGACCTCCGGGGACGTCGTCGTTGACGGTGACCGGACGCTAGCGCCGCGTGTTGTCGATCACATGGGCGGGTCGGCCGCGCGGCGGGCCCGGTAGGCGGCCACGTGCTCGCGGTTGGCGCACGTGCTGTCGCAGAACCGCCGGCTGGCGTTCTTGGTCAGGTCGACCAGGACGTCGTCGCAGCCGGAGGCGGCACACCGGCGCAACCGGTCGAGCGCACCGGCGCGCACCACGTCGGCCAGCGCCATGGCGGCCTCCACGCCCCACCGGTCGGCGACCGGGGCCTCCGACTCGGTGGCGTGCACGTGGTAGCCCCAGTCGTCGTGCCGGACCAGCTGCGGCAGGGCGTTCCCCTCGCGCAGCAGCCGGTTGACGACGGTCACCACGCCGTCCTCGTCGGCGTCCCAGACCGCGGCCAGCACCGACCGCAGCTCGTGCACCGCGGCCAGCTCGGCGGCGTCGCCGGCGCGGCTGCCGGTGAACTGCCAGTCGTCCAGGAACGCGGCCAGCGCCGCCGGGTCGGGCAGCCGCTCCTCGCCGTCCCCGGTGGTGTTCACCAGCGCGGCGGCGCTGGCGAGCCCCATCTCGGTGTCATGGGCAAAGAGCATGTGACTCCTGTACTCCTCTGCTAGCGTCCGCTGTACAGGAGCGTACGTCGGTTGGCTCCTGACGAGGAGGTGTCTGCCGTGCTGGACCGCCGGACCGGGCTGATCGGACTGCTGCTGGCCGTGGTCTCCGCGGCCGCGTTCGGCACCTCGGGGGTGTTCGCCACCGCGCTGCTGGACGCCGGCTGGACCGCCGGCTCCGCCGTGACCGTGCGGATCGGGGTGGCGTCGCTGGCGCTCGCCGTCCCGGCCCTGGTCCAGCTGCGTGGCAGGTGGTCGCTGCTGCGGGCCAACGCCGGCGCCGTCCTGGCCTTCGGTGCGCTCGCCGTCGCGCTGCCCCAGCTGGCCTACTTCTACGCCGTCTCCCGGCTGTCGGTGGGCGTGGCGCTGCTGCTGGAGTACTCCGGGGTGCTGCTGGTCGTGCTGTGGACCTGGGCGCGGCTCGGGCAGCGGCCCAGCCGGGTCACCGGCGCCGGGGTCGTGGTGGCCGTCGGCGGCCTGGTGCTGGTCCTCGACGTCCTCAGTGGCGCCCGGATCGACCCGGTGGGCGTCATGTGGGGGCTGATCGCAGCGGTCGGGCTCGCCTCCTACTTCGTCCTCTCCGCACACGCCGACGACGCACTGCCGCCGCTGGTCAGCGCCTGGGCCGGGCTCGCGGTGGGTGCGCTGCTGCTCGGGGCGGCAGCTGTCGTCGGCATCCTCCCGTGGCGCACCGCCGCCGTGGACGTCGAGCTGGCCGGCCGGTCGACCAGCTGGCTGGTCCCGGTGCTCGGCGTGGCGCTGGTGTCGGCGGCGCTCGCCTACGCCACCGGGATCGCGGCCGTCCGGCGGCTGGGCTCGCGACTCGCCTCGTTCGTCGGTCTCGGCGAGGTGCTGTTCGCGGTGGTGGCGGCCTGGCTGGCGCTGGGGCAGCAGCCGGGTGTCGTGCAGCTGGTCGGCGGGGTCGTCGTCCTGGTGGGGATCGTGTTGGTCCGGCTGGGCGAGGACCGCCCGCCGGCCGACACGGCCGACGTCGACCCGGTGCCGGCCGGCGCGGAGCCCGCGGCGCCGGCCTCCCGGCCGCCGGCGTCGACGACGCCCGGGAGCTGAACCGACGACGCCCCCCGGTCAGCCTGAGGCGGACCGGGGGGCGGTGGTGTCGCTGATCCGGGGGAAGGGCGTGGTGGAGAAGACCGTCTCGACCGGCAGCTGGAAGAACTCGGCGATGCGCAGCGCCAGGTTCAGGCTGGGGTTGTACTCGCCCCGCTCCAGGTAGCCGATCGTCTGGTAGTGCACGCCGAGGGCGTCGGCGAGCTCGCGCCGGCTGACCCCCTGCTCGGCCCGGAGCAGGGCGATCCGGTTGAAGACGCCCTCGTTCACTCGCTCACCGCACCCACTGCAGAGCCGTCTCCCGTGCCGCCTCGACCGTCGACCCCGACTGCCGCCGGGCCATCCGGCGCAGCACCCGAGGTGCGACCACCAGGCCGGCCACCGCCCAGGCGCCGAGGACCAGCAGCATCGGGCCGGTCCGCCAGGAGTCTCCCAGCTCGCCGACGACCGCCTCCGGGGGGAGGAAGGCCGAGCGCAGCCCGAGCCCGATCCAGTAGACCGGGAAGACCTGGGCCACGGCCTGCACCCAGCCCCACATCGCCTGGATCGGGACGACGATGCCGGAGATGGCGGTGATCAGCAGGACCGGCAGCATCCCCCAGGTGCCCATCTTCTGGACCCCGGGCACCACCGAGCCGAGCACCATGCCCCAGGGCATCGTGGCCAGCATGCCGAGCACGATCAGGCCGAGGACGGCGAGCCAGCTGCCCGCGCCGCCGGGCATCACGCCGTCGAAGAGCAGCAGGCTCGGGACGAGGACGACCAGCAGGCTGGGCAGCAGGGTCAGCGACTGCAGCGTCAGCTGCCCGGTGACGTAGCCCTCCATCCCGTGCGGCAGCGCCTTGTGCCGCAGCAGCGTGCCGTCCTCCCGCTCCATCGCCAGCGAGTAGCCCGGCCCGATCACGAGGCCGAAGGTGAGCAGCCCGCCCAGGATGCTGGGCAGTGCGAACGTCGGGTAGAGCAGGCCGGTCTCGCCCACCTCGTTGTCCCGGTTGAACCACAGGACGGCGAGGGTGACCACGCCGATGAAGAGGTAGAAGCCCTGGTCCTGCGGGCTGCGCAGGCTCTGCACGAACTCCGTCCAGCCGCGTCGCAGGCCTTGGCGCACGGCCTGGCGGGAGGCGCTCACCGGGCCACCTCCGCGAGGTGCCGCTGCGGTCGGGACTCGAAGCGCTGGACCATGGCGATGTACGTGTCCTCCAGGTCGGCCCGCCGGACCTCCAGGTCGGTGAGCTCGTCGCCGTGCTGTTCGAGCAGCCGGCGGACGAAGGGGACGATCTCGTCGGTGGCGTGCACGAACTGCTCGCCGTCCCGGACCCACCGGACCTCGCTGGTGCCGGCCACCTGCCGGGTGAGCGCCGCCGCGCTGCCGTGGGCGACGATCCGCCCGTCGGTGAGGATGAGGATCCGGTCGGCGAGCCGTTCGGCCTCACCCAGGTCGTGGGTGGTGAGCAGGATGGAGGTGCCCTCGAGGTCGGAGAGCCGGTGCACCAGGTCGTGGAAGTCGCGGCGGGCCTGCGGGTCGAACCCGGCGGTCGGCTCGTCCAGGAACAGCAGCTCCGGTCGGCCGATCAGCCCGACGGCGACGTCCAGCCGTCGGCGGCGACCGCCGGAGAGGGTGGCGATCTTCCGGTCGGCCTCCTCGGTCAGCCCGACCGTGGACAGCAGGTCCTCGACCTCCCAGGGGTGCGTGCGCTCGGGCGTCGAGTAGGGCTCGTAGTAGCCGCCCAGGTAGCCGAGCAGCCGGCGGGGCGTCCAGCGTGGGTGGTCGCGCCAGGACTGCAGCACCACCCCGATCCGGGCGCGCCAGGCGTCGTCACCGCGGGCCGGGTCGACGCCGAGCACCTCCACCGAGCCGGCCGAGGGCAGCCGGAAGCCCTCCAGCACCTCGATCGTGGTCGTCTTCCCGGCGCCGTTGGGGCCCAGCAGGCAGACGACCTCGCCCTGGCGGACGTCGAAGTCGACCCCGCTCAGCACCTCGTGGGTGCCGTAGGCCATCCGCAGGCCCCGGACCCGGACGGCGGGTCCGGCGCCCGGCGGACCCAGCTGGGGAGGCTCGGCAGAGTCGGGGAACTCGGGGACTGCGGCCATGGCACACCACTCCTGGAGCAGGGAGGAGCTGACGGCCGTGATAGTAGGGGTACTACATCGAGAGCACCAGTACTCTGCGCGCCGGTCGTCCCGTCAGCCGGCCCGTACCCGGCGGACCCAGCGGGCGATCTGCTCGGCGGTCTCCTCGGCGCGGGTCAGGGCCACCATGTGCCCGGCGCCGGGCAGCTGGACCAGCTCGCCGTCGGCGAGCTCCGGCATCAGCTCGTCGATCTCCTGCTGCGGCACCTCCGGGTCGTGCTCCCCGTGCAGCACCAGGGTGGGGACGGTCAGCGCCGAGGCGTACCGGACGCCGTTGGTGCTGACGCTGGCCAGCGTCGTCCGGGCCAGCGGCACCCGCCGGCTGCCCATGAAGTCCTCCCGCACCTGGGCGACGGCAGCCTCCGGTGCACCCGGCTCGAAGGCGAACTTCCGCACCAGCCGGTCGGCCAGCGGCTCGAAGGGCCGCACCCGGTTCGCGACGACCGCCACCAGGCGCAGCGCCTTCAACCAGCTGCGACGCACGATCCGGCGCGCCATCGGCGGCAGCCCGTCGGCCGGGAAGCCGGCGAACGTCACCCCCGAGCCGCCCGACCCGGCGAACACCACCCCACCGATGCGGTCGAGCCCGAGGTCGCGGGCGTGCACGACGATGATGCCGCCGCCGAGGCTGTTGCCGACCACGACCGCCTGTTCACCGTCGGGCACCACGTCGGCGAGCACGGCGGCCAGGTCCTGGGCGTGGGCCTCGAGGCTGTAGTCGTCGGCGGGGGCGTTGCCGCTGCGGCCGTGTCCCCGCAGGTCGTACCGGACCACCCGGTGGCGGTCGGCGAGCAGCTCGGGCACGCGGCCCCAGGAGTCGGTGGTCATGCCCAGGCCGTTGACGAGCACGACGATCGGGCCGTCGTCCGCGCCCTGGGTGCGCAGGGTCAGGACGGTGGCATCCGAGGAGATGACGTGCGGCATCGGACCAACGTAACCGCGCGGCGAGCCCGCGGCCTGGCGGCGCCCGACCGCCCGGCCGGGACCGGGGTTCACCCCCCGTCGCGCTGTGGGCCGGTGTCGGACCGCCGGCCCCACGCCAGCACCAGTCCGCCGGCGACGGCCGAGCCGAGCATGCCGGCGAGCAGGTCGAGCACCGTGTCGGTGTAGCCGACGTTCATCGAGGAGGGGGCCAGCTGCTCCATCACCACCTCGTAGAACTCCCACACCACCGCAGCGGTGGTGCCGACGAGCACGACCCACAGCACCGGCGCCGCGGAGCGCAGTCGCGGGGTCTGCCGGCGGGCGTCGGGGAGCAGCCGCTGGTGCACGAGGAAGAAGTAGCCGACCGCGGCCAGGCTCCCGGGGGTCAGGAGGTGGACGAGGAGGTCGAAGTGCTCGATCTGGCGGTACCAGTGCCGGACCGCGGCCCACGTCGACACCAGCAGCAGGACGGCGAACGCGCCGGCGAACGGCAGCGGCACGTCACTGGTGCGCACCGCGACCATGACCACGGCGATGACGCCGAACCGGATGGTGGCGTCCCAGTTCCCGGAGACGGCCATCACCACGGCACTGACCAGGGCGACGAGGACGGCGACGTCGAGCACCCAGCGGGCGACGGTGCGCGGAGAACTCATGAGGAACGCGATGCCCGGAGCCCGCCAGGACTAAGCAGGCTCCCCGGGGGCCGACAGCCCGACCACGTCGCCGACGACCCACACGGCGGGCGGGCGGACGCCCTCGTCGGCGATGGTCTTCCCCAGCCCGGCGAGGGTGGTGCGCAGGGTCCGCTGCGCCGGGGTGGCGCCGTCGCTGACCACGGCGACCGGCGTCTCCGGGGCCCGGCCGTGCTCGACCAGGGCGGCGGAGATGGCCGAGGCGGTGTCCACCCCCATCAGCACCACGACGGTGCCGCGCAGCCGGCCCAGCGCCGCCCAGTCGACCAGCGACGCCGGGTGTCCCGGGGGCACGTGCCCGGAGACGACGACGAACTCGTGCGTCATCCCGCGGTGGGTGACCGGGACGCCGGCCAGGCCGGGGACGGCGATGGCACTGGTCACGCCCGGCACGACCTCGACCGGCACGCCGGCGGCCGCGCACGCCTCCAGCTCCTCGTAGCCCCGGCCGAAGACGAACGGGTCGCCGCCCTTGAGCCGCACCACCCGGCGGCCGGCCAGCGCGTGGGAGACCAGCAGCTCGTTGATCTGCTCCTGCGCCATCGAGCGACCGCGCGGCAGCTTGGAGGCGTCGATGACCAGGACGTCGGCCGGCAGGGAGGCCAGCAGCCCCTGCGGGGCCAGGTGGTCGGCGACGACGACGTCCGCCGTGGCGACCGCCTGCCGGCCGCGCACCGTCACCAGCCCGGGGTCGCCCGGCCCACCGCCCACCAGGACGACGCTGCCGGCGGCCACCGAGGGCGTGCGGGACGCGCGGTCGGCGATGGAGCCGTCGGTCAGCCCGGTCAGCACCGCGTCCCGGACGCCGATGGCCCGCTGCGGGTCACCGCCGCCGTGCACGCCGATGACGAGGTCGCCCTGCCGGCCGACCGCCGGGGTCCAGACGCTGGAGGCGCCGCGGTCGTCGGCGCGGGCGCAGAACACCCGGTCGCGCTCGGCCTCGGCGGCGACGGCGGCGTTCACGGCCGGGTCGTCGGTGGCGGCCACGGCGTACCAGGCACCGGCCAGGTCGCCGGAGACCCAGCGCCGCGGGTGCCAGGTGACCGAACCGGGCGCCACCAGCGCCTCGAGGGCCGGCGTGAGCTCGGGGCTGACCACGGTGACCTGCGCGCGGGCCTCGAGGAGGCCGGCGACCCGGCGGTGCGCGACCTGGCCCCCGCCGACGACGACGACGCGGCGACCGGCCAGCCGCAGACCCACCGGGTAGACGGTGCCCGGATCGGGAGAGGCGCTCACTTCTCGGTGACCCCCGCGGAGTCGAAGGTGGCGACGTCGCGCAGCGCGCGGGCCGCGCTGGCTACGAGGGGCAGGCTCAGCAGTGCTCCGGTGCCCTCGCCGAGGCGCAGGTCCAGCCCGAGCAGCGGGCGCAGGCCCAGTGCGCGCAGGGCCTGACCGGAGCCGGGCTCGGCGGAGGTGTGACCGGCGAAGGCGTGTTCCAGGGCGGCCGGGCACAGGGCTGCGGCGACGAGGGCGGCCGAGCCGGCGATCACGCCGTCCAGCAGCACCGGCACCCGGGCGGCGGCGGCGCCGAGCACGAAGCCGGCCAGCGCCGCGTGCTCGAGCCCGCCGAGCTCGGCCAGCGCGGCGAGCGCTGCCTCGGGCGTGGCCGGGCGGGCCGGCACCCGGGCGACCGCGCGGGTGACCACCTCGATCTTGCGGGCCAGCGTGGGGTCGTCGATGCCGGTTCCGCGGCCGGTCGCCTCGACCGGGGCGGCGCCGGTGAACGCGCAGACCAGGGCCGCGGAGGCGGTGGTGTTCCCGATCCCCATGTCGCCGGTGACCAGGCAGCCGTGGTCGGTGGCGAGCGTCGTCGCCACCTCGATGCCGACCTCGACCGCCTGCCGGGCCTCGGTGAGGGTCATCGCCGGGCCGCGGGAGAGGTCGGCGGTGCCGCGGCGGACGTTGCGCTCCAGCAGGCCCGTGGCGGGGCCGACCGGGGAGGCCACCCCGACGTCGACCACGACCACGTCGGCGCCCAGCTGCGCGGCGAAGGCGTTGACCACCGCACCGCCGGCGGCGAGGTTCGCCACCATCTGCGCGGTGACCTCCTGCGGCCACGGGGTGACCCCCTGGGCGTGCACCCCGTGGTCGCCGGCGAAGACCGCGACCGCGGCCGGCTCGGGCAGCGGGGGCGGGCACGCCCCGGCGATGCCGGCCAGCTGCGCGGCGACGTCCTCGAGCACCCCGAGGGAGCCGGGGGGCTTGGTCATCCGGTCCAGCCGCTCCCGGGCGGCCCGCTCGGCGGCGGCGTCCCGCGGGGCGATGGACGCGATGGTCGCACCCAGCAGCGTGCCGGCGAAGGGGGTCGGGTCGGTGCTCAGCGGACCTCCTCGGTCGTGATGTTCGGGTCAAGGGTCTCAGCCAGCGCCGAGGCGAACGCACGGGAGGTCTCCGGGTCGCGGACGGCGATCCGCAGGTGGTCGCTGGTCAGGCCGGGGAACGTGTCGCCCCGGCGCACCGCCCAGCCGTGTTCCCGGAGCCGTTCGCGGACCCGCGCACCCTCCCGCACCCGCACCAGCACGAAGGACGAGCGCGGGTCCGCGACCACCTCGACCGCCGGTGGCAGCACCGCCAGCAGCACGGCCCGGTGTGCGGTCAGCTGGTGCGCCACCTCCTCGGCCTCGGCCCGGGCGGCCGGGCCGGTGCAGGCGGTCAGGGCGGCCAGCGCGGGGGTCGAGACCGGCCAGTGCGGTTGCTGCGCGGCCAGCGCGGCGACCAGCTCGGCCGGGCCCAGGGCGTAGCCGACCCGCAGGCCGGCCAGGCCCCAGGTCTTCGTCAGGCTGCGCACCACGAGCAGGCCGGGCAGGTCGCTGCGGCCGGTCAGCGACTCCGGCTCGCCGGGCACGGTGTCGGCGAACGCCTCGTCGACCAGCAGCACCCGCCCGGGGCGGGCCAGCGCGGCGAGGTCGGCGGCGGGGTGCAGCACCGAGGTCGGGTTGGTCGGGTTGCCGACGACGACGAGGTCGGCGTCGGCCGGGACCGCCGCCGGGTCCAGCCGGTACCCCGGTGCGGGCAGCAGCAGCCGCTCCACCGGGTGGCCCGCGGCTCGCAGGGCGGCCTCGGGCTCGGTGAAGGACGGGTGGACGACGACCGCCCGGCGGGGGCGCAGCGCCCGGGCGACCAGCGTGAACGTCTCGGCCGCCCCCGCGGTCAGCAGCACCTCGGCCGGGTCGCGGCCGTGCGCGGCAGCGACGGCTGCCCGGGCCGGACGCGGGTCGGGGTAGGCGGCGCTGGCATCGAGGGCGTCGACCAGGACGGCGCGCAGCCAGGGCGGGGGCGCGTCGGCGCGGACGTTGACCGCGAGGTCGACCAGCCCGGGGGCGACCTCGGCGTCGCCGTGATGCCGGAGGTCGGGATCGACGGCCACCGCGACGGTCACCCGGCCGTGCACCGTCTTGCCGACGACGAGCCGGCCACCCTCGAGCAGCGCCGCCGCCTCGGCCACCGACGCCGTGCCGACGGCGGCGGCGACCCGCACCGACGGTGCCGGCACCGGGACGGCGGCCAGGGCGTCGGCCGGGTGCCCGGTCAGCGGCCAGCCGCGGCGGGCGGC
>NZ_JPMX01000029.1 GCF_000761485.1 Modestobacter caceresii
GGCGGCCTGGGCGTCCAGCACGGCCTGGTCGGCGGCGGCCTGCGCCTGGGCGGCGGCGACCTGCTCGGCCTCGCGCTGGCTGCGGTTGGCGGCCAACTGGCCGAGCCGGTCGGTCAGCCGCCCGTCGACGAGGGCGGTCGCGGTCTGCTGGGAGCTCAGGTCGAGCTGGGCGGCGACGCCGGCGGGCTCGGCGCTGGCCTCGGCCCGGGCGTCCGGCTCGCCGCCGACGAGCACGTTGACCAGGATCGCGCCGGCGGCGGCGACGCTCAGGTACAGCGTCGGCCGGCGCAGCCCACCAGGGGGCTGGCGACGACGGGTCTGCCGGGCGGTCGGGGCGTCATCGACACCGGTCGAGAGCGTTGGCAGCACCTCGGTGGCGGGCAGCTGCTCGTCCGACGAGGACGCGGTGGCGCGACGGGACATGAAGAGAGGGGCTCCGTGGGTCTTCCGTGGCCGCCTACCGAGTCAGCTGACGGGTTCGGGCGGGAAGCGGCCCTACCCGGCCGGGCGGCTGCCCGGGCGGGATTCACCCCAGTGGTGCGGTGGGTCCCCGGTTCGCTGCGTGCAGCGACTCGGCGGCATCCGGTGCGGGCTCCCCGGGTGGGGACGAGACGTCCGACCGGACCTGACCAAGGTAGAGGCCGTGACCCGGCCGTGACAATGCCCGAGGCCGTCTTTCGTCGCCATGTGCCACGACTCGCACTCGGCGATGGGGCGGGCTTGGAGCAGAGTGACGGCTGGGACCGGTGGGACGGCGCAGGTTCAGGGGAGCCGCCACACCGTCGTCCGGCGCACTGCGCCTCCGGCGGCGTCGGGCACGTCGTACTCCGCCTGCGCGAGCAGGCCCTCCTTCGGGACGTACGCGCGCCCGGGGTCGCCCAGCAGCACGGTGGCCCCGCCCAGCCAAGCCGCACCGAGGAAGGGCAGCACCCGGGCGGTCATCTCGCGGTCGTAGCAGACGTCGCCGGCCAGGACGACGTCGATCGCCGGCAGCTCCTCGTCCAGCACGTCGCCGACCACCTCGATCCCGGTGACCCCGTTCACCTCGGCGTTGAGCCCGACCGCCGCGTGCGAGTACGGGTCGACGTCACTGGCCAGCACCCCGCTCGCCCCGGCCAGCACGGCCGCGACGGCGACCAGGCCGCTGCCGGCCCCCAGGTCCAGCACCCGGCGTCCGGCGACGAGCTCGGGGTGGTCGAGCACGTGCCGGGCCAGCGCCTGCCCGCCGGGCCAGGCGGCGGCCCAGAACGGCGGGTCCTGGCCGGCGCCGCCGCCCTCGGTCTCCATCGCCTCCCAGAGGGCGACGACGTCGTCGGCGACGTGCAGCTGCACCTCGGGGACGAGCGAGGGGCGGTCCAGCCGGGTGTGCGCCCGGAGGAAGGCCGGTGGGACGGGGTGCTGGACCGCCACGCGGGTCAGTCCTTGCGCTGGCTGCGCACGACGGTGACCGGGCACGGGGCGTGCCGGGTGACCTGGTCGCTGACCGAGCCGAGCAGCAGCCCGGCGAAGCCACCCCGCCCGCGGGCACCGACCACGAGGAGGTCGGCGTCCTGGGCGGCCTCGATCAGGGAGCGCACCGGAGCGGCGTGCACCACGTGGCAGGTGACCCCGCCGGCCCGCTCGGCGCCCAGCACGGCCCGGACGTCGGCCTCCAGGTCGGTCTGCACCGCCTGCTCGTACTCGCCGATCGGCGGGACGTAGCCCGGCTCCCAGCTGGCCGGCTGCGGCGCGGTGGCGATCCGCCAGCCGCGGACGACGTGCAGCGGCCAGGAGGCGCGCTCGGCCAGCCCGGCCGCCCACTGCAGCGCCTCCTGCGCGCAGTCCGAGCCGTCGTGCCCGACGACGACGCCACCCGCGACCACGGCACGGGTCGACACCTCACCCTCGACCCCGGCGAGCTCGGTGGCCGCCTCGTCCCGCTCGGCCGCGAGGGCTGCGTTCTCCGGCTGGGCTCCTGGCTGCTGCGTCAACGCCGTCCTCCTGTGCTCGTCTGCGTGTGCTCTGCCGGTACCCGGCACCGGACAGCTTCTCCTACCCGCCTGGTGGACGGCAGGGTCGGAGGGCCCGTCCGCCTCGTGTCGCCCGGCCCGCGGGCTCGGATCGCGCCGGAGGCCGCGCTGCTCTTGACTGATCATGGGCCGGCGCACGTCGGCAGGAGCTACTGGATCAGAGGAGGAACGGCAGCCATGGAGCACTTCACCATCGCCACCGTCGCCGAGGAGAGCGCCGACTTCCGTCGGGTGCTGTGGACCGGCGAGCACACCCAACTGGTGATCATGACGATCCCGCCGGGTGGGGAGATCGGCGAGGAGGTGCACGAGGAGATCGACCAGATCCTCACCTTCGTCAGCGGCACCGGTCAGGCCGTCGTGGGCGGGCAGAAGAAGAACGTCGCCCAGGGCGACCTTGTCGTCGTCCCCGCCGGCAAGAAGCACAACTTCCTCAACACCGGCGTGAACCCGCTGGTGCTCTACACGGTCTACGGCCCGCCGGAGCACGCCGACAAGGCCGTGCACAAGACCAAGGAAGAGGCCGACGCGCTCGAGGAGGCCGGCAAGGACGAGCCGCCGACCAGCTGATGCCGGGTCGTGCCGGTCGGGCGGGGTGGGCGGCGTGACGACGCAGCCGGGCATCTTCGCCCTCGGCACCCCCGAGCACTGCTACCTGGAGCTCGACCTCGAGCCCGGCTGCTCCGCGGCGGACCTGGTCCGCGGGGTGGCCGGGCTCATCGGTCCGCTCTGCTCCACCGGCGGGGTCGACGTGGTGGTCGGTCTCCGGCCGGAGCTGTGGGCCGAGGTCGCCCCGGACGACGCCCCGGCGGACGCCGCGAGCTGGACCGAGGACCTCGTCGGCGCCGGCCGCTACCGGATGCCGGCGACCCAGCACGACGCCTGGGTCTGGGTCGCCGAGGGCGACCGCACCGCGGTGTTCGACAACGCGCGCGCCGTGCTCGCCGCCCTGGCCGGGGTCGCCCGGGTGGGCGCGGAGGTCACCGGCTGGCTGTACCGGCACGACCGGGACCTGACCGGTTTCGTCGACGGCACCGAGAACCCGTCGCTGCTGACCGCCGCCGAGGTCGCGGCGGTGCCGGCGGGCCAGCCGGGCGCGGGGGCGAGCATCGTGCTCTACCAGGTGTGGCGGCACGACAGCGCCACCTGGGAGAGCCTGGGCGTGCACGGCCAGGAGATGATGATGGGCCGCACCAAGCCCGACAGCGTCGAGCTGCCCGAGGACGTGATGCTGCCCAGCGCGCACGTCGCCCGCACCACCGTCGAGGTGGACGGCGAGGAGAAGCCGATCTTCCGGCGCAACGTCGCCTACGGCGGGGTCACCGACCACGGGACGGCGTTCGTCGGCTTCGCCCGCGACCAGTGGCGGCTGACCGAGATGCTCCGCCGGATGGCCGGGGCGACCGACGGGGTCCGCGACGGGCTCACCGGCTACCTGACCCCGCTGACCGGCGCGTACTACACCTGCCCGTCGATCGAGGCCCTCGCCCGCTTCGCCCCGTCTGACGAGGACTGAGGACCGTCGTGCCGGAGGAACCGGAGCGGCCCGAGCCGGAGGGCGGTGACCCGGCGTGCTGGCTGGACCAGGTGTGCCCGGCCTGCGGCCGGCTGACCGAGCGGACGGCGGCAGGTCGCTGCGCCGCCTGCGGGGAGCCCTGGGACTGAGCGCCATGCCGAGGGCCCGGTGGGCCACCCGCGGAGGTCAGGCGGCTGAGCTCCTGGCGACCTGACTGCCGTACCAGCTGGTCAGCAGGTGCGCGCGGACCGAGCCGGGCAGTGCGCCCCAGCGGAGCAGCGCTGCGCGGGCCGGCAGTGCGCTGGCCGCGGCCAGCTGGCCCAGTTCGCGGACCCGCTCCGGTCGCGGGCTGTTGGGCCCGCGATCGTGCAGCCCGGCGGTGAGCTGACTGTCGAAGGCCGCGAGGATGTCGGCCTGGTGCTCCGGGTCGAACCACTGAGGGCTCCGCGCCGAGCTCGCTGCGAGGTGATGACGGATCACGACGTGCTTATCGGCCCGTTGTGCCCGCGCTGTGACTCGAACAGGGCTCACTGGCTCCCCGGAACCCCAGCCCCGCCCCTCTGGGCACACGTGTCACAGCCGCACCAGAGGTCACGCCCGCCCCTCGATCACGGACCGGGTGGAGCGCCCGGTTGACCGTCCCTCCCGCGCGGTGAGAGCAGTCAGCGACTCCACCGATCGCAGCGACCGGAGGCCAGGCGTCTCAGAAGGGTGGCGGGTCGTCGTCGTCCGGCGGCGGGCCGCCGCTGCCGAGCAGGTGGCGGACAGCTGGCGTGTGGAGGCTCGGTGGTCGGGTGGTGCGGGTGACGCCGGAGGGTGTGGTGACGGTCAGGATGCCGTCGTCGGTCATCGTGAAGCGCCATCGGGGTGCGTGTGGGTCTTGAGCCGGTGGTGTCGCCGGCACAGACAGCACAGGTTGGTGCAGTCGGTGGCCCCGCCGTCGCGGTGGGCGCGCACGTGGTCGAGGTCGGTGCGGGCGGCCGGGCGCCGGCAGCCGGGGTGCCGGCAGGTGCGGTCCCGGGCCCGGACGAAGCGGTACTGGGCGGGGGTGGGCGTGTAGCGGTCGACTGCGGGTGGCCGGTCCAGCACCGCGCATCCGCAGTCCCGGTCGGGATGGGTGCGGCAGCCGCGGCGGGCCAGCCGTTCCAGCTCCGGGCGGGTCACCGTCGCCCGCAGCGCGCCGGTGACGGGGTCGGTGAGGTCCAGTGGACCCGCCTGGTCGAGCACCGGCTGTCGGCGACCCCCGCGCCGGTCGTGCGCGCCGACCCGGTGGGGAAGGCCGCCGAGGCGGTCCGGCGCCTCGGCGGCGTCTGCGGCAGCTTCCTGGTGCACCTGGACGTCGACGTGCTCGACACCAACGACGTCCCGCTGGCCAACTTCCCGCACTCGGCGGGCCTCTCCCTCGGCGAGCTCGCCGGCGCGCTCGACGTGTTCTGCGGCAGTGACGCCTGCGCCGGGCTGGTGCTCACGGAGGTCGACCCCGACCACGACCCGGACGGCACCCTGCTCCCCCAGCTGATCGACGTGGTCGCAACGGCGTTGGCCCCCCGCGGTCAGAGACCGCCGGCCACCCGCAGCACCGCACCGGTGACGTAGCCGGCGTCCGGGCCGAGCAGCCAGGCGATCGCCGGTGCGATCTCCTCCGGCTCCCCCGGACGGCCCATCGGCACCCGGGCGGTCACCCGCTCCAGCCGACCGGCGTCGCCGGCGCCGGCGTGGATGTCGGTGCGCACCAGCCCCGGCGCCACCGCGTTGACCCGGACGCCGTCGTCCGCCAGCTCCTTCGCCAGGCCCATGGTCAGCGCGTCCACCCCGGCCTTGGCCGCCGCGTAGTGCACGTACTCGTGCGCCGAGCCCAGCGTCGCCGCGCTGGAGGAGACGGTGACGATCGCGCCGCCCGGCCCGCCCCGCCGCCGGGACATGACCTGCGCCGCCCGGCGGACGCACAGGACGACGCCCAGCAGGTTCACGTCGATCACCTGGCGGACGACGTCCACCGGGGTGTCGGCCAGGTCGCCAAGGTGGGCGGTCAGGCCGGCGTTGGCGACGAGCCCGGTGACCGGCCCCAGGTGTCCTGCGGCGGCGGCGAAGAGCGCGTCCACGTCGTCGGGGTCGGAGACGTCGGCCCGGACGGCGACCGCCCGCCCCCCGTGGGCCTGTGCTCCGCTGACCACCGCGGCGGCCTCCTCCCGCCCCGAGCGGTAGCCGACGACCACGTCGTGGCCCTGCCGGGCGAGGTGGTCGACCGTGGCGGCGCCGATGCCCCGGCTCCCGCCGGTGACCACGGTGACCGGACGACCAGCGGGCGACTGCGGAGAGGACACCCGCTGATCCTCCCCGCCCGGTGCCGGGAGACTGTCACCCCCGCCCGGCAGACTGCTCGACGTGGACAACAGCCCCGAGGCCGCCTTCCGGCGACTGCAGCCGCTGCTGGTCGAGGTGCGCGACGCACTGCTCGGCGGCCTGACCGTCAGCCGCGAGATCCACGCAGCACACGGCTGGCAGCCGGGCGCCGACCGGCACCTGGACCACCAGCTGGTCCGCCGGGAGGCGATGGAGCGGCTGCGCCCCTACGCCGAGCACGACGACCACCCGTTCGGCACGCAGCTGGAGCTGGTCGGCCCCGGCAACGAGAACCTCGGGCTCCCGATGAGCGGGTTGATCCTGCGCACCCCCACCGAGGTGCTGCGGGTGTGGCACTCCGACGACGGTGAGCTGCCGGCCGCCGACACCCAGGGCCTGCGCGACTTCTACCGGCAGGCGCCGGTCGCCCAGCAGCGCCTGCAGCTGGCGATCGACGGCGCCCCCGACCTGCGCCGGCGCGACCACCTGGCGTTGCTGTGGGCCGATGCGCGCACGCCCGGCCGGGCGCCGGAACTGGTCCGGTTCGACCTCGTCCGTCCGCGCGACTGGGCCGGGCGGCGGGTCGAGGTCGACTGGCGGGTGGGCCTGCTCGACCTGCTCGGCCGGCGCGCAGCCTGACCGGCCGGCGCCGGACACCGCGAGCGACACCCCGGCGCGCACCCCGCGCGGCACGCCCGTGAGCCCGGACACCACAATGGCCCGGTGCACAGAGGCAGGAACGTAGACCCCGGAATCGCGCGCTCGTGGCTGCTGGTCAACGGCGCCCGCACGGAGCTGTTCGACGAGGCGCACGAGTCGCGCGCCGACCAGATCGTGCTGGACATCGAGGACGCGGTCGACCCGGCCCGCAAGCCCGATGCCCGGGCCGACGTCGTCGAGTGGCTCTCCGCCCCCGGCAACCGGGCGTGGGTGCGGATCAACGACCACGCGACCCCGTTCTGGGCCGACGACGTCGCCGCGCTCGCCGGGCTGCCCGGCCTGGCCGGCGTGATGCTCGCCAAGACCGAGGCGGCGGAGCACGTCACCGAGACCTACGACCGGCTGGGCGGCTCCACCCCGGTGCTCGCGCTGGTCGAGTCGGCGCTGGGCATCGAGGAGGCCGTGCGGATCGCCTCGGCCCGCGGCGCCTTCCGGCTCGCCTTCGGCAGCGGTGACTACCGCCGCGACACCGGCACCAGCGCCGACGACCTGGCGATGGCCTACCCCCGTTCCCGCCTGGTCATCGCCAGCCGGGTCGGTGGCCTGCCCGGCCCGATCGACGGGCCCACGGTGGGCACCAGCCACCCGATCCTGCGCGAGCAGTCGGCGCTGACGGTCTCCCTGGGTCTCACCGGCAAGCTGTGCCTGCAGCTGGACCAGCTCCCGGTGATCAACGAGGTCATCAGCCCGGCACCGTCGGACGTCGCCTGGGCGCGGGACTTCCTGGCCGACTTCGACGCCCGCGGCCAGGTCATCCGCGACGGCAGCGACCTGCCCCGGCTCGGCCGGGCCCGCAAGATCGAGAAGCTCGCCACCGCGTTCGGCGTCGAGCCCTCCTGAACCCACCACGCCAGCGGCCCCCTCCCCCACCAGGGAGGGGGCCGTTCGTGTCTCAGGGCTCGCGAACGGCGACGACCACGGTGGCCGCCAGGTCGTCGTCCTCCACCACCCGGGTCGTCAGCCCGGCGGCGGTGCACGCGGCCTGCGTCGCCGGCGCCTGCTCCCGGCCCGTCTCGATGAGCAGTGCACCGCCGGGCGCCAGCCAGTCCGGCGCCCCCGCCGCCACCCGGCGCTGCACGTCCAGCCCATCGACCCCGCCGTCCAGCGCGGCCCGTGCCTCGTGGTCGCGCGCCTCCGGCGGCATCAGCGCGATCGCCTCGGTGGGCACGTAGGGCGCGTTCGCCACCAGGACGTCGACCCGCCCGCGGAGCGACTCCGGGAGCGGGTCGTACAGGTCGCCCGCGTACACCGCCCCGGACACGTTGCGCCGCGCGCAGCGGACGGCGACCGGGTCCAGGTCGGCCGCGTGCAGCTCGACCGACGGGACGACGGCCGCCACTGCCGCACCCACCGCGCCGACCCCGCAGCACAGGTCCAGGACGACCGAACCCGAGGAAGCGAGCGCGACCGCCTCCCGCACCAGCAGGCGGGTCCGCTGCCGCGGCACGAACACGCCCGGCTCGACGGCCAACCGCAGCCCGCAGAACTCCGCCCAGCCCAGCACCTGTTCCAACGGCTCGCCCGCCACCCGCCGCGCGACCAGGCCGTCGAGCTGGGCAGCCGACGCGGCCGCCGCCAACAGCAACACCGCCTCGTCCTCGGCGAACACGCAGCCCGCCGAGCGCAATCGCGCGACGACAGCAGGGTCCGGGTCGGGGGACATCAGCGGCCAGTGTGCCGCCTCGCTGACGGAACACGATCGCCCCGATACGGTGCCGCCAACGACGGCGGGCCGGAAGGGGTGGGCGTGGACCAGCGGCAGGACGGGTTCGCCGCTTTCGTGGCCGAGCACGAGCATGAGCTGCGCGGAACCGCCCTGCTCCTCACCGGCGACGCCGCCGCGGCCGACGACCTGCTGGTGGCGGCCCTGGCCCGGACCCATCGCCGCTGGCGGCGGCTCGGCGCACCGGCGGCCGCCCTGGCCGACACCCACGACGCGCTCGTCTCCGCCACGCTGGGCCGGACCCGTCTCCCCGCGACCGGCCGGGACAGCGTGCTCGCGGCGGAGCGGGAGGACCACCCGGACCACCGGTGGCTCGCAGCGCTCGCCGGGCTGGACCCGCGCCCCCGTGCTGTGGCGGTGCTCCGGCTGTACGAGGGACGGGACGAGGACGACGTCGCGACACTGCTCGGCTGCTCCCCCGCCGAGGTCGGGGCCGCCCTCGCCGATGCCCTGGCCGCCCTGGCCCCGTTGCTGGCCGGCGACCCGGTCGAGCCGGGTGAGCCGGCCCAGCCGATCGAACCGGTCGCCGTTCCCCAGCCCCCGCCGGTGGCGGCCCCGGACCCGCCGGCGACGCCTGGCCCCACGACCGACCCAGCCGACCCGTACGCGATCTACCGCCGACCGGGGACCCCGGCTCCGCTCCCGGTCCAGCGGCCGGCTCCTGCGGCGGCGCCCGCGCCGACACCTGGTCCCCTCGCCGTGCGGCCGCAGCCGGGCGACGACCCGAACGCCATCTACCGGAGGCCGACGTGACCGCGGACGTCGGCCAGGCCGTCGCCGACCGGCTGCACCGGATCGCCGAGCGCGCCCGGCCCGCCGACGACGACCGCACCGCGGCCCGCGCCGTCGCACTGGACCGGCACCGTCGCCGACGGGCCGGGAGCTGGACCGCGGGTGCGCTCGCCGTCGTGCTCCTGGGCACGGGTGCCTCGCTCGCCCGCTCGGCGGTGACGGAGCCGGCAGCGGCCCCGACACCGGCGCCGGTCACCAGCACCTACGTCGCACCCAGACCACCGGAGCTGGTCGAGGCACCGACCCGCGGCTCGCTCGCCGACGACGAGGAGTTCCTGGCCGCGATGGCGGCCGCCCCCTGGACCGGCCCGGTCGGACCGGACGGCGAGGTCGTCGACTGGGGCCTCCCCGCGCCGGAGCCCGGCACCCAGCGGGTGCTCTACGCCGCCGACGTCCCCGGCGGTGACCGCTGGGCCGTGGTGACCGCCCGTTCGGGGAAGGAGTGGATCTGGGCGTGGTTCATCGGCCCGCGCGGCGCCGAGCCCGCGGAGATGACGTTCACCAACGGCTACATGCCGCTCGGCGTCCGGGAACGGCTGGCGTTGGTGGGCGCCTCGGCGGAGACCGGCCCGCTGGTCGTGCTCGGCGAGCCGGGACTGGAGGTCGAGTACTCCCCCAGCCTGGACCGGGCGCCCAACGGTGAGCTGGTGCGTGACTTCACCCCCCTGCCGGTGGTCGACGGTGTGCCGCTGGGTGTGGTGGACATCCCCGTCACCTGGAACGCCGGCGAGGTGCGGGTCACCAGCGGCGTGGGGCAGCAGCCCGTCTACCCGGTCTTCGGGGGCCGGCCGCCGTCCTGGCCGGCGTTCCCGACCGGCCCGGTCGACGAGGCCCTCGTCGCCCCGTGCCTGGAGCAGCTCGGGCTCGACGTCCAGACCGGGTCCGGTTTGAGCTGGGAAGAGCCCGAGCAGTTGAGCAGCGCCGAGGAGGCCGCCCGGGAGCACGAGATCGCCGCCTGCTTCCGCGCGGCAGAGCCCTGAGTCGGCTCAGGGCTGCCGGTACACCGCGTCCGGGACGTCGGTGACGAACATGTGGCCCGGGGCGTGGGTGATCGCGAACGGCGGCCGGGAGGCCATCAGTGCGGCCTGCGGCGTCACCCCGCACGCCCAGAACACCGGGACGTCGCCGGCGGCGGACTCGACCGGGTCACCGAAGTCGGGGCGGGCCAGGTCGGCGATGCCGAGGGCGGCCGGTGACCCGACGTGCACCGGCGCCCCGTGCACCGCGGGCATCCGCGCGGTGACCTGCACCGCGGTGGCCACCAGGTGCCCGGGCACCGGGCGCATCGAGACCACCAGCGGCCCGGACAGCCGCCCGGCCGGCCGGCACTCCCGGTTCGTCCGGTACATCGACACGTTGCGGCCCTGCTCGATGTTGCGCACCGGCACCCCGGCGTCCAGCAGGGCGGTCTCGAAGCTGAAGCTGCAGCCGATCAGGAAGGCGACCAGGTCGTCGGTCCACAGGTCGGCCACGTCGGTGGGCTCGTCGACCAGCTCGCCGTCCCGCCAGACCCGGTAGCGCGGCAGGTCGGTGCGCAGGTCGGCGTCCGGTGCCAGCACGGTGCGGTACGACCCGGCGTCGGTGACGTCCAGCAGCGGCACCGGCTGCGGGTTGCGCTGGCCGAACAGCAGCATGTCCCAGGCCCAGTCCCGGGGCAGCACGACCAGGTTCGCCTGGGTGTGCCCGGGCGCCCAGCCCGAGGAGGGGACGGCGAGGCCGGCGCGGAACGAGGCCCGGGCGGCAGCGGGGTCCGCGGCGGGGACGAGGGTCACGGGTTCCTCCGGAGTCGGTCGCGGTGGGCCGAGCGCAGCTCGGCCTCCGAGTCGTGCAGGTAGACCTCGAGCTCCTTGGCCGCCTGCTCCACCTCCCCGGCGGTCAGCAGGTCCAGCAGCGCCCGGTTGCGGCTGACGTACGGCTCGTGCAGCCTCTGCGGCACCGCGATGGCGTGGAAGGCGAGCCGGAGCTCGGCGAGCAGCCGAGCCGTCGTCTGGTCGATCCGCCGGCTGCCGGCCAGCGCCACCAGCTGCTGGTGGAAGCGCATGTTGGCGGTGCCGGCGGCACCCCAGTCGCCGCGCCGGGCGGCGTCCTCACCGGCGGCGACGGCGTCGTGCAACGGCCGCAGCCGGACGGCGTCCAGCCCCTCCAACCGGCGGACGACGTCGCACTCGATCGTCCGCCGCAGCAGGTACAGGTCGACCAGGTCGTCCTCGTCCAGCTCGGGCACGAAGACCCCGCGGTGCAGCCGGTGCACGAGCAGGCCCTCGTGGGTGAGCAGCCGGAACGCCTCGCGCAGCGTGTTCCGGCTGACGTGCAGCACCTCGACCAACTGCTCCTCCGACAACCGGGTGCCCGGCGGCAGGTCGCCCTCGATCACCCGGGAGCGCAGCAGCTCGGCGACCCGCTCGGCGGTGCTGGAGCGGTCGAAGCTGCGCACCTCGTGCGCCACGCTGCGCAGCCAGGCGGCGTCGGTGGGCTCGGGCATGCCGACATCCTGCCGTCTCCTGATGTGTCCGCGCAGTAAATTGTCGCGCCATCCTCTTGAAGGATTGTTCTACAACTCCCTAGGTTCGTCCGCCAAGGGCGCACACCCGCTGGTGCCCCTCCCCACCCGACCCGGGAGCAGCCATGGCCGCCGAACCGCAACGCACCCCCGCCGAGCCGTCCACCGCGCCCAACGGGCGGCTCGCCTCCAGCACCCGCTCCACCCTGCTCGGCGCGATGTTCCTGATGGCCACCTCGGCCATCGGCCCCGGCTTCATCACCCAGACGACCACCTTCACCGTGCAGCTGGGCGCCGCGTTCGCCTTCGCGATCGTCATCTCGATCCTGATCGACATCGCCCTGCAGCTGAACGTCTGGCGGGTCATCGGCGTCAGCGGCCGCCGGGCCCAGGAGCTGGGCGACCTGGTCGCCCCGGGCCTCGGCTGGGTGATGGCCGCCTTCCTGCTGATCGGTGGGCTGGTGTTCAACATCGGCAACGTCAGCGGCGCGGGCCTGGGCACCAACGCCATGCTCGGGCTCGACCCCAAGCTCGGCGGGGCGCTGTCGGCGCTGATCGCCATCGGCATCTTCCTGAGCAAGCGGGCCGGGGTGGCGGTCGACCGGATCGTCGTCGTCCTCGGGCTGGTGATGATCGTGCTGACCACCTACGTCGCGATCACGTCCGGCCCGCCGGTGGGCGATGCGCTGCGCAACGTGGTCCTGCCCGAGGACATCGACATCCTGGCGATCACCACGCTGGTCGGCGGCACGATCGGCGGCTACATCGTCTACGCCGGCGCGCACCGGCTGCTCGACTCGGGCATCTCCGGCCCCGGCCGGGTCCGGGACATCACCCGCGGCTCGGTCACCGGCATCCTGATCACCGCGGTCATGCGGGTCGTGCTCTTCCTGGCGATCCTCGGCGTGGTCACCGGCGGCGCGGCGCTCGACCCGACCAACCAGGCGGCGTCGGCGTTCGAGCAGGCCGCCGGCGAGGTGGGCCTGCGGGTGTTCGGCATCGTGCTGTGGGCCGCGGCGATCACCAGCGTCATCGGCGCCTCCTACACCTCGGTGTCGTTCGTGACCTCCCGGACGAGGACGTCGGACCGCACCCGCTCGCTCCTGGTCGTCGGGTTCATCGCGTTCACCTCGCTGGTCTACGTGCTGATCGGCACCGCACCCACGACGTTGCTGGTGTTCGCCGGGGCGTTCAACGGGCTGCTGCTGCCGATCGGGATCGCCGTCCTGCTCTGGGTGGCCACCCGCCGCACCGACCTGCTCAACGGCTACCGCTACCCGCGCTGGCTGCTGGTGATCGGCTGGGTCGCCTGGCTGCTGACCCTGTACCTGGCGATCAACTCGGTCCGCCCGGTCATCGACCTGTTCGCGTGAGGGAGGCTGTCGACATGACGCGTGTGGACCTGAACTCCGACCTCGGCGAGGGCTTCGGCCAGTGGACGCTCGGCGACGACGACGCCCTGCTGGGCGTGGTGACCAGCGCCAACGTCGCCTGCGGCTTCCACGCCAGTGACGCCACGATCATGCGACGGGTCTGCGCCAAGGCGGTCGAGTCCGGCGTCGCGATCGGCGCCCAGGTCGGCTACCGCGACCTGCCCGGCTTCGGCCGCCGGTTCATCGACGTGGAGCCCGAGTCGCTGACCGCCGACGTCGTCTACCAGATCGGTGCGCTGGAGGGCTTCGCCCGGATCGCCGGCGACCGGGTGCGCTACGTCAAGCCGCACGGCGCGCTCTACAACGCGATCGTGCACCACGAGGAGCAGGCGGCCGCGGTGGTCGCCGCAGTCGTCGCCTACGACCGGACGCTGCCGGTGCTGGGCCTGCCGGGCTCCGCGTGGTTGCGGCTGGCCGCCGAGGCGGGCCTGACCGTGGTGCACGAGGCGTTCGCCGACCGGGCCTACACCCCCGAGGGGACGCTGGTCTCCCGCCGGCTGCCCGGTGCGGTGCTGCACGACCCGGCCGAGATCGCCGCCCGGTGCGTGGCGATGGCCGCCGGCGAACCGATCACCGACGTCGAGGGCGGCGAGCTGACGCTGCAGCCCGGCTCGATCTGCGTGCACGGCGACACCCCGGGCGCGGTGGAGATCGCCCGGCAGGTGCGCACGGCGCTGAACACGGCGGGGGTCGAGCTGGCCCCCTTCGCCGGCTGATGCGCCTGCTCCCCAGCGGGAGCGCCGCCCTGCTGGTCGAACTGGACGGGCTGGACGACGTCCTGGCGCTGTACGCCGCGCTCAGCGCCGACCCACCGCACGGCGTGGTGGACGTCGTCCCGGCCGCCCGCACCGTGCTGCTGATGACCGACCCCGCGGTCACCACCCTGGCCGCGGTCGCCGACGCGGTCCGGACGACGACCCCGCGGCCGGACACGCGGGCCGTCGGCGACAGCATCGAGCTGCCGGTGCACTACGACGGCGCCGACCTCGCCGACGCCGCCGAGCTGCTCGGCCTCACGCCGGACGAACTGGTCGCCCGGCACACCGGGGCCGAGTGGACGGTGGCCTTCTGCGGCTTCGCCCCCGGCTTCGGCTACCTCACCCAGCCCGGCGGGCAGTGGGAGGTGCCCCGCCGGCCGACCCCGCGCACCGCGGTGCCACCCGGGTCGGTCGCGCTGGCCGGGGAGTTCAGCGGCGTCTACCCGCGCGAGTCACCGGGTGGCTGGCAGCTGATCGGGCGCACCGAGGTGGCTGTGTTCGACCTGGCCCGCGAGCCGGCCGCGCTGCTCCGGCCGGGCACCACGGTGCGGTTCGTGGCGGTAGGCCGGTGAGCCTCACCGTGCTGGCCACCGGGCCGCTCACCACCGTGCAGGACCTCGGCCGGCCCGGGCAGGCAGCGCTGGGCATCGGCCGCTCGGGCGCGTGCGACCGGGCCTCGGCCGCGCTGGCCAACCGGCTGGTCGGCAACCGCGCCGACGACGCGGTGCTCGAGGTGACCTTCGGCGGGCTCACCGTCCGCGCCGGGGCCGACCTGCTGGTGGTCACCACCGGTGCGCGTTGTCCCGGTGCCCCGCACGCCGCGCCCACGGTGCTCCGCCGTGGACAGCAGCTGCGGCTCGGCCCGCCGGTCAGCGGGCTGCGCACCTACCTCGCGGTCCGCGGCGGCATCGCCGTCCCGCCGGTGCTGGGCTCCCGGGCCACCGACCTGCTGGCCGGGCTCGGGCCGGCGGTGGTCGCGACCGGTGACGTCCTCCCGATCGGCGAGCCGGTCGACCCGGCCCCCGGCGTCGACCTGGCGCCGGTGCCCGAACCCACCGCCGGCGAGCTCACCGCCACCGTGCTGCCCGGACCGCGCGCCGACTGGTTCGGCGACGCCGGCTGGGCGGCCCTCACCGGGCAGGCCTGGACGGTCACCAGCGAGAGCAACCGGGTCGGCCTGCGGCTGGACGGCGCGCCGCTGGAGCGGCTGCGCGCCGGGGAGCTGCCCAGCGAGGGGATGGTCCGGGGGGCGCTGCAGGTGCCGCCGTCCGGGCTGCCGGTGCTGTTCCTCGCCGACCACCCGGTGACCGGCGGCTACCCGGTGATCGGGTACGTGACCGACGCCGACGTCGACGCGTGCGCCCAGCTCCGCCCCGGCCAGGCGCTGCGGCTCCGTCCGGGCCGACCGTGACCCCCGACGAGCCCGTCGAGCTGAGGCGCGCAGCCGGGCCGCACGGCGAGGTGGTGCTGCGCCGGCGGGGGCCGGTGGCGGAGCTGGTCGTCGACGGCGTCTTCGCGATGGACGACGTGGACACCAGCACCGAGCGGGCGCTGGCGGTCGAGGCGCTGCGCCGCTGCAGAGGTGTCCGGCTGCGGGTGCTGGTCGGCGGGCTCGGCCTGGGCTGGACTGCGGCCACCGTGCTCGCCGAGCCCCGGGTCGCCACCGTGGAGGTCGCCGAGCTCCAGCCCGCGCTGGTCGGCTGGGCCGGCGACGGGCTGCTGCCCGGCCTGCCGGAGCTCCCCCGCGACCGGCTGGAGCTGCACACCGCCGACGTCGCGGCGTTCCTGTCCGAACGGCCAGGACAGTACGACGCCGTCCTGCTCGACGTGGACAACGGCCCCGACTTCCTGGTGCACGGCTCCAACGCACCGCTGTACGAGGAGGCCGGGCTGGGCACCGCGCTGGCCGCGTTGCGCCCGGGTGGGGTGCTGGCCATCTGGTCCAGCGACCCGGCGCCGGCGCTCGCCGACCGGCTGGGCGCGCTGCCGGCGGCGGCCGACGTCGAGCACCTGGTGCTGCCGGTCGAGCGCGACGGCCGGCGGTTCGACTACGCGATCGTGCTCGCCCGCCGGGGCGCTCAGCGGTCGGCCGAGGGCCCGTCCGGCCGCTCGTCCGGCCGGGAGTAGGCCGACGTGCCGCGCAGCCGGGCGCTGACCGCGGTGACCAGGGGCACCAGGACGACGCCGTCCCGGGCCATCCGCGCGCGCAGCTGCCGCCGGTGGGTCAACACCCCGACCAGCCCGATGGCCCAGAAGACGTACTGCACGGCGAAGGCCGCCCGGAACGCGTCCAGCGAGTAGTCCGTGGAGCTGCCCGGGGTCATCGCGTCGAGCACGAAGCCGATCGCCAACACGGTGCACAGCGAGGCGAAGAATCCGCCGACGTTGACGAACCCGGTGGCGCTGCCCGACCGTTCGACCGGGTTCTCGGTGCGGGCGTAGTCGAAGCCGATCATCGACCCGGGGCCGTTGGTGCCCAGCACGACCACCAGCACGACCAGCAGCCACAGCGGCGCGCGGCCCGGCCACAGCAGCACGACGGTCCAGACCACCGCGGTGACGGTGAGGATGCCGAAGACCAGGTTGGAGCGGCGCAGCGGCCACTGCCCGACCAGCCGGCCCAGCACCGGCCCGAACGCCATCCCGACCAGCACCAGCAGGGTCAGCAGCCCGGCCGCCGTCCCGGGCGCCAGCCCCTGGCCCACGGTCAGGAACGGATAGCCCCAGAGCAGCGCGAAGACGGTGCCGGAGAACTGGGTGACCAGGTGCGTGTAGAGACCGATCCGGGTGCCCGGCTCGCGCCAGGCGGCCGCCAGGTTGGCCCGGACGGCGGCCATCCCGGCCACGGTCGGGGCCGGCGTGCCGGGCGGGGCGTCGCGCAGCGCGACCAGCACCAGGATGGCGACCAACACGCTGACCGCGGCGGCGCCCAGGAAGGTCGGCGTCCAGCCGGCGGTGTGCAGCAGCGCGACCAGCGGGTAGGCGGCGACGATCTGGCCGACCTGACCGAGGATCCCGGTCAGCTGGGTGACCACGGGGACGGTGCGCCCGGGGAACCACAGCGGCACCAGCCGGAGCACGCTGATGAAGGTCATCGCGTCACCGGCACCCACCAGCACCCGGGCCACGACCGCGGTGGGGACGCTGTCGGCCAGGGCGAGCACCAGCTGCCCCACGGCCATGGTGACCGCGCCGGCGACGATCATCTTCCGCGAGCCGAACCGGTCCAGCAGCACGCCGACCGGCACCTGCAGGCCCGCGTAGACGGCCAGCTGCAGCACCAGGAACAGCGAGATCGCCGACGCCCCGGCGGAGAACCGCTCCTGCGCCTCGATCCCGGCGACGCCGAGGGACGCCCGGTGGAAGATCGCGACCGCGTACGCCACCAGGCCGATCAGCCAGATCACGTAGGCGCGGGACGGCGTCCGGACAGCTGGCTCAGTCACGTACAGGGACGACGCCGTCCCGCCGCCCGTCCTTCCCGGATCGGGCTGTGCACTTGCTCACCCGGGCCTGGCTCACCCGGCCAGGATGGCCCACCCGTGCGCCGGCAGCGAGACGGCCGCGCGGTCGCTGCCCGGCTGCCGCACGGCGCCCGCCCCGGCGAGCAGCTCCCCCGCCCCGCCGGCCGGCACGGTCACCTCGCCGTCGGCCAGGTTGAGCGCCACCACCAGCCGCTGCCCCTCCCCCGTGACCGCGTAGCTGAGTTGCCGGTTGTCCCGGTGCAGCGGCGTGACGCGCGCGGTGTGCAGCCAGCGGTGCCGCCGGCGCAGCCCGATCAGCTCCTGGTGCAGCCGGCGGGTGGGCTCACCGAAGGGCGCCAGCTCGTCCGGGGACTCCGGGAAGGGCGGCCGGACGGCGTCGTCCCCACCTGCCCGGTCCTCCTTGACCCCGGTGAAGGCCTGCTCGTCGCCGGCGTAGACCGACGGCGTGCCGCCCACGGTGAACAGCACCGCCAGCGCGTGCGGCAGGTGCGCGACGTCGTCGAGGCGGCTGGCGATCCGGGTGACGTCGTGGTTGCCGACGAAGGTCAGCGGCACGAACGTGTCCAGGAACCCGTCGTGCCGGCCCAGCGCGTGCGCCAGCTCGTGCAGGTTGCCGTCGTTCAGCGAGCTCCAGATCGCCTTCCACAGCTCGTACTGGGTGACCGCGTCCATCGTCGACTCCCGCACGACCTGCGCGTAGTCCCCGTGGATGACCTCGCCCACCAGGTAGGCCTCCGGGTGCTGCTCCCGCACCCGGGGCAGCACGGTCGCCCAGAAGGACGTCGGGACGGCGTACGCGGCGTCCAGCCGCCAGCCGTCGGCACCGCGGTCCAGCCAGTGCGTCATCACCTCGGTCACCCAGTCGGCGACCACCGGCGCGGAGTGGTCCAGGGCGACCAGCTGGCCGTGGCCCTCAAAGGTGTCGTACTCCGGTACGACGCCGGGCTGCCAGCCGTCCGGCCAGCACAGCCGGAACCAGGCCGCCGAGGGCGCGTCGGGCCCCCGGTCGACGACCGCCTGGAACGCCGGGTGCTCGCGGCCGACGTGGTTGAACACCCCGTCGAGCAGGACCCGCAGGCCGCGCTCGTGGGCGGCCGCGACCAGCTCGTCGAAGTCGTCGTCGTCCCCGAGCCGCGGGTCGATCCGACCGTGGTCGACGGTGTCGTAGCCGTGCGTGCTGGAGGCGAACACCGGACCCAGCGCCAGTCCGTTGGCGCCCAGCTCGACGGCGTAGTCCAGCCAGCCGGTGAGCCGGTCCAGCCGGTGCGTCACCACCTCGGTCGCCTCGCGCTCGGCGCCCACGAAGCCCAGCGGGTAGACGTGCCACCACACCGCGTCCTGCACCCAGTCCGGCATCCCGCTCCCTCGTGTCGACCTCTGCACCAGCTCCGCCGACGCTACCCAGCGCGCCGGGCCGGGCCGCCGCTGGGCGGAAGACGCACCCCGGCCAGGGTGCAGGACGCACCTATCGTCGCCGGCGTGACCGCCCCTCCCGCGTCGCCGGCCCGGCCGGCACTGGTCCCGGTGCTCCTCTACCTGGCCATGCTCGTCGCGGTCATCAGCAGCCTGGGCGCCCCGCTGGTCCCGGCGATCGCCGCGGCCAACGACGTCTCGATCACCAGCGCGCAGTGGTCCCTCACCATCACCCTGGTGGTCGGTGCGGTGGCCACGCCGGTGATCGGGCGGCTCGGCGACGGCCGGCACCGCCGCACCGTGGTGCTCGTCGTCCTCACCGTGGTGCTGCTGGGCAACGTGCTGGCCGCCCTCCCGCTGGGCCTGGGCTGGCTGGTCGCCGGCCGCGGGCTGCAGGGGCTGGGCCTCGGGCTCACCCCGCTGGCGATCGCCACCGCCCGCACCGCCCTGACCGGTGAGCGCTCCCGGTCCACGGTCGCGGCACTGTCGGTCACCGTCGCCGCCGGTGTCGGGCTGGGCTACCCGCTGACCGGGGCGATCGCCGAGCTCGGCGGGGTGCACGCCGCCTTCTGGTTCGGCGCGGGTGCCAGCGTGCTCGCCCTGGCCGCCGCCGCGCTGGTCTACCCGCCCTCGCCCGACGTGCCGCCCCGGCGGCTGGACGTCGCCGGCGCGGTGCTGCTCGGGATCGGGCTCGCCACCGGGCTGCTGGCCCTCGGCGAGGCCGGCACCTGGGGCTGGACCTCACCCTCGGTGCTCGGGCTGGCCGTCGTCGCCGTCCTCGCGCTGGTCGCCTGGGCGGTGTGGCAGCTGCGCGCCGAGGCCCCGCTGGTCGACCTGCGGCTGGCCCGCGGCCGGGTCGCCGCCACCGCGCACGGCGCCGCCCTGCTCGTCGGCCTGGCGAACTACCTGCTGCTGTCGTCGGTGCCCCGGCTGGCGCAGACCCCGGAGTCCTCCGGCTACGGCTTCGGCACCTCGATCGTGGTGGCCGGGCTGATCCTGCTGCCGTTCTCCGTCGCCAGCTTCCTGGCCAGCCGGGTCGGCCGGCCGCTGGACCGGGCCGCCGGGCCGCGGGTGGTGTTGCCGGTCGGCGCCCTCGTCCTCCTGCTGGGCACCGTGCTGTTCGGCCTGGTCCGCGAGGAGCTGTGGCAGCTGTTCGTGGCAATGGCGGTCGCCGGGTTCGGCGTGGGCCTGACCTTTGCGGCACTGCCCGGGCTGATCGTCGGTGCCGTGCCGGCCGGGGAGACCGGCAGTGCGATGAGCCTCAACCAGGTGCTGCGCTACGTCGGGTTCGCGCTGGGCAGCGCGCTGAGCGCCACGGTGCTGGAGGCGCTCACCCCGGCCGGTACGGACCTGCCGCCGTCCAGCGGCTACACCGTGCTGGCCGCGATCGGCTGCGGGGCGTGCCTGGCACTGGCGGTGCTGACCGCCTTCCTGCCCGGCCGCCCCCGCGCCGCGGAACCGGCGCCCGCACCGTCGTCGGTCTCCCCCGCGCCCGAGTGAGCAGTTCCGCTCGCCGACACGCGGGGACACCCCGCCGCCGGCGACCGGAACTGCGCAGCGGGCGTCAGGCCGGCTGCAGCTCCTCCGCCGCCGGCTCCGGCTCCGTGACCCGCGCGCGGGTGGCCGCCCGCCGCTCGCGGCGGGTCTCCAGCGAGGTGTAGAGGACCGGCACCAGCAGCAGGGTCAGCACCGTGGAGGTGATCAGGCCGCCGATCACCACCAGGGCCAGTGGCTGGGAGATGAAGACCCCGCCGCCGGTCAGCCCGAACGCCATCGGGGTGAGGGCCAGCACCGTGGCCGCCGCGGTCATCACGATCGGCCGCAGCCGCTTGCGGGCACCCTCGCTGACCGCCTCGGCCAGCGGGCGGCCCTGCTCCCGGTACTGGTTGACCAGGTCGATCAGCACGATCGCGTTGGTCACCACGATGCCGATGAGCATCAGCACCCCGATCAGCGCCGGCACGCCCAGCGGGGTGCCGGTGACCAGCAGCATCAGCAGCGCACCGGTCGCGGCGAACGGCACCGAGACGAGCAGGATGAACGGCTGGGTGAGGCTGCGGAAGGTCGCCACCATCACCAGGTAGACGATCACCACGGCGATCACCAGGGCCAGGCCCAGGTCGGCGAAGGCCTCGCCCTGGTCGGCGGCGACGCCACCGATCGACACCTCGGCACCGGCCGGCAGGTCGAGCCCGTCGATCGCTGCATGCAGCTCGGCGGTGAGCGCACCGAGGTCGGTGCCGGCTGGGGTCGCCGACACGGTCGCGCTGCGCTCGCCGTCGACCCGGCTGATCGAGCTGGGGGCCTGCTCCTCCTCGATCGTCGCCAGCTGGGTGAGCGGCACCAGGCCCCCGGCCGTCGGCAGGACGACGGCGCGGAGCTGCTCGACCGTCTGCGGGGCCTGCACCGGGTCCAGGTAGACCGGCGTGCTCGCGTCGTCGACGTCGATCTCCCCGAGCGGGACGGCGTTGGTCAGCCCGGCCAGGGTGCGGGTCACCTGCGCCTCGGTCAGCCCGGCCTCGGCGGCCGCCACCGGGTCGACGTCGACCCGGACCACCGGCAGCCCGGCCGACAGGTCGTTGGTGACGTCGGTGGCCCCGGGGACCTCGGACACGGCCTGCTGCACCTGGTCGGCGGCCTCGGCCAGCACGTCGGCGTCCGCCGCCTGCACCAGCACGTCGACCGTCGAGCTGCCGAACCCGGAGCCGGCTGCGGCGACGGTGACCTCCCCGACGTCGGGGAGCTCCTCGGCGACCGTCCGGATCTCCGCGCGGGTCTCCTCGGGGTCGCCGTCCTCGGCCAGGGTCAGCGAGAACGTCGCCGTGGGCGTGCCACCGCCACCGCTGAACGCGGCGAACCCGCCGGCCGAGCCGACCGTGGTCTGCACGGTCCCCACCCCGGGCACCTCGCCGAGCGCGCTCTCCAGCACGCGGGCCCGCTCGTCCTGCGCGGCCAGGCTGGTGCCGGCCGGGTAGGCGGCGGTGACGGTGACGGTGTCCTCACCGGCGTCACCGATGAAGTTGGTCTGCAGCAGCGGGGTGAGCGCCAGGGTGCCGACGAAGACGGCCAGCGCACCGGCGACGGTCCAGCGGCGGTGGGCCAGCACGCCGCGCAGCGCCGGCACGTACAGCCGCTGCAGCCAGGTGCGCCGCTCCGCCGCCTCGGCCGCCTCCCGCTCGCGGGCCACCTCGGCGGTGTCCTCCCGGTCGGTCTCCGGCGCCTTGAGGAACGCCGAGGCGATCACCGGGACGATGGTCAGCGAGACGACCAGCGAGGCGATCAGGGCGATCGCCACGGTGAGCGCGAAGGGCCGGAACAGCTCGCCCACCAGGCCCCCGACCAGCGCGATCGGCAGGAACACCGCCGCGGTGGCGATGGTCGAGGAGGTGATCGCGCCGGCCACCTCGCGGACGCCGCCGAGGATCGCCTTGGTGCGCGCCTCGCCGTAGGACAGGTGCCGCTTGATGTTCTCGATGACCACGATGGAGTCGTCGACCACGCGGCCGATCGAGACGGTCAGCGCACCCAGGGTGAGGATGTTGAGCGAGAAGCCGGCGACCTGCAGCCCGATGAAGGTGACGCACAGCGACACCGGGATCGACACCGCCGAGATCAGCGTGGACCGCACCGAGGCCAGGAAGACCAGGATCACGACCAGGGCGAACAGCAGCCCGAGGCCGCCCTCGGTGGCCAGGCCCTCGATCGACTCCTCGATGAACGGCGCCTGGTCGAACACGACCGCCACCGTGCTGCCCTCACCCAGCAGCTCCCGCACCTGCGGCAGCAGGTCCTCGACGGCGTGCGAGATGTCGACGGTGTTGCCGTCCGGGGTCTGGGTCAGCCCAACCGAGAGGGCCGGCTGACCGTCGACCCGGGAGTAGGACGTCGCCGGCGCCTCGCCCAGCTCCACCGTGGCGACCGCGCTCAGCGGCGTGACCGCGCCGTCGGCACCGGTCAGCGGGAGGGCGCGGAGCTCCTCGACCGAGGTGAGCCGGTCACCGGCCTGCACCGACAGGGTCTGCTCCCCCTCGGTCACCGTGCCGGCGGGCAGCACCACGCCGTTCTCCTCGAGCACGGCGGTGACCGCTGCTGCCGGGATCCCGGCCGCCGCGAGGGCGGCCGGGTCCAGGGCGATCTGCACGCGGGGCTCGCTGGCCCCGGTGACCGTCACGTCGCGGACGCCCTCGACCTGCTCGAACAGCGGGACGACGGCGGAGTCGATCCGGTCGGACAGGGCGGCGGTGTCGCCCGGCGCGGCGATCGCCAGCTGCACGACGGGCAGGTCCGCCAGCGACCCGGCCAGCACCTGGGGCTCGACGTCGGCCGGCAGCTGGGCCTGCACCCGGCTGACCGCGGTCTGCAGCGCGGCGGTGGCCCGGTCGATGTCGGAGCCGTACTCCAGCTCGACGGCGACCGTCGCCAGCCCGGTGCTGGCCGTGGAGGTCGTGGCGACCACGCCGTCCACGGTGCCGATGGCCTGCTCCAGTGGCTGCACGACCTGGCGCTCGACCACGTCGGGCGAGACGCCGGGCTGGGTGGCGACGACGGCGGCAGCGGGGATCTGCAGGCTCGGGATCAGCTCCTGCTTCAGCGAGCCCGCCGAGATCAGCCCGAACACGAGAACCGCGATGGTCGCCAACGCCACCAGGGCTCGGTTCCGCAGGGACAGGACGGCGAGACGGGACACGCGTTCCTCCACGGCCGGGGCCGGTGTCGGGAGTGGACCCGGCCAGCTTGCACCGAGTAGTTAGCTTCGAGCAAACTACCGGTGAACGCCGACACTCCCCCGGAGGAGGTGCGCATGACCATCGAGACCACCGTGCCCGACCCCGACGACGTGCCCGACGACTGGCCCGAGGGCTGGCGCGACCTCCCCGCCGAGGTGCTGGCGGTGCTGTGCCTGGGCGCGCAGATCGGCGACTACAGCGTGCGGCGCCGCCTCGAGCCGCTGCTGGACACCCCGCTCACCCTCCAGCAGCTGCGCGGGCTGACCTTCCTGGTGATCGAGGAGTCGATGACGCCACAGCACCTCAGCGAGCTGCTGGAGGTGAGCCCGGCCACCATCACCGGCCTGGTCGACCGACTGGTCCGCGCCGGCATGGTCGACCGGACACCGGACAGCCGGGACGGGCGGGGCCGGGTGCTCACGCCCACCCGGGCCGGGGTCCGGGTGGTCCGCCGGCTGATGGCGTCGGACGTGGAGACCGACGCCGCCGTCCTGCAGGCACTGCGCCCGAGCGAGCTCGCTGCGCTCCAGGAGGGTCTCACCGGCGTGCTGCGGGTCCTGAGGGACCAGGACGACCGACCCTGATCCGACCGTCCGGTGCGGCCGGTCAGGCGGTGGGGCTCTCCAGCAGGGCGGTCATCTCCGGCAGGTCGAAGAACTGCGCGGTCGCCCGGGCACTGGGCTGACCGTCGTCCGGGTCGGCGCCGGCGGCGAGCAGGCTGCGCACCGTCTCCGCCGACTGCTTGAAGACGGCGGCGGCCAGCGCCGTCTGGCCCCGGTCGTTGGCCCGGGTGTGGTCCGCCCCGCGCTCCAGCAGCGCGGCCACCGTCGAGGCACGACCCTGGTAGGCCGCCAGGACGAGCAGGGTGTCGCCCTTGTCGTTGGTGAGGTTGGCCGGCACCCCGGCGTCGAGGTAGGCCACCAACTGCTCGGTGTCGCCCTCCCGGGCCAGGTCGAAGACCTTCGCGGCGAGGGCGATGACGCCGGGGTCGATGGGCTGCTGGGGCGGCTGCGGGTCGGTCACGCCACCGAGCGTAGGAGCCCGGTGGCGTCGGCCGCCCGCCCGCTCAGGAGCCGCTCACCCGATCGGTGAGGGCGAGCACGTGCCGCCAGGCGTCCTGACAGGCCTCGGTCCACTCGTCGAACGACCGGTCGAAGAAGGAGTGCGGCGCGCCCTCGTAGACCACCTCGTCCACCTCGGCCCCGGCCGCGCGCATCCGGGCGGCCAGCTGCCGTTGCTCCGCCACCGGGGTGGCGCTGTCCGCCCCGGCGATGATCATCACCACCGGCTTGCGGGCGCCGTCCGCGGCGTCGCCCACCAGGCTGGGCCGGCCGTAGAAGCCGGCGCTGCCGGCCAGGTCCAGGGCGCCGGCCGACTGCCGCCAGGCGTGGCTGCCGCCGAAGCAGAACCCGACGGTGACCACCGGAAGCGCCGGGTCGGTACGGCTGCGCAGGTACTCGATCCCGGCGGTGGTGTCGGCGTCGACGCCGGCCGGCGTGGTCTGCGGGATGTGCGTCCCCCAGTCGAAGTCCTCCTCGCGGGTGCCGTTCTCGGCGATCCCCGCGGTGCGGCCGAACCAGTCGATGGCGACCGCGGCCAGCCCCGCCTCGGCGAACCGCTCCGCCAGGGCGACGTAGTACGGGTGCAGGCCCCGGATGTCGGGCAGCAGGACGACGCCGGCGCGCGGCGCGGTGGCCGGCGCGGCGTAGGCGGCGGAGAACCGGGTGCCGTCGGCGGCGGTCAGCGTGAGGGTGCCCCGCTCGGCGACCGCCCCGACGGTGGGTGGCGCAGGCGGGCGGCTGTCGTGGTCGTGGCACATGCCGACGTGTCTACCGCCGCCCCCGCCCCCGCGCAGCGGGAGCTCAGCCCTGGCCGCCCGTGGTGCCGCCGTTGTCGCCACCACCACCGTCACCGTTGCCGTTGTCCGCAGCGAGGTCAGGGGCGCTCGGGTCGCCACCGAAGACCCTCGCCGCGACGTCCCGGCGCACCTCGGTGACCCAGTCGTGCTGGCGGTTGGCCTGCTGGATCAGCCGGTCGAGCAGCTCCGCGTCGATCCGGCTGTCGGCGACGGCGGCGATCCGCAGCGTCTCGAAGCCGCTGCGCTTGCCCCGTACGGCGGAGGCGAGGAACTCGAACTCGACCAGGTCGCTGGACGGGGACCGGGTGAGCAGGTGCCCGTTCAGCTTCGCCCGGCTCGCCTTCTCCGCGACCCAGGTGGCCAGCTGCTTGTACTGGCGCACCGGGAAGCCCAGCGCCCGGGCGACCCCGGTGATCGCGGCCTTCTCCTCACGGAGCTCGTCGAGCAACTGACGGAGGGGCTGCTCGTACTCGGTCCCGCGGTGCACCCCGATCATCCGGGAGACCAGCTCGATGCCACCGGCGGCCGCGGCGAGGTGGTCGTTGACGTAGACGGCCAGCAGCTCGGGGTGGGACACGGAACCGGTCGGCGCCGGGGTCTGGGACACGGGGTTCTCCTCGCAGGTGGGGCCGGGGTCCGGCACCCCCATCATGTCCGTTGACCACCGGTTCGACACCCGGCGTCCCCGGACGGGTGGCTCAGCGGCGGTTCCGCCGGCTCCAACTGGTCCAGGAGTTGTCCCGGACGAACGGGCTGAGGACCTCGGCGTCCCGGCGGCCCTCCCGGACCTCGTACCAGACGTCGGAGTGGTGCTGTGACCGGGACCCGCGCCGCCGGGCCGAGTGGTCCAGCCACCAGGCCACCGCGAGCAGCAGGGTGAGCACGGCCCCGACCGCGATCCAGAAGACCATGCCTCATCCTGACGGGCCGGAGGACTGCGTACCACGACCGTCCGGATCTCATTTGTGACATACCGTGGTCGCCGATGACGCTGACCGAGGACACGACGACCCAGTCCCTCCGCCAGATCGGCGCCCTGGTGCGGGACGCCCGGCGACACCGCGGGCTCACCCAGCTGCAGCTGGCCGAGCGGCTGGGCACCAGTCAGAGCGCGATCGCCCGGATCGAGCAGGGCAACCAGAACCTGACCCTCGAGCTGCTGGGCCGGCTGTCGGCGGCACTGGACAGCGAGCTGATCAGCGTGGGGCGCTCCGGCCCCACCCACCTGCGCGTCCGGGGTGGCACGCCGCTGTCGGGCAGCGTCACGGTGAAGTCGTCCAAGAACGCGGCGGTCGCGCTGCTGTGCGCCGCGCTGCTCAACCGCGGCCGGACGACGCTGCGCAACGTCTCCCGCATCGTCGAGGTCGACCGGATCCTCGACGTGCTCACCTCGATCGGCGTCTCCGCCTCCTGGGACGCCGCCGGGCGGGACCTGACCCTCGTCGTCCCCGAGCAGCTGGACCTCTCCGCGATCGACGCCGACGCGGCCCGTCGCACCCGCAGCATCATCATGTTCCTGGGCCCGCTGCTGCACCGGGCCGAGGACTTCCGGCTCCCCTACGCCGGCGGCTGCGACCTCGGCACCCGCACCGTCGAGCCGCACATGATCGCGCTGCGCCCCTTCGGGCTGGAGGTCGAGGCGCACGCCGGGGAGTACCGGGCGACCGTCGCCCCGCCCGTGGCGCGGGACCGCACGATCGTGCTGACCGAACGCGGGGACACGGTGACGGAGAACGCGCTGCTGGCCGCCGCCCGGCACGACGGGACGACGACGATCCGCAACGCCAGCCCGAACTACATGGTCCAGGACCTCTGCCTGTACCTGGAGCTGCTGGGCGTGCGCATCGAGGGCTTCGGGTCCACCACCCTGGTCGTCACCGGCAAGCCCGTGCTCGACGCCGACGTCGACTACCCGCTGTCGGAGGACCCGGTCGAGGCGATGAGCCTGCTGACCGCCGGGATCGTCACCGGCTCGGAGCTCACCGTGCGCCGGGCCCCGATCGAGTTCCTGGAGATCGAGCTGGCCATCCTCGCCGAGATGGGGCTGTCCTTCGACCTGTCACCGGAGTACCCGGCCGACAACGGCCGCACCCGGCTGGTCGACATCACCCTGCACCCGTCGCAGCTGCGGGCGCCCATCGACAAGGTGCACCCGATGCCCTTCCCGGGGCTCAACATCGACAACCTGCCGTTCTTCGCGGTGATCGCCGCGACGGCCACCGGCAGCACGCTGATCCACGACTGGGTCTACGACAACCGGGCGATCCACCTCTCCGACCTGACCCGGCTGAACGCCGACGTGCGCCTGCTCGACCCGCACCGGGTGCTGGTGGAGGGGCCGACCCGCTGGTCGGCGGCGGAGATCGTCTGCCCGCCGGCGCTGCGCCCGGCGGTCTGCATCCTGCTGGCGATGCTGGCGGCCAAGGGCGACTCGGTGCTGCGCAACGTGGACATCATCGCCCGCGGCTACGAGCAGCTCTACGAGCGACTGGTGGAGATGGGCGCCCAGATCGAGGTCTTCCACGACTGAACCCCTCCACCACCAAAATGGCCATCTTGGTGGAGGGGTCAGGTGCGGAGGAGGACGGCGACGCCGACGCAGCCGAGGGCCCAGAGGCCGCTGGCCAGGGTGCCGATGATGAACCGCTCGGACGCGACCGGGGCCTTCAGCTCGTTGAACCGCCCCAGCCCCTTCACCGCGATCAGGACGGCGAGCCCCTCGGCGAACCCGGCGAGCACGGTGACCGCGATGGCGGAGCGCTCCAGCACACCGATCCAGGCACCGCCCCGCAGCACCTCCGGGTCCGAGGCGCGCCGGCGCCCCGCCACCCGGTCGGGGTCGGCGGCCCGGAGGACGGCGGTCGCCACCGGTCCCCCGCCCAGCGCCGCGGAGGCGACCGCGAGCAACTGGCCGCCGACCTCCACCCCGTCACCGACCCGGTCCGCCCGCCAGGCCAGCGCAGCGGCGGCGCCCAGCAGCAGCACGAGCAGCGCCCCGCCGAACCGGCTGCCCCGGCGGTCGGTGTGCGGGGTCAGGGCGGCTCCGGCCACGGCCAGGACGCCGAGGACCACGAGGGCGGCGACGCTCATCCCGCCGCCCGGGCCAGCAGTCGCGCCGCCGCGGGGTGCAGGTCCCGCTCGACGTCCCACAGGCCTGCGCCCAGCCGCTGCCCCACCGCCTGACGGGTGACGCCCAGCTCGGTGGCCGCCTCGGCCTGCGTGCGCCCGCCCTCGACCAGCTCGATCGCCTCCCACGCCTGGTCGCTGCGCCGCTCGACCAGCGCGGCCAGGGCGGTCAGCACCGCCTGCGCATCCGCCGCCGGCTCAGCGGCGCCCCCCCGGACGGCGAGCCGGACGGGACGGCGCTTGGCCGCCTCGACGGCGGCGCGGGCTGCGATGAACGCCGGACCGGACCCGGCCCGGGTGCTCCCCGGGAGCGGCGTGTGCACCGGGCCGACCCCGATCCCGATGCTCCACCCGCCGTCGCGCACCAGCCGGCGCACGACGTCCACCACCACGACCGGGTCGTCGAGCAGGCCCTGGACCTCGTCCCCCGCGGTGCGCTCGAAGCGCAGGACGGTGGGCACCCCGCTGAGCGCGGACAGCACCTCGGGCACCCGGTCCGGGCTGCGGCGGCTGTCCCGCTGGTCGACCGTCAGCACGAAGGGCATGCGGCAAGCTCAGCAGCTTGCACGGCGCGACGCAAGCTCCTGCCCTTGTCGCAGCGTGTCGATCCCCCGCGTCGGGTCAGGACGAGGCCGGTGCCGGCGGGAAGCCGCCGGTGGCCACCGGCCCCCAGCGTTCGATGGTGACCCGCAGCAGCGACTTGCCCTGGCGCTGCATCGCGGCGCGGTACTCGTCCCAGTCCGGGTGCTCACCGCTGATCGACCGGAAGTAGTCGACCAGCGGGTCGAGCGCGTCGGGAAGGTCGAGCACCTCCGCCTGGCCGTCGACCTGCACCCAGGCGCCGTCGAAGTCGTCGGAGAGGACGCAGAGCGAGACCCGGGGGTCACGCCGGGCGTTGACCGCCTTGGCCCGCTGCGGGTAGGTGGAGACCACCACCCGCCCCTGGTCGTCGACGCCGCACGTCACCGGGGACAACTGCGGGCTCCCGTCGCTGCGGTGGGTGAGCAGGAGGGCCTTGTGCCGGGGGCGCAGGAAGGCGAGCAGCCCCTCGCGATCGACCCGGTCGGCGGTGGCGGTCTTCGGCATGCCGGGAACCTACGACGTGCCTCCGACGATCCGCGCGGTGACGCCGCACAGATCACGTCCGGCCGATCGGTGGGACACGTCCGGGTGTGCTGGGATCAACGCATGCCCGACGAACACCGCACCGAGAACGCCGCCGAGCCCGCCGCCGACGAGCGCGGCGAGGACACCGGTGCGAGCCGGGCCGACACCGCGACCGGGACCGGGGCCGACGAGCACGAGGTCGCCACCACCCGTGCGCCGATCCCCGGGCCGGAACGCGCCCGGCGTCTGCAGGCCGCGAGCCGGCGGGTGGCGGTCGCCTCGGCCGAGCTGATCCTCATCGTCATCGCCCTGCTCATCCTCGGGCGGGTCATCGGCGAACTGTGGGTGGTCCTGCTCCCCGTCGTCCTCGGGCTGCTGTTCACCACCGTCCTCTGGCCCGTCACCCGCGTCCTCCGCCACCACGGCTGGCCGCCGGCACTGGCGTCGCTGGTCGTGCTGCTGCTCTTCCTCGGCGCCTTCGGCGGGATCATCGCCGTCATCGCCCCCCAGGTGGTCGGCCAGGTCGAGGAGGTCGCCGACGGCGTGACCCAGGGCCTGGAGCAGGTGCAGGAGTACCTGGCCGGTCCGCCGTTCAACATCGACGACCAGCAGGTCGGCAACGCCGTCGACTCGATCATCGACTCGGTGCAGAGCAACGCCCAGAACATCGCCGGCTACGCCGTCACCACCGCGACCACGATCGGCGGCCTGCTGATCAACCTCGTCCTCGCGCTGGTGCTGACCTTCTTCTTCCTCAAGGACGGCCCGAAGTGGGTGCCGTGGCTGGCGGCGCAGACCGGCCCGCAGGCCGCACCGCACGTCGCGGCCCTGTCGCTGAAGACCTGGCGCACCCTGTCGGAGTTCATCCGCCAGCAGGCCATCGTCGGCTTCGTGGACGCCCTCTTCATCGGCATCGGGCTGCTCGTGCTCGGCGTGCCGCTGGTCCTGCCGCTGGCCGTGCTCACCTTCTTCGGCGCCTTCATCCCGATCATCGGTGCCTTCGTCGCCGGTGGCTTCGCCGTCCTGATCGCGCTGGTCGACAGCGGCCTGACCACGGCGCTGATCGTGCTCGGGCTGATCATCGTGGTGCAGCAGATCGAGGGCAACGTGCTCCAGCCGATCCTGCAGGGGCGCGGGCTCAACCTGCACGCGGCCGTGGTGATCCTGGCGGTGACCGCCGGCGCCAGCCTGGCCGGGATCATCGGGGCGTTCCTGGCGGTGCCGGTGGCCGCGCTGATCGCGGTCGCCTACCGCTACGGCCGGGACGTGCTCGACGGCAACAACCCCGAGGTCGCAGACGACGGCACCCGGGGGCAGCTGACCCAGGACGCCTCGGGCACCCA
Source organism: Modestobacter caceresii (assembly GCF_000761485.1). Lineage (GTDB taxonomy): Bacteria > Actinomycetota > Actinomycetes > Mycobacteriales > Geodermatophilaceae > Modestobacter > Modestobacter caceresii. The sequence continues at coordinate 30,854 of NZ_JPMX01000029.1, forward strand.
CCTGGTGCGCGAGCCGGCCGAGACGACGCCCAGCAGCTGACCGACCTCCCCCGGCGGGAGGACGATGGGAATGCACCGGCCGTCCGCGGAGCTGGTGACCACGTGCAGCCCGACCAGCCGTCAGGAGGACGTCCCGTGCCCCAGCGACCGGAGGACCTCGTCGAGGTGCTCCCCGAGGCCGAGCCCTTCCTCGCCCGCGAGGCGGCGGTGGCCACCCCCGAGGAGCGCCGGAGCCTGGTGCTCGTCCACCACCTGGCCGGCGACTTCGACGCCGCGCACGCCGGAGCACTGACCGGCGCCCACCTGCTCGACGCACTGCCGAACCGGCTCATCGCCCGCTTCGACGTCGATGCGCTCGTCGACTACCGGGGCCACCGGCCACGGATGACGTTCTCCGGCGACCGGTACGTCTCGATCGCCTCCCCGGAGATCGGGCTGTACGCCCTGGAGGACGACGCCGGGACGCCGTTCCTGCTGCTGCACGGCGCCGAGCCCGACTACGCGTGGGAGCGGTTCGTCGCCGCAGTGCTGCAGCTGGTCGACCGGCTGGGCGTGACCTCGGCCGTCGCGTTGCACGCCATCCCGATGCCGGTGCCGCACACCCGCCCGGTGACCGTGACCGCGCACGCGACACGGCGGCAGCTGATCGAGTCCTATCCCCTGTACTGGGGTGAGATGCGCATCCCCGGGAGCGTCGGTGCGCTGCTGGAGCTGCGGCTCGGGGAGGCCGGCGTCGACGCGCTCGGCATCGCCGCCCACGTGCCGCACTACCTGACCCAGGCCACCTACCCGGCGGCCTCGCTCACCCTGCTCGAGCACCTGACCCAGCTCACCGGCCTGCTCGTGCCGACCGAGACGCTCCGCGAGGCGGCCGAGGCGCACCGCACCGAGGTCGACGAGCAGATCGCCCGCTCCAGCGAGAACACCGCGGTGGTCAGCGCCCTCGAGGAGCAGTTCGACTCCTTCACCGCCTCCCGCGAGGAGACCGGCCTGCTCGGGTTCGGCGGCGAGATGCCCAGCGGCGACGAGCTCGGCGCGCAGATCGAGCGGTTCCTCGCCGAGCAGGACGGCGACCGCCCCACCGACTGACGCCCCGGCTCAGAGGGTGTTGGGTATTTGATCGGCTACTTGTCGGAGTCGAGGTCTTCGGCC
>NZ_JPMX01000030.1 GCF_000761485.1 Modestobacter caceresii
GGCCGGGCGGGCGGGGGAGCCACAGCAGCCGGCCGACCGTGCCGGCCGAGCCGAGGCCGGCGCCGGTGCGCTCGGCCAGCGCCGCGGTGAGCGCGCGGCCGCGGTCGTCGGAGTAGAGCAGCGCCGGCCCGACCGGCCGTCCGGCGGCGTCGGCGGCCACCACCGTGCCGGAGGTGCCGGTGACCGACAGTGCGCACACGGCGGCGGCCCTGCGGCCCAGCGCGGACACCACGTCGGCCGTCGACCGCAGCGCGGCGGCGGCGTGCTCGGGACGCTGTTCCACCCAGCCGGGCCGGGGGGTGACCGGCGCGGGCAGCGCGGTGTCGGCGGTGGCCAGCACGTGGCCGGTGCCGGCGTCCACGGCGACCACCCGCACCGCGGCGGTGGCCAGGTCGATGCCGAGGACGACCGGGTCGGTGCCCACGATCAGACCGCCGTGCCCGCCAGCAGCCGGGCGGCCAGGCCGTCCAGACCGCGGACGGCGAGGTCCGGTTCGGCCAGCTGCGCCGGGGTGGGCTCGTCGGGGGCCTCGCCGCGCAGCACCCACACGGTGCCCAGGCCCAGCGCCGCGGCGGGCCGGACGTCGGTGTCCAGCCGGTTGCCGATGTGCACGGCCTGCTCCGGGCGCGCCCCGGCCTGCGCCAGGCACCAGGTGAACAGCTCGGGGCTGGGCTTCTCGTGCCCGACGATGGCCGAGACGCCCCAGACGTCGACGGAGTCGGCCACCCCGTCCCGGGTGAGCGCGTCGACGACGGCCCGCTCCTGGTTGGCGAGCACGCCGACGGTCACGCGGCCGCGCAGCTGGGCGAGGAAGGGCAGCACGTCGGGGTAGAGCGTGCCCGCGGGGTGGTGCCAGTGCGCCCGGGTGCGCTCGTGCAGGGCGTCGCGCAGCTGCGGGTCGCCCAGCAGCTCGGCGGCCAGCGCCCGGCGCAGGGAGCCGCCCTGCTGGGCCCGGATCCGGTCGTAGACGGCGCGGAAGTCGCTGCGCTCCACCGGTCCACGGCCCTGGTCGGCGCGCAGCTCGTCGAGCGCCTGCAGCACGGCGGCGACGAAGTTCTCGTCGTCGTAGACCGGTCCACCGACGTCGAGGAAGACCGCGCGCAGGTCCTGCGGCAGTGTCATCGGGAGCCGCCGGCCAGGATCCGGCGCCGCTCCTCGATGTCGTCGCGGGCGAAGAACGTCTCCACCGACGTGGCCGGCAGCGGCACCACCCCGCCCATGGCGTAGGCCGCCGAACGGACCTGGGCGCCCTTGACGGCCATCTGGGAGACACCCTCCACGCCGGCGGTGCTGGGGGCGTTCACCACGATCCCGTGGTTGCCCAGCAGCACCAGCTGCGGCAGCTCGCCGTGGGTCTCCCAGTGCCGGGTGAGGCCCTCCAGGTAGACCCGGCCGAGCTCGACCCCCGGCTGGGCGTAGGGCACGAACAGCGGCCGGCCGATCACGACGGCCTCGTCGGAGTAGACGTAGGTGTCGTAGGCGGTGGCCGCGTGCACGCTGGCCAGCAGGGCCACCACCGCAGTCGGGTGGGTGTGGCCGACGAACGGCGTGGGGGTGAACGCCTGGGCGGCGACGTGCACCAGCGTCTCGATGGAGGCCCGCCGGCGCCGGCCCTCGTGCTCGCCGGCGTCCAGCGCCGCGGTGAGGTCGGCCTGGGTGCTCCGCGGGTCGCGGATCAGCTCGACCAGCGGGTCGACGTCGACGACGACGAAGTCCTGCGCATCGACGTCCCGCATGCCCGACCCCGAGGCCTTGACGACCACCCGGCCGTCGTCCAGCAGCTGCGAGGTGTTGCCCTCGGCGAGGATGGCCAGGTCCCGGCCCGGCTCCCCCAGGGCCCGGGTGAGCTGGACGAGTTCGGTGCTGGCCAGGGACGGGTCCCAGATGGCGGTCATGAGGTTCCTCCGTAGCGTCGGTTCGAGAAGCCGTTCAGCAGGGCGGCGAAGATCAGCACGACGCCGAGGGCGAAGAGCTGGAACTGGCTGCCGGCGTTGCCCGGGACGGCCAGCAGGATCCCGGCGTTGAGCCAGACGATCAGCAGCGCGGCCAGCACCACCCCGGCGACCCGGCCGATGCCGCCGGTGATGGCCACCCCGCCGAGGACGGCGATGGTGATGGCCGGCAGCGCCATGCCGTTGCCGGACACCCCGGAGTCGGGGCGGGCGGAGGCGAACTGGGCGACGGTGACCACCGCGACCAGACCCGAGATGGCGCCGGCGGCCACGTAGGCGGTGAAGCGGGTACGGGCGACGTTGATGCCGGTCCACTCGGCGGCGACGTCGTTGGTGCCGATCGCGTACAGCCGCCGGCCGTAGGTGGTGCGGGCCAGGACCAGCCACACCACGAGGGCGGTCGGGATGAGGAACGTGAAGACGCCCAGCGGGATGCGGGGGAACGCCTCGGGCAGGAAGGGCAGGGAGACCGCCGAGGCGGTCGAGTACAGGTCCTGGACCGGCTGGCTGTTGATCGGCCGCTGGTCGTTGACCACCAGGGCCAGCGAGCTGAAGCCGTAGTACGTGGCCAGCGTGGTGATCAGCGCCGGGAAGCCCAGGTAGGCGATCAGCGCGCCGTTGACCGCCCCGCACAGGCCGCCGAAGACCACCGCGAGCACGATCGCGGTCGACAGCGACCAGCCCCACTCGCCGTAGGCGAAGCCGAAGACCATGCCGGTCAGCGAGACGATCGCCCCGACCGAGAGGTCGATCCCGCCGCGGCCGGAGGTGATCACCAGCAGCTCGGCCAGCCCGAGCATCACCAGCGGGACGGCGTTGATCAGCGTGGCCGCCAGGTAGGAGGTGCTGTACGGCGCGCTCAGGTAGTTGTTCGCGCTGAGCTGCGACATGGTGATCAGCACCGTGGCCAGCAGCAGGACCAGCAGGGCGATCCGCTGGGTGAGCAGGATCCGCAGCACCTTGGCCGGGAGGCTCTCGGTGCCGCCGGCGGTCGGTTCGACGGTGCTGCCGGAGGCCGCGCTGGGCTCCGTTCCGGGGGTGGTCTGGGTGCTCACGAGGCCCTCCGGGTCCGCTGGCGGATGAGGTCGGCGCCGACGGCGATGAGGATGAAGAGGCCGACGAACAGGTCGGACAGCTGCGAGCGCCAGCCCAGCTGGGTGACCCCGGTCGCGACGGTCTGCACGAGCAGCGCGCCGAGCACGGTGCCGAGCACCGAGCCGCGGCCGCCGATGATCGACGTCCCGCCGATCACCACGGCGGCGATGACGGCGAGCTCCAGGCCGGACCCGACGTTCGCCGCCAGGCTGGAGGTGCCCTGGGCGAGCACGAAGCAGGAGGCGAGCCCGGCGAGCAGCCCGGTGACGACGTAGGCCATCAGCACCCGGGTGCGCACGGAGATCCCGGCCAGCCGCGCGGCCTGCTGGTCGTTCCCGATCGCGTAGAAGTGCCGCCCCCCGGCGGTGTGCCGCAGGTACCACCAGACAAGCGCGGCGAGCACCAGCATGATCACGAAGCTGTGCGGGATGCCCAGGGTGCGCCCGGCCTCGCCGCGCCCGAAGAAGTTGAGCGTGCGGGGGATGCCCTCGACGGTGGAGGAGTCGAAGACCTGCAGCCCGATGAACCGGAAGAGGTTCAGCGTGCCGAAGGTGATGATGATGGCGTGCACCCGCCCGTAGGCGATCAGCACGCCGTTGACCAGGCCGAGGACGCCGCCGATGGCGACGGCCAGCAGCACCGCCAGCGGCAGCGGGAGCCCGCTCCCGACCATCGTCTGGGCGACGATGACCGAGCAGACCATCACGATGCTGCCCACCGACACGTCGATGCCGCCGGTGATGATCACGATCGTCATGCCGATGCCGATGAGCGCGATCGGCGTCATCCCGACCAGCAGCGGGACGATCGAGCCGGACGTGAAGAACGCCGGGGTCGCCAGGCTCAGGGCCAGCCAGAGCAGGGCGATGACGACGATGAGCACCATCTCCTGCCCGGTGACCGGGGGCGGGAGGATGCGCTGCCTGCCCTTCGGGGCGGGGGCGGCCGGTTCCCCGTCCGGTCGTCCGGCGGGGGTGAGGGTCGCGGTGCTCACGCGGTCACCTCCTGCTGCTCCTCGGCGCCGGCCGCGGCGGCCAGCACGTCGACCTGGGTGGCGCCCGGCCCGAACTCGGCCGTGGTGGTACCGGCGCGGACGACCTGCAGGCGGTCGGCGATCCGGATCGCCTCGGCGAGGTCGGAGGTGACGATCAGCACGGCGGTCCCCTCGTCGGCGAGCTGGGTGATGATGCGGTGGATCTCCTCCTTGGCCCCCACGTCGACGCCCTGGGTGGGCTCGGCGAGGACCAGGACCCGGGGTCGGTCGACCAGCTGGCGGGCCAGCACGACCTTCTGCGCGTTGCCGCCGGAGAGGGCGGAGACGGCCTGCCGCTCGTGGGGTGTCTTCACCGACAACCGGCTGATCATCGAGCGGGCGACCTCGCGTTCGCGGCGCCGGTCGACCCAGACCCGCAACTTGGACAGCAGCGGCAGGTGGCCGGCAGAGATGTTGAACGAGATCGGCTGGAAGCTGAACAGCCCCTGCTGCTTGCGGTCGGCCGGGAGCAGGGCGATGCCGAGGTCCTTGGCCTCTCGCGGTGAGCGGGGCCGCACCTCCTCCCCGTCCACGAGGACCGTGCCGGCGGTCGCTCGGGCCATCCCGTAGACCGTGGCGCCGATCTCGGCCACCCCCGAGCCGATCAGGCCGTAGAGGGCGACGATCTCGCCGGCGCGGATGTCGACGTCGACGTCGTGGAAGTGGCCGGTCAGCCCGAGACCCCGCAGCTCCAGCCGGGGGTCGCCCGGGGGCACGGTGCGGTCCGGGCGGGCGTCGTCCAGGATGCCGCCGACCATCAGCTCGACGATCTGCCGGACGCTGAGGTCGGCGATCGGGTGGGTGCCGATCGTCTGCCCGTCACGCATGACGGTGACCTCGTCGGCGATGACGAACAGCTCGTCGAGGCGGTGGGAGATGTAGATGATCGAGACGCCGGCGGCGGTCAGCCGGCGGACCACGCCGAACAGGACCTCGACCTCGCGGTCGGTCAGGATGGCCGACGGCTCGTCGAGGATGAGCACCTTGGCGTCGCCGGCCAGCGCCTTGGCGATGGAGACCTGCTGCTGCTCGGCGATGGACAGCCCGCCCACGGTGGCCGTGGCGTACCGGGCGGGCAGGCCGAGCAGGTCGAGCAGCTCGACGACCTTGGCGTTCTGGGCCGCCCAGTCGACCCGGCCGCCGCGGGTGAGCTCGCGGCCGGTGAAGACGTTCTCGGCGACGGTCAGCTCGGAGAACAGCTGGGGTTCCTGGTAGACGGTCGCGATGCCCAGGGCCATCGCGTCGTGGGTCGAGGAGATGGTGACCGGCGCGCCGTCGAAGGTGATCGTCCCGGTGTCGGCGGTCTCGGCGCCCGCGAGGATCTTGATCAGGGTGGACTTCCCCGCGCCGTTCTCCCCGACCAGGGCGTGCACCGTGCCGGGCTGGACCGCCATGTCGGCGTGCCGGATGGCCCGGACCGCGCCGAAGCGCTTCGAGACGCCGGACACCGAGAGGCGGGTGGGCGTGCTCGGGGTGTCGGGCTGGGGCGTGGTCATGACCTCGCGGCCTCCACTCTCAGGGGGTGTGCGACGGGTGGGGTGCCGCGGGCGGGCCGGGAGGCCGGCCCACCCGCGGCGGGGATCCGGTGGCTCAGTAGTCGAAGTCGCCGACGTTCTCGGTGGTCAGCACCAGCGGCGGGCCGAGGAGCAGGGTCTTGGTCTCCTCGTCGTACTCGACTGCGGACAGGTCGGAGTTGACGTCGTTGGTCGCCTCGAACTCGGCGCCCTCGGCCAGCTGCATGCCGGCCCAGACGGTCAGGTAGCCCAGCGCCTCGACGTCCCACAGCACGCTGGAGGAGGCCGAACCGTCCTCCAGGTACGGGGCGATCGAGTTGGGGGTGCCGAGGCCGACTGTGGAGACCTGGCCGATCCGGCCGGCGTCCCGCACGGCCTGGGCGACGCCCGGTGCCGAGGAGGTGCACTCGCCGACCAGCCCGGTCAGCGTCGGGTCGGAGTTCATCAGGTCGGTGGCCATCTGGGTCGCCACCGCCTGGTCCTCACCGGCGTAGACGACCTCGGTGATCTCCACCTCGGGGTACTCGGAGGCGGTGTACTCCCGCTGGACCTCGATCCAGCTGTTCAGGTTCTCCGCCGTCTCACCGCAGGAGACGATGGCGTAGCGGCCCGCGCCGCCCATCGCCTCCACCATCTGGTCGGTCAGCGTCTGGCCGATGCCCTCGGTGGAGGCCTGGCTGACGAACACCTCGCGGACCGAGTTCGGGGCGTCGGTGTCGGTGGTGCCCACGGCGATGCCTGCGTCGGCGGCCTCCTGCAGCAGGGGGGCCATCGAGTCGGGGTCGTTGGGGGCGACGAACAGCACGTCGACGCCCTGCTGGATGAAGGACCGGACGATGTCCGCCTGGGCGGCGGCGTCGGCCTCGACCGGGCCCTGGTAGAGCCACTCGCAGCCCAGTTCCTCGCAGGCGGCCTCGCCGCCGGCGTTCATCGCCTCGAAGTAGGGGATGCCCTGCAGCTTCGGGACGAAGGCGATGCTGGGCGTGTCGCCGCCGCCGCCGCCGCCATCGGACCCGCCGCTGCTCCCGGCGGAACCGCCGCTGCCCTGGCCACACCCGGCAAGGGTGAGGGCCATCCCGACACCGACCACGGCGACCGTGGCCCTGTGACGCCTTGCGCTCATCTTCACTCCATCGTGATGCGGGGTGTTCCCCGCGGTGAGCCCGCCGCTCGGGAGAGCGGCGGGGACCGGGCACCTGCCCGGAAGTCCGTGTTCCTTCGTGCGGTGACTCAGCCGTCGCGCAGGCCGCGCGCCTGGTCGTCGGCGGTCATCAGCTGCCGCAGTCGCGCCGCGGCGGCGTCCCACGCGGGGGACGCCCGTGGCTGGTGGGTGCGCAGCCGGCCCGAGGCGGCCACGACCCGGCGGAGGTCGGCCAGGTCGGCGAGCTCGCCCAGCGCGATCAGCTGGACGCCGGCGTTGCCCAGCGCGGTGGCCTCCACGGGACCGCAGTGCACCGGCAGGCCGGTCGCGTCGGCCGTCGCCTGGGCCAGCAGGGCGTTCTGCGAGCCGCCCCCGGTGACGCTGATCGAGGTGGCCGGCTCCCCGGTCACCGCCGCCAGGTCCTCCGCCGTGGCGCGGTAGGTCAGGGCCAGGCTGTCGATCACGCAGCGGACGACCGCCCCGACCGTCTCCGGCACCGGGTCGCCGTGCCGGGCGCAGTAGGCGCGCAGCCGGCTGGGCATGTCGCCGGGGGCGAGGAAGTCGGTGGCGTTGGGGTTCACCACGCTGCGCAGCGGCGGCTCGGCGGTGGCCAGCTCGACCAGGTCGGTGTAGCTGAGGTCGGTCCCCTCGCGCGCCCACTGCCGCCGGCACTCCTGCAGGATCCACAGCCCCATCACGTTGCGCAGCAGCCGGACGGTGCCCGCGTAGCCGCCCTCGTTGGTGAGGTTGGCGGCCGCCGTCGCCGGGGTCGCCAGGGCCTCGTCCCGCTCGACCCCCATCAGCGACCAGGTGCCCGAGGAGATGAAGAGCCCGCCCGGGCCGCCGAAGGGGGTGCCCACCACGGCGGCCGCGGTGTCGTGACCGGTCGGGACGACGACCCGGGTGCCGGCCAGCGGCCCCTCGCCGAGCGCGCCGACCACGGGGCCGACGTCGGTCCCCGGCGCGACGACCTCGGGCAGCAGGTGGGTGGGGACCTGCAGGGCGTCCAGCAGTCCGGTGGCCCACGTCCCGCTGGCGGTGTCGTACATGCCGGAGGTGGAGGCGGCGGTGTGCTCGGTGGCGCGGAGGCCGGAGAGCCGGTGGTGGAAGAGGTCCGGGACCATCAGCAGCGTCGCCGCGTCGGCCAGCCGGTCGGTGTGGTGGGCGTCGTCCAGCAGCGCGAAGACCCCGTTGATCTCCATGGTCTGGCAGCCGGTGGCGGCGTAGAGGGCTTCCCGGCCGACCAGGCTGATGGCCTCGGCCATCGCCCGGACCTGCCGGGGGTCGCGGTAGCAGGTCGGCTCGTCCAGCAGCGAGCCGTCGGCGCGCAGCAGGCCGTAGTCCACGCCCCAGGTGTCGACGCCGACGGAGGCGACGGACCGGTCCCGCCCGAGCGTGCCCAGCTGCTCCTCGACGTGCCCCCACAGTCGTTCGAACTCCCAGCGCAGCACCCCGTCCACCGGGCGGGCGCCGTTGGGGAAGCGGCCGACGACGTCGAGGTCCAGCCGGTGCCCGTCGAAGGTGGCAGCGACCACCCGGCCGCTCTCGGCGCCCAGGTCGACGGCGGCGACGGTGCGGGCGGCCGGTCGGGGGCTCACGGGCGACGCTCCATCGCGACGGCGTGCACGGGGACGCCGGCGGCCGTGATCGCGGCGGCCTGGGCCGGGTCGACGCCGTCGTCGGTGTACACGGCGGCCAGCCGGTCGATCGGCACGCACGGGTGGATGGAGAAGCCGCCGAACTTCGCTGAGTCGACGAGCCCGTACACCTCGGTGCAGGCGTCGGCCAGGTAGCGCTTGGCCTGGGCCTCCTCGTTCGCCAGGTCGAGCAGCCCGTGCTCGACGGAGATGCCGTGGCCGCCGAGGAAGCCGCGGGCGATCCGGCCGCGGCCGGCGAGGACGTCGCCGACCAGCCCGACCAGCGAGCGGGCGGAGCGGCGGACGACCCCGCCGGGGAGCAGCACGTTCGCGTCGGTGCGCTCGGACAGCAGGGTGGCCGTGGGCAGGCTGTTGGTGACCACGACCAGCCCGCGCCGGTCCAGCAGCTGCTGGGCCAGGTAGTGGCAGGTGCTGGAGGAGTCGAGGGCGATCACGTCGCCGTCCCGGACCAGCGGGGCGACCGCGTCGGCGATCGCCTCCTTCTCGGCCCGCCGGTGCCGGAGCCGGCTCTCGAACGAGCCCTCGTCCGAGACGGCCGCCGGGACCGCGCCACCGCGGACCCGGCGCAGCACCGATCGCTGCTCGAGCGCCTCGAGGTCCTTGCGGATCGTGACCGTGGAGACGCCCAGCTGGTCGGCCAGGCTGGCGACCAGCACCCGGCCGTGGCTGTCCAGCTGCTCGAGGATCACCCGGGAACGGGCGAACTCGTCGAGTGCGGTCACGGGTGGGTCTCCTCGGCGTCAGCGGCGAGTGTCTGCATCGGCTGTGATGCAGGCCGCAAAGCTAAGGAGATCGAAATCGAACGTCAAGAAGTGAAGGTCGTCCGAAACCCGTTCCCTGTCGTACGAAACCGTGAGCTGTCGATGGTGCGCGATCGGGCCGTGCCCGGCCGTCCGCTCCCGGGCGGGTGGGCGGCCCCGTCAGCCCTGCAGGATCGGCTCGTAGACCTCCTGGGTGCGGTCGAGGAGCTGCTGGAACTCCTCGGCGCCCTGGAACTCCTCCGGCACGTACTCCGCGCCGATCTGCTCGGCGATCGCCGGGTCCTCGGACGCCGTCCGGAGGGCGTCCTCCAGCTCGGTGACGATCTCCTCGGGCAGGTCACCGGGGCCGATCAGCCCGAACGTCGACCCGGACAGCGTCAGCTCCGGGAAGCCGGACTCGGCCAGGGTGGGGGTGTCCGGCAGCCAGGGCAGTGGCTCCGCGGAGGAGACCGCCAGCGGGCGGAACTGGCCGGCGTCGATGTTCGCGGTGACGTCGGAGGAGGCGTTGATCAGCACCGCGTCGACGTTGCCGCCCAGCAGGGCGGTGGTCATCTCGGCGTTGCCGTTGAACGGCACGGCGGTGACCTCGACGTCGTACTCCTCGGCCAGCCGCTGCAGCTCGATCGCCTGCGGGGTGGAGGCGCCGGGCGTGCCGACGTTCAGCGAGCCGGGCTGCTGCCGGGCGGCGGCGAAGAACTCCTCGGCGGTGGCGTACGGCGAGTCCGCGCCGACGGCGAGCACCGACGGCACCTCGCTCATCACCCCGATCGGCGTCACGTCGTCCTTCGTGTAGCCGACCTCGTTGGCCAGCGGCGTGAGCACCAGCGTGCCGGGGGTGGCGAGGGAGAGGGTGTGCCCGTCGGGGTCGGCGCCGATCAGCTCCTGGGTCGCGAGCGCGCCCGAGCCGCCGGGCAGGTTCTCCACCACCACGGTCTGGCCCAGCTGCTCCTCGAGGGAGGCGCCGTAGGCGCGGGCGGTCAGGTCCGTGGGACCGCCGGCCCCGTAGGGCACCAGCAGCCGGATCTCCTCGGTCGGGTACTCCGCGGCCTGCTCGGCGGAGCCGGACGTCGTCTCCTCCGTCCCGCCGCAGGCGGTGAGCAGGCCGAGGGCGGTGCAGGCGGCGAGGGCGCGGGCGGTGCGGGCGCGGGCGGTGCGGGCGCGGGCGCGGGCGGTGCGGGACAGGGGCATCGTTGCCTCCGGGAGTGGGGTGGGGCCGGTCAGTGCGGGTCGAGCTCGACGACGTCGTCGGCGAAGGTGAGCCGGGCGGCGGTGACCGACTGCAGCTCCGCGCGGGTCAGCCCCGGGGCCATCTCCCGGACGACGAACCCGCCGGGGCCGACGTCGAGGACCGCCAGGTCGGTGTAGACCCGGTCCACCACCCCGGCGGCGGTGAGCGGGTAGGTGCACCGGGGCAGCAGCTTGGGGCGGCCGTCCCGGGTGGTGTGCGTGGTCATCACCAGCACCCGCCGGGCGCCCACGGCCAGGTCCATCGCCCCGCCGACCGCGGGCGGCATGGTGGCGACGTCGGTGATCCAGTTGGCCAGGTCGCCGCCCTCGGAGACCTGGAAGGCGCCGAGCACGGAGATGTCGATGTGCCCGCCGCGCATCATCACGAAGGCGTCGGTGTGGTGGAAGTAGGAGCCGCCGGGCAGCAGGGTGACCGGCTGCTTGCCCGCGTTGATCAGCTCCCGGTCCTCCTCGCCGGGCGCCGGGGCCGGTCCCATCCCGAGGATCCCGTTCTCGCTGTGGTAGACGATCTCCTTGTCCGGGCCGACCACGTCGCCGACCAGGATCGGCATGCCGATCCCCAGGTTCACGTACGCGCCGTCCGGGATGTCCCGGGCCACCCGGCGGGCCACCGCGACGTCGCTCAGCGGGTCGATCACGCCGCCACCTGCACGACCCGGTCCACGAAGATCCCGGGGGTGACCACCGTCTCCGGGTCCAGGTCGCCGAGCTCGACGAACTCCTCGACCTGCACCACCGTCAGCGTCGCGGCGGTGGCCATGGTGGGGCCGTAGTTGCGGGCCGCCTTGCGGTAGACCAGGTTGCCCCACCGGTCGGCCCGGTGTGCCTTGACCAGTGCGACGTCGCCGGGCAGCGGGTGCTCGAACACGTGCGGGCGCCCACCGATGGTGCGGACCTCCTTGCCCTCGGCCAGCAGGGTGTCCGCGCCGGTGGGGGTGAAGAAGCCGCCCAGCCCGGCGCCGGCGGCCCGCATCCGCTCGCTGAGCGTCCCCTGGGGCACCAGCTCCAGCCCGATCTCGCCGGCCCGCCACAGCTCCTCGAACCAGATCGAGCCCATCGACCGGGGGTAGGAGCACACGATCCGGCGGACCCGGCGCTCCCGGATCAGCGCCGCGACGTCGCTCTCCCCCGCCCCGGCGTTGTTGGTGACCACGGTCAGGTCCCGGGCGCCCTGGTCGAGCAGGGCGTGCACCAGCTCCACCGGGACGCCGGAGTCCCCGAAGCCCCCGACCAGCACCGTGGCGCCGTCGGAGATCCCGGCGACGGCGTCGGCGAGGCTCCCCACCCGCTTGTCGATCACCGTGGCCCCTGCCGCCGGTACCAGCGCGGGGACGTCGACGGCGGCGGGGTGAGGGCGGCCCGGACCACCAGCACGTTCGGGCCCGTCGCCGCCAGCGCCGCGGTCAGCTGCTGCTCGAACTCCGGCCCGAAGCCGTCGACGGACTCGGCGGGGACGCCGAAGGAGCGGGCCAGGGCGACGAAGTCCGGGGTGACCAGGTCGACGCCGCGGGTCGGCGTCCCGCTGTGCACCTGGTCGAAGCGGAGCATCCCGTAGCCGCCGTCGTCGACGATCACCACGGTCAGCTCTGGCTGCTCCTGGGCGACCGTCGCCAGCTCGCCGCAGGCGAAGAGGAAGCCACCGTCGCCCACCAGGGCCAGGGTGCGGCCCTGCCCGGCCAGCGCGGCGCCGAGTGCGGCCGGGAAGGCGTAGCCGAGCGTGCCCCAGCCCATCGGGAAGGCCAGCGCCCGCGGACCGGGGATCCGGCCGAAGGCCGCGACCCAGTAGCCGGCGATGCACATGTCGGCCACCAGCACCCCGTCCGGCACGGCGACCCGATCCAGGACGTCGAGCAGCTGGGCGGCCTGCGGCTCGTCGGCCGCCACGAGTTCGCGCACCCGGCTGCCCAGGCGGGCCAGCCGTTCCCGCAGCTCGGGCAGGCCCGCACGGTGGGGGGCGCCGGCGAGGAGCTGGCCGACCACGGCGGTGGCGTCCCCGACCACGGTCAGGTCGGCCGGGTAGTTCTTGTTCGCGTCGGCGGCGTCGACGTTCACCGCCAGCAGGGTGGGCGGCTGGGGCATCGCCCAGTTCTGGGTGGACAGGCCGTCGAGGTCGCTGCCGACGGCGACCACCAGGTCGGCGTCGTCCCACAGCGCCCCGATCGCGGGCACGTGGGCCAGGCCCGGTGCCAGGCACGGGTGGTCGGGCGGCAGCACGCCGCGGGCGTTGTAGGTGGTGACCACCGGTGCGGCGAGCTGCTCGGCGAGCCGGCCGAGCACCTCACCGGCACCGCTGCGGAGCGCACCGCCACCCACCCAGAGCAGCGGACGCCGGGCCGTGGCCAGCAGCTCCAGCGCGCGGGCGACGTCCGCCTCGGGGGTGGGAGCCGGTGGCGGGACGGCCGGGGCGGCCGGCCGGTCGCCGTCCACGGGGGCGCTGAGCAGGTCGGTCGGCACCCCCAGGTACACCGGCCCGGTGGCGGGGGTCAGCGCGACCGCGCCGGCCCGCACCGTCTCCGCGCCCAGCTGATCGGCCGCATCGCAGGTGACGGTCGTCTTGGTGACCGGGGCGAACATCGCACCCTGGTCCCGGGTCTCGTGCAGCACGCCGCGGTGGACGCCGGGGCGGCGCAGCGTGCTGGGGATGTCGGTGGCGACCACCAGCACCGGCACGCCCGACGCCATCGCCTCGCCGGTGGCGCCAAGGGTGTTGGCCGCCCCGGGGCCGGTCGTGACCACGGCGACGCCCAGCCGGCCGGTGGCGCGGGCGTACCCGTCGGCGGCGTAGACCGCGGTCTGCTCGTGCCGCACCCCGACCAGCCGCAGCCCCGCGGCGGCGGCCGCCTCCCAGATCGCCAGGTTGTGCACCCCGGGCAGGCCGAAGGCGATCTCCACGCCCAGCTCCTGCAGGGCGGCGACCAGGTCGTCGGCGCCGGTGCGCAGGCCGGTCGGGACCGCCGCCTCAGTCACCGAGGACATCGCGGAACGTCTCCTCCGTCTCGACGAACAGCTCGCCCAGGCCGTCGGCGCCGATGAACTCCTCCGGCACGTACCGCTCGTCCAGCGTCTCGACGACCTGGGGGTCCTCCGTGGCGCTGCGCAGCGTCTCCTCCAGCGTCTGCACCACCTCGTCCGGCGTGCCGGCCGGGGCGATCACCCCGAAGGTCGTGGTGCTCTGCACCAGCTCCGGGTAGCCGAGCTCGACGAAGGTGGGGGCGTCCACGTAGGGCAGCGGCTCCGGGCTGCCGACGGCCAGCACCCGGAGGTCGCCGGACTCGATCGCGGGCAGGATGTCCTGGGACAGGTTGGCGAAGCCCGCGGTGACGTTCTCGCCCAGGAGCGCGGTCTGCACCTCCGCGTTGCCGTTGAACGGCACCACGGTGAGCGGGACGTCGTAGAGCTCGGTGATCCGCTGGGTCTCCGCGGCGTGGGTGTTGGTGGCCCCCGGCGTGCCGACGGTGACCGCCTGGGGGTCCTCCCGGGCGGCGTCGAACAGGTCTTCGAGCGACTGGTACGGCGAGTCGGCCGGGACGAGGATCCCCGAGGGCACCTGGGTGACCACCCCGACCGGCGCGAAGTCCTCCCGGGTGTAGCCGACCTCGTTGGAGAGGTAGTTGAGCACCGCCGTGGGCAGCGCCGTCATCGACAGCGTGTAGCCGTCGGCCTCGGCGTTGATGAGCTGCTGGTAGGCGGTCGCGCCGGAGGCCCCGGGCGCGTTCTCCACGACGACGGGCTGGTCGAGCTCGCTCTCCATGTGCGCCGCCAGCGCCCGGGCGGCGATGTCGGTCGGGCCGCCGGCGGTGTAGGGCACCAGCAACCGGATGTCCTCGGTCGGGTAGTCCGCCGCGGCCCCGCCGGCCTCGGTGGTCTCCTCCGCGCCGCCGCAGCCGGTCAGGGCGACACCGGTGGCGAGCAGGACGGCGAGGGTGCGGCGCGTGGTCATCGTTCTCCTGGGGTGGTGGAGGTGGAGCCCGAGGGGCCGTCGGTGGGGGTGTCGGTGGTCGAGTCGGCGCCGGGGCTGCCCTCGGCGGCGACCTGCCGGTCGGCGTCCGGGTCGGTCTCGTCGGTCTCGTCGACGTCGGCGGGGTCGACCCGGCCGAAGACCGCCTTGCGCCGCCGGCTGGTGATCGCGCTGACGATGATGATCAACGCCATGAAGGCGAACATGCCGCCGGAGATCGGGCGGGTGACGAAGATGTCGAAGCTGCCGCCGGAGAGCAGCATCGACTGCCGGAAGGCCCGCTCGAGGATCGACCCGAGCACGAAGGCGAGCACCAGCGGGCCCGGCTCGAAGCCGGTCTTCTTCATCAGCCAGCCGATCACGCCGAAGCCCAGCACGACCCACATGTCGAACACGTTGTTGTTGACCGAGAAGACGCCGGCCATGGTGACCAGCAGGGCGAACGCGGCGAGGATGCCCGCCCGCACCCGGAGCATCTGCACGAAGAACCCGACCAGCGGGATGTTCAGCGCCAGCAGCATCAGGTTGCCGATGACCATCGAGGCGATGACGCCCCAGAAGATCTCCGGCTCCTGCTCGATCAGCTGCGGCCCCGGGGTGATGTCCTGCACCAGCAGGGCGCCGAAGATCAGCGCCAGCACCACGTTGGGCGGGATGCCCAGGGTGAGCAGCGGGATGAACGCCGAGGTGGAGGAGGCGTTGTTCGCCGTCTCCGGGCCGGCGACCCCCTCGATGGCGCCCTTGCCGAAGCGGCTGGGGTCCTTGGCCCGGCGCTTCTCCATGGCGTAGGAGGCCAGCGAGGAGACGACCCCGCCGCCGCCGGGCAGCACCCCGATCGCGAAGCCGAGCAGCGAGCCGCGGCCGATCGCGCCGGAGGAGTCGCGGAAGTCCTTCCGGGTCGGCCAGATGCCCTTGATCTTCGAGGTGACCGCCTGGACCTTGTCGGTGCGCTCCAGGCTGTGCAGGATCTCCCCGACGCCGAACAGGCCCATCGCCACCGCGACGAAGTCCAGGCCGTTGAAGAGCGCGACCTCCCCGAACGTGAAGCGCGCGGTGCCGGTGATCGGGTCCAGGCCGATCGTGGCCAGCAGCAGCCCCAGGGCGGCCATGGACAGGCTCTTCAGCACCGAGCCGGTGCCCAGGTAGGTGACCAGCAGGATGCCCAGCACGGTCAGCGCGACGTACTCCGGCGGCCCGAAGGAGACCGCCAGCTGGGCCAGCGGGGGCGCCAGCAGGATCATCCCGATCACCGAGACCGTGCCGCCGATGTACGACCCGACCGCGGCGATGCCCAGCGCCGGTCCGGCCCGGCCCTGCTTGGCCATCTGGTAGCCGTCGAAGGTGGTCACCACCGACGCCGCCTCGCCGGGCAGCCGCAGCAGCACCGAGGTGATCGTGCCGCCGTACATCGAGCCGTAGTAGATGCCGGCCAGCAGGATCACCGCGGTCACCGGCTCGACCGTGTAGGTGATCGGCAGCAGCAGGGCGATCGTCGCCGTCGGCCCGAGGCCCGGCAGCACCCCGATGACGGTGCCGATGAGCACGCCGAGGAAGACGTACAGCAGGTTGGTCGGGGTCAGGGCGACGGAGAAGCCCTGGACGATGCCGCTCCAGCTGTCCACGTCAGCCCCCGATCACGGCGTCGACGAGGCCGTCGGGGAAGGGCACCCCGAGCAGCTCCACGAACAGCAGGTACATCACGGCCGTGCCGCCGGCGGCCAGCCCCAGCGTCCACCGCCAGGACTCACCCCCGAAGACCCGCAGCCACAGCACCAGCATCAGGAACGCCGAGACGACGAAGCCGAAGGTCTGGAACAGCAGGATGAAGACCCCGAGGCTGACCAGCCCGGCGATGATCCGCACCGTGCCGCGGGTCCACGGCTCGTAGTCCTCGGCCGGGTCGAGGAGGACCAGCACGGCCGCGGTGCCGGTGAGCAGCAGCGAGACGATGAAGGGCCACAGCCCCGGCCCCGGTGCGGTCAGCTCGCCCAGGCCCAGCCGGCGGGAGCCGAAGACCGCGACGACCCCGAGGACGAGGAGCAGCAGCGGCGCGATCCGGTGCAGCTGCCGCCACCGGTGCCCCCGGTCCGTCGTCCCCTCGGCCGGGGTGCCGGACGCCGATGTCGAGCCGTGCACGTGCTCACCTCGTCCTCGTTGACGCCGCGTGTGAGCCAGGACACTAGGGCCGGCTTTGAGAGTGGTCCAATACGGAATGACCCGCTGATCCAGAGCGGCCGTGCATCAATGGTCGGAGGAGTCCGATGGAGCTGCGACACCTGCGCGCGTTCGCCGCCGTGGCCGAGGAACTGCACTTCGGGCGGGCGGCGCTCCGGCTGCACGCCGCCCAGCCCGCGCTCAGCCAGCAGATCAAGCACCTCGAGCAGGACGTCGGCACGCTGCTGCTGGAGCGGACCACCCGGCAGGTGCGGCTGACCGCGGCGGGCGTGGTCTTCCTGGAGCACGTGCACCGGGTGCTGGCCGAGGTCGACCGGGCGCGGGAGTCGGTGCTGGCCACGGAGCGGGGCGCCCGCGGTGAGATCCGGGTCGGGGTGACCGGTGCCATCACCTGGCGGCTGCTCCCCCGGATGGCCCGCGCCTACCGGCAGCGCTATCCCCTCGTCCGGCTGGACCTGCACCCGGCGGTGTTCAGTGGCACCCAGGTCAGCTCGTTGCTGGACGGGCGGATCGACGTCGGGTTCCTCCGGGCGCCGGTGCCCGACGGACCGCTGGCCAGCCGGGTCATCCTCAACGAGCCGCTGATGGCGGTGCTGCCGCTGGGCCACCCGCTCGCCGGCGCGGACGCCGTGGACCTGGCGGACCTGTCCGGCGAGCCCTTCGTCACCTATCCCTCGCGGCACGGCTCGGCACTGCGCGACGCGGCGGTGCACGCGTGCTTCTCCGCCGGGTTCACCCCGCGGGTGGTCCAGGAGGCCCCGGACACGCACACCGTGGTCGCCCTGGTCGGCGCCGCGGTCGGCGTCACGCTCATGCCCGCGTCGGCCGAGCGGCTGCAGCTGGAGGGGGTGGTCTTCCGCCCGATCGCCGGAGGTGTCGACGTGCGGGTGCCGATAGCGCTGGCCTGGCGACGGGAGGACCCCTCCCCGGTGCTGGCCGGGTTTCTGGCCACCGCCGAGGAGGTACTGCCCAGCCCGCCACGAGGTGACCGGTGACCGGCGCCGTCCCCAGCTGCGGACGGCGCCGGCCACCAGGGCTCACTCCTGCAGGATCGGGCCGTACGTCTCGACGATCTCGTCGATCCGGTCGGCGAAGGCGTCCGTGCCGATGAACTCGTCGGGCACGTACTCCTCGCCGAGCTGGTCCATCACCTCGGGCTGCTCCAGGCAGCCGTTCACCGTCTCCTCCAGGGTGGAGACGACGTCGTCCGGCGTGCCGGCCGGGGCCGCGAGGCCGAACACCGACACGCTGTTGGTCAGCTCTGGGAAGCCCGACTCGGCGAGCGTGGGCACGCCCTCCAGGTAGTCGACCTGCTCGGCCGGGCTCACCGCCAGCGGCACGAACTCGCCGGCGTCGATGTTCGCCAGCACGTCCTCCGAGGCGTTGATGAAGACGGCGTCCACGTTGCCGCCGAGCAGGGCCGTGGTCATCTCGGCGTTCCCGGTGAACGGCACCGCGGTCACCTGGACGTCGTACTCCTCGGCCAGCCGCTGCAGCTCCATCGCCTGGGACGTTGTCGCCCCGGGGACGCCGACGTTCAGCTGGCCGGGGTTCTCCTCGGCGGCCTGGAAGAACGCCTCGGCGTCGGCGTACTCGGAGTCCGCCCCGACCGCGAGGACGGAGGGGATCTCGGTGACGGCGGCGATCGGGACGTAGTCCTCGTTGGTGTAGCCGACGTCCTGCTGGAGCGGGTTGGTCGCGGTGGCCGGGACGGCGATCAGCGACAGGCTGTAGCCGTCGTTGCCGCCGGCCAGCATCGCCTGCATGCCGAGCGACCCGGAGGCGCCGGGACGGTTCTCCACGACGACGGTCTGCCCGAACTCCGTGGACAGGCAGTCGCCGATCGTCCGCGCGGCCAGGTCGGTCGGGCCGCCCGCGGCGTAGGGCACGTAGAGGGTGATGTCGTCGGTCGGGTAGTCCGCCGCGGCGGCGTCGTCCCCGCCGCCACCCCCGGTCGTGGGCTCGTCCTCGGTGCCGCCGCAGCCGGCCAGGGTCAGTGCGGATGCGGCGAGGAGTGCGGGAAGGGTGAGCCGGCGTCGTTGCATCGGTTACCTCCGTCGTGTTCGAGGGCGCGTGTCCCAGGGCAGTGGCCTGGCTCACTGTGCCTTGACTCACCGGGGGTCGCCCGGCCGCTGGATCACGGTCGGGCAACGATCCCGGGGCCCGTGTGAGCCAGTTCACTCGCCAGACGTCCAAGACGACTGGCAGAGTGCCGCCATGGCTGCCGCGTCGTCGCCCCCCGCCCTGCACGTCAAGCCCGGCACCGAGTGGGCCGCGGTCCTCGGCCGCGCCGCAGACCTCGTGCCCGAGGCGTTCGGCACCGACCGGCTGCACAACCTCGTGGACGGCGCCTGGCGACCGATCGGCAGCCCCGAGCCGCTGGTCACCCCGGTCGACGGCACCAAGCTGATCGGCCTCCCCCGCCTGTCGGCCGGCGAGGCGCAGCACGCCGTCCTGGCCGCTGCCGCCGCCCACCGCGAGTGGGCGCAGACCCCGCTCGCCGAGCGCAAGGCCCGGGTCACCGCCGCCGTCGAGGCGATGGTCGCCGCCCGCGACGAGCTCGCGCTGCTGCTGGCCTGGGAGATCGGCAAGCCGTGGAAGCTGGCCTGCGCCGACGTCGACCGGGCGCTGGACGGCGTCCGCTGGTACGTCGAGGAGATCGACACCATGCTCGGCGACCGGGCCCCGCTGGCCGGCCCGGTGTCCAACATCGCCAGCTGGAACTACCCGATGTCGGTGCTGGTGCACGCCGAGCTGGTGCAGCTGCTGGCCGGCAACGCGGTGCTGGCCAAGACGCCGTCGCAGGGCGGCGCGGCCTGCCTGACCCTGGCCCATGCGCTGATGGCCCGGGAGGGGCTGCCGGTCACGCTGCTCTCCGGCGGCGGTGCGGAGCTGTCCAGCGTGCTGGTGCGCTCCCCTGAGATCGGCGCGCTGGCCTTCGTGGGCGGCCGTTCCAACGGCGGCAAGGTCGCCGCGGACCTGCTGGACACCGGCAAGCGGCACATGCTCGAGCAGGAGGGCCTCAACGCCTGGGGGATCTGGGAGTTCTCCGACTGGGCCGGGCTGGCCGCGCACCTGAAGAAGGGCTTCGAGTACGGCAAGCAGCGGTGCACCGCCTACCCGCGCTACGTCGTCCAGCGGGAGCTCGTCGACCAGTTCCTGGCCACCTACCTGCCGGTCGTGCAGTCGCTGCGCTTCGGGCACCCGCTGGCCGTCGAGGCCGACGGCGACGACCTCCCGACGCTGGACTTCGGTCCGGTGATCAGCGCGGCCAAGGCCCAGGAGCTCGGCCGCCAGGTCTCCGACGCGATGCACCGGGGCGCGGTGCCGCTGTACCGGGGCAGCGTCTCCGACGGCCGGTTCATCACCGGCCAGGACACCTCGGCCTACGTGGCACCCGCCGCGCTGCTGTCCCCCGCCGGCGCCAGCTCCCTCATGCACGCCGAGCCGTTCGGGCCGATCGACACGATCGTCGTCGTCGACTCCGAGGCGGAGCTGCTGGCCCAGATGAACGCCTCCAACGGCGCGCTGGTCGCCAGCCTCGCGTGCGACGACGAGGACAAGGCCCGCCGGCTGGCCCGGGAGGTGCAGGCGTTCAAGGTGGGGATCAACAAGCCCCGCTCCCGCGGCGACCGGGCCGAGCCGTTCGGTGGCCGCGGCGCGTCCTGGCTGGGCTGCTTCGTCGGCGGGGAGCTGCTGGTGCAGGCCGTCACCCAGGGCGCGGAGAACGAGCTGCTCCACGGCAACTTCCCCGAGCACTCCCGGTACCCCGCCGCCATCTGAGCGGCGGCCGAGCCGGGTCAGGCGCTCTGCCGGACCACCAGCTCGGAGGGGAACAGGGTGACCGGGGTGCGGTCCCGGTCGAGCAGGCTGCCCGCCGCCCGGGCGGCGATCTGCTCGACCGGGTGCGTCGCCGTGGTGAGCGTCGGCCCGCTGAAGGCCGCCAGTGGCAGGTCGTCGAAGCCGGTCACGGCGACGTCGTCCGGCACCCGGCGGCCCAGCGCCCGGACCGCCTGGATCGCGCCGAGGGCGGTCTCGTCGCAGATCGCGTACAGGGCGTCGGTGTCCGGCCAGCGGCGCAGCGCCTCGACGGCGCCCCGCCGACCGCTCTCGGTGGTGAAGTCCCCGGCCAGCACCCGTTCCGGCAGCCCCGCGGCGCGGACCGCGGCCCGGTGCGCGGCGATCGGGCGCTCGGCGCAGGGCAGCCACGGCGGCCCGGCCAGCATCGCGATCCGCCGGCGACCCGTGCTGAGCAGGTGTGCGGTGAGCGCCGCTGCCGCGGCGCCGGTGTCGACGTCGACCAGGGGCACGGTGGGGGAGCCGGCGCCGATGGAGGTCACCCGCCCGGCCAGTCGGGGCGGCACGGCGGCGAGCACCCGGCGGGTGGTGTTCACCAGCACCACCCCGGCGACCGAGCGGTCCCGGGCGAGCGCCTCGAGGGTGGGCTCCGGCGCGCCGAGGGGCAGCCACTGGAGCGCCACCCCGAGCCCCTCGCCGGCGCAGCGCTGCGCGGTGGAGCCGACCACCCGGGAGACGTAGGGGCAGTCGACCAGCTCGGTCGGGGACGCGCTGGTCACCGCCACCACGAGGCGCGTGCCGCGGCCGTGGACCAGCGCGCGGGCCACCGGGTCGGCGGTGTAGCCCAGCCGCTCGGCTGCGGCACGCACCCGCTGCCCGGCGTCGGCGGAGGACGGACCGGAGCCGGTGAGCACCCGGGAGACCGTGGCCCGGGAGACCCCGGCAGCACGGGCCACGTGCTCGATGGTCACCGCAGGCCGGTGGTCCTCACGCATGCCGCCCACCCTGTCACCGGCCGGCCGGCGCCGGGGGGACCAGCGCACTGGAACCGTTCTCAGCCGGGTCTGAGAGGGTCGGCGGCATGACGTCACCGGAGCCGCGCGCCCCCCGGCAGCGACTGGTCGGACTGCTCCTGCTGGGGATCGCCCTCGTCCTGCTGGTCTCGAGCGTCACCTGGTTCGGCAGCGACCGTGGCGCGATCGGCATCGCCCAGGTGGCGGTCGGCCTGGTGGTGGCGGCGGTGGGCGGCCTCCTGGTGCGTCGGGCGCAGCCGCGCTGACACCCGCCGTCGCCCTGCGGCCTCGGCGGCCAGCTGCCGCATCGCGATGACCGACGCCGGCTCCCCGGTCACTGGCCGAGCTCGCTGACCGGGACCTCGGTGAGCAGGGTGCCGTCCGCGGCCAGGAGTCGAACCGTCAGCGGCCCGTCGCCGGCGCTGCCCACCCCGCTCCCGGCGGTGAGCGGCAGGGTGGCGAGCAGCGACGCCTCGCCGTCCCGCACCTCCGCGAGGGCGGCGTCCGCCGGTCCCTGGACCGCGACGTCCCCGTCCAGCCGCACGGCCAGCACCTGGTCGGTCAGCGGTGTCCCGGCTGGCTGCGGGTCGTCGGTCGAGATCGAGCTGGTCGTCGACCCGTCGGCCTGTCGCTGGGTGGTGCCCACCACCAGCACCGTCGCGCCGGAGCGGAACGTGACGCCGGCCAGCACCATCTCTCCGCGGCCGTCCGCGGTCGGCCCCGCGGCGAGCAGCACCGTGCTCGCGCCCTCCAGGCCGGGACCGTAGGCACTGAGCGGGAGCTGCAGGGTGTTCTGCACGGTCTCCTCGGAGATCCGTGAGCCCACCTCCCGCGGGTCGGCGATCCCCTCGATCGGGGCCCGGGCCGCGGCCTCGGCGCGGTCGCTGAGCACGTAGCTCATCGCCTCGATCTCCTGACCGTCCCGCGAGACGACGACCTGCAGGCTGTGCGCCGATGCGCGCGGGTCGTTGATCACCCCGGCGGCCACGCCGTCCACCCCGGGCAGCTGCCGCCGGTCCACCTGCTCCTCACCGGCCGCGGTCACGGTGGTGCCGGCCAGGTACTCGACGGTGTCGCCGGGGAGGCCCACCACGACGAGGACGCCGGCCGACCCGCCCTCCAGGAGGTCGACGAACGCCAGTGGCTGGTTGCGGACCAGCCGCTGGACGCCGGTCGCCTGGGTCAGTTCGCCGGGCTCCGCGCCGGCCGGGCCGGTGAACCAGGTACCGCTGAGCCGGCCGTCCGCCTGGCCCAGCACGAAGGCGATCCGCAGCCCGGCCTCGTCGCCGGCCCAGGCCACCCGGTGGCTGGTCACGGCCGGCGGTGTGTCCGGGTCGAACTCGCCGGCCTCCCACGGCAGCGCGGCCACCGCCTGCAGCCAGGCTTCCTCACCCGCGAGCGCACCGCGGGGAGGCAGGTCGTAGAGGCTCTGCGTGCTCACCCCGCGGGACGGCGCGGCGACGTCCTGCGTCGTCCCGGTGTCGGGCAGCAGGCCGCGCAGCACCGGCACCGAGCCGAAGACCAGCACCACGGCCAGCCCGATGCCGACCACCGCCGCCTGCTGGCGGCGCTGCCGCCGGTGCCGCACCCGGGTGCGTTCGGCCAGGTCGTCGGGGGCGCGGAGGGCCGGGCATGCGGCCAGGTGGGACCGGAGCTCGGTCTCGACGTCGATCAGGTCCATCTCAGCGCTCCTCGAGGGCACGGGCGGGCAGGACGGCGCGCAAGCGGGCGAGGCCGCGGGTGGTCTGGCTCTTCACGGTGTTGACCGAACAGCCCAGCGCGGCCGCGGTGGCGGCCTCGCCGAGGTCCTCGCCGTAGCGGAGCACCAGGACCGCGCGCATCCGCGGCGGCAGGGCGGCCAGCGCCGTCGCCATGACGTCTCGCTCCGCGAACACGTCGGTCTGGTCGGGCTCGGGGGCGTCGTGTGCCGGGAGCGAGACGATCTCCTGGGTGGCGCGCCGGCGGCGCCAGCTCGCGGCGCTGGTCACCAGCACCTTGCGCACGTAGGGGTAGGCGTCCTCGCCGGAGATCCGGCCCCAGTGCCGGTAGGCCTTGAGCAGGGCCGTCTGCAGCAGGTCCTCGGCGTGGCCGCGGTCGGCGGTCAGCAGGAAGCCGACCCGCAGCAGGTCGTCGGAGCGCGCGGCGACGAACGCCTCGAACGCTGCCTCGTGCTGGGCTCTCACCGGTCTCCCCCCGTCGTCACCCCCTAGGACGCGATGAGCCGTGCCGGAGGGGTGCCTCCGTGACCTGATCGTGACCATCTGGCGTTCTCGGCGGCCAGACGGCACTGTGATCCACGACACGTCGAGCAGTGGAGGTGGCCGTGCAGATCAGCAGGGAACAGTTGGTCCAGGTGTTGCGCACCGAGGGGGACAACGACACCGCGGACAAGGTGGAGGGGGACCTGCCGGAGCAGATCGACACCGACCGGGACGGCGACGCGCTGGCCGCGGCGGGGCTCGACCGCACCCAGCTGATGGCGAAGTTGGCCGGCGGCGCGTTCGGCGGCACGCTGAGCCCGTAGCCCGCTCGGCGGTCGGAGCCCCGCCACCGCCGCAGCCAACGGACTTCGCCGGTCGACAAGTGCCCTCCTGTGACGGGTGATCGAGGTATCTCCGGCGACCTGGCCGGACACGCCCGTCCGACGAGCCCCACGTGCGGAACGCCGACGATGCTTGCCCTCCGCGAGACCCGTCTGGTCCTCTCCCTAGGAGCCCGCACGTCCATGAACACCACCCAGCGCAGCCGGGGTCGCCTCCGGAACATGAGCATCCGGAGCAAGCTCGGTCTCGCCTTCGGTGGGGTGGGCGCCCTCGTGGTGGTCAGCGCCGCCGGTGGGGTGGCGGCGATGGGGCAGCAGCAGCACTACGCGCAGGAGATCGCCTCGACCGGCGAGGTGATCCGTGATGCCGAGACCATGCGCTTCCAGATCGCGGACGCCACCGGCTGGCAGGGCTTCGTGCTGGGCGACGTCGCTGCGTTCGGCCCGCAGGTCGCCCTGGCCGACGACTCCTACAACCGAGCCGGCTTCCTGACGAGCAAGACTGACATCTACGCCTGGCTGGACCAGGTGGACACCGCCGGGATGTCCCCGGACGAGAAGGAGGCCTTCGCCGAGCTCCTCCCGGCGTGGGACAGCTACTACACGTGGGACGACCAGGTGGTGGCCTGGGTGCGCGACGGGAGCCGGGAGGGCCTCGCCACGGCGATGGAGAGCATCAACGGCGGGGACGCCGGGGCCGCCTACGGCATCGTGCTGGGCATCGCGGACGAGATCGACGCGTCGGCCAACGCACGGCTCACGGACCTCCAGACGGAGCAGGAACGGGCGCAGGACCGGGCCACGCGCCTTCTCTGGCTGGCGGGCGCGCTCGCGGTCGTGCTGGCTGCTCTGCTGGCCTGGACGGTCACCCGATCGCTGGTGCGACCGCTCGGCCGGATCCGTGAGGTCGCCGACGCCCTGCGCCAGCGGGACCTGACGCGGACCACGGGGCTCACGTCCACCGATGAGGTGGGGCGTACCGGTGCGGCGCTGGACTCCGCGATCAGCGAGGTTCGGGTCCTCGTCCAGCACCTGGCCGGGTCGGCGGAGGCGGTGGCGGCCGCATCGACGGAGCTGTCGGCGTCCTCGGCGCAGATCTCGTCCTCTGCGGGGGAGACCTCGGCGCAGTCGGCCGTGGTGTCCGCGGCAGCGGAGGAGGTGTCGCGGAACGTGGCGACGGTGGCCGCGGGCGCTGAGGAGATGGGATCGGCGATCCGGGAGATCTCCCAGAGCGTGAACGAGGCCACCCGGGTGGCGGCGCAGGCGGTGGGGGAGGCGCAGGCGACCACGGAGACGATCGAGAAGCTGGGCACCTCGTCGCGGGAGATCGGTGCGGTGGTGAAGGCGATCACGAGCATCGCGGAGCAGACGAACCTGCTGGCGCTGAACGCCACGATCGAGGCGGCGCGGGCTGGTGAGGCGGGCAAGGGGTTCGCGGTGGTGGCGAACGAGGTGAAGGAGCTGGCGCAGGAGACGGCGCGGGCGACGGAGGACATCGCGCGGCGGGTGGAGGCGATCCAGGCCGACACGACGCGGGCGATCGATGCGATCGGCGGGATCAGCGGGGTGATCGGGAGCATCAACGACTTCCAGCTGACGATCGCCAGCGCGGTGGAGGAGCAGACGGCGACCACGCAGGAGATGTCGCGGTCGGTGCAGGAGGCGGCCGGCGGATCGACGGAGATCGCGACGAACATCGTGGGTGTGTCGGCGGCGGCGTCCTCGACCAACGAGGCCCTGGGGCAGACCCGGCAGGCGGTGGACGAGCTGTCGCAGATGGCCGGCGACCTGCGCAGCACGGTGGCCCGCTTCACCTACTGAGCGGAACGCCCCGCCCATCGCTCCCGGCCTCGCGGTGGAACCCGGCAGTGGAGCCAGCACCGTGGCGACGCGGTGACCGCGGACGTGCCGGGGCGGTGCGCGCAGCGCGCCACGATGGACAGACCGGCTCTCGTCGGAGAGGCCCGGGTCCAGGACATTCGGCGGTGAGCCCTGCGCACATCCCGAGGAGGACGCATGTCCACACCGACCACCCCGTACTGGGTCGCCGGCCGGCCGATGACCGGCAACGAGATGCTGGAGGTCAGTTCGCCCTACGACGGTGCCGTCGCCGGACGGACGACGGTCGCGACCGCGAGTGACGTCGAGGCGGCGGTCGCGGCCGCAGACCGGGTCCGGCACGAGTTCGCCGCGACGCCCGCCCACGTGCGGGCTGCCGCGCTGGACCACGTCTCCCGGCGGCTGTCCGAGCGCAGCGAGGAGATCGCCGCGCTCATCACGGCGGAGTCCGGCAAGCCGCTGAAGTGGTCCCGGCTGGAGGTCGCCCGCGCGGTCTCGACGTTCCGCTGGGGCGCCGAGGAGGCCCGCCGCTGGTCGGGGACGCTGCAGCGGCTGGACACCGACCCGTCCGCCACCGGCCGCATGGCGTTGGTCCGGCGTGCTCCCCGCGGGCCGGTCCTGGGCATCGCGCCGTTCAACTTCCCGCTGAACCTGGTCGCCCACAAGGTGGCCCCGGCGATCGCGGTGGGCACCCCGATCGTCCTCAAGCCGGCGCCGGCGACGCCGTTGACGGCGCTCCTGCTGGGCGAGGTGCTGGCCGAGACCGACCTGCCGGCCGGCTCCTGGTCGGTGCTGCCGGTGCCCAACGACGTCGCCGCCCAGCTGGTGCAGGACCCGCGCCTGCCGGTGGTCTCGTTCACCGGCTCCGTCCCGGTCGGCTGGTCGATCCGGGACTCGGTGCCGCGCAAGCACGTCACCCTGGAGCTCGGTGGCAACGCGGCCGTGGTGGTCGGCCCGGACCAGGACGACGAGAAGTCGCTGTCCTGGGCCGCGACGCGGATCGCCACGTTCGCCATGTACCAGGCCGGCCAGTCCTGCATCTCGGTCCAGCGGGTGCTGGCCCACCGGGACGTCGCCGAGGGCCTCACCGAACGGCTGGTCGACGCGGTGGGCCGGCTGGCGACGGGCGACCCCACGGACCCGGCCACCGACGTCGGTCCGCTGGTCGACGAGGCCGCGGCCCGGCGGGTGGAGACCTGGGTGGACGAGGCCGTGGCAGCAGGTGCCCGGCTGCTGACCGGCGGCACCCGTGACGGTGCGACCTACGCGCCCACGGTGCTCACCGAGGTCCCCGCGGACGCCCGGGTGGCCTGCGAGGAGGTCTTCGGCCCCGTCGTGGTGGTGGACGCCGTCGACTCGCTGGACCAGGCCTTCGCGCGGGTGAACGACAGCCGTTTCGGCCTGCAGGCGGGGGTCTTCACCCGCGACCTCCAGGTCGCCTTCCACGCTGCCCGGGTGCTGGACGTGGGAGGCGTGGTCATCGGTGACGTGCCGAGCTTCCGTGCCGACCAGATGCCCTACGGCGGGGTCAAGGACTCCGGCACCGGCCGGGAGGGCGTCCACTCGGCGATGGAGGACCTGACCGAGGAGCGCGTGCTGGTGCTCACCGGCATCGAGCTCTGACCCCTCCGGCAGGGCGCGGGGCCCCGGTCCGGGTGGACCGGGGCCCCGCGCGCACGGAGGACCGGATCAGCCCCGGGCCACGGCCTGGGCCAGGCGGTGCAGCTCGGCGGTCAGCACGGCGAGCACCGCCACCACGTCGTCCCGGGCGGCGGAGGCCGCATCCCGGGCGCCGCTGAACCGGGCGGCGGCTGCGCCGTGGCGACGGAGCAGGCCGGCGACGTCCCCGGCCGCCGTCCGCATGAGCGCGCGGGTCAGCGTCAGCCGGTGGGTGTCGAGCTCGTCGCGGAGCGCCGCCTTCGCCGCCAGCACCCAGTGCGAGTCGGTCGGCGCATCGCCGGCGCCGGCGCGAGCGGCCGGGAGACCCAGCGCTTCACCGAACTCCACGTGGGCGTCGACGACCGCGGCGATCGGGATGCCCGTCTCCTCGGCCAGCTCGCCGAGCTCCAGCACGTCGGTCAGGCAGCCCAGGGCGGCGATCCCTGCGGCCAGTTCCGCACCGGCGCCGGCAGCGAGCAGGTCGGCGTGCAGGCGCCGCGCCCGGTTGGCGTCCAGACCTGGGCGCGCCAGCCAGCCGTCGGTCCCCAGCTGCCCGACGAGCCCGGCCAGCCGCGGAGCGGCCGCGGTGAGCTGCGCCGGCTCCGGGAAGCGGCGCAGCAGCCGGTCCGCTGCGTGCTCGACGGCCCGTTGCAGCTCCGGCAGGGCGAGCCGCTCCACCGCCAGCGGCACGTCGTCGTCGACCAGGGCCCACAGCGGGTCGAGGCCGAGCACCTGGGCCGCTGCGGCGAACGCCCGGGCGCCGATCGGCGTGCCGACCCCGTGCCGCTCCTCCAGCCGGTGGAGGAACCCGGGGCCGACCCGGTTCACCAGGTCGTTGGCCAACTGCGTCGCGGTGATCTCCCGGGCCAGCGGGTGGGCGGCGATGCGGTCGGGCCAGCGCTCGCGCACCGCCTGCGGGAAGTACCCCAGCAGCACCGTGCCCAGTGCCGGGTCGTCGGGCAGCGAGCTGGCCAGCAGCTCCGCCCGCACCAGGTTCTTGGAGTAGGCCAGCAGCACGGCCGCCTCCGGGCGGGTCAGCCCGCCGCCGGCCTGCCGGAGCCGGTCGACCTCCGCCTCCGACGGCAGGTGCTCCAGCCGGCGGTCCAGGCTCGACTGCCGCTCCAGGTCACGGATGAGCCCGGCGTGCCGGTCGAGGAGGAAGGGCGCCTGGTCGGCGCAGACGGACAGGGCGCGTGCCTGCAGCGCGCTGTCCGCCAGGACGGCCACGGCCACCTCGTCGGTCATCGCGCGCAGCAGCTCGTCGCGCTCCGCCACGGTCAGCTCGCCGTCGGCCACCGGCCCGCCGAGGAGCACCTTGAGGTTCACCTCGCGGTCGGAGGTGTCCACGCCGGCGGAGTTGTCGATGAAGTCGGTGTTCACTCGCACCCCAGCCCGGGCCGCCGCGACCCGCGCCCGCTGGGTGAGGCCCAGGTTGCCCCCCTCGCCGACGATCCGGCAGCGCAGCTCGCCGGCGGTCACCCGCACCGGGTCGTTGGCCCGGTCGCCCACCTCCGCGTCGGTCTCGTCGTCGGCCCGGACGTAGGTGCCGATGCCGCCGTTCCACAGCAGGTCGACGGGCGCGCGGAGCACCGCCCGGATCAGCTCCGCCGGTGACAGCTCGGTCGCGGACACCCCCAGTCGCCGCTGCACCTGCGCGGACAGCGGCACGCTCTTCGCGTCCCGCCGGTGCACGCCCCCACCTGTGGAGATCGCGGCCGGGTCGTAGTCCGCCCAGGACGACGTGGGCAGGTCGGCGAGCCGCCGGCGCTCGGCGAGGGCCGCATCCGGATCCGGGTCGGGGTCCAGGAAGACGTGCCGGTGGTCGAAGGCGGCCACCAGGCGGAGCTGCGGGGACAGCAGCATGCCGTTGCCGAAGACGTCCCCGGACATGTCGCCGATGCCGACCACCGTCACCGGGTCGGTGTCCACGTCGGTGCCCAGCTCGCGCAGGTGCCGGCGCACGGGGACCCACGCGCCGCGCGCGGTGATGCCCATGGCCTTGTGGTCGTAGCCGGTCGACCCCCCGGAGGCGAATGCGTCGCCGAGCCAGTGCCCGCGCTCGACCGCCGCGGCGTTGGCCAGGTCGGAGAAGGTGGCCGTCCCCTTGTCCGCGGCGACCACCAGGTAGGAATCCGGGCCGTCGTGCACCACGGTGCGGTCCGGGTGCACGACGGCGCCGTCGACGAGGTCGTCGGTGACGTCCAGCAGCCCCTCGACGAAGGTGCGGTAGGCCGCGGACACCTTCTCGCGCAGCGCCTCCCGATCGAGGTCGCGGACGTCCTCGCGCAGCACGAAGGCGCCCTTGGCCCCGGCCGGGACGATGACCGCGTTCTTCACCTGCTGGGCCTTGAACAGGCCGAGCACCTCGGTGCGGAAGTCGTCGGGACGCTCGGACCAGCGGATCCCGCCGCGGGCCACCGGTGCTCCCCGCAGGTGCAGCCCCTCCATGGTGGGGGAGCAGACGAACGTCTCCACCCAGGGCCGTGGCGCGGGCAGGAACGGCAGTTGCTGCGAGTCGATCTTGAGGGTGAGCTGCCGCCACGGCCGGCCCGTGGCGTCGGTCCGGAAGGCGTTGGTGCGCAGGACGGCGGACAGGACGAGGTGGAGCCCGCGGAGGATCCGGTCCTCGTCGAGGGTCGTCGTCCGGGCCAGCAGGTCCTCGATCTCGCCGGCCACCCGTTCGGCGACCACCGGATCGACGCGGTCGGGGTCGTGGCGGGCGGTGAAGTGGTGCACCAGCGCGCGGGCGAGGTCAGGGGCGGCGAGGACGGTCCGCTCGACGTAGCCGCGGGACAGCCCGAGGCCGGTCTGGGCGAGGAACCGGCAGGCGGCGCGGAGCACCGTCACGTCCGCCACGGAGAGGCCGGCGGTCACGGTCAGCCGGGAGAGCCCGTCGAGCTCGGTCTCGCCGGCCCACGCTGCGGCCAGGACCGCATCGAGCGCCGGCAGCGCCGTGGTGGCGTCGACCCCCGGGGGGAGCAGCAGCTCCAGGCGGTACGGCGCCGTCCCGTCGTCGTCCGGGGGGGCCGGGAGTGCCACCCCCGGAAGTGCCACCTCCGGCAGTGCCACGGCGTCGGCCACCCGCACGCCGAGCCGCTCGAAGACCGGGACGACGTCGGCGAGCAGCGGACGGCCCGCCGGCCAGGTCGCGACCACGCTGAGCCGCCCGTGGTCGGCCGCGCCGTCCGGGGCCGGGCGGAGCGTCACCCGACCGTCGGGCCGGACGGCGGTCGGGGCGCCCATCAGGCCGGGGCGGCGGCCGCGAACGCGGCGGCCAGGACGTCGAGCGCCTCGGTGAGCAGGTCCTGCCCGATGACCAGCGGCGGCAGGAAGCGCAGGACGTTGCCGTACGTGCCGGCGGTGAGGACGACGACGCCCTGCGCGTGGCAGGCGCGGGCGATGCTGGCCGCGAGCCCGGGGTCGGGCTCGGTGGTGCCCGGCCGGACGATCTCCACCGCGATCATCGCGCCCCGGCCGCGGACGTCCCCGATGGCCGGCGTCTCCTGCTGGAGCGCACGCAGCCGCGGCAGCATGGTCGCCCCGATGGCGCGGGCGGCTGCGGCGAGGTCCAGGTCGCGCATCGTGCCGATCGAGGCCAGCGCCGCCGCGCAGGCGACCGGGTTGCCGCCGTAGGTCCCGCCGAGCCCACCGGGGTGCACGGCGTCCATCAGGTCGGCACGTCCGGTCACCGCCGCCAGCGGCAGGCCACCCGCCATGCCCTTGGCCAGCGTGATCAGACCGGGGACGACGCCCTCGTCCGCGCAGGCGAACCAGTCGCCGGTCCGGCAGAAACCGGTCTGCACCTCGTCGGCGATGAACACCGCGCCGGCCGCCCGGCACCACTCGGCGATCGCCGGCAGGAAGCCCGGCGCGGGTACGACGAAGCCGCCCTCGCCCTGCACCGGCTCGATCAGCACGGCGGCGACGTTGCCGGCGCCGACCTGGGCCTCGATCTGGGCCAGCGCGCGGGCCGCGGCCTCGGCGCCGGTCATGCCCGCGGGGTCGCGGAACGGGTAGGACATCGGCACCCGGTAGACCTCGGGCGCGAACGGGCCGAAGCCCTGCTTGTAGGGCATCGACTTGGCGGTCATCGCCATCGTCAGGTTGGTGCGCCCGTGGTAGGCGTGGTCGAAGACGACGACGGCCTGCCGGCCGGTGGCGGACCGGGCGATCTTGACGGCGTTCTCCACGGCCTCCGAGCCGGTGTTGAACAGCGCCGACCGCTTCTCGTGGTCGCCGGGGGTGATCGCCGCCAGCTCTTCGCAGACGGCGACGTAGCCCTCGTAGGGCGTGACCATGAAGCATGTGTGGGTGAACTCCGCGACCTGCTGCTGCACCGCGGCGACCACCCGGGGGGCGGCGTTGCCGACGTTCACCACGGCGATGCCCGAGCCGAGGTCGATGAGCGAGTTGCCGTCCACGTCGACCAGCACGCCGCCGCCGGCACGCGCGACGAAGACCGGCAGCGTGGTGCCCACGCCGGCGGAGACGGTCGCTGCCCGGCGCGCCAGCAGCTCGCGGGAACGCGGCCCGGGGATCTCGGTGACCTGCCGCCGCTCCTGAGGCAGGGCGACGGGAGGGGTGAGCAGATCGGTCACGGTGTTCCTCCGGGGATCGGGGTCCCGCGGTTCCCACCTCTCGGGGGCGGCGACCCGTGCACGAGTCTCGGCGCGGGCGCGCCCCGCAGGTAGTGTCCGGACCGGTGCGCGGAGGCGCGCCGACTGTCCAATCCGGCGTCGCGGAGGCATCCGCCGCCCGTCCCGCTCAGCCCGTGGAGGCCTCGTGCCGGTGACCGTTGCCACCCTCGTCGGCAACCTGGCTCTGGACCTGCGCCTGCTGACCGCCGGGGCAGCCGTCGACCGTCCGGTCTCCTGGGTGCACGTCAGCGAGCTGGCCGACCCGACGCCGTTCCTCGAGGGCGGGGAGCTCCTGCTCATCACCGGGGTCGCGCTCCGGAACGGCGCGCAGGCCGAGGACTACGTCGCCCGCCTGGTCGCCGCCGGTGTCGTCGGTCTCGGGTTCGGCACGGGGGTCGGCCGGGACGACGTGCCGCCGGAGCTGGTCGCGGCGGCCGAGGGAAGCGGCCTGGCCCTGCTGGAGGTGCCCCGGCCGACGCCGTTCATCGCGATCTCCCGCACCGTGTCGGCGGCGCTGGCGGCCGACGAGTACGCGGCCGTGACCCGGGCGGCCTCGGCGCAGCAGGAGCTGACCCGGGCCGCGCTGGCGCCGGGTGCGCCGGCGACCGTGCTGGAGCGGCTGGCCCGGCAGGTCGGTGGCTGGGTGCTGCTGGCGGACGCGGCCGGGGCACCCCTCGAGGCGGTGCCGGCCACGGCGGCCCGGCGGGCGGTGGAGCTGCGGCCGGAGCTGGACCGGCTGCGCGGGCTGCGGGCGCCGGCCAGCGCGGCGCTGTCCTCCCCGGACGAGACCGTGCTCGTGCAGTCGCTGGGCAGCGGCGCACGGATCCGGGGCTTCCTGGCCGTGGGCAGCCCGGGGGTGCTGCCGGCGTCGGAGCGCCACGTCGTCAACGCTGCGGTGCTGCTGCTCACGCTCCGGCTCGAGCAGTCCCGGGCCCTGGACAGCGCGATGGCCTCGCTGCGGGCGGCGCTGCTGCGTCTGCTGCTGGCCGGGGAGGACGCCGCGGTCGCCGAGGTGGTCGCCGAGCTCGGCGGGCAGCTGCCGGGGCAGCCGTTGACCGTCGTCGTCGTCCTCGGGTCGTCCGCCCAGCGGGCCGCGGTGGTGGACGTCGCCGCTGATGCGTCGGCCCGGGAGCGCGCTCCGTTCTTCTCCGCGGAGCTGGACGGCGCGCTGGTGCTCCTCGTCGCCTCGGACGGCGCGGTGTCCGGCCGGCTGGCGGCGCTGGCCGACCGGGTCCCCGGCGCGTCGTGGGGCAGCTCGGTGCCCGGGACGTGGTCCCGGCTGGCCGAGGCCGTCCGGCAGGCGCGGCAGGCCGCGGAGCACGGCCGGGTCCGGGGAGCCCGGGTCACCGCGTTCGCCGACCTGGCGATCCCCGGGCTCGCCGGGCTGCTCGACCCGGCCACGACGCAGGCGTTCGCCGAGGCACTGCTCGCCCCGCTGACCGCGGCGGACCGGACCAGCGCCGGTGACCTGGTGGAGTCCGTGCGGGTCTGGCTGGCCCACCACGGCCAGTGGGAGCCGGCGGCGACCCAGCTCGGCGTCCACCGGCACACCCTGCGCAAGCGGGTGCGACGGGCAGCGGACCTGCTCGGCCGCGACCTGGACCAGCCGGGCACCCGAGCCGAGCTGTGGCTCGCGCTGCATCCGCCTGTCTGAGCCCGGCCCACCCCGGGAACCGGGGTTCACCCTCCGACTACCGATATTCTCCGCTGTCGAGCAAGGTTGAGACGACGGAATCCGTATCCACGAGGTGGGTGACATGGCGGTTCGAACAGGTCACGTCCTGCTGGACGACGTCTCGCGAGCGATCATCGAGCAACTCCAGGAGGACGGGCGGCGGCCCTACGCGCGCATCGCGGTGGCGGTCGGGCTCTCCGAGGCCGCCGTCCGCCAGCGGGTGCAGCGGCTGCTCGACGCCGGGGTCATGCAGATCGTGGCCGTCACCGACCCGTTGCAGGTGGGCTTCGCCCGGCAGGCGATGGTCGGGATCCGCACCCGTGGGGACGCCCGTGCGGTGGCCGACGTCGTGGCCACCTTCCCCGAGGTCGACTACGTGGTCATCACCGCCGGCTCGGCCGACGTCCTGGTCGAGGTGGTCTGCGAGGACGACGACCAGCTGCTGGACGTCGTCGGCCGCATCCGCGCCGTGGACGGTGTCGCCTCCACCGAGACCCACCTCTACCTGGGGCTGCGCAAGCAGACCTACGCCTGGGGCACCCGGCGCACCGACCCGATGCCGGGTGGTCCTCCCGCGCTCTGACGCCCCAGCTGGGGCGGGGGCGGTCCGGGCAACCAGCACGCGTGCACCGCCGCCAGGACCAGCGCGAGCAGGGCGAGCGCACCGCCGACCGGACCGGCCCACGCGGCCGGCCCGGTGACGGCGTCCGCGCCGTGGTGGTGGCCCCCCGGTCCGGCCGTCGAGTGCAGCAGCATCACCGACGTCAGCACGACGTGCAGCAGCCAGGCGGCGGTGCTGCCGCGGCGCCAGAGGTGCACCGCGCAGAGCAGACAGGCCACGGCCACCGCCGTCAGGCCGGCGCCGGCGGCACCGGGCGCGGCGAGGAGGTGCACCAGGGCGCACGCGGCCGCGGCGGTGGCCGCGGCCCGGGCGAGCAGCCCACTCGCTGGCCCCGTCCCGAGGCTCGTGCCGAGCCGGCGAGGCATGAGGAGGGCGGGGTCCTCCATCAGTGGCACCGCGACGGGTTCGGCGGTACGTCCAGGGCCGGGTTGCGGTCGAAGAAGCCCCAGGGCTTGAGGGAGAACGAGACGATGTCCACCGGCATGACCGGCCAGTCCTCCGGGCGCGGGATGTGGTGGATGCCGAAGACGTGCCACAGCACGATGTCGGTGTCGGCGATCGACCGGTCCGCCTTCGTCCACTCCGGCAGGCCGGCCGTGCCGCGGCTCTGGTTGCAGAACTCCCCGGCCGGCCACCGCTCCTCCTCCTCGTACGGCGTGACCCACAGCGTGTGGTCGATGACCTCGGCCCGCTGCATGATCGGCGAGTTCCGGTCGACCAGTGCCGGGAAGGACGCGGAGGCGACCAGCTTGTAGCCGGTGGGCGTGCCCAGCCGGTTGAGGTGGCCGCGGTTGACCACCTTCCAGCCGCGCTGGCTGGCCCAGTCGAGGTCCTGCTTGCCCTCGGACTCGGTGAGCAGTGGGCGGCTGCGCTGGGCCAGGGCCAGCCCGTGCGGGTTGGTCGGCGAGACCGGGACGGCCTCGCTCTCCGAGACCACGACGGTGTTCTCCGGCCCGTCGATCTCCATGTCCATCCGGGCCACGATGAAGTGCTGGTGGAACGGCGCGTAGGTCTGGTCGTCGACGACCGTGCCGGTCGGCGGGGTCGAGCCGTCGAACGCGCTGGTGACCATGATCCCGGTGGCGCGGACCTCACACTCGATCGTGCCGTCCTGGTAGAAGCGCCAGTAGGTGAGGTACTCGTAGTTGGCGACGGTGGCGTGGAAGGAGACGACCATCCGGCGGGACCGGCGCACCTCGGCGCCGGCCTTCTCGTCGACGTGCTTCCACAGCACGCCGTCGTCCTCCTCGTGCAGGCAGATGGCGTTCTCGATGGTGTAAGGCTCGCCCTTGCTGTCGTGCAGGACCGCGTCGACGTAGGTGATCTCGCCCAGGCAGTCGCAGCCCAGCTTCAGCGACGTGGTCATGAAGCCCAGGCCCCACTCGCCGATGTCGAAGGCGGTGCGCCGGTGGTGGTCCTCGGCCGGGTCCCGGTAGGGGACGACCATCTCGGCGAAGGAGAGCCGGTGCGCGATGGGTCGGGTGCCGGTCCCGTCGTCGTACCCGACCCGGTGGATCACCAGGCCCTCGCGGTAGTTGAAGCCCAGCCGCATCGACCAGTTCTGCCAGCGCAGCTCGTTGCCGTCCAGGGTGAAGGACGGGCCCTCCGGCTGGGTGATCTCCAGCGCCTTGACGTCGGTGCGCTGGACCAGGCCCGGCACGAGGTCCGCCCGGTACTCGCCCATCGGCGACCCGCCGGCCGGCGGGGCGTTGTCCTCGATGCGCAGCAGCTCCATCGTGTTCAGGTCCACGATGAGGTGCAGCCCGTTGACCGGGTTGGCGTAGGGGTTCCCGTTCGGCGTCGACCGACGCCAGATGTCGGTCCAGCCGACCCGCCGGTCGGAGAACTCCGCCGGGATCAGGGAGTGCCCGTAGGCCCAGGTGTCGATGAGCACCAGGTCGAGGTCGGTGATCCCGCGCCTGCCCAGCGCGGCGATGACGTCGGGGTGCGCGATGAGCACCTCGTGCGCCTCGTGCCACTCGTCCAGCGTCATGTTCGCCTGCTCGCCGGGCACCGCCTCCCAGGACAGGAGCGCGTCGTCGGTCAGCGAGACCAGTGCCTTGCAGGTGGTGCCCTCGTCGCGGCT
This sequence comes from Modestobacter caceresii, assembly GCF_000761485.1. GTDB lineage: Bacteria > Actinomycetota > Actinomycetes > Mycobacteriales > Geodermatophilaceae > Modestobacter > Modestobacter caceresii. The sequence goes on from NZ_JPMX01000030.1 coordinate 36,407, forward strand.
CCAGCAGGTCACCCGCGCCTCGCGGCGGATCGGGTCGCCGGGCCGGAAGGCACGCACGACGTCCTTGGCCGGCTCGCGCAGCTCGATGGCCGCGAAGCGCCAGCGTTCGTCGACGCCCCGGTCGCGACGCAGCACGGCGGCAGCGGCGCGGAACTCATCGGCGGTCAGCGGGTCGAGGGGGTGGGCGGTCATGGTGCGTCCTTCGGTTGGGCGGGAGCTTCGGGCCGGTTGGCGAGGAGCGGGAGGGAGGGGTCCCAGCGGGTGCCGTCCCGGGCGTCGCGCCGGCGGCGGGCGATCGCCGAGAGGGACTCCAGGACGACCCGGTTGGCCAGCGCCGCGGTGATGTCGGCGTGGTCGTAGGGCGGGCTGACCTCGACGACGTCGACGCCGACCACCGGCAGCTCCAGGCAGAGCCGGCGGACGGCGTCCAGCAGCTGGCGGGCGGTCAGCCCGCCCGGCTCCGGGGTGCCGGTGCCGGGTGCGTGCCCGGGGTCGCAGACGTCGATGTCGACGGAGAGGAAGACGCCCTCGCACTCGTCGGTGGCGATGGCGGAGGCCTCGGTGAGGCAGGCGTCCAGCCCGCGGTGCCCGATCTCGGTCATCTCGTAGGAGCGCATCCGCTGCGCCGCCATCCAGTCCAGGGTCTCCGGTGGTGGCCAGTAGCCGCGCAGGCCGATCTGCAGGAACCGGTCACCCCGCAGCGCCCCGGACTCGATGAGCCGGCGCATCGGCTGGCCGTGGCCCCACAGCGAACCGAACTCGATGTCCCCGGTGTCGGCGTGGGCGTCGAAGTGGATCATCGACACCCGTCCGTGGCCGAGCACGTTGGCCACGCCCTTGGCATCGGCGAAGGCGATCGAGTGGTCGCCGCCCAGGACGACCGGGATGGCCCCGGCCCGGGTGACCTTCTCGACCGCCGCCTCCAGCGCCGGCAGCGCCGTCTCGATGTCACCGGAGAACATCTCGACGTCCCCGGCGTCCAGGACGCGCAGGTCGCGCAGGCCGTCGGTGCGCAGCGCCAGGCTGGGCCGGGAGCCGTCGTGCGGCAGGTAGTCGGTCATCCGGATCGCCTGCGGGCCGAACCGGGTGCCCGGGCGGTGCGAGGTCCCGCCGTCGAAGGGGGCGCCGACGATGACGACGTCCGCGCCGGCGAAGGACGCCGGGTCGTCGAGGTCGCAGCGGTCGACGCCGAGGTAGGTGATGTCCGGCCCGTACTGGGCCCCGTAGCGCGTCATGACTCGATGTTGGCCATGACGTGCTTGATCCGGGTGTAGTCCTCGAACCCGTACATCGAGAGGTCCTTGCCGTAGCCGGAGTGCTTGAAGCCGCCGTGCGGCATCTCGGCGACCAGCGGGATGTGGGTGTTGATCCAGACGCAGCCGAAGTCCAGCCGCTTGCTCATCCGCATCGCGCGGCCGAAGTCCTTGGTCCACACGCTGGACGCGAGCCCCAGCGGAACGCCGTTGGCCCAGCGCACCGCCTCGTCCTCGTCGGTGAACCGCTGCACGCTGATGACGGGACCGAAGACCTCCCGCTGGACCAGTTCGTCGTCCTGCCGCAGGCCGGCGATCACCGTGGGCTCCACGAAGAAGCCCCGGTCGCCCTGTCGGCCGCCTCCGGCGGTCACCTCCGCGTGGTCGGGGACCCGGTCCAGGAAGCCGGTCACCCGGGCCAACTGGGCGGCGCTGTTGACCGGCGGGACGAGCGCGTCGGGGTCGCCGGCGCCGTTCGCGTAGGTGGTCGCCGTCCGCCGGGCCTGCTCGCTGAGCGCGGCCACGAAGTCGTCGTGCAGCCGGGGCGCCACCAGCACCCGGGTCGCGGCGGTGCAGTCCTGCCCGGCGTTGAAGTAGCCGGCGGTGGCGATGCCCTCGGCCGCTGCGGCCAGGTCCGCGTCGTCGAAGACGATGACCGGGGCCTTGCCGCCCAGCTCCAGGTGCACCCGCTTGACGTCCCGCGCGGCCGACTCGGCGATCTGCATCCCGGCCTGCACCGACCCGGTGATCGCGACCATCTGGGGCGTGCGGTGCTCGACCAGGGCCCGCCCGGTGTCCCGGTCCCCGCAGACGACGTTGAGCACGCCCGGCGGGAGGAACTCCGCCGCCAGCTCGGCCAGGCGCAGGGTGGTCACCGGGGTGGTGTCGCTGGGCTTGAGGACGACCGTGTTGCCGGCCGCGATCGCGGGGGTGAACTTCCAGACCGCCATCATCATCGGGTAGTTCCAGGGCGTCACCTGGGCGACGACGCCGATCGGCTCGCGCCGGACGAACGAGGTGTGCCCGGGCAGGTACTCGGCCGCGGCCTTCCCCTCCAGGTTGCGCGCCGCGCCGGCGAAGAACCGGATCTGGTCGACCATCGGCGGCACCTCCTCCGTCGCCGTGAGGGCCAGCGGCTTGCCGGTGTTCTGGCTCTCCAGGGCCACCAGCTCCTCGGCGGAGGCCTCGACGGCGTCGGCGAACCGGAGGAGCGCCCGCTGCCGTTCGGCGGGGGTGGTGTCCCGCCAGCTCTCGAAGGCGGTGGCGGCGACCGCGCAGGCCCGGTCGACGTCCTCGGCGCCGGAGACGGGGGCGGAGCCGAAGACCTCACCCGTCGTCGGGTCGACGAGATCGGCGCGACGGCCCTCCGACGCGTCGACGTACGACCCGTCGATGAAGTTGCGCAGGTTCCGGTGCTCGCTCACGTGGTCCTCCTCGGGCCGGGGCGGGGGCGGACGCCGGGATGGGAGGAGAAGCCTCCACGGTGACGTCGGCAACAGCGTCAGTTGCGAGAGACCTTTTTGTCAACGGATACCGTCGACGTACCGGCTTCCAGCCGTGATATCCGTCGTCACCTATGCTGCCTAGGCGCTCACATGCCTCGGGCGGGGCTGCCAGAGTGTCCGGCTTCGAGCCCGGTGGTGTACGGACCGGCACCTTCCTTGTCCCGGCGGCGCGTGGCTGGCTTCGACGTGACACGTGGCACACCGCCACGCTGCGACCACCCGCGTGCCCCCGGGCGCGTCCGAGGGAGGACACCGCATGGCACTCGACTCGCCGGCACCCGCTGCGACGGGCGATCTCCGCACGAAGGGCCTGTCGAAGAACTCGGTCGGCCTGCTGGCCAGCATCGTGCTCGGGGTCTCCAGCATCGCGCCGGTGTACGCCCTGACCGTGACGCTCGGCCCGACGGTGACCGAGGTCGGCCTGCAGATGCCGGCGATCTTCCTCGCCGGCTTCCTCCCGATGCTGCTGGTCGCCTACGGGTACCGGGAGCTGAACCGGGTCGCGCCGGACTGCGGCACCTCGTTCACCTGGGCCACCAAGGCCTTCAACCCCTACGTGGGCTGGCTGGCCGGCTGGGGGGCGCTGCTGGCGACGATCATCGTGCTGTCCAGTCTCGCCGGGGTCGCCGTCTCGTTCTTCTACCTGCTGCTGGGCGAGCTCACCGGGTCGGAGTGGCTGGGCGAGCTCGGCGGCAACACGGTGGTCAACGTCCTCACCTGCGTGGCGTTCGTCGCCCTGGCCACCTGGGTGGCCTACCGCGGCGTGCAGACGACCACGCGCGTGCAGTACGTCCTGGTCGGGTTCCAGCTGGCAGTGCTCGCCCTCTTCGTGGTGCTAGCGCTGGCCAAGGCGGGCTCGGCTCCGGCCAGCATCCCCTTCGAGCTGTCCTGGCTGGACCCGACCGCGATCGAATCGTTCAGCGCGTTCACCGCAGGGCTCTCCCTCTCGCTGTTCATCTACTGGGGCTGGGACACCTGCCTGACGGTCAACGAGGAGACCGCCGGCAGCGCCCGCACGCCGGGCCGGGCGGCGCTGCTGTGCATGGCCGTCATCGTCGTGACCTACCTGGTGGTGGCGGTCGCCGTGCAGATGTACGCCGGCATCGGCGACGACGGAACCGGCCTCGGCAACGAGGACACGGGCGCCAACGTCTTCGCCGCGCTCGCGGACCCGGTGATGGGCACCGGCCTGGCCTTCCTGCTCTTCCTCGCCGTCGTGGCCAGCTCGGCGTCCTCGCTGCAGACGACGTTCCTGCCGCCGGCCCGCACCATGCTGGCGATGGGCACCTACGGGGCGATCCCGAAGCGGTTCGGCGACGTGCACCCTCGCTTCCTGACGCCGTCCACCGCGACCCTGGCGGCCGGGGTGGCCACCGCGGTGTTCTACGTGGGCATGACGCTGATCAGCGAGAACGTCCTCATCGACACCGTCTACGCGCTGGGCCTGATGATCTGCTTCTACTACGGCCTGACCGCCTACGCCTGCGTCTGGTACTTCCGCCGCGACCTGCGCCGCAGCCTCCGTGACCTGGTGTTCAAGGGGATCTTCCCGCTGGTGGGGGCGCTGATGCTCACTGCGGTGTTCGTGCAGACCGCCGTCGACACGCTCGACCCGGCGTACGGCAGCGGCTCGTCGGTGTTCGGCATCGGCAGCGTCTTCGTCATCGGGATCGGGTTGCTCCTCGCCGGCGCGGTGCTCATGTTCGTCTGGCGGGCCCGGCACCCGGAGTTCTTCCGGGGGCAGACGCTGCGGCAGGACACCCCGTCCCTCGTCTTCGACGAATGAGGTCCGATGGGCCCACCGGCACGCCGGTGGGCCCATCGCTCAGCCGCTGAAGGGCCGCTCCCGGGCCAGCTCCTCCTTGGCGACCCCGCGGATGTGGACGGCGTCCGGCCCGTCGACGATCCGCAGCGTGCGGGCGCTGGCGTAGAAGCGGGCCAGCACGGTGTCGCCGCTGACCCCGGCACCGCCGTGCAGCTGGATCGCCCGGTCGATGACGTCCAGGGCCACCCGGGGGGCGGCGACCTTGATCGCGGAGATCTCGGTGCGGGCGCCCTTGGCGCCGAACCGGTCGATCAGGTCGGCGGTCTGCAGCACGTAGAGCCGGGCCTGGTCGATCTCGATCCGGGACAGCGCGATCGACTCGCGCACGGTGCCCTGCTCGGCCAGCGGCCGGCCGAAGGCGATCCGGGCCTTCGCCCGCTCGACCATCAGGGCCAGCGCCCGCTCGGCCATGCCGATCGCCCGCATGCAGTGGTGGATGCGGCCGGGGCCCAGCCGGGCCTGGGCGATCATGAAGCCGTCGCCCTCGCCGGACAGGATGTTGGTCACCGGGACCCGGACGTCGGTGAACCGCAGCTCCGAGTGCCCGTGCTGGTCCTGGTAGCCGAACACCGGCAGGTGCCGGACGATTTCCAGGCCGGGGGTGTCCCGGGGCACCAGCACCATCGACTGCTGGCGGTGCGGCGGGCCGTCCGGGTCGGTCTTGCCCATCAGGATGAAGATCTCGCAGCGCTCGTCGGCGGCGCCGCTGGTCCACCACTTGCGCCCGTTGATCACGTACTCGTCGCCGTCCCGGACGATCGAGGTCTGGATGTTGCGGGCGTCGGAGCTGGCGACGTCCGGCTCGGTCATCGCGAAGCCGGAGCGGATCTCCCCCTCCAGCAGCGGGGTGAGCCAGCGCTCCTTCTGCTCCGGCGTGCCGAAGAGCATCAGGGTCTCCATGTTGCCAGTGTCCGGAGCCCCGCAGTTGGTCACCTCCGGCGCGATCGTCGGCGACCAGCCCATGATCTCGGCGATCGAGGCGTACTCGAGGTTGCTCATCCCGCCCAGCTCGTGGTGGAAGAGGTTCCACAGGCCGCGCTTTCGCGCCTCGACCTTGAGGTCCTCCAGGATCGGCGGGTGGGCGTGGTCGTCGTGGCCGCGCGCGGCGCGCCACTCCTCGTACACGGGCTCAGCGGGGAAGACCTGTTCCCGCATGAAGTCCCACATCCGGCCACTGACGTCCTCGGCCTTGGCGGAGAGGGTGAAGTCCATGGACGGACGTTAGCGCCGGACGTGACGCAGGACGCATCGGGGTCGGCACTCGGTGCCACACGCGCGACCGCCCGGACACCAGGTGGTGTCCGGGCGGTCGTGGTGCAGCCGGTGTGCCGAGTCGGTCCTCGGCCGCTGGGGTCAGCGGCGCAGGGAGTGGTCCGACCCGTGCGCGGTGTCCACGGTCTTCACCGGGCCGAGCGCGATGGCCAGGCCGGCGAGGACGCTGGCCAGGTGCAGCCAGTTGTCGGCCCAGTTGATGCTCAGGAAGTTCAGCGAGTCGTCCTCGCCTGCGGCGAACAGGCCGTAGACGAAGGCCGCCCCGTAGCCGACGACCAGCAGCCAGCCGTAGGTGCGGGCGGTGCTCAGCTTCCGGGCCAGCGCGATGCCGGCCAGGCCGATCACGAGGTGCACGATGTTGTGCAGCGGGTTGATGCCGAACCCGAGGATGGTCTCGTCTGTGTGTTCGGCGAAGTCGTCGAAGCCGGTGATGAAGAAGCCGACGATGCCGACGAGGGTGTAGACGACACCGATCGCCATGGCGAGCATCTGCGGCCAGGTCATGCCTCGGTTGGCGGCGCCGGGCAGGTCTGCGTTGGACATGGGGGCCTCCGTTTCGTGTGCGCCCGCCAGGTGCCCAGCGGGCCTGCACAGGGAGTTCCCAGGGAGTCCACACGAAAACGGCCGCCACCCGAAGGGGTGACGGCCGTTGCCGAAACGTCACCTCAGGCCGGGCGGGGTGTCGCCTTCGGTCGCCGGACGACGAACGGGCCGATCGCCAGCAGGTCGACCGGCGCCGAGCCGAAGCACTCCAGCGCGTCCCGCGGGTCGTCCACCATCGGCCGGCCGGCGGTGTTCAGGCTGGTGTTGACCACGACCGGAAGCCCGGTGCGCCGCTCGAACGCCGAGATCATCCGGTGCACCAGCGGGGACGTCTCCGGGTCGATGGTCTGGATCCGGGCCGTCCCGTCGACGTGGGTGACCGTGGGGATGCGCTCGCGCCACTCGGGGGCCACGTCGTGCACGAAGAGCATGTACGGCGAGGGGATCGGCCCGCGGCTGAAGATCTCCGGCGCCTTCTCCAGCAGCACCATCGGGGCCACCGGGCGGAACTGCTCCCGTCCCTTGACGTCGTTCATTCGCTCCAAGTTGGCCTCGAAGCCGGGGTGGGCGATGAGCGAGCGGTGCCCCAGCGCGCGCGGGCCGTACTCGCTGCGACCCTGGAACCAGGCGACGATGCCGTTGTCGGCCAGCACCTCGGCCACGGCCTCGGCCACGTCGTCCGGGCGCTCGTAGTCGATGGCCGCGGTGATGAGCACCTGCTCGATCTCGTCGTCGGACCAGCCCCGGCCGAGTGCGGCGCCGGGCATCGGCTGGGTGTCCTCGCCGAGTTCGCGGGCCACGTGCAGGGCGGCACCCAGCGCCGTCCCGGAGTCCCCGGCGGCCGGCTGCACCCAGACCTGCTCGAACGGGCTCTCGGCCAGGATCCGGGTGTTGGCCACGCAGTTGAGTGCGGTGCCGCCGGCCAGGGTGAGGGTCTTCTCCCCGGTCTGCTCGTGCACCCAGCGGGCCAGGTCGATCAGCACCTCCTCCAGCCGCCGCTGGACGCTGGCGGCCAGGTCGGCGTGGTCGGAGGTCCACTGGTCGCCCTTGCCCAGGCGGGGGGCGAACTCGGTGTAGTCGATCGCCTCGGTGCGGAACCCGCCGTCGTCGGTGGCCCGGATCAGCTCGGCCAGTTCGCCGACGAAGCGCGGCTTGCCGTAGCTGGCCATTGCCATGACCTTGAACTCGTCGGAGCTGCGCAGGAAGCCCAGGTGGTCGGTGAGGTCCTCGTACATCAGGCCCAGGGAGTGCGGGAGCGCCTGGCCGGCGAGCACCTCCAGCTGCCCGTCGACGTAGCGGCCGGCCAAGTGGCTGTGCGCCTCACCACGACCGTCGAGCACCAGCACCGCGTTGTCCCGCTGCGGGGCGGCCAGCCCGGCCGACGCCGCGTGCGCGACGTGGTGCTTGACGAAGCGGACCTTCGCCGGGTCGAGGCCGGGCAGGGCGTGGGCCAGGAAGTCCGGGGCCATCTCGGCGTACTTCTTGCGCATGACGTCGCCGTCGTCGAACAACCCCGACTCCTCCGGGGTGCCCATCAGCGCCGGGTCGAAGGAGTAGGCGACCGCGTCCAGCTCCTCGGGACGGATGCCGGCCTCCCGCAGGCACCAGGCCGCGGACAGCTCGGGCAGTTCCCAGGCGCTCCAGGGCAGCGGGCGCTTGCCGTGCTTGCGCCGGCTGAACCGCTCCTCCTCCGCTGCGGCGACGACCTCCCCGTCGACGACCAGCGCCGCCGACGGGTCGTGGTAGATCGCGTTGATGCCCAGGACCTTCACGTGCACTCCTCCCGGCCGGGCTCCAGCGGCCCGGTCCCCGTTCATGATCACGCCGGAGGTCGGGCGCCGCACGGTGAGCGGCACGGATCACCCACCCGTGCGTCCTCGCCGAGCAGCGCGGTTGCGGCCTCGTCCGAGCCCGGGCCGGTCAGCCGCTGGCGCGCTGGTGCAGCAGGCCGTGGTCGACCACCGCCTGCAGGGCGAGGGTCTTGTAGCCGACCTCCTCGAACAGGACGACGATGCGGTCGTCCTCGTGCCGCATGACGACGCCGGGGCCCCACTCGGTGTGCTCGACGGGCACGTCGACCGGGAACGGGTGGTCCGCGTCGGAGGCGTGCTCCTGGGAGAGCCCGGCGCTGCAGTTGTCGCAGTTCCCGCACGGGTGGACCAGCTGCTCGCCGAAGTAGCCGAGCAGGAACTGCCGCCGGCAACCGGTGGTCTCGGCGTAGCCGCGCATCATCTCGATCCGGCTCTCGTCGACTCTGACCTGGTGCTCGGCGAGCTCTCGCGCGGCAGCGGCGGCCTGGCCGGGACGCGGTGCGTCGGGGGCCGGTGACGCCGTCCCCTCCTCGTCCAGGACGATGGCGCCCGCCTGTTCCAGCAGGTTGAGGTCGCGGACCAGCGGGGTCGCGGGGCGGCCGGTCTCCTCGCGCAGGTCGCGGACGTCCACGCCGTCCATCCCGGCAGCCGCCCCGGCCTGCACCAGCCCGGCGACCTGCTGCAGCTCCTCCTCGGCCGGGGCGCCGGCCGCGAAGAACCTGCGCAGCCCGAGGTCCTCCTGGCGGTACATGAGCACCGCCACCGCCGGCTCGCCGTCGCGGCCGGCCCGGCCGATCTCCTGGTAGTAGCTGTCGACCGAGTCGGCCGGTTCGGCGTGCACGACGAACCGGGTCTCCGGCTTGTCGATGCCCATGCCGAAGGCGGTGGTGGCGACGACGACGTCGAGCTCGTCGGCCATGAACTGCCGCTGCACCTCCGCACGGTCGCTCTTCCGCAGCCCGGCGTGGTACGCCCGGGAGCGCAGCCCACGGTCGGCGAGCGCCTCGGCGAGCTCCTCGGTGCTGCGGCGGGTGGCGCTGTAGAGGATCCCGCTGCCCCGCTCGGTCAGCGCGGTGACCCGGTCCAGGACGGCGGTGTGCTTGGCGTGCGCATCGGCGTGCTGCTCGACCTCCAGCCGGATCTCCGGACGGTCGAACCCGGCCACGACGACCTCCGGGTCGGTCATCTCCAGCCGTGCCACGATCTCGGCCCGGACCGGGGGCGCGGCGGTCGCGGTCAGCGCCAGCACCGTCGGGTGGCCCAGCTGCTGGACGACCCCGCCCAAGCGCAGGTAGTCGGGGCGGAAGTCGTGCCCCCAGGCGGAGACGCAGTGCGCCTCGTCGACGACGAACAGCGCCGGCGACGCCGCCCGCAGCGCCTGGACCACCTCCGGCTTGGCCAGCTGCTCGGGCGCGAGGAAGCAGTAGCGGACCGTTCCGTCACCCACGCCGTCCAGCACGTCCCGGTGCTCCTGCGCGGACAGCCCCGAGTTGAGCACCGCCGCCCGGCCGACCCGCTCCTCACCCAGCTCCGCCAGGCGCTGGACCTGGTCGCGCTGCAGGGCGATGAGCGGGGAGACGATGACGACCGGGCCGTCCAGCAGCAACCCCGTGACGGTGTAGACGGCGGACTTGCCCGCCCCGGAGGGCAGCACGGCGAGGGTGTCGCGGCCGGCCGCGACCGCCTTCATGGCGTCCTCCTGGCCGGGGCGGAACTCGTCGAACCCGAGCACCTCCCGGGCGGTCTCCCGGATCCGCCGGGTGCGTACCGAGGCCGACCCCCCGGCGGCGGTCGTGGCGGGGGCGGAGCGCTGGGCGGTCTGGGTCACCGAGCGCGACTTCCCGACCCCCGAGATCGACAAACGACCCGCAGGCCGCACGGCGCCGTCCGTGGCGGTGCCGTCAGTTCCAGGAGTCCAGCCAGAACCGCAGGTCCAGCGCGTCGGACTCCAGCGGGAGCCCCAGCCAGACCGGGGCGAAGAAGGCGAACCCGGCCGCGGACAGGGCGAGCGCCACCGCACCGAGCAGCCGCGGCCGGCGGGTCGCCTGCACCGCGCGGGCCAGGCCCAGGGCGATGAACGGCACCACCGGCACCATGTAGAAGAAGTAGCCGGGCTTGTTCGCGGCCAGCCAGGGAACCCACAGCAGTGCCAGCGGGACCAGGATGGTGGCCGCGACGCCGTCCCGGCGGGCGACCGCCCGCCAGAGCAGCACCGGGTAGGCCAGCAGGGCCGGCCACCACAGGCCGGGGTTGCCGAGCATGACGATGCGCGCCCGGGTGTCCGGCGGCACCTCGCACTCCCCGGCCTCCTGCTGTGCGGTGGTGCAGCTCTCGGCGTAGACCAGCACCGGCCGCTCCAGCCAGGGCCAGCCGAGCGGGCTCGAGCGATAGGGATGGCTCGCCTCCAGGCCCACGTGGTAGTCGACCAGGTCGACCTGGCTCTGCGCCCAGGTCCCCAGCCGGTCGCCCACCGAGGTGCCGCAGTCCCCGGCCTCGCAGGCCTGCTGTGCGGCGTAGCTCTCCGAGTAGTTGGCGAACCAGCCCGTGAAGGTGGCCAGGTAGACGACCGCGGGGACCATCAGCAGGCTCAGCACGGCGCCGCCGGTGACCGCCACGGCGCGGCGGGTGGCCTGGCGGAACGGCTCACCCCGGCCGCTGAGCTCGGTGCCCAGCACCAGCAACCCGGCCAGGCCGACGGCGAGCAGGCCGGACCACTTGGTGGCCACCGCGAACCCCAGGGTGACCCCGGCCAGCCAGCGGTAGCGGGAGCCGACGAGGGACCGGCGCAGCCCCTCCCCGGCCTCGCGGGTGCGGAGGCGGGCGTCCCGGTCGAGCAGCACGAGCGAGAACGCGGCGACGACGAACAGGGCGAGGACCGCGTCGAGCATCGCGATCCGGCTGGCCGTCACCGCGAGGCCGTCCAGGGCGACGAGCACGGCGGCCAGTGCGGCCGGCGCGGTGCGGCGGAACAGGCGGAGCCCGCTCAGGTAGGTCAGCAGCACGGTGATCGAGCCGGCGACGGCCACGCCGACCCGCCAGCCGAACGGGGTGGAACCGAACAGCTCCAGCCCGGCGGCGATCACCCACTTGCCCATGGGCGGGTGCGCCGGGCGACCCTCCTCGACACCTCGGGCCAGGTAGTCGGAGGCGTCGACGGCGTAGTACTTCTCGTCGAAGTAGAGGCGGTCCGGGTCGCCGAGGTCCCACAGCCGGATGGCGGCGGCGAGGCCCAGCAGCGCCAGTGGCACGCCCCACTGCACGACCCCCGGTGACAGACGCCGAACCGACGACGGGCGGCGCCCGGAGGCGCCGCCCGTCTCTCGCTGCGCGACCGTGGATGCGGTTGCGCTCACTGGTCGCGTGCCCCAGCGGTCACCCGGGGACTCAGCCCTCGGTCTCGGTGCTGAACTCGGTCTCGGTCTCGGTGTCGACCTCGGTCTCGGTCTCGACGACCTCTTCCTCGACCTCGGTCTCGGTCTCGGTCGGCTCGAGGGTCTCGGTGACCTCGGTCTCGAGCTCCTCGGTCTCGGTGATCTCCTCGGTCTCGGTGACCTCGACCTCGCCGGCCTCGTCACCGCAGGCGGCGACACCGAAGATCATGAGGCTGGAGAAGGTGGCGGCAGAGACGCCGCGGACGAGCTTGTTCATGGGGTGCTCCTGAGTTCGGGTGAACGGTCACGGAAAGGCATGACCGCATATCCCCGCCCTCACACACCAAGCGGGCATAACGATCAGGTCACAGAGATGAATTGTCTCTCGGCAAGTGAATCGCACAACGATCCGGTAACGGCGAGTGTCGCCAAACAATGTTGAAGAACGGGGTGTCCGAGAGGTCGGGGCCGGTAATGGCGGGACGGTGAATCCTCGGTCCACGTGCGTCTGCATCCCCACCTACCAGGAGCGGGAGAGCCTGCCGCGCACGCTCGCCGGGGTGCTGCGCGCCGTCCCGGATGCCCTCGTGCTGGTGATCGACGACAACAGCCCCGACGGCACGGGCGAGCTGGCCGACCGGCTGGCCGCCGACGACCCGCGGGTGCACGTGCTTCACCGCCCGGGCAAGGAGGGGCTGGGGCCGGCCTACATCGCCGGCTTCCGCTGGGCGCTGGCCGAGGGCTTCGACGTGGTGGCGCAGATGGACGCCGACGGGTCGCACCGCCCCGAGGACCTGCCCCGGCTGCTGGCCGCCCTGGCCGGAGCCGACGCCGTGCTGGGCTCGCGCTGGGTGCCGGGCGGTGCCGTCGCCGACTGGCCGCGCAGTCGGGAACTGCTCAGCCGCACCGCCAACCGGTACGTGCGGGCTGCGCTGAGACTGCCGGTGGGTGATGCCACCGGGGGTTTCCGGGCCTTCCGCCGGCACACGCTGGAGCGGCTGGAGCTCGACGCCGTCCAGAGCGAGGGCTACTGCTTCCAGATCGACATGACCCGGCAGGTGTGGGCACGGGGCCTGCGGCTGGTGGAGGTGCCGATCCTCTTCGTCAACCGGGAGTTCGGCGAGAGCAAGATGAGCTCGCGGATCATCCGGGAGGCGATGGTCCGGGTCACCGCCTGGGCGCTGACCACGCGGCGCCCCACGCCTGCGGCGGTGCGGCCGGCGGCCACGGGCGGCGAGCGGCTGGTTCACCGGGTCGCCGCCTGATCACCTCTTGGTCCGCGACTGCGGGTCATCGGCGGGTTGTCCGTCCGCAGCTGCGGAACTAGGGTGCCGGCGTGTCCACCTCCTACCGGATCGCCGAGGCAGCTGCGCTGCTCGGCGTCAGTGACGACACGGTTCGCCGCTGGATCGACGGCGATCGGCTGTCCGCCACCCGCGACGGGGGCCCGGCGCAGGTCGACGGCGCGGAGCTGGCCCGGGTCGCCACCGAGCTGCACGAGACGCCCCCGCCCGGCACCACCCGCTCGTCCTCGGCCCGCAACCGGCTCGCCGGGATCGTCACCCGGGTGGTGCGGGACACCGTGATGGCGCAGGTGGAGATCCAGGCCGGGCCGTTCCGGCTGGTCTCGTTGATGTCCCGCGAGGCCGCCGACGAGCTGGGGCTGGAGCCCGGCGTCCGGGCGGTGGCCACGGTCAAGGCCACCCAGGTCAGCGTGGACGTGCCGTGAGTGAGCATCGCAGCGAGCGCCAGCGAGCGAGGAGCGGAGCGAGCGCGCATCGCCAGAGGCCTCGTGCCGTGAGGCAGCTGGTCGCCGGCGCCCTGCTGCTGGCCTTGGCTGGTTGCGGGGTCGACGACGGCGGGCGGGCGACCGAGACGGACGGCGAGGTCTCCGGCACGCTCACCGTCTTCGCGGCGGCCTCGCTGACCGACGTCTTCACCGACCTGGGCGACCAGCTCACGGCCGAGCACCCGGGACTGGACGTGCAGTTCAACTTCGCCGGCAGCTCCGCGCTGGCGACGCAGGTGGTGCAGGGGGCGCCGGCCGACGTCCTCGCCTCCGCCGACGAGGAGCAGCTGGACGCCGTCGCCGACCTGGTCGCCGGCGACCCCGCCGTCTTCGCGGAGAACACGCTGCTCATCGCCGTCCCGGCGGGCAACCCGGCCGACGTGCGCGGGCTGGCCGACCTCGCCGACCCGGGGAAGAGCATCGCCCTGTGCGCCGCCGAGGTGCCGTGCGGGGCGGCGGCCGCGCGGGTGTTCGACGCCGCCGGCCTGACCCCCGCGCCGGACACCCTGGAGCAGGACGTGCGGGCGGCGCTGACCAAGGTGCAGCTCGGCGAGGTCGACGCCGCGCTGGTCTACGCGACCGACGTCGCGGCGGCCGGCTCTGCGGTGGAGGCGATCGAGGTCCCGGAGGCCGCCGACGTGGTGAACCGCTACCCGCTGGCGGTGCTGGCGGCGGCTCGCAACCCGGCGGCGGCAGAGCTCTTCGTCGACCTGGTGCGCTCGGACACCGGCCGCCAGGCCCTCGCCGACGCCGGCTTCCGCCTCCCGTGACCCACCCAGCGCCACCGAGATGGCCATCTTGGTGGCGGAGAGGGGGGCGAGGGCGGGGCGGTGGGGTGCCGGCGCCGCTGCTGGTGCCGGCGCTGCTCGGGGTGGCGTTCCTGGTGCTGCCGCTGCTCGGGCTGCTGGTGCGCGCGCCCTGGTCCGACCTCGGCCCGCAGCTGGCCCGGCCGGGCGTCGGTGAGGCGCTGCGGCTGTCGCTCGTCTCGGCCACCCTGGCCACCGTCGTCTCGCTGCTGCTCGGCGTCCCACTGGCCTGGGTGCTGGCCCGGTCGCAGCTGCGTGGCCGGTCGGTGCTGCGCGCGCTGGTGACCGTGCCGCTGGTGCTGCCGCCGGTCGTCGGCGGGGTCGCGCTGTTCCTGGTGCTGGGCCGGCAGGGGATCATCGGTCGCTGGTTGTTCGAGGCCACCGGTCTCTCGCTGCCGTTCACCACCGCCGCGGTGGTCGTCGCCGAGACGTTCGTGGCGATGCCGTTCCTGGTGATCAGCGTGGAGGGCGCCCTGCGCGCCGCCGACGCCCGCTTCGAGGACGCCGCCGCCACCCTCGGCGCCGACCGGTGGACGACGTTCCGCCGGGTCACCCTGCCCCTGGTCGCACCCGGGATCGCCGCCGGCGCGGTGCTGTGCTGGGCGCGCGCCCTGGGGGAGTTCGGCGCCACGATCACCTTCGCCGGCAACTTCCCGGGGACGACGCAGACCATGCCGCTGGCGGTCTACCTGACCCTGCAGCGCGACCCGGAGGCGGCGATCGTGCTGAGCCTGGTGCTGCTCGGTGTCTCCCTGGCCACCCTGCTGCTGCTGCGCGACCGCTGGCTGGGGCGGGGGGCGGTCACGTGAGCCTGGTCGCGCACGTCGTCGTCCGGCGCGGGACGCTGGCGCTGGATGTGGAGCTGGCCGTGGCCGACGGCGAGGTGCTCACCGTCCTCGGGCCGAACGGCGCCGGCAAGTCCACCGTCTTGCGGGTGCTGGCCGGCCTGCTGCGCCCGGACGGCGGCCGCGTGGAGGTCGACGACGAGGTCTGGAACTCCCCCGACGCGCACCTGCCCGCACACGAGCGGTCGCTGGGCATGGTGTTCCAGGACCACCTGCTGTTCCCGCACCTCTCGGTCACCGAGAACGTGGCCTTCGGGCCCCGCACCCGCGGCACCTCCCGGCCGGCGGCCCGGGCCGCGGCGGAGGACTGGCTGGCACGGGTCGGGCTGGCCGGGCTCGGCGACCGGCGTCCCGGACAGCTCTCGGGTGGGCAGGCGCAGCGCGCCGCGCTCGCCCGGGCCCTGGTCGGCCGGCCGCAGCTGCTGCTGCTCGACGAGCCGCTGTCCGCGCTCGACGCCCGCACCCGGCTCACCGTGCGCGCCGAGCTGCACCGGCACCTCGGCGACTACCCCGGCAGCGCGGTGCTGGTCACCCACGACCCGGTCGACGCGATGGCGCTGGCCGACCGGGTCGTCGTCATCGAGGAGGGACGGGTCGTGCAGGCCGGCACCCCGGCCGAGGTCGCCCGCCGGCCGCGCACCGACTACGTGGCCCGGCTGGTCGGGCTCGTGCTGCTGGCCGGGCAGGGCGCCGGGACCCAGGTCGCGCTGGACGGCGGAGGGACGGTCGCGGTCGCCGAGGACGTCGGCGGGCCGGTGTTCGTCGCCGTCCGGCCCGAGTCGGTGGCGCTCTACCTGCAGCGGCCGGTCGGCAGTCCACGCAACGTCTGGCCGCTGCGGCTGGCGGCGGCCACCCCGCACGGCTCGGTCGTGCGCTGCGACCTGGCCGGGGAGGTGCCGCTGACCGCCGACGTCACGGCGACGTCCTTCGCCGAGCTGGGGCTGGCCCCCGGCGCCGAGGTGTGGGCGTCGGTCAAGGCCAGCGAGCTCACCGTCTACCCGCGCTGAGAGAGTGGGGGAGTGACGTCGGATGCGCCCGTTGCCGGGCTCGTGCTCGCCGCCGGTGGTGGCCGCCGGTACGGCATGCCGAAGGCCCTGGTCGAGTACGAGGGCACCCTGCTGGTCGAACGGGCGGTGCGGACGGCGGCCGCGGTCTGCGACCCGGTGCTCGTCGTCCTCGGCGCGCAGGCGGTCGACGTCTGGCGCACCGCCGACCTGACCGGTGCGACCGTGCTGGCCAACCGCGACTGGGAGACCGGGATGGCCTCGAGCCTGCGCACCGGGCTCGACGGGTTGCGCGGCTGGCCCGGTCGGGTCGACGCCGTGCTGGTGCAGTTGGTCGACATGCCGGGGATGACGCCGGCGGCGCTGGCCCGGCTGGCCGAGCTCGCGGCCCCCGACGCCCTGGCCGTCGCCAGCTACGACGGCGTCCGCGGCCACCCGGTGCTGCTCGGCCGCGAGCACTGGGCGGGGGTGGCCGGGACGGCGTCCGGCGACGAGGGCGCCCGCGCCTACCTGGCCGCCCACGACGTCACCGAGGTCGACTGCACCGGGCTGGCCGACCCCACCGACCTGGACGTCCCGCCGACGGCGTGACCGCCCGCCCGGGCCCGGCCGACGAGTACCTTCGCGGCCGTGGAGACGATCCTGGCCCGGGTGACCGAGGAGCCACTGTCGGTCGCCGAGCACGAGGCGGCCGTTGCTGACAAGGCGGCCGGTGCGGTGGTCTCCTTCGCCGGAGTGGTCCGCGACCACGACGGTGGCCGCTCGGTCACCGAGCTGGAGTACACCGGGCACCCGACCGCGCCGGAGCTGATCGCCGAGATCGCCGCCGAGTTCGCCGCCCGGCCGGAGGTGCAGGCGGTCGCCGTCTCCCACCGGATCGGCCTGCTGGGCATCGGCGACGTCGCGCTGGCCTGCGCGGTCAGCGCCGCACACCGCGGCCAGGCGTTCACCGCCTGCGCGGAGCTCGTCGACGAGGTGAAGGCGCGGCTGCCGATCTGGAAGCGGCAGGTCTTCTCCGACGGCGAGGAAGAGTGGGTCGCCTGCCCGTGACGGGTGGGTCGGCTGTGACGTCGCTCCTTGCCCGCCGGCCACCGGCATGGCATAACTGACCGACTCGACTCCAAGCACGGGGCGAGTGCTCCTCCGGTGTGCCGCGGGTGGCGGAATGACCGGGAGGTCCCACATGCCCTGGCGGGCTGGTGAACGTGTCGTCGAGGCGATGCCCTCCGGCTTCCTGTCCATGGACGCCGACTGGCGGATCACCTACGTGAACCAGGCCGGGGTGGCGATCCTCGGCCTCTCCCGCGAAGAGCTGATCGGCCGGGACTTCTGGGAGGTCTTCCCGGCCAACCTGGACAACGAGTTCGGCCGGGCCTACCGGCGCGCGGTCGCCACCGGCGAGCCGGTCAGCGTGGAGGGCTTCTACCCGGCGCCGCTGAACCGCTGGTTCGAGGTGCAGGCGATCCCGGCCGAGGGTGGTCTGCTCTGCTACTTCTCCGACGTCACCGACCGCCGCACCGGCCGGGAGCGGCTGGCGATGATGGCCCGGGTCAGCGCCGAGCTGGCCGGCACCCTGGACGTCGACTCCGCGGCCGCCCGCATCCCACGGCTGATCGTCCCGGTGCTGGGCGACTGGTGCGTGCTGACCGTGCTGGACGACGACGGCCGCCCCCGGGACGTCGGCTGGTGGCACGTCGACCCGTCCCGCCGTGCCCTGGTGGAGCGCTACGCCGCCGTGCGGCTGACCTCGATGCCGGTCACCTCCCCCGTGGTGCGGGCGCTGCTCGGCGAGACCGTCGTCGCCGCCGCCGGTGACGTGGCTGCGCTGATGCCCGAGGGTGAGGCCCGGGACCTGCTGGGGCTGCTCGGGCCGCACTCCGGGGTGACGCTCCCGCTGCGCGGGCGGGGGCGGACGCTCGGTGCGCTGACGCTGTACTTCGACGGCGACCGCGTCATGGAGGAGGCCGACCTGGCCACCGCCCAGGAGGTGGCCGACCGGGCGGGCCTGGCGCTGGACAACGTGCGGCTGTTCTCCCAGCAGCGGCAGCTGGCCGAGGAACTGCAGCGCAGCCTGCTCACCGGGGCCTTCACCCACGACCAGGCCGAGGTCGTCGTCCGCTACACCCCGGCCGCCGAGGCGGCCCGGGTGGGCGGCGACTGGTACGACGCCTTCCTGCAGCCGTGCGGGGCGACGATGCTGGTCATCGGCGACGTCGTCGGCCACGACACCGCGGCGGCCGCGGCGATGGGCCAGCTGCGTTCGCTGCTGCGCGGCATCGCGACCTACAGCGACGCGGGGCCGGGTGAGGTGCTGCGCGGCCTGGACGCGTCGATGGCCCAGCTGGACGTCGGCACCTACGCCACCGCGGCGGTGGCGCGGTTCGAGCAGACCCCCGACGAGCTGACTCGCGGGGTCACCCGGATGCGCTGGAGCAACGCCGGGCACCTGCCGCCGCTGGTGATCAACCCCGACGGCACCCTGGCCGCGCTGGCCGACTGGCGGGGCGAGCTGCTGCTCGGCGTCGACGCCGAGACCTCCCGCGGGGAGTCGGTGGTGACGCTGGACGGCGGGACGACGGTGCTGCTGTTCACCGACGGGCTCATCGAGAGCCGCGGCGGCGACCTGGACCAGGGCATGGCCCGGCTGCGGACGGCCGCGGCGGAGCTGGCCGACAGATCACTGGACGAGCTCTGCGACGAGCTGCTCGACCGGCTCGTGCACGGCCAGCCCGAGGACGACGTCGCCCTGGTCGCCATCCGCCTGCGCGGATAGCGACCGGCTGGCCGGCCGGTCGCGTCAGTGCGCGCCGGCGCCGGCCAGTCCGTCGTCGTCCCGGCCACGGCGCTCGCGCTCGGCACGCTCCTCCTCGGCCTCGGCCTCCAGCTGGCGGGCCTCGCCGTCGATGGTGGCCGCGGCATCGCCGTGCGACTCGCCGTAGACCTGTTCGGCGCGGCCGAACAGCTCCTCGGCCTTCGCCTTGGCCTTGTCGAACACGCTCATCGGAGCCTCCTCATCCGCCGGCGAACGGGGGCAGGACGTCCACCACCGAGCCGGGCGCCAGCACCAACGCGCGATCCCGGGTGGAGGTTCCGTCGATCAGGAAGGAGCAGGCGGGCAGCACCCGTTCCAGCCGTTCGCCGTGGGCGTCGGCGAGCTGGCCGACGAGCTCGGCCAGGGTGCCGGCCTCCCGGGTCTCGGTGTCCACGCCGACCGCGGCGCGAGCGCCGGCGAAGTACCGCACGGTGACCGGCACGATCAGCCCCCGATCGCGGACATCGGGCGGGCGGGCTGCAGGAAGCTCGGGTCGTCGATGCCGTGTCCGGGCAGCTTGGACAGCGTCGCGATCCGCCAGCGGTCGGCGATCTCCGCGTCGTCGGCCCCGCCGCGCAGGGCGCTGCGCAGGTCGGACTCCTCGCGGGCGAACAGGCAGTTGCGGATCTGCCCGTCGGCGGTGAGCCGGGTCCGGTCGCAGGCGCCGCAGAACGACCGGGTCACCGAGGCGATGACGCCGACGGTCAGCCCGGTGTCGTCGACCAGCCAGCGCTCGGCCGGGGCGGCGCCCCGCTCCTCGACGTCCGGCGTCAGCGCGTGCGTGGCGGTGAGCCGGGCCAGGATGTCCTCGGCGGTCACCATCTCCCCGCGCGTCCAGGCGTGGTGGGCGTCCAGCGGCATCTGCTCGATGAAGCGCAGCTCGTAGCCGTGCTCCAGGCAGTACTCCAGCAGCGGGACGGCGTCGTCCTCGTTGATCCCGCGCATCAGGACGGCGTTGACCTTGACCGGCGTCAGGCCGGCGTCCCGGGCCGCCTGCATGCCGGCCAGCACGTCCGGCAGCCGGTCGCGGTGGGTGATCTGCTTGAACCGCTCCCGGTCCAGGGTGTCCAGGCTGACGTTGATCCGGTCGAGGCCGGCGGCCGCGAGCGCCGGTGCCATCCGGGACAGCCCGATGGCGTTCGTGGTCAGGCTGACCTCCGGGCGGGGGCGCAGCGCCGTGGTCGCCGCGACGATGCCGGGCAGCCCGGGCCGCAGCAGCGGCTCACCGCCGGTGAACCGGACCTCCTGGATGCCGAGGTGCTCCACGCCGATCCGGACCAGCCGGACGACCTCGTCGTCGGTCAGCTGCTCGACCTTGGGCAGCCACTGGAGCCCCTCGGGGGGCATGCAGTAGGTGCAGCGCAGGTTGCACCGGTCGGTCAGCGAGACCCGCAGGTCGGTGGCGGTGCGCCCGTGCCGGTCGACGAGCCCGCCGCTGCCCGGGGTCACCTGCGGGGGCACCCGCGGGTCGGGGAGGGGGCTGGGAGTCGTCACGGCCCGAATGTAGTGCCGGAAGGGCAGCTGGGCGCGGTCGTGGCGGACGCCGTCTCGACCGGACGGCGGCTGCTACGTTCGCGGGGCCACCCGAGGGTCCGGCGGGCACCCCCGCACTCGCCTGTGGCCAGGAAGCGCGAGCAGCCGTGTCACCCCACGCCGTCTTCACCCCCTACGCCCGGCTCTTCACCGTCCCCGGGGCCCGGGCCTTCTCCCTCGCCGGCTGGTTCGCCCGGGTGCCGATGGCCACCGTGGGCCTCGGCTCGGTGCTGCTCGTCCAGGCGGAGTCGGGCAGCTACGCCCTCGCCGGGGCCATCGCCGGCACCCTGTCGCTCGCCTTCGCCGTCGCCAGCCCGCAGTGGGCCCGGGTGATGGACCGGTACGGCCAGAGCCAGGTGCTGCGCTGGACGGCGCTGGCCTACCTCCTGCTGGGGCTGTCGTTCGTCGGGGTGGTGGTGTCCGGCGCCCCGGTCTGGACGTGGTTCGCGCTGGCCGTGCTGGCCGGGGCGAGCGGCACCAGCATCGGCTCGGTGGTCCGCAGCCGCTGGGCGCACGCGCTGGACGACCCGGCCCAGCGGCAGACGGCCTTCGCCTTCGAGTCGGTCGCCGACGAGGTCGTCTTCGTCACCGCACCGCCGCTGGTCACCTTCCTGGCCGCGCTGGTCTCCCCGCCCGCCGGCTTCCTGACCGGGCTGCTGGTCGGGGTCATCGGCGGCCTGGTCATGTCCCGGCTGGAGGCGACCGCGCCGCCGGTCACCCCCCGGGTGGCCGGGCAGCCGCACGTGCGGATCCGGGTGCTCACCGCGGGGCTGATCGCCGTCGCGGTCACCTACCTGGCCATGGGCGCGGTGTTCGGGGCGATGGACGTCGTCGTGGTGGGCTTCGCCGACGCGGAGGGCCGGCCGGCCGTCGCCGGGCTGGCGCTGTCGGCCTACGCCGCGGGCAGCCTGGTCGCCGGCCTGGTCTACGGCGTGGTCCGGTTGCCCGGCACGCTGGTGACCCGGTTCCTCGGCTGCGCGCTGCTGTTCGCCGTGGCCGCCCAGACGCTGTACCTGGTCAGCTCCCTGACGATGCTGATCGCGCTGGCGTTCCTGGCCGGCC
The DNA here is from genome assembly GCF_000761485.1 of Modestobacter caceresii. Classification (GTDB taxonomy): domain Bacteria; phylum Actinomycetota; class Actinomycetes; order Mycobacteriales; family Geodermatophilaceae; genus Modestobacter; species Modestobacter caceresii. The sequence goes on from NZ_JPMX01000030.1 coordinate 57,838, forward strand.
TGACGATCGCGCCGGTGCTGGTCGCCGGGATGTCGCTGGTGGAGTCCCGGGTGCCGCGCGCGTCGCTGACCGAGAGCCTGACCTGGACGTCGACCGGCCTCACCGTCGGGGTCACCGCCGGATCGGCACTGGCCGGCACGGCGGTGGACCGGTGGGGTGCGGAGGGGGCGTTCGCCGTCCCGGCCCTGGGGGCGGCGCTCACCGGGGTGCTCGGGGTGGCCGCATGGGCGGTGCTCCGCCGGCCGACCGGGCTGGCCGCCGAGGTGGCCCCCGCGACCTCGCACTGACCGGCCCGCCCGGGGCCGCCGCCGTACCATCGGACAGACCGTCCGCGCCACCTGAGGAGACCCGGCACCACGATGAGCACCGTCCCGAGCACGGAGCTCCGTCCCGACGCCGCCACCGGTGAGGTGCTGGCGCAGGCCGCCCGGCGGCGGACGTTCGCGGT